>NZ_CP120742.1:2960000-3560000 GCF_029581275.1 Micromonospora sp. WMMD1155
CCGTACCCCAAACCGACACAGGTGGTCAGGTAGAGAATACCGAGGCGATCGGGCGAACTGTGGTTAAGGAACTCGGCAAATTGCCCCCGTAACTTAGGGAGAAGGGGGGCCGGAGACGTGAAGCCCCGCGCGGGTGGAGCGTTGTATGGCCGCAGAGAGCAGGGGGAAGCGACTGTTTACTAAAAACACAGGTCCATGCGAAGAAGTAATTCGATGTATATGGACTGACGCCTGCCCGGTGCTGGAACGTTAAGGGGACCTGTTAGCTCTTCGGGGCGAAGCGGAGAACTTAAGCGCCAGTAAACGGCGGTGGTAACTATAACCATCCTAAGGTAGCGAAATTCCTTGTCGGGTAAGTTCCGACCTGCACGAATGGCGTAACGACTTCCCCACTGTCTCAACCACAGGCCCGGCGAAATTGCAGTACGAGTAAAGATGCTCGTTACGCGCGGCAGGACGGAAAGACCCCGGGACCTTTACTATAGCTTGACATTGGTACTCGAATTAGCTTGTGTAGGATAGGTGGGAGCCGGTGAAGTCCATACGCCAGTATGGGTGGAGGCAATCTTGAAATACCACTCTGGTTGATTTGGGTATCTAACTTCGGACCGTTATCCGGTTCAGGGACAGTGTCTGGTGGGTAGTTTAACTGGGGCGGTTGCCTCCTAAAGGGTAACGGAGGCGCCCAAAGGTTCCCTCAGCCTGGTTGGCAATCAGGTGTTGAGTGCAAGTACACAAGGGAGCTTGACTGTGAGACTGACAGGTCGAGCAGGGACGAAAGTCGGGACTAGTGATCCGGCACTTGCGAGTGGAAGCGGTGTCGCTCAACGGATAAAAGGTACCCCGGGGATAACAGGCTGATCTTCCCCAAGAGTCCATATCGACGGGATGGTTTGGCACCTCGATGTCGGCTCGTCGCATCCTGGGGCTGTAGCAGGTCCCAAGGGTTGGGCTGTTCGCCCATTAAAGCGGTACGCGAGCTGGGTTTAGAACGTCGTGAGACAGTTCGGTCCCTATCCGCCGTGCGCGTAGGATACTTGAGAAGGGCTGTCCCTAGTACGAGAGGACCGGGACGGACGAACCTCTGGTGTGCCAGTTGTCCTGCCAAGGGCACGGCTGGTTAGCTACGTTCGGAAGGGATAACCGCTGAAAGCATCTAAGCGGGAAGCCTGCTTCAAGATGAGGTATCCCACCCACCTTTGGTGGGGTAAGGCCCCCAGCTAGACGACTGGGTTGATAGGCCGGAAATGTAAGCCCGGTAACGGGTTCAGTTGACCGGTACTAATAGGCCGAGGACTTGACTACTAAGCTGCTACGCGTCCACTGTGCAACTCTGAACAAGCGAACACCCGTGAACTGTTTGCCGGGGTTGTTTGATATGTTCATAGAGTTACGGCGGTCATGGCGGAGGGGAAACGCCCGGTTACATTCCGAACCCGGAAGCTAAGCCCTCCAGCGCCGATGGTACTGCACTCGTGAGGGTGTGGGAGAGTAGGACGCCGCCGGACAATCTTCCAGAACGGGCCACCCCTTCGCGGGGTGGCCCGTTCTGCATATCCGGCATTCGTTCCCGCATACGTCATCGCAGCGGGCCGATAATCGGGGCTGTCCCAACCGGGGCCGTCCCACCGGCCGTTCCGCTACACCGTCCTCCCGGGTTACTCCACCGGGACGATCTGTTAGATCGTTTTCATCGGTCCGTCTCATCGCGCCGTCCTCTCGGGCTACTCCACGGGGCCGTCCCGCCGGCCGTTTCACGGCCGGATGCTGCTGGGGCTGCGCTCAGCCGGCCCCGCAACCGCTACACCAGCCCATTTCTCCGCCGAGGGCTGCACCAGTGTCGGCTCCCGCAGCCGCTGCAACCGATCCACCGCGAGGTGATCCACTCCAGATCGCCGATGTGGGCGCATCCCCAACATCGAATACCGCCACATCGGCGACCTGAAGCCGCCGGGACCGCCAGAGCCGCTGCAGGACCCGCGCCCGCGGCCCCACCCGATCACCACCGCGACGGGGAGCGCCGGCACCGATGGCCACGCCCTCGGACGAGATCTTGGACAGTTTCCGTTACGCGAGAACGCGAGAACGGAAACCGTCCAAGATCTACAGCCAGCGGGGCTGAGCCGACTGTCGACATAGCTACGCCCGAGCCCCGCACCGTAGCCGACAACCACGTCAGGGGGCATCCGCTTCGGGCGCCTCGTCGCGCAGCAGCTCCACCCGGACGCATCATGCCCTCGGGGCTGCCCGGGGCATGCGCTCGGGCCGCCCGGGGCATGCGCTCGGGCCGCCCGGGGCATGCGCTCGGGCCGCCCGGGGCATGCGCTCGGGCCGCCCGGTGGTGCCGCCCCGTGGTGCCTGGTGGCTCACGATCGACTCGGTTTCGGTGATGTCGGTGTATCCCGCACGGGTGGATGCCCCGGTTTCAGCGAACCCGAGTCGATCAGGCGTTCGTCAGGGCTTCGGACCGCAGACGTAGCGGGGCTCTGCGTCGTAGCGCCAGGTGAACTTCTCCCGCTTGACCACTGCCCCACCCTTCTTGATGACCCGGAAGGCGTCCTGGGTGAAACCGTTGATCCCGTTGGTCGCGATGCACGACGGACCGGGCTCCAGGTGGATCAGCTTCGGTGTGGTGATGTTGCGGCGGGGACCGTACTCCGTCTTCACGCTGTCGTAGATCTTGGTGCTCCAGATCGACACGGTGATCGAGTTGGAGGTGTACGACGTGTCGATGAGGACGCCGTACTCGGTGTTGTTGCGGAACTTGAAGTCCAGGTCCGGCCAGAAGATCGTGGACTCGATGACCGCCGGGTACCGGTCGAACCAGTACGAGTGCGGCTTGTGCTCGACGTCCTCCAACCCGGCGTAGTAGGTCGCGTTGAACAGCGTGGTGGTGAACTGTGAGGTGCCACCGCCGACGCCCGGCACCAGTTTGCCGTTGAGGATGACCGGGGCGTCACGGTAGCCCTGTGCGTAGCCGCGTTCGCCGGTGTGGCCGTTCAGGGAGAACGTCTTTCCGGGCAGGACGACGGTGCCGTCGACGTCCTTGGCGATGGTGGTGATGTTCTGGCTGCGCGCGGAGGCCAGGCCGCCGGTGAAGCGGGTGGTGAAGGTGGACACCTTCTCCTTGATGCCCAGGCCGGACAGTTTCTCCGCCGTCAGTTCGGGTTGCGTCGGCTTCAGCTCGCCGGACACCTCGCGGCCGTCCGACTTGGGTAGGACGGCCAGCAGGTCCTGACCCAGGGTCGCCGCGTCCAGTTGCTGGCCGGGTCGCCCGTCGACGACGGTGGGGCGGCCACCGGTGATGGTCATGGTGGCGTCCTTCGCCGGCACCTCGATGGTGTCGAGGTCGTCGCCGAGTGCTGCCCGCAGCCGCTTGACGTCCACCGATGGGGTCAGCTTGCCGGTCTTGTCGGCGGTGAACCGCAGGCTCTTCGCGATGGCGGCGGGCGGGACCTTGACCGAACCCTTGGTCGTGCGGAGGGTGACGGGCGCGGCGACCGCCGGCTTCGCCAGCTCGTTGACGAGCCGGTCCAGTTCCTCCGGGGTGGTCGTCGGGTGGGTCTCCACCAGCGGCACCGTGATCGGTGTGCCGGCCAGCCAACCGGCGCGGACCACCTCGGCGGACCGCTCCGCGTTCAGGGCCAGCCCGGGCTTGGGCTGCACCACCTTCGGCTTGGTGCCCTGATAGGTGATCGCCGGCATGGTCATGCCCTGGGCCTGGTCGCCGAGGACCTTACGGAGGGCGTCGTCCAACCGGGCCACGTCGACGGTGACCACCGGGTCGACGGTGCGGGAGCCGACCAGTCGGCTGACCGGGTGCGCGTCGGCGGCAGCCGCCGCGGCGACGGTCGCCGGCACGTCGACCTCCAGCCCGACGTCGGCCGGGTTGATCTCGGCGGTACGCCCGTCGACGCTGACGGTCAACGGCTTGGCGTGGTCCGCCGCCCGCCGGGCCAGCTCGGCCCGCAACTCGCGGTCGGCGTCCGCGCGGCTCCGGCCGCCCAGTTCGGCGCCGAGCACGCTGGTGCCGCGCGGAACATCTCCGGCGTACGCCCAGGCGCCCGCACCTGCCACCGCGGCGACCACACCACCGGTGACACCGGCGGCGAGCAACATCCGCATCCGGCGCGGGCGGCGCGGCCCGGCCTCCGGCTCCCCGGGGCCGGGCACCGGCGCGTCGGTCGACCCGTCGTCGGGCCAGCTGACCGCGGTGACCTGCACGGTGGGCCGGTCGTCGGCGGGTGGAGTCTTGTCGCCGTACAGCGTCACTGGAACCTCGATCGCCAGGGTGCCGCGGGAGTTTCCCACTCCCGGAGCCACCTACGGTAACGAATGCCCGGCGGTCCTTCGCGGCTACGCCCGCCAGGCCCAGGTACGGCGTGTCTCCCGGCGTGTCGCACGAGCCCGGGGTCGCTGCCGGCGGGGGACCGCGGACGTGGCACGGTGGCCTCGTGGACACGGCGGAGCGGGCTTTGGCGTACGGCGGTGGTCGGCTGGACCGGGCGGGTCCGCTGCGCACCGATCCGAGCCGGATGAACGCGCTGCTCGCCGAGCCGACGACAGTGGTGCTGGCGATGTGGCGGGACCGCTGTCTCGTCGACGGGGACGGCCCGGTGCGGCTCACCGCGGATCGCGCGTCGCTGGTCCGGTCCGCCGCCGGTGAGACGGTGTTCCTGGGGCTGGACGGGGACGTGGCCGTGTTCGCCGTGGATCTGTCCGCACTCCCCGAGCGGTCCGCCGTCGAGATGGCCGGTGCGGTACGTGCCGTCGACGTACGGGCGCTGGTCGGGCGGCTCGATCCGGGTGAGGCGGCCGCCCAGGCGTACGCCAGGGGGTTGTTGCACTGGCACCGGCAGCAGCGGTTCTGCGGGACGTGCGGTGCGCCGGCCGTCGCCGGGGGCGGCGGGCACCTGCGGACCTGCACCGGCGGGGATTGCGGGCGGCTGCTGTTTCCCCGGATCGAACCGGCGATCATCGTGTTGGTCGAGGCGCCGGGTTCGCCGGGGCGGTGTTTGTTGGCCCGGCACGCGGGCGCTGCCGAGGACGCGTTCTCGACGCTGGCCGGCTTCGTCGAGGTCGGCGAGAGCCTGGAGGACGCGGTCCGCCGGGAGATGGCCGAGGAGGCGGGCGTGAGCGTCACCGACGTGACCTACCAGGGGTCGCAGGCGTGGCCGTTCCCGGCCGGTCTGATGGTGGGGTTCCGGGCGACCGCGACGTCCGACGAGGTACGCGTGGACGGCGAGGAGTTGCTGGAGGCGCGTTGGTTCACCCGGGTGGAGCTGCGGGAGCGGGTGGCCGGCGGCCGTTCGCTCGGTCGGCTGGACGCGATCGACCACCGCCTGCTGGAGGACTGGTTGGCAGGGGATTCCTGACCGATCGGGTTGGTTCTACTCGGTAGTAAGTACACCTTTTCAGGTGTGTCGCTGACCCGTACCCTTTGCGCTCATGTCGTCTTCGACCGGTCTGGTGACCGCAGTGAGTTCGCGTGTGGCGTCGCTCCTACCTGACCAGGTCGTGGCGGGAGCGATCCGGGCTGTCTATCCCCGGGTGGAGCCGGAACTCGCGTGCCTCGCGGAGTTCATGCCTGCCGGTGGCACCGCCCTCGACGTGGGCGCCTGGTACGGGCCGTGGACCCAGCGGATGCGCAAGCGGGCCGACCAGGTCGTCGCCATCGAGCCGAACGAGACACTCGCGCGCAGCATTTCGGGTGCGTTCCCCGACGTGCGGGTCGTTCGTGCGGTGGCGTCGGACCACGAGGGCAGCGCGGAGCTGTTCCTGCCGAAGGACGGTCCGGCTGTCGGCACGTCGTCCCTCGAACTGGCTGACGGCAGCTCGACGTCGGTCACCGTCCCACGGATCACGATCGACGGTCTCGGCCTTCACGACGTGCGGTTCATGAAGATCGATGTGGAGGGTCACGAGCTGTCGGCGCTGCGCGGTGCGGCCGGGACCATCGACCGGGACGGACCGGTGCTGTTGATCGAGGTCGAGGAGAGGATCCAGCCGATCGCCCCGATCTTCGATCTCCTGAGCGAGTGGGGCTACCGGGGCTACGTGCTGCCGGAGCGCGAATGGGTGCCGCTCGCCGACTTCGACATCCGGGCCAACCAGCGGGGCGCGATTGCGCGGGTCACCCAGAGCCTGGCCCGACGTGTCGTGCTGCCACGGCCGCGCTACGTCAACTCGGTGTTGTTCAAGCGCGAAGGCAGGTGACCCCGGGCGGTCAACCGACAGTCTGGTGTTCGACGGGGCTCGTCGACGAGGGCCGGTGCGGCACGTCCCGCCGTGCCGGCGTGCAGACCATCACCAGCGCGGTCACCGCGGCGACGGCGAGTGCGCACCACATGATCCCCTGGAGCGTCCGCGGTGCGACGAACATCGTCAGGACGGCCAGCACACCGGCGGCCACCCAGAGTGGGGCGGAGGGCCACCGCGCACCAGCCGCGATCTTGGCGTTGACCACCGCGAAGACCAGCGCATAGAGCGCTCCGGTGGCGGCGAAGAACGGGGCGTACTCGCCCAGTTGCGCGTAGTCCTCACCGCCGGCCAGGCGGAACGCGAAGCCGCCGGCCAGGGCCGAGGCGACGACCAGGACGGCGCCACAGGCGCCGATGACGGCGAGCATGGTGGTGCGGAGGCGGCGGTCACCGACGGCGAGGCGGGGCAGGGCCAGCACCGTGATCACCTGAGGTGCCCAGAGCGCGCCCTTGGTGAGCACGGTGCCGACGGAGTACGCCCCGGAGTCCGCAGGCGACAGCAGTTGGCGGGCGAAGATCAGGTCGGCGTACGACACCACGAGCATTGCCAGCGCGGCGGTGCCGGCGCTGAGCACCCGCCGGACTCGCAGGGCGGTCCCGGCGCTCACCGTGTCGATCGGGTCCGCCGAGGCGGGGCGGGCGATCCAGGCCAGGACCGGCAGGACGAGGTACGCGGTCACCAGGCCGGCGAGGAGCGTGTCCACGACGTCGAAACCGAGGGCGAGAGTGGCGATCATGCCGGCGTACCGGCCGACGGCGAACGCGCTCATGGCCCAGGCGAGGCGCAGGAAGCGCTGCCCGCCCTGTAGCTCACCGAGCCACCGGCCGGCCAGGACGACCGCGAAGGTCGTGGCGGCCACCAGTGCCACGACCGTCACCGACAGCCGGAGGGCGGTCACCATCAGCGGCGTTGCCACGACGACGGCGCCGGCGGCGACCGCGGCCGTGACGACTGTGACGCGCACGGTCGGCGCGCCGGGCTGGCGGGCACGATGGACGGCGACCGCCATCTGCAGCCCCACGCCCGCCACAGCGGCGATCGCGACGAGAGCCAGCACGGTGGCCAGCACGCTCAGTTCCTCGGCCGCCAGGTGCCGGGCACCGACCATGGGAAGCAGGTAGGCCAGGCCGTTCGTCACCATCGCGGCGACCGCCACCGCCGCGCCGGCCGCGCCCAGCCGGCCCGGATCGGACCCGGCCGTCGTCTCTGTCATCGCGCCTCATGTCGGTTCGCCGAGGGGATCGGCTGTGCCCTGAGCCTCGCGACCTCGACGCGGTCAGCGCGTCGACGTCGTCAGGCAAGGTACCGCCCGTTCTCGCCTGTGCCTAGGGCATGTGTCAGCGAGGACTGCTCGGCCAACAGCGGGACCCGCCCTCCCGAGACAGGCCCTAGAGTGCTGTCCGGAGCCCCGGAGTGCGACGTCGGGAGCGCTTCCCGTCCAGGTCTGTGGGGGTCCGTGTGCGCCTTCCGATACCGGAGTTCGGCACGCCGCTGCGCCGGGCTGTCGTCGTACTCCGTAGCTGGTGGCCGGAGATCGTGCTCGGTCTCGGCGTGGTCCTCGCGATCCTCGGCCCGGTGCTCCGCCGGGGTTACCTCCTCCGGTACGACCTGGTGTTCGTGCCGGACCCGCCGTTCGGCGCGACGGTCTGGGGCAGCGGCTCGGAGCTGCCGCGTGCGGTGCCCAGCGAACTGCTCGCGGTGGGCCTGTCCCGGTTGCTCACCGCCGACCTGGCGGAGAAGGCGCTGCTGGCCGGCTGTCTCGCGCTGGCCGCGGTGGGTGCCGCCCGGTTGGCTCCCGTCGGTCACCCATTGGCGCGGGTCGCGGCCGGGCTCGGGTACGTCTGGAACCCCTGGGTGTACGGGAGGCTGCACCTCGGGCAGTGGGCGGTGACCGCCGGGTACGCCGCGTTGCCCTGGGCGTACGCCTGGGTGCTGGGGGTGCTGCGACGGTGGTCGGACGGCACCGACCCGGCGGACGGTGCGGGCCCGCGCCGGCGCTCGGCGGTGGCCGGTGGCCTGGCGGTGGTGTTGGGCGGTCCCGCGATGGTGTTGGCGGCGGTGCTGACCTGCGCGCCGGCGTTGGCCCTGGCCCGCCAGTGGCGGGCGGTCGTCGGGGGCGCCGCGACGCTGGCCGGCCTCACCGCCCCATGGCTGCTGGCGCTTGGCGAGCGCGGAGGCGGGATCGATCTCGACGAGAGGGGGGTCGCCGCGTTCGCTGCCCGTGCGGACACGCCACTCGGCGTGCTCGGAAGTGTCGTCACGCTCGGCGGTGTCTGGAGCCGGCACGCCGTGCCGGCCGGCCGTGACCAGTGGCCGGTCGCCCTGCTCGCATTGGTGCTCGCCGGGGCTGCGGTGTGGGGGTTCGCGTTGACGCTTCGTCGGTGGCCGTCGGCGGCCTGGTGGGGCCTGCTCGTCGGTGCCGTGCTGGGCACCGTGATCGCCGCCGTTCCGGCCCTGCCGGCGGGCACGGCGTGGATGACGGCGCTGGTCGAGCATGTTCCGCTGGCCGGGGCTGTCCGGGATGGCACCCGCCTGCTCGCGCCGCTCGCGCTGCTCCAGGCGGTGGGTCTCGGGATGCTGGTGGAGTCGCTGCTCAGGACGGGCGCTCGCGCGTTGACCCCGCTGGTGGCGTTCGCCCCGGTGTTGCTCGTACCCGGTCTGGCCTGGGGTCTCAGCGGTCAACTCGACACGGTGCGGTTTCCCGGCGAGTGGGCGGACGTGCGTGCGGTGGTGAACCAGGACCCGGTCGACGGAAGCCTGGTCTCGCTGCCCTGGTCGTCGTTTCGTGCCTACCGCTGGGGAGGCAACGTGCCAGTGCTCGACCCGGCGGCACGGGCTTTTCGCCGGCCGGTGATCGGTGACCAGGACGTGCTGGTCGGCCGGGACCGGATCAGGGGTGAGAGCCGCGAAGCCGATCGGGTGGCGGCGGTGTTGGCGGCACCTAATGATCCCGGCCCGGTCCTCCGTCGGCTCGGTGTGCGATACGTACTCATTCAAACTGACCAACCCGGCGCTGTCGGAGTCGAGAACCGTTTCGCGGACGCCGACCTGGTCCGGCGCGGCCCGACATTGACGTTGATCCGTCTGTCTGGTGACGATTCTTCCCGCTCGACGGGGACTGTCGGCATTGTTCCGGCGCTGGGGTATTCGGTACTCGGGGTCACCCTGTTGATCACCCTTTCGTACCCCGCAGCACGGCGGCGGTGCATGTTACTGTCCGGTACCTCTCGTCGAAGGGATCGTCAATGAAGGCATCCTTCAATCCCCTCCTGACCGCGGTCGTCGCCGCCGCGGTGGGGGCCGTGCTGGGAATTCTGGCCGTCTCAATCGGGTCCACCATCACCAACAGCAACACCAGGCCTGCCAACGTGGAGCAGCCCATCATCGTGTACGGCGAGCGCTGACGGCCCTCCATGGAGGGCCTACCTCCTGACGTGTCGTCAGATGCGGTCGTACTCGACGTCGTGGTGCCGGCCTTCAACGAGGCGGACCGACTGCCGGACACCCTGCTCCTGCTGCGGGCGGCGCTGGCCGGTCTCGGTGTGTCCTGCCGGGTGACAGTGGTCGACAACGCCAGCACCGACGCAACCGCCGAGGTGGTGTCGTCCGCGCTGCCCGGCACGGTCCCCGTCCGTCTGTTGTGGTGCGGCGAGCGAGGAAAGGGGTTCGCGGTGCGGACCGGTGTGCTCGCCAGCGACGCGCGCTACGTCGGCTTCTGTGACGCCGACCTGGCCACCGCGCCGGACAACCTCGGGCAGGTGCTCGGCCTCCTGACCGACGGCGTCGACGTGGTGGTCGGTTCGCGGGCGCACCCCGAGTCGGTGGTCGAGGAGCGGCACAGCCTGCTCCGCCGGTGGGGTGCGGTGGCGTTCCGGGGCGCGGTCCGGCAGGTGGTCCGTGGCGTGGGCGAGACACAGTGCGGGTTCAAGTTCTTCCGCGGCGACGTCGCACGGCGAGCGTTCGCGCCACTGCGCTGCGGCGGGTTCGCCTTCGACGTGGAGGTGCTGGGGCGCGTCGAGCGTGCCGGTGCCCGGCTGGAGGAGATCCCGGTCAACTGGGTGGACGTGCCCGGCTCCCGCTTCTCCCCGGTCCGCCACGGCTGGCAGAGCTTCGTGGACGTCGCGAAGATCCGCTGGCGGCTGCGGCACGCCAATGCCGTCTCCACCACGCCGCTGCCGGTCGTCGCCATCCCGGTGGCCCCCGACGTGACCACTGGTGCCGCCACTGTTGGATTGCGGCCGTGAGTGTCGGATCTTCCCCGGTCGCTGCGGCTCCCACCACCGACGTCCCGGTGGTGGGCCGCCGGATCGCAGTGCTCAACTGGAAGGACCCCTGGCATCCCGATGCCGGGGGTGCCGAGGTCTACGCCTGGCAGGTCGCTCGTGATCTGGTTACCGCCGGCGCGCAGGTCACCTTCCTGACCGCCCGGCCCAGAGGCCAGCGAGGCGACGAGGTCCGGGACGGCATCAGGATCGTCCGGGTCGGTGGCCGGTGGAGCATCTACCCCCGGGCGCTGGGTTGGTTGTCGCGCCGCCGACGTCAGTTCGACGCCGTGCTGGACTGCCAGAACGGCATTCCGTTCTTCAGCCCGGCGGTCCTGCCGGCGAGCGTGCCGGTGATATGCGTGATCCACCACGTGCACGACCGGCAGTTCCGGCTGTACTTCGGGCCGCTGGTCGGTCGCTTCGGGGCGTGGCTGGAGGGGCCTGTCGCCCGCCGGGTCTACCGCCGTTGCGTGACCCTCGCGGTCTCGCCCTCCACGGCTACTGCCGTACGCGACCGGCTCGGCTGGACCGGCCCGGTGCTAGTGGTGCCGAACGGAGCGGACGCCGACCATCCCCCACGCGGGTCTCGGGACGAGCACCCCCGACTCGTCTGCGTCGGCCGGGTGACCCGGCACAAACGGGTCGACCTGGTGCTCGACGCCGTCGACCAGCTGCGGTCCGAGCGGCCCGACCTGCGTCTCGACATCGTCGGTGGCGGACCGGACGTGGAGACGATCCGCAGGCAGGTCGACGAGCGTGGGCTGAACGACGTGGTGACGGTCCACGGCCACCTGCCCTCCGCCGCGCGGGATGCCCTCCTGGCCGCCGCCTGGTTGCACGTCTCCGGCTCGTGGGGCGAGGGTTGGGGCCTCGTGGTGGTGGAGGCCGCCGCCGCCGGACTGCCCACCGTCGCCTTCGACGTGGACGGTCTGCGCGACGCCGTACGGCCCGGTCGGACCGGGTGGCTGGTGAGTGAGGGCGAACACCCGGCCAGTGATCTCGCCGCTGGGCTGGACCGCGCGCTGAACGCCGTCGCCACCCCCGCCGAGGCGGACCGGATGGCGAACGAATGTCGACAGTGGAGTGACGCGTTCCGCTGGGCGGACACCGGCCGGCGGGTCCGCGCGGTCCTCGGGGACCTGCTCGCCCCGCGAGCGGTGCCGTGGGCGTCCGGGGACGCCTGTCTCCTGGTCCGGACGCCTGACCCGAACGACCTTTTCACCCGGGTGGCACCACTGCTGCCCCACACCCGGCACGTCGCGCTCGACCAGCGGAGTCTGTGGATCCTGGTGCCGGGTGCCGACCCGGCGGCGATCCGGCAGGTGCTCCGCGACGTCGGCGTACCCGAGGACGCCGTGACCGAGTCGAGGGCGAGTCGAGACGAACTCCTCACCGGAGTTCCGGTACGGCAGTGCTGACCGCGTGGTCGACCGCTCGTCGTGCTCCCGGGGTGCCGTCCGCGACGGTGTCCCGGGCAGTGTGGCGCCTGCGTGAGCTGCTGGTCTGTCTCGCTCTGATCGGCCTGTGCGTCACCCAGAGCCCGGGTCTCATCGTGCCCGACACGAAACTGGACATGGCCCTGGACCCGGCCGGGTTCCTCGCCCGCGCCACCCACCTGTGGGTCGCCGACTGGCAGTTCGGAACCCTGCAGAACCAGGCCGTCGGCTACTTCTTCCCGATGGGCCCGTTCTTCCTCCTCGGTGAGGCGGTCGGTCTCCCGGCCTGGCTTGTCCAGCGGCTCTGGATGGCGACACTGCTCTGCGTCGCCCTCACCGGCGTCGTCCGCCTGGCCCGTGCCCTGGACCTCGGTGGCCCAGCGTCCCGCCTGGTGGCCGGCGCGGTGTTCGCCCTCTCGCCGCGGGCGTTGACCCTGGTCGGCACCGTCTCGGTAGAACTGCTGCCGTACTGCGTCGCACCGTGGGTGTTGCTGCCGTTGGTCAAGGGAGCCGCGGGCGGTTCGCTGCGGCGGGCGGCAGCGCTCAGCGGCCTGGCGGTGGTCTGCATGGGCGGGGTGAACGGCGCGGCCGTCGCCTGTGCCGTCCTCCCGGCCTTCCTCTTCATCGTGACGCGTGCTCCCGGGAAGCGGCGATTCCGCCTGCTGGCGTGCTGGACGGTGGCGATGGTGGCGGCCACCTTCTGGTGGCTCGCGCCGTTGCTGCTTCTCCAGCGGTACGGCTTCCCGTTCCTGCCGTTCACCGAGAGCGCCGCGGTGACCACCGGCGTGACCTCCCTTCCGGAAGCCGTCCGCGGTGCCACGCACTGGGTGGGTCACCTGGCCGTCGACGGTGTGCCCTGGTGGCCCTCCGGATGGGCCCTCGCCACCGTGCCCTGGATGGCCCTGCTCACCGGTCTGGTCGCCTGCATCGGGCTGGCCGGCCTGGCCCGCCGGGACCTGCCCGAGCGGCGGTTCCTCCTCGTCGCGGCGCTGGTCGGGCTGCTGACGCTGACCGCGGGGAACCTGTCCAACGGTGGAGCACCGTTCGCCGCGTCGGTGCGGGAGGCCCTCGACGGCCCGCTGGCCGCGCTGCGCAACCTGCACAAGTTCGACGTCGTGATCCGTCTGCCGTTGGCCCTGGCCACCGCGCACATGCTGGACACCGTCGGTCTGATCGCCGTCATCCGCCGGTTCTCCCGACCCACCGGGATGGCGCCCCGGCGGGTGGCGCTGGGAGTCACCGCCGCCGCCCTCGTCGCGGTGGCCGCCGGTGCGGGCAGCGCGGGCCTGACGGCGGGCGGCGGCTTCCCGGCCCTGCCCGAGCACTGGCGGCAGGCGACCGGTTGGCTCGACCGCAACGCCGGTCCGGGCACGACGCTGCTCGTGCCCGGGTCGAACTTCGCCGAGTACGACTGGGGTCGCCCGTTGGACGAGCCGGTCCAGCCCCTGTTGGACTCGCCGTGGGCGGTACGTTCACTGGTGCCGGGCGGCTCCGCGGGGAACGCGCGGCTGCTCTCCGCCATCGACGAGCGACTCGCCTCGGGTGCGGTCTCCCCGGGCCTGGCCGACGTCCTGGCCCGACTGGGCGTGCGCTACCTGCTCGTCCGCAACGACCTGCGCCAACCCGTCGGTGGCGTCGCCTGGCCGCTCCTGGTGCACCGCGCCCTCGACAGCGCGCCCGGGTTGTCCAGGGTCGCCGAATTCGGGCCGGGTGTGGGACTGCCACCGGATTTCTTCGGGGCCTGGGACCACGGGCTGCGCAAGACGTACCCCGCGGTGGAGATCTACCAGGTGGACCGGCCGACCCCTCGGGTCACCGTGGCTGATGCGGCGCAGCCGCTCGACCTGGTCGGTGCGCCGGAGACCCTGCTCGACCTCAGCGACGCCGGTGTCCTCGGCAACCGGCCGGTGATCCTCAACGGCGACGGTCCGGCTGCCCCGGGTGCGGGCACGGTGCTCGCCGACAGCCTTCGCCGACGGGAGGTCGACTTCGGCCTTGTCCGTGGCAACACCTCGCGGACGTTCACCTCCGACGACCGGCCACGGCAGGTGCGCGCGGTTCACGACGTCGTCGACCCCGCCTGGGACGCGTCGTTCACCTCGGCCGGATACACCGGGATCACCGATGTGCGGGCCTCCTCCAGCGCGGCCGACGTCGCCGGTCCGACCGGGCTGCGTGACCCGTCCGCCGGGCCGTTCGCGGCCCTGGACGGCGACAGCGGTACGGCCTGGTTGACCGACGGCGCCCGCAAACCGGTGGGCCAGTGGCTGGAGGTCCGGTTCCAGGGGGCGGTCCAGGTCGGTTTCGTGGACCTGAAGGTGATCGACGACGAGATGGTCGCCGCGCCGGTCACGCGAGTCGAGATCAGCACGGCCAGCGGTACCTCCGTGCACCAGATGACCGACGCCGGTCGAAACCCGCAGCGGTTGGCGATTCCGGCGGGGCGTACCAGCTGGATCCGCGTCGTCATCGACGGCGTCTCCGGCATGGACGTGCCGGGCCGGCGCGCGGGCATCCGGGACCTTCGGGTGCCGGGGGTGAACCCTGAGCGTCACCTGCGGCTGCCGGCACTGCCCGAGACCAGCGGCGCGGCGGAGGTCGTCGCGCTGGCCCGGAGAGCAGTCGACCGACCGGCCTGCACCGCCGCTGACGACCACTACCTCTGCGCGCCCGACCTGATCCGGCAGAGCGAGGAGACCGGCTTGGCACCCCGTCGCTTCGATCTGCCGAGCGCGTCCTCCGCCAGCCTCACCGGCCTGGCCCGTCCGACGCCGGCCACCGCTCTCGCCGTGTACGACGAGATGGTGGGCGGTGAGACCTTCACGACGTCCAGCGCCCGGTTCGCCGACCCGGTCGCCTCGTCGCGGGCGTTGGGCGACGGCGACGACGGTACGAGTTGGTTGGCGGATCCGGACGACGCCCAGCCGACGGTGACACTGCGCTGGGCGAAGGCCCGGAAGGTCAGTTGGGTGCGGTTGCGGTTCGGGGCGAGCCTGGTCGCGGCACCGCCGAGGACACTGCGGATCACCGGCGACGACGGCATCCGGGAGGTGGCCATCGACCCGGACGGAGTGGCGCGCTTCCCGGCCCTGCGCACGAGCAAGCTCTTCATCACGGTGACCTCGACGGTGCCGCGCAACAGTCGATCGGCTGCGTTCTTCGAGCTGGAGGCCCTTCCGGTGGGTCTGAGCGGCATCGACGTGGAGGGGGTGGCCGAGGCCAACCAACCCCGAGGCATCGACCGTGCCGTGACGTTGCCCTGTGGCACCGGGCCGACGGTCGTCGTCAACGGCACGTCGGTGCCGACGGTCCTGTCCGGCACCCTGCGCGACATCCGCGACCTGCGGCCACTGCGGTACCGCGCGTGCACTGTCGAGCCGGCGGCCAAGGCCAAGGCGAAGCCGAAGGTGGACGCCGACCAGGTCGCGCTGCGGACCGGTCAGAACGAGATCTCCGCCCCGGCGGACCGGTTCGTCGTCGACAGCGTGATCCTCAGCGGTACGACAGCGGCGCGAATGGCCGACGAACCGGCCCGCCAGACGGTGACAGTGCTCTCCTGGACCGACGAGCACCGGTCGGTCGAGGTCGGTCCCGGTGGCAGCAGCTACCTGGTCGTACCGGAGAATGCCAATCCCGGCTGGCGTGCCACGCTCGACGGCGTCCGGCTCGAACCGACCCGCGTCGACGGGTGGAAACAGGCCTGGCTCGTGCCGGCCGGTGCCGCCGGCCGGGTCGACCTCGTCTTCACACCGGGTCGGCAGTACGACACCATCCTGCGGGTCGCCGGCGGTCTCCTGCTGCTGTTGGTCGTCGCGGCCCTGCTGCCCGCGCGCCGCCACCGACCGTCCTACCCGGTGGTGCCGACCACCCTGGCGACCGCACCGCTGCTCGCAATCGGCGTACCGGCGCTGCTCGGCGGTCTGCTCGGCTTCGGCTGTGCGCTCCTGGTCGTGCTGCGGCACCGCCGTCGGATGCCCACGCCGAAGTGGATCTGGGTGCCGGCCGCGGTGGGTCTCGCGATCTACGGTTCCGAGCGGTGGTGGTTGTGGCGCGTCGGCGCGGAACCGGTGGCGGAGCTACTCGGCGTGCTCCCGACGGCCCTGCTCCTCCTGGCTGTCGCCGCCCTCGTGCTGCGGTCCCGGCGGGTTCGTGGAAAGTACGAGTCGCGTCGCGAGAGCCGGCTGTTCGGCTGGGCCCGACGTGACAGCCTGCGACGCCGGCGTTTCCACGGGGACGACGGACGAAGCTCCGGCCCGGCGGTCGTGGGCCCGCCTCTCCAGGAGTCTGCGCAGCTGCTGCGTCGGCCGCTCGATGAGGTAGTAACTGGCGGCCGCGACCGGGATGGTCAGGGCCAGGGTCACCATCAGAAGCACCCAGAACGAGCTTTGCGTCCGGGTGAAACCGAGCAGTCGGAAGCACGCCTCGAGGGCGAGGATGTGCCAGAGGAAGATGCCGTAGGAGATTCGGCCGAGGAATCTGACCAGCGGCTGAAGCAGGACAGCGCGGGGCACCCCGCCGGACCCCCGCCCGACGAGCGGCGCGATCACGCACCACGTGATGAGCAGGAACAGCAGGTGCTCAGTGATCGACTCGACCGGAGTGGCGGATTCCAGGCCACGCGGCCCGGCGATCGGCGTGCTGGCGATCCAGAGCAGCACGCCGGCGATCACCCACGACGTCCCGGGAGCGAACGTGAGGACGCGCAGCCCGCGCGGCGTGCCGAACCACAGATCCTTCTCGCCGCGGTCGGACCCGTCCGACCCCAGGTGCGGGAGGAACGGAGAGGAAGTGGTGCTGGGAGGCCAGGAGGCGAGAACGGCCAACATGATCCCGATCCCGAACCAGTCCAGGAAGGCGGGCAGCCAGAGCCACGACATCTGAGGTAGCGGCGAGTCGGGCCCGTGCGCGAACACGTTCCACACGAGACCGGCCAGGACGAGTGCGATGCCGAGCGTCAGCTGGCGTCGGGCGCGCGCCAGCGGGGTTCGGCCGCCCATCCGTCGGCCGAGCGCCGCGATCAACGGCAGCGCCAGGTAGAAGACCGCCTCGGTGGCGAGGCTCCAGGTCTGCTCCACTCCGACCGGCAGCCGCAACGGTTCATATATGTGTACGAGTAGGAGGGGTATTGCCCAGTCCCAGAGTGACCTGAGGTATTCGATGTTGAGCCAGGTCAGTGCGACAACCGTCACTGCCCAGTAGCCGGGCAGAATGCGCAGTGCGCGATGCCAGAGGTATCTGCGTACTGGCGGTTTCGGCTGCGCCTGAATTGCTGCGCGCGCGAATGGCCGGTAGAGGAGGAAGCCCGACAGGGCAAAGAAGATCGCCACTCCCACGTCCATCCTGGCCAGCACTCCACCAGCGAGTTCGGACGAGTAGGTGAGTCCGCTGAGGAACGACACGTGGTGAAGGAGAACCGCGAGCACCGCTATGGCCCGAAGGCCTTCCAGGGCGGGCAGGAAGTCATCCGTACGACCACTATTCGGCTCGGTCGGACGGCTCGCCCCGCTGTTCGGGGCTGCTTTTGCTGGTCGGCTCACAGGTCCTCGACATCCCATTTGTTATGACAGCCGTACGGCCGCATCCGGCCATGTTCCGCACGGCTCGGAAGGCCGCGTCGGACCATATCTGAAATCGGTCTCGTCATGTACTGTCAGCCGACTAGTCCACCAATACAAGGGGAGGAGTTACATGCGACCCACGCCGGGTGCCATCTTGGTGGCGGCGGGCACGTTCCTGATCGTCGGGGCCGTGGCGACGCCGCTGGTCGTCGCGCCCGCTCTCGTCAAGGTGCCCTTGAACCAGAGTTCGGTGACGGTCTCGAAGGCCCAGAACGCGACAGTGCTCGATTTCGGCACGCTGTCGGAGAAGACCGGGATCAACCTGACGGCCCACCGGGCTGTCCGGGGTGATGTCGCCGCCGGCAACGACGATCGGGCGGTCTTCAACGTCGGCGTCCGGGTGATCAACGACGCCGAGCCCGACCGGGAGAAGCAGCAGGTCACGGTCAGTACGGACCGGGTGGCCCTCGATCGGCGTACGGCGATGGCCGTCGCCTGCTGTGCCGAGGACATCAACGGTGCGCCCTTCAAGCACGAGGGCCTGACGTACACGTTCCCGTTCGGGACGGAGAAGAAGACCTACCAGTACTTCGACAACACCGCTCGCAAGGCGTACCCCGCCAAGTACGTGAGCACGGAGAAGCTGCAGGGGTTGACCGTCTACAAGTTCGAGATGACTGTCGAACCGATCCAGATCAGCGAGATCAAGGTCCCGGGCAGCCTGCTGGGTTCGACCGAGCAGGTCGTCAACGCCGGCCGCTACTACGCCAACACCCGCACCTTGTGGGTGGAGCCTGACAGCGGCGTGATCGTCAAGGGTCAGGAGAAGCAGTTGCAGACGCTCCGGGACGCGACCGGTGCGGACAAGATCAAGATCATCGACGCGGACCTCGCCTTCACCGAGGACACCCAGAAGCAGCAGGCCAAGGCTGCCAAGGACGCGCGTGCTCAGATCAACCTGCTGACCACTGTGGTGCCTGTCGTCCTCGGTCTCCTCGGCCTCGTTCTGGTGCTGATCGGCGTGTACCTCGTCGTCCGTGCGGCTCGCCGCAAGCCTGACGCGGCACCGGTGGCGGCCGACGACCAGCCGACGGCCGACCTGCCGTCGCAGCGGTCCCCGGAGCCGGTCGAGGAGCCCACGGCACCGGCCGGCGGACGCCACGCCGCGGAGCGCACCGAACCGTAAGCCACACACCCCACCTCACCGCCGACCTGACCGGGCCGGCCGACCCGACCGGGTCGGCCGGCCCGGTCGGGTTCACCGCCGACGCCCCCGCGCCGCAGCCCAGAATCCAGCACCCGTCAGTAATCACCCACCGCCGGCCCTCCTCGCGACGGGCGAGCGCTTTACATTCGTTATCTTATTGTAATTCGTCAATATATGGTCACGCTCCGTCTCGACAACCTCTGTTCTCAGGCTGAATCGCGATGGATTGTCCGCCTTCGTGGACGACGGTCCCCACTCGCTGCGATCCCGCGCTGTCGCTAGGTCGCCGCCCTGTTACTGATCGGTAATCGGGGGGTTGTGAGCTGCGCCGCACCGGGTGCACCATCAAGCGCGATGGTTACCAGCCGGTAACAGATGGCGGCCCGGTGGGCCGCCACTTCCGGACCGGCCACCCGCACGCATCCAGCCCGAGGAGGAACCCGTGCAGGATCGTTCGAGAAGTCAGGGGCGTACCCGGTGGTGGCGGTTCACCGCCATGATGGTCCCCGCCACGGCCGCCGCCGGCGCCATCCTGTTCGGAATGTCGACCGGCGCGATCGCGTCCGACATCACCGTCTCCGGGCAGACGTTCAAGATCGGTGCCGATCGCCTCGAAGGCGACGGATTCAAGCAGTACGGCGGCATCGTCCGGGAGAAGGGCAAGGCCGGCAAGGCCGGCCAGGCCCACCCGGTCGCCCTGTCCGAGATCAGCAGCGCCGAGTTGTACAGCCTCTGCCAGTCGGTCCGCGCCGACCTGCCGGGCCTGCCGGTGGTGCTCACCATCAACGCCGGTGAGGGCAAGGAGCCCGCCCGCGCCAAGGACCTGCTGATCGCGATGGACTCGCTGGACGGCAACGCGACCTTCACCAACATCAAGATTGGTCGCGATGCCACCGACCTGAACCCGACGGCGCAGGCCGGCTCGTTCGGCCAGAACTCCGACCACGTCACCATCACCAACCTGCAACAGGTGTCCCGCTACACCACGGCGGCCACGTTCAACCTGGTCGGCCTCCGACTGAAGGTCAACGCGGGCGACGACGCCAAGGGCAAGGAGTGCTTCTGAGCTGAGTCGTGGCCCGCGGCGCTCAGCACCGCGGGCCCGGCCCGTGTCCCCGTCCCCGCTCGGCCAGGAGGAGTACGTGACAACCGCGAATCCGTCCCACGCCCGGCCCGGCGGTCCGGCTCAGGCGTGGCGGCTCTTCCGCCGCTGGCAGCGCAGCCGACCGTTCTGGGGTGGCCTGCTCACCGCCCTGGCCGGGCTGGAGATGTTCGCCTCCACCCGGATGACGGTCAACGGTCTGAGCTTCCACAGCGGAGCCAGCGGTCTGCTCGCGCTGTTGATCCCGGTCATCCTGGTGACCTGCGGCCTGCTGCTCTGGTTCACCCCGGCGCAGCGGCTGTTCTACTCCGTCGTCGCCGCGGTGACCGCTGTCTACTCGCTGATCGGGCTCAACCTCGGCGGCTTCTTCGTCGGTCTTTTGCTCGGCATCGTCGGCAGCGCGCTCGCCTTCGCGTGGACGCCGATCCAACCGACTACGCCCGACGCGGGAGACGTGTCGGACCACCCCGCACCGCTCGCGGGCGACGTGTCGAACCATCCCGCACCACTCGCGTCGGACGCGGAAGACGCTCCGACCCGCCCGGCCCCGCCCGTGCCCGACGCGCCGAACCACCCGGCCTCGCCCGTGCCCGACGCCGACGCGCCGAACCACCCGGCTCCGACCGGCCTGGCCGACGCGTCCAGCCAGGAACAGCCGTCCGTCAGGCAGCCCGACCCGAGGGCCTTCGGTGTCGCAGTCGTGGTGCTCGGCCTCGCCGCTGCCGGCCTGGCCGCCCCGCCCGGAGCGGTGCAGGCCGCGCCGAACCGACCCAGCACGACCACCTGCCCGACACCGTCCCGGACCGTCACGCCGTCGCCCACCCGCACCACCGCGACGCCGACGCCGAGCCCGACCCGGCGTGGCAACCTGATCACCGACATCCTGGACGGAATCGGTGACCTGCTCCCCGGTGGACGCCGTAGGGAGACACCGACGCCGTCGGCGAGCCCGACCGTGTCACCGAGCGGCACGCCGACGGCGGCTCCCGGACCGGCCGCCTGCCCGTCGTCGCCCGCCGGCAGGCCGGGCGGTCCGGCGGTACCCGACAAGCCGGGCCCGGTACGGCCGGGACAGCCGCTGCCGCGCATCGCCCCCGACCCGGGCCTGCCGACTGTGGCGCAGACACCGTCCAAGCTCACCGGGTCGTCGGTCCGGATGACCGGGTTGCGGTTCGACGGGATCACCGACCTGCACACGGTGAAGGGCGACCTCACGGTGCTCAAGTTCAGCATGCGGGAGGCGGTGACCGACGACTTCCTGCTCCGCGCCGACGGCCCGGCCGGGCGAAACCAGCGGTACGCGACCGACCGGCTGACCGTCAGCGGGAACGTCGCCTTCTACGCCACCCGGTTCGTCGGCCGGTTGCTCGGTATCAAGATCACGCTGACGCCGGACCTGCCGCTCCCGGAGGGCCTGCCGGTCACCTCGCCCATCCCGATCACGTTCACCGACCCGGTCATCGACCTGGCGTACGTCACCAGTGACACGCTCACCGCCAGGCCCGCGTTGGCGTTGACCCTGGGCTGAGGAACCCGACTGCGCGCGGCGGCGGATTCGTCCCGCCGCGCGCAGCCGTCGCCCGATCAGAGCCGGGCCAGCGCCCGACGCAGCGGGTCGAGACCCAGCGCACCCAGGTCCAGCGCCTGCCGGTGGAACTCCCGCAGGTCGAAGTCCGCGCCCTTGCGGGCCTTGGCGTCCTCACGGGCCTGAAGCCAGATCCGCTCACCCACCTTGTACGAGGGCGCCTGCCCCGGCCAGCCCAGGTAGCGGTTCAGTTCGAAGCGCAGGTTCTCGTCCGGTACCCGGCAGTGCGCCCGCATGAACTCCCAACCCAGCTCCGGCGTCCACCGCTCACCCGGGTGGAAATCGAACGGGTTGTCCTTCGGGATCGCCAGCTCCAGGTGCATGCCGATGTCCACGATCACCCGGGCCGCCCGCATCGCCTGACCGTCGAGCATGCCCAGCTTGTCGCCCGGGTCCTCCAGGTAACCCAGCTCGTCCATCAGCCGCTCCGAGTAGAGCGCCCAGCCCTCGCCGTGCCCGGAGACCCAGCAGAGCAACCGCTGCCAGCGGTTGAGCAGGTCGGCCCGGACGGCGGTCTGCGCCACCTGGAGGTGGTGACCCGGCGCGCCCTCGTGGTAGACCGTGGTCACCTCCCGCCAGGTGGAGAAGTCACTGATGCCCTGCGGCACCGCCCACCACATCCGACCCGGGCGGGAGAAGTCCTCACTCGGGCCGGTGTAGTAGATGGCGCCGTCGCTGGTCGGGGCGAGACAGCACTCGATGCGGCGGACCTGCTCCGGAATGTCGAAGTGCGTGCCGTGCAGCTCGGCGATGGCACTGTCGGCCAGCTCCTGCATCCAGTCCCGGAACGCCTCCTTGCCGCGGATGGTCCGCTCCGGGTCGGCGTCCAGTTTGGCCACGGCCTCGTCGACGCCGGCACCCGAACCGGCGATGCGCCCGGCGACGACCCGCATCTCCGCCTCCAGGCGGGCCAGCTCCGCGAACCCCCAGGCGTACGTCTCGTCCAGGTCGACCTTGGCGCCGAGGAAGTACTGCGAGGCCAGCTCGTAGCGCTCCCGCCCCGCGGCCTGCTTGTCCCGCCCGTGCGGGGCCATCTCGTTACGCAGGAACTGGCCGAACTCGGCCGTCGCCGCGGTCGCCGCCGCCGCGCCGCGACGCAGGTCCGCGCCGAGCGCGCCGTCCGCGCCCAGCCGCTCGACCAGCCCGTGAAAGAAGTTGTCCCGGGCCGGGTCTACCCAGATGTCGCACTGCTTGGCCACCTCGACCAACTGCACCTTCGAGCTGACCTCGCCGGCGGCGAGCGCCTCGCGCAGCGTGGTCTTGTAGCCCTCCAACGCGCCCGCGAAGCCGTTGAGCCGGGCGGCGACGTTGGCCTGCTCGTCGCTGGTCGCGCTCGGCATCAGGTCGAACACCATGCGGATCTCGTGCAGCCCGCTGGTGATGACGCTCACCTCGCTGGTCGCCTCACCGGCGTCGTAGCGCGCCAGGTCGAGGCCGAGCCGTTCCTGCATAGACTCCTTGGCGGTGCGTTCCAACTCGGTCGCCGGCTCGGTCACCTCCAACTCGGCGAGCGTCCGGCGGGTGAGGTCCGCGCGCGCTCGGTAGCCCTCGGGCGATAGGTCGTCGAGCTTGTCGTCATGGCCGGCGATGCCGACGAAGGTCGCGCCGGTAGGGCTCAAGGGCGCCCATTCGGCTACGTATCGGTTGGCGATTTCATCGATTCGTCCCACGCTGCGACCCTACGTGACCACCCCACTCTCGTGTCGATGACGTTTGCCGTGTCCAGGCTGGGGTTTCGCGCGGTGGGACATCCGGAAAGGGGTGCGATTCTGTCGTACGGGTAGGGCAAAGTGTCAGGGGTGACAACCGATTCCACTCCTGACAAGGCGCCGCTGAGCGCCTGGCTGCCGGGCTTCCTCGCCCTCGCCGCCATCTGGGGCTCCAGCTTCCTCTTCATCAAGATCGGGGTGGCCGAGCTGCACCCGGTCCAACTCACCCTCTACCGGGTCGGCGCCGGGGCGTTGACCCTGCTGGTCGTCCTCGCCGTGCTGCGTGACCGGCTTCCCCGCGAGCCCCGGGTCTGGGCGCACCTGGCTGTCGTCGCGGCGTTCGGTGTGGCCGTGCCGTTCACCCTGTTCGGCTACGGTGAGCAGCGGGTCGAGTCGATGCTGGCCGGCATCTGGAACGCCACCACCCCACTGATCGTGCTGCCGCTGGCGGTGCTGGTCTTCCGCACCGAGCGGCTGACCGTGCGCCGTGCCGTCGGGCTCGGGCTGGGCTTCGTCGGCGTGCTGGTGGTCCTCGGGGTCTGGGAGGGCATCGGCGGCGCGCACTTCACCGGGCAGTTGATGTGCTTCGGCGCGGCTGCCTGTTACGGAGTCGCGATTCCGTACCAGAAGCGGTTCGTCGCCGGTAGCACCCACTCCGGCCTCTCGCTCTCCGCCGCGCAACTGCTGCTCGCCGCCGGGCAACTGGCCATCGTCACCCCGTTCGTCGCGGGCCTGCCGCCGCTCCCGACCGAGTTGTCGCTGGGCGTGGTGGCCAGCGTGCTGACCCTCGGCGCGCTCGGCACCGGGCTCGCCTTCGTGATCAACATGCGCAACATCCGGGTGGCCGGCGCGAGCACCGCCTCCACCGTCACCTACCTGATCCCGATCTTCGCCGTGCTGATCGGCGCGGTGGCGCTCGGCGAACGACTCAACTGGCACCAGCCGGTCGGCGCGCTCATCGTGTTGCTCGGTGTCGCGGTCTCGCAGGGCGTCATCGGCCGCCGCCGGACCAGCCCGGTGGTAGGCGTCGGCGCTCCCGCCGCGCCCGCCGCTGAGCCGGTCCGTCACTGAGACCCGCCGCATCACGGAGCCGGCGGATGGCGGGCCGGAAGGAGGCGAGCGGGGCGTCCAGGTCAGGCGCGGCTGTGGGTCCACTCGACCAGTTGCTCGGCCGACCAGGTGTTGACGACCCGGTCGGCGGGCACGCCGCAGAGAGCGGCCCGCTCGCAGCCGAACCGCTGCCAGTCGAGCTGGCCGGGTGCGTGCGCGTCGGTGTTGATGGCGAACCGGCAACCGGCCTCCAGCGCGCGGCGGATCAGCCGCTTCGGCGGGTCCTGCCGTTCCGGCCGGGAGTTGATTTCGACGGCGGTGTCGTGTTCCGTGCAGGCGGCGAAGACGGCGTCCGCGTCGAAGTCGCTCTCCGCCCGCGTCCGGGCGCGGTGCCCACGGTCACCGGGCCCGGTGACGCCCGTCGGGCGGGACGACACCATCCGGCCGGTGACGTGACCGAGGATGTCCAGGTGCGGGTTGGCGACAGCCCTCACCATGCGCCTGGTCATCTTCGACCGTTCGTCCTTCAGGCCGCTGTGCACCGACCCGACCACCACATCCAGGCGGGCCAGCAGATCCTCGTCCTGGTCCAGTGAGCCGTCGGCGAGGATGTCCACCTCGATACCGGTGAGGATCCGGAACCCCTCGGGCAGCGCCGCGTTGACCGTCGCCACGTAGTCGAGCTGCCGACGCAGCCGGTCGGCGGTCAACCCCCGGGCCACCGTCAGTCGGGGCGAGTGGTCGGTCAACACCAGGTACTCGTGGCCCAACTCCACAGCGGCCAACGCCATCTCCTCGATCGGAGAACCGCCGTCGGACCAGTCCGAGTGGGTGTGACAGTCGCCCCGCAGGGCGGCGCGGAGCGCCGTCGCCTCGGCGTCCAGGTCGCTGCCCTCGGTCGCCACCAACCGGCGCAGGTAGACCGGCTCCTCACCGGCCACGGACTCCGCCACACACCGGGCAGTCACGTCGCCGACCCCGGCCAACTCGGTGAGCGTGCCGTTGGCCGCCCGGGTCTGGACCTCGGCTGCGGGCAGACCGGCCAACGCCTTCGCCGCCGACCGGAACGCGCGGACCCGGTAGGTGGCCTCGTTCGCCCGCTCCAACAGGAACGCGATCCGACGCAGGTCGGCGATGGGATCTCTCGCGCCGGCCATGTCAGGGTGCCTTCGGGCAGCCGTGTTCGCGTTGCCACAAGGTGACCTCGGTGGCCGGTTCCCGATTGCCACCGCGCCGCCAGGAATCCAGGTAACGCGCCGGCCAGAGCACCCCGCGCCGGATCCACCAGCCGTCCTTGCCGGTGCACGGCGGCGAGATGCCGAAGTGCACATGGCACACGTTGTTGGCGTTGCCGGTGCGCCCCACCTTGCCGAGCTGCTGCCCGGCCCGCACGCGCACCCCGGCATCGATGCCGCTGGAAACGACACTCAGGTGCGAGCCGTAGTAGCGCACCCCGTCGTCGCCGAGCAGGGACACCGACAGGCCGCCGTTCTCCGGGCCCTGCGGCCCGCGCTTGGTGTACCGGTCGACCCGGCTCACCTCCAGCACCGTCCCGTCGGTCACCGCGACGAACGGCTCACCGCAGTCGGCGAAGAGGTCGGTGGCCGGGTACGCCCCGTGCGTCGGGTGGTAGTCGACGTCGTCGGCGCGTACCGGGAAGACATGCCGCAGCCCGGCGCGCGGTGCCCCCGTCGACGGCCCGGCCGACGACGGCGTCGGGGTGGGTGCCGGACGGTCGGCCGTCGGTGACGGCGCCGCCGGCTGATCGGCTGTCGCCCAGACCACCGGTGGCGTCGGCGCGGCGCCGTCGGCGGGCACCCCCGGCCGGGTGGTCGCGCAGCCGGCGGCCAGCACCGGGGCGAGCAGCAGCAGGATCGGGTACGCCGAACGAGCGCGGCGGTCGATCGTCGGCGACGGCATCCGGTCATCCTGGCAGAGCCGGTACCGTGGGCACGAGCGACGCGCGTGAGGGGAGGGCAGCGACGGTGACCTTCGCCCGATACGACCCCGGCCCGGATCCCGGTGCCGTCGTCCGTCCGGTGGCGCGTACCCCCTCGGGTCTCTTCCCGGCCGGGCCCCCGCACCGCCCCACCTACCGCGAACCGCACCCGGTCACCGGTGGTGGTGTCGCCGCCGGCGGCGGCGCGGCGGCGGCCTGGTTGCTGCTGTTCGGTCTGCTCGGCACCGACGTGGCCAGCTACGCGTGGTGGACCGTGGTGGCCGGGCTGTTGGCCTGGTCGAGCGCCCTGGTGCTGGTCCGCCACGGAGACCGGGGGGTCGCCACCGGGGTCGCCATCGTCACCGCCGGGGGTTGGAGCATCGCCGCCGCCGTGCTGGCGGTCCGTTGGGCCGGCAGCGGTGACTGGCCGCTGTGGTGACCGGCTCCGGCAGTTCCCGTAAGCACCCCGAAACGGCTCCGTAACAGCGTCGACGACTGCGCGGTGTGCCCGGTTGGCTGCGTAGCGAACGCCGTCTTGACGTGGCCGCCGAGACTCGGCACGCTCGGCACTATGGCCTGGACCACCCCGCGACAGGACCCCGATCGCAGCCGCCGTCGCCTTCAGTTGTTGGCCGAGTTGGCGGGCGCCCGTGCGGTCCGTCAGCGCAGCCGACCCCAGCGGCAGCGCACCGAGCGTCTACGCCAGCTCATCGCCACCCGCCGACGGGTAGCCGGCTGATCCGACTTTGACAGGAATGACCGGCCCTTCGGGGCGTTGACCGGTCGCCTGCCGACCTGACCGGCTAACGTGCACGCGTAACGAGTCGGCGCTGTGCCGAGGGGCTATTGGGGGGACCGTGTCGTACTTCGCTGCGGCCGTGGTGCGCGACGACAGTGGCTGGACCGCCGCCGAGGTCAGCCTGCGTGGCGCCACCGACATCGACGAGGTCGCCGACCGGCTGCGGGACGTCGACCAGGAGGCCGACGTGTCGCTGCTCTTCGTCGAGGCGGATGACGCGTACCTGGTGGTCCTTCGCCTCGACGAGGGCGAGGACCTGCGGGTGTTCGGTTCGGATTCCGCGTACGCCGAGGAGTCCCAGCTCGGTGCACTGCTGGTCGGTGACCTGAAGACCTCGGTCACCGGGCTCGACGGCGACGAGGAGCCACGCCCGGCGGCCACCGGTGACGACGAGAGCGAACAGCCCGTCGTCGACCCGGAGGCCGACCCGGTCGGTGACGCCGACCTGCTGGCCAACCTCGGCATCTCCGCGCAGAAGCTGCTGACCCTGTGCGCGCACGAGGGGATGATGCCGGCGGACGTCACCGCCGAGATCTGCCAGGTCCTCGGCTGCGCGGACGAGGTCGAGGAGCTGCGTGAGGTCTGAGCCGGCCGACGCCACCGATCCTTCGCTGGAGTCGATCCGGCCGGGGCAGCCCACCCCCGGTGCGGTGGGGCGGGCCGGGCCCGGCGCCCACGAGGGCCTCGCCGACCTGGGTGAGATCGGGCGACGGCAACGGCACGAGCTGTGGATGCGGCGCGCGTTGGAGATCGCCGTCACCAGCCCGGCCGACTCCGCCGACGGCCCGACCGACGTGGACGACGTGCCGGTCGGAGCGGTCCTCTACGGGCCGGACGGCACCGAGCTGGCCGTCGGACGCAACGAACGGGAGCTGACCGGCGACCCCACCGCCCACGCCGAGGTGCTGGCCCTGCGCCGGGCCGCCGAGCGCAGCGGCCGGTGGCGGCTGGACGGCTGCACCCTGGTGGTCACCCTCGAACCGTGCACCATGTGCGCCGGTGCGCTGGTGCTCGCCCGGGTCGCCACAGTCGTCTTCGGCGCGTGGGAGCCGAAGACCGGTGCGGCCGGGTCACTCTGGGACGTCCTGCGCGACCGTCGACTCAACCACCGCCCCGAGGTCTACGGCGGGGTGTTGGAGGCCGAGACCTCCGCCGTGCTGCGCGCCTTCTTCCGCTGAACCGGCCCTGGTCAGCCCGGTGGAAGGGTGACCGTGACGATCAGGCCGCCGGCCGGTCGGGGCTGCGCCTCGGCGGTGCCGCCGTGGGCCCGGGCCACCGCGCGGACGATGGACAGCCCCAACCCGAAGCCACGCGTACCGGCGACCCGTTCCCGGGACAGCCGACGGAACGGTTGGAACATCGTCTCGACGTCGTAGCCGGGAACGACCGGGCCGGTGTTGGTCACCGTGAGGGTGGGCCGCCCGTCGACCAGCCCGGTACGCACCTCCACCCACCCGTCGGCGGGCAGGTTGTGGCGCAACGCGTTCTCCACCAGATTGACGGTGAGTCGCTCCAACAGCACCGGGTCACCGCTGGTCGGCGCGGGCTCCAGAGTCCGCCGTACCGCCACGGCGGGTGACCGCTGCCCGGCCTGGTCGATCAGGTGCGCGCAGACCTCCGCCAGGTCGACGGGGGTACGCTCGGTCAGCTCGTTCTCCGAGTCGGCCAGGGTCAGCAGGCCGTCTATCAGCCGCTCGTGCCGCTCGTTGACCGCCAGGAGCGACTCGCCCAGCCGCCGGGTCTCCTCCGACGCGTCCGGTCGGGTGACCGCCAACTCCACGAGCGCGCGGTTGAGCGCCAGCGGCGTACGCAGCTCGTGGGAGGCGTTCGCCACGAACCGGCGCTGCCCGTCGAACGAGCGGTCCAACCGTTCCAGCATCTCGTCGAACGTGTCGGCCAGCTCCCGGACCTCGTCGCGGGGGCCGGTGAGCGCGATCCGTTCGTGCAGGCCACGACCGGCGGTGTCCGCACCGGCGATCCGCCGGGCGGTGTCGGTGACCTGCTGCAGCGGCTGCAACGCCCGACCGGCGAGCAACCAGCCGAACGCGATCGCCACCGCCGACACCACCACCAACGCGACGCCGCCCTGGGTGAGCAGCGACTCCAGGGCGTTGCGCTTCGCCTCGTCCTGCGCCTGCTCCACCAGGGAACGCAGCATCTCGATGTTCTGCCCGCCACCCGACCCGGGTGTCGTCGCGGGCACCGGCAGGTCGCGCAGTTTCACCCCGAACGGCTGCGGCATCCGCTGATCGACGAGCACGTACGTGACGGCGAGCAGCACGATGCCGGCCAGCAGGAATAGCCCTCCGTAGATGAGGGTGAGCCGGGCGCGGATGGTCAACCGTTTCATCGGATCTGGTACCCCGCTCCGGGCACCGTCTCGATCACCGGCGGGTCGCCGAGCTTGCGGCGCAGCTTCATCACGGTCACCCGGACGACGTTCGTGAACGGGTCGATGTGCTCGTCCCAGGCGCGTTCCAGCAGATCCTCGGCGGAGACCACCGCCCCGTCGGCGCGCAGCAGCTCGGCCAGCACCGCGAACTCCTTGCGGGACAGCGCGACGTGCCGGTCGTCCCGGCGTACCTCGTGGCGGGCCGGGTCGAGCTGGATGCCGGCGCGACGCAGTGTCGGCGGCGTCGCCGGGCGGGCCCGGCGGGTCAGCGCGTGCACCCGTGCCGACAGCTCCACCAGGGCGAACGGTTTCGTCAGGTAGTCGTCGGCGCCGAGCGCCAACCCCGCCACCCGCTCCCGGACCGCCGCCGCGGCGGTCAGCATCAGCACCCGGGTCTCCCCACCCGCGTCGACGATCGCCCGGCACACGTCGTCGCCGTGCACCACCGGCAGATCCCGGTCCAGGACCACCACGGCGTACTCGTTGACACCCAGCCGTTCCAACGCGGCGTCCCCGTCGTACGCCACGTCGACGGCGAACGACTCCCGACGCAGCCACTCGGCGATGGCGTCCGCCAGCACGGTCTCGTCCTCGACCACCAGCACTCTCACCCCTCCATGGTCCTCGGGCTGCGATAACGGCGGCGTAACCGCTCACGGTTACGCCGGAGATACGACACCTGCCGTGCACTTGTGACACGTCCGGCCAACCGCGCCGGACCTGAGCGGAAGTGGACACCATGCGACGACAGATGCTCGCGATCCCCGTCCTGCTCGCCCTGGCGCTGCCCGGATGCGGCCCGCGCGGCGACGACGGCGGCGGGGTCGCGACCGCCGGAGGGGCGAAGGCCGGCGTCACGGCGAGCGGCACGCCGACCGGCGACTCGGACCGGCAACTCGCCTTCGCCCGCTGCATGCGCGAGAACGGGGTGGACATGCCCGACCCGGAGGCGGGGGGCCGTCCGGCCTTCCGGTTCGGCGCCGACGTGGACCAGCAGAAGGTCCAGGCCGCCATGGAGAAGTGCCGGGACAAGCTCCCCAACGGCGGGCAGGGGCCGCAGCTCAACCCTGAGCAGGCCGAACAGATGCGCGCCATGGCCAAGTGCATGCGGGAGAACGGGGTGCCGGACTTCCCGGATCCGGACGCCGACGGGCGGGTTCGGATCGGGACCGGGGACAACGCGATCAACATCGGCGACCCGGCCATGAAGGCCGCGCTGGAGAAGTGCCGGCAGCACGCACCGCAGTTCGGGGGTGGCCGGTGACCGTCCGACGCACGCGGCTGCGGGCCGCTGCCATCGGGGGCGTCGTTCTCCTGTTCGCCGCCGTCGGCGTGGTCGCCGCGATGGGCTTCGGCGGCGGCGGCGAAGACCGCGCCCAGGCCGGTACCACGGCACCGGCCACCGCCACCGTCACCCGGCAGACCCTCGCCGACTCGGAGACCGCCGACGGCGAGCTGGGGTACGGCACGACACGCACCGCCACGGCGAAGCTCAGCGGCACCGTCACCGCGCTGGCGGCTACCGGGTCGACGGTGCGCCGGGGCAAGGCGCTCTACCAGGTCGACAACGAGGAGGTGGTGCTCCTCTACGGCGGGCTGCCCGCGTACCGGACTCTCGCCCCCGGGATGGAGGGTGCCGACGTCGCGCAGTTCGAGCGGAACCTCCAGGCGTTGGGCTACACCGGTTTCACCGTCGACGACGAGTACACCGGCAGTACCGCCGACGCCGTCCGGGACTGGCAGGAGGACCTCGGTCTGGCCGAGACCGGCCGGGTCGAGCCGGGGCGGGTCGTCTACGCCGACCGGGAGGTCCGGGTGGAGAGCCACCAGGCCGCCGCCGGTGATCTCACGCAGCCCGGCCAGACGGTGCTCACCTACACCGGCACCGACCGTGTCGTCACCGTCGAGTTGGACGTGGACGACCAGCGGTTGGCCAAGCGCGACGCGAAGGTCGCCGTGAAGCTGCCGGACGGCCGCGCGGTGGACGGCACCGTCAGGACCGTCGAGACGGTCGTCCAGCCCGGCGCGGCCGGTGCGAACGGGCAGTCCGGCGATGTCGAGACGAAGATCGAGGTGACGGTCGCGGTGACCGACCCGAAGGCCCTCACGGGCTTCGACCAGGCCAGCGCCGACGTCACGTTCACCGTCTCGGAGCGCCGTGACGTGCTCACCGTGCCGGTGGCGGCGCTGTTGGCGCTCGCCGAGGGCGGCTACGGGGTCCAGGTCGCCGAGGGCGACGCGACCCGGATCCTCGCGGTCACGACCGGGCTGTTCGCCGACGGTCGGGTGGAGGTCGACGGCGCGGACCTCACCGAGGGCATGGCGGTGGTGGTGCCGACGTGACCAGCGAGGTGGTCGTCCTCGACCGGGTCAGCAAGAGGTACGCCGGAGATGTCGTCGCCCTGGACGACGTGTCGCTGCGGGTCGGCTACGGCGAGTTGGTGGCGATCGTCGGCCCCTCCGGATCGGGCAAGTCGACGATGCTGCACCTGATCGGCACCCTGGACCGGCCGTCGTCGGGCAGCGTGCACGTCGACGGGTACGACGCGGCCAAGCTGAGCGACCGGGAGCTGTCCGCGTTGCGGGCCACCCGGATCGGCTTCGTGTTCCAGCAGTTCCATCTGGCTCCCGGTGTCCCGGTCGTGGACAACGTGGCCGACGGGTTGCTCTACTCCGGCGTACCCCGCAGGAGGCGGCGCGAGCGCGCGGAGGCCGCGCTGGTCCGGGTCGGCCTGGGCCACCGGTTGGGGCACCGGCCGCACGAGCTGTCCGGGGGTGAGCGGCAGCGGGTGGCGGTGGCCCGCGCGGTGGTCGGCGAGCCGGCGGTGCTGCTCGCCGACGAGCCGACCGGCAACCTCGACTCCAGCTCCGGCGCGGGGGTGCTGGAGTTGCTGCACGACCTGCACCGGGCCGGTACCACCGTCCTCGTGATCACCCACGACCGGGAGATCGCGGAGAGTCTGCCCCGGCAGGTACGGATGCGTGACGGCGCGGTGCGACACGACTCGGCCTACGCGCCGGGCGGGGTCGGCTGATGGCGACGCTGAACCCGGCCCGGATGGGACCGGCGGACATCCTGCGCGTCGGCGGGGTGGGGCTGCGGACCCGTCCGCTGCGGGCGTTCCTCTCCGCGCTGGGCATCGCGATCGGCATCGCCGCGATGATCGCGGTCGTCGGCATCTCCTCGTCGTCCCGGGCCGAGCTGGACCGGGCGCTCGACGCGCTCGGCACCAACCTGCTCACCGTCGAGCCGGGCAACACCCTGTTCGGCGCGGACGCGCAACTGCCCGAGGAGTCGATCGCGATGATCGGGCGGATCGGCCCGGTGACCGACGTGTCAGCGACCGGGCAGGTCGCCGACGCCAAGGTCTACCGCTCGGACCGGATCCCGGCGGCGGAGACCGGTGGCCTCGCCACCCAGGCGGCCCGGCTGGACCTGCTCACCACCGTCGGAGCCGAACTGGCCACCGGCACCTGGCTCAACGAGGCCACGGCCCGTTATCCGGCGGTCGTGCTCGGTGCCACCGCGGCGCAGCGGCTCGGGATCACCGCAGCGGACCCGCGGGTGCAGGTGTGGCTCGGTGGGCGGCCGTTCACAGTCGTCGGCACCCTCGCCGCCGCGCCACTCGCCCCGGAACTGGACACCTCGGCGTTGATCGGCTGGGCGGCGGCGGCCGAGTACCTGGGCTTCGACGGCCACCCGACCACCGTCTACACCCGGGCACAGGAGTCCCAGGTCGAGGCGGTCCGGTCGGTGCTCGGCGCGACCACCAACCCGGAGGCGCCGAACGAGGTGGAGGTCTCCCGGCCCTCGGACGCGCTGGCCGCCGCCCAGGCGACCGACGACGCGTTCACCGGCCTGTTGCTGGGCCTGGGCGCTGTCGCACTGCTGGTCGGCGGGGTCGGTGTGGCCAACACCATGGTGATCTCGGTGCTGGAACGACGGGCCGAGATCGGCCTGCGCCGGTCACTCGGAGCCACCCGGGGTCAGGTGCGGTCCCAGTTCCTCGCCGAGTCGCTGCTGCTCTCCGCGCTCGGCGGGCTCGGTGGGGTGTTGCTGGGGATCCTGGTCACCTCGGGGTACGCCCTGTCCCAGGGTTGGCCGACAGTGGTTCCGGCCTGGGCGATGCTCGGCGGCGTCGGCGCGACACTGGTCATCGGCGGCTTCGCGGGCCTCTACCCGGCGGTGCGCGCCGCCCGCCTCGCGCCGACCGAGGCGCTGGCCGCGGTCTGACCGGGCTGCTGCCTCTGCCTGGGCGGGCGAGCCTGGTGCGAAAGAGCGGTATGACTCTGAGGCATATTTATACCTCTGAGTCATACCGCTCTCGGCAGTGAGCCGCCCTTCGCCGGAACGGATCAGGCGATGATCGTGTCGAGGGCGATCTCGACCATCTGGCTGAAGGTCTGCTCGCGCTCCTCCGAGGTGGTCTTCTCGCCGGTCTTGATGTGGTCGCTGACGGTCAGCACGGTCAACGCGCGGGCCTTGAAGCGGGCGGCGATCGTGTAGAGCGCCGCCGACTCCATCTCCACCGCCAGCACGCCGTAGTCGGCGAGGGTGTCGTAGAGGTCCGGTCGGTCGGTGTAGAAGGCGTCCGCCGCCAGGATCGGCCCGACGTGCATGCTGATGCCGCGCCGCTCGGCCACCTCGACCGAGGTACGCAGCAACCCGAAGTCGGCCACCGGGGCGTAGTCGATCAGCCCGTCGAAGCGCATCCGGTTCATGTTCGAGTCGGTGGACGACCCGATCGCCGCCACCACGTCCCGCAGCTGCAGGTCGGTGCTGAGGGCCCCGCACGAGCCGACCCGGATCAGCGTCTTCACGCCGTACTCGTTGATCAGCTCGTGGGCGTAGATGGAGGCCGACGGCATGCCCATGCCGGAACCCTGGACGGAAACCTCGACGCCGTTCCAGCGGCCGGTGAAACCCAGCATGCCCCGAACCGTCGAGTAGCAGGTGGCGCCCTCGAGGTAGGTCTCCGCGATCCACTTGGCCCGCAGGGGGTCACCCGGCATCAGGACCCGCTCGGCGATCTCGCCCGGCTTCGCGCCGATGTGCGTACTCATGGCAAAGATCCTGCCAGGCCGGCCGGGGCGATACCGGTTCGGCGTCCGAACCAGCGGTCCTGTACCCTCGTCGGCGGTGGCGTGTCCGAGCGGCCTAAGGAGCACGCCTCGAAAGCGTGTGAGGGTTAACGCCCTCCGAGGGTTCAAATCCCTCCGCCACCGCTCGCAACAGCGAGAACGCCCGGCCGGTCCGTGAGGACCGGCCGGGCGTTCCGCTTCTGGTCTCAGTTTCTGAGTTGGGTCCATCGGCGCTCGACCCCGCACGCTTGCTGCCTCCGCCGACCTTACGAATGGATGGTGAACGCCCGCCAAGCAAGGCAGGTTAACGGCCGACGATGGAATCTGCGATGCTGCAACGATTAGTTACTCCGCCACAAAATGAATGACTGGAACTTCTGTGAGTTCGGCATTGTGTGCGAGTGAAATAACCTTCCCGGGGTTTCCGTCATTGCTGTGGACAAGGACTTTAGGGTCAATTGCCGGGCGCGGTCGACAACCACCCGTATAGCCTCCATCGCCTCCCGTGGGCGGGAAATGTCGCGTACACGCGGAACTCCCGGTAGCGGGGGTGGTCAATCCCTAGTGTTGGTAATTCGTCTTCTCGGAGGCGGGCTACGTAATAGCCGGCGGTGAGCAGGTGGCGGCTCTTGGAGGCATCGACAAGTACTTTTGCATCCGGTCGGTGCCAGTAGGCGCCGTCGTACTCAACGATCAGGCGGCCGGCGGCGGTGTTTACGAGGACGTCGCTGTGATCCGTGCGTGCGTGCTGGCCAGGCTGCCGCTCGGTGTAACGAGCAGCCAGTCTTCCGCCGTGCCATCCCGATTCGAACCACAGATCACACGCGAGACGCCTATTGACCATTAGTGCGACACGGACACCGGTTGAAGCCGACGTTCAGGATTCATCTGGTGAACTTTTACGAGGATGTTCAGAGATGGCAGGCGGCCGCGCGACAAAAGCAATTAGGGTCTGGTCTGTGGATCCTTTAGAACTGTCTTGGCAAAGTCCTCGGTTCGTGCTCGGATAACGTCTGGAGTCCAATCCGAATATCCGAGAACCTGAACGCTCCTAGGGAAGGAAGTCACGCGGTCCTTCAAGTACGTTGACTTCTTCTCCTCAAACTCCCGATTGCCGGCTCTAGAGTTTTTGCTTTTACTTAAGAGGACGAGGTTGCCCGCCGAATCGATCAGCTCCTGATGCTCGGAATCACTGAACGTCATATCCCAATTCCCCCCCTCTTTGGGATTCTGGGGTAGGACATGCTCGATGGAGCGGACTTGGAAGTGGCGGACATGATCCAGTTCGTCCGCGACGATCTCCGCCCGAACAAGCAAGTATTTAGCATGGCTCGCGCCATAGAAATTCTTCGCACGGCAACCGGCCTCTATGTTCTCGGTCGACACTGCCACAGTGAAGATCACTTGGTCTGCTGATGTCGCCCTGTCAATCTCCTTGAGAATCGTCGTGTAAACGCCGTAGCGCTCATCCTTGCGCGTGCCAGTGATCCAGTGGTCCAAGTAGACTTTCTCGATGGTCAACAAGAAATCGTACAGGCGCTCCTTGTCGAACTTCGCCGCAAAGGCAAGCAGGCATGCCTTCCATTCCGAAGCCGAGAAGTACGTTACCATCGCGTCGATGAGCGTTCTATATGCCACATGAGGCTGGTCGCCGGCGGGATCCAATATGTCTCGATCAACGAAGAGCGCGTCGTAGAGGTCGACGTACTTCTCCAGTTGATCCATGAATTCGGGCCCAGGCTTGGGCATATTGGGCTGCCCGAGGATCTTCCTCTCGAATTCCTTGTGCAGATCGAACTGCGTCTTCTCTTTTATGTAGAGCAGGCGCAGCAAGCTGAAAATGTTCTCGAACTCTGCCTCGCCTAGGCGGCCCTCCATCTCCTCCCACTGGCGGGCATACTTGGTCCTGGAATCGGCTGTCGTGACGTATGCAGGGTCGAGGTTGTAGGCCTTGAGTACGTCGATCCTGCGGAGCTGCTTGCCTCGGTCGTTGACTACAGTGAAGAGGCGGAACGCGTCCTCGAAAGTGTCCGTAGCTACGTAAATAAAGGTGCAATTCTGTGTCACGAAGATCGCCAAGCTTTCGCGATCATGCTCCCGCATCAGCCGCAACTTGTTCCAGAAAATCTTCCGGGCCGCCTCGTAGCGACGATTGATCGCACTCTTGAGGTCGGAGCTAGGAAGGGGTTGCGCTGCACCGCCCTGAGTGCCAATCATGGAGTTGAAGACGGCCTGATCTTTGACCTGGAGCCTATTGCGCGCCGGGATTGAGTCCAGTTTTTTGGCTGCTTGAAAGATTTTCTCGTGGATCTCCGTCGTCAGCGTCTTGTCATCGGTGGTGTCGAGAGAGTCTCGCATGCAAGCCATGAGGATGCAGAGGGCTGTGAGTCGTTGCTGTCCGTCTACAACGTCATACTCTCCCTGTTTAATCTTGTGTAGTACGAGCGTGCCCAAGAAGTATGGTTCATCTCGTTGTGCGCTCCCCAAATCATCGATCAGGTTGGTGAAATCTTCATCGTCCCACAAAAAAGGTCGCTGGTAATCGGGGATGCGGAAGAAGAAATCTTGCGAGAATAGCTTGGTAAGCGGCATCATGTCGCTCTCAAGCTTCTTTGCCATGATGGTGGCCCTCTCTCGCCGGCTGCGGCTTCCCCCCATCCGCAATGGATAGGGGATGAACGATCCTATGCGTTGCGAGACAGGCTGGCGAGACCCCAATCCGCCCGCATCAGGCAGGGGGAGCCGAACACGCTGACGCCGGGCGCACAAACCCTGGGGCGGTTTGGGCTGGCTGACGGGGCTCAGCAGTTAGTACCTTGTCCATTGCTTTGATCCACTAAATCGTATTCCGTAATGTTCGCCCGCGCACAACGGATTTCGGTAGGGTATGAAGGGATTTGCGCCACGTAGGAAACATGCCCTGCGAATCGAGCTGGCCGCAAGGTGCAAACGCGGAACGTGTGTCGAGCAGTGCCACGTGGCACCAGCCTATGGCTGGTTCTCGTACGTGTCGTACTTGTCACTGCGACTGCGTGACTGGTCGGCTGGGTAGCGCCTAGCGTTGAGACCCATCTTCGCCTGCACGGCCGTGGCAAGGTCGACCAGGAGTTCGTCCGCCAGGCGGAGCAGGTAGGCGAGAACGTCGGCAAGTTCGTGGCGTACGGCCTTGGCCCGAGCCGGATCGCTCATGATTGCTGTGGACTGTACCGGGGTGAGCCGCTGGAAGATCTCGACGAGTTCGCCGGCCGTCCATGGCGGTTCGACGGACAGGTCAACTGCTGGTCATGTGCGCTGTCGGACCGGTCCGGACGCATGATCGCAGACCTCGAAAGCGTGTGAGGGTTAACGCCCTCCGAGGGTTCAAATCCCTCCGCCACCGCTCTGAAGTGCGAAACGCCCAGTCGATCCGTGAGGATCGACCGGGCGTTTCGTCATTCGGCCGGTAGGTCAGCTCGCGGGCAGGCTCGCATCCCGGTGGGTGAGCTGGTAGGTGGCGTCGACGCCGTCCGCCTCCAGGATCACCGTGACCGGGCCAGCGGGTAGCGAGCAGGTGATCGTCCGCTCGACGGCGTAGCCGGTCGGACCGCAGTAGCGACGCCCGGCCGAGTCGAAGACCGACAGGCGTGCGTCACCGGTCCCGCCGGTCCGCTTCCAGGTGATCGACTCCGTGGCAGCCCGCGCATCGGCCGGGATCGAGAGGCAGACCCCGAACCGGTCCGCGCCGGTCGCCACCGTGGCACCCGTCGCGCCAGCCGGAAGTTCCGGGCAGGCGGGCGGGCCGTCGGTGCGGGCGAAGGCGAGGGAGTACGGCCCGTCCGCATCGCCGTCGTCCGAGCTGAGCACGGCGAGGAACGGTGCCTGGCCGGTCAGCTCGCAGTGGTACTGGCGCAGCCCCCAGGACGAGTCGCAGATGAACGCCCCGGTGGAGTCGATCACCGTCACGCTGGGCGATCCGGGTCCGGTGGCGTCACCCGGGAGCAGTTCCGTGATGAGGGCGCCGGCGGGGCTGCTCAGTTCGAGGCAGTCGAACTGCGCCGGCGTGGCCAACTGCCCCCGCACCGGGGCGTCCTGCCAGCCGACGTCGGACACCGGTCGGCAGTCGGACGGAAGCCACGGCAACACGGCGAGGTGGTACCGCAGGCTGTTGTCGATCACCGAGGTCGGTGCGCCTCCGCTGAGCACCAGGGTGTACCGCCCGGCAACGGGGACCTTGCACCACACGTCAGTGCACACCTTGTGTCCGGCGCCGTCGTAGACGGTCGCGTACTGCCGGTAGGTGTCCTCGCCGACCGCCTTGACCCGGAAGGTGCCCTCGGGCAGGTCCAGGACGCGGCAGCGGATGCCACCGAGCGCGCCGGCCGGAGCGGCGTTGTACGCCCCGGGCGTGACGGTCGGGCAGCCGGTCGAGTCCGAGAGGGCGCGTACCTGCAACCGGTAGGTCAGATTGGTGCTCTCCGAGTCCCAGCGGGAGAGGTAGGAGATGACCCGGAAGGTGCCGGTGGACGGAAGTTCGCAGCCGTCCTCCTCCGTCCACTCCGTGCACAGCACGGCACCCTGCTCGTCGACGATCCAGGAGAAGACGTCGTTGTACCGGTCCGGAGCCCGGTAGACCATGACTCGCTCACCGGCCTCGCCGTGGAACGGCTGGCAGTTGGTCTGCACGGCCGAGGTCTGGTGCACGGTCAGGGTCGGCTGGTCCCAGGCGAGCCCGGCGGGTGCGGCGCAGCCTTCGGTCTGGTCGAGCCGGGCCACCGCCACCTGGTAGGTGGTCGGTTCCCAGTTCGAGTTCTGCGCCACGAGCGTGTAGGAGCCAGCCGTCGGTGCGGCGCAGGATCGCCAGGAGTCGTACTCCGAACACACCACCCGGCCGGCGTCGTCGTACAGATACCAGTAGAGGGACTGGTCCGCGTACTGATCGAAGCGGACGACCAGGCGGCCGGGGGTGGTGACCCGCAGAGCCTGACAGCTGATCCCCTGGTTCGGTGGCACGGTGCCGGTCCCGACTGCCGCGCCCGGGTCCCCGAAGGCGGTCAGGGACAGGGCCGGGCAGCCGACGGACTGCGAGAGCCGGGGCATCTTGAGGGTGTAGGCGGCCGTGTTGCCATAGGTCTCCTGGAGGAAGAGCCGGTACGGTCCGGCGCCCCGGAGCGTGCACTCCGTGGGGTAGCGCACCGTGCAGACCGGCTCGAACTGCCCGTTCAGGATGGGGCCCTGGATGTCCTCGGCCCCGCCCGGGTCGGCGAGGTGCAGGACCGTCTCGGCGGGCTGCGTGAAGGTGAAGCAGCGGGCGGCCAGGCCGGCGGGCAGGGTGCCGCTGCGTCCGGTAGAGGCGAAGGAGAAGAAGCTCTTGGGCAACTCGGCGCAGGTGGAGGGTGCGCGCATCGACTCAGCCGACAGCGAGTAGGCGGCGTTGCCGGTGTTGTAGCTGAGCGCCACCGTCACCTTGTAGGTGCCCGCGGCGTCGAGCTTGCAGTCGGTCAGATAGGAACTGACGTAGCAGACGTGGTCGCCGTCGGAGTTCTTCACCTCGGCCCCGACGCTGTCCCCCGAGACCTGTCGGAGCCGGACGAACAGGGTGTCCTGGTCGACCGTTGAAACGATCTTCCAGGTCTGCTTCGCGGTGCCCGCGATAGAGGCGCAGTTCTTGACCTTGCCCAGCGGAAGCTGCCCGCCGCAGGTGGCGGACGCGCTGTCGACCGTCGCCGGGGTCTTGGCGACCTGGGCCGAAGCGGGAGCCGAGGGGGTGACCGGTGCTCCTGCCGACGCGGCTGGCGGTTGCGGTCGCTCGGTCGTCGTGACGGCGGGTCGGGCCGACGGCTCGTCGGTCGGGGCGGCGGCGGCAGGACCGGTGAGTAGGCCCGACCCGGCGGCGCTGATGGCGGCCACAGCCGTCCACCTGAGTACTTGTCTCCACAGTGGACCGTGGTTGGTTGGTCGCACGATTGGCTCCCCCGTATGAGTCGCGCGATCTGCGCGAGCGGGGAGATGGTTTCACGAAGGTTGATTCCCAACAATCGGCTTGTCGGGTCGCCCGTGACGGCGACTCAGCACGGGCCGGTGCCCTCGTCGAAGAGGCGGCGGGCCCAGTCCGCGTACCCGGCGATGGTTTTTCGGACCGTGCGGCCGTCGTGCAGGAACAGGTACGCGCGGTCGCCGCTGCGGGCGAGCAGCCCGTCGAGGCGGTGTGTCCCCTGTGGAGCGGCGAGCCGGGTCACCAGCGGGTAACGCGCCCAGACCTGGCCGACGGGTGAGCCCGCGGTGATGCCCTCGGGTGTCCGCATCGGGTCGCCGACCCAGAGCAGCACCAGTCTGTCCTCGATGAAGACCGGGCTGACCGTGTCGTGGCCGACGAGCATCGGCCCGCAGGCGTCCAGGTCGGTACGCAGGATGCCGCGCCGGGTCAGCTCGTCCTCGGTGTCGCCGAACTCGATGTTGCGCAGGCCGTTCAGGTCGATGATCTCCACGCTGCCGGCGGGCCGTCCGTCCGGGATCGACCCGGTCGGCGGTACGCCACTGCCTGCGATCGAGGCAGCCGTCATCAGCGTGGCAATAAAAGCAAATTGTCGCAATTTCATGGAATCCCCCAGTCCCCAACGGAACGGGGGCGTTCAGGTTGCTGGCGGCAGTCGGATTACTGGTTTTCCCACTGTTCGACCAGTTCGTCCCAGTAGTCGGCGCTGAGTCGACGTCGCCCGTGCGCCAGCCAACCCTCGGTGTTGCGCTCCAGGTGCAACCCCAACTCGGCGAACGGGTCGATCCAATCGCCGGGCTCGCTACCGAGGCGGGCCAGCGCCCCGTTGATCGGCCACTGTTCGCGCGACGTGTCCAACTCGTCGTCGAAGTGTGGCCCCCAGGTCAGCGCCCCACCCAGCCACACCGCCGCCGACTGGTAGCCGGCGCCACCACCGAACTCCGCCTCCAGATACGCCACCGGCCCCGCCTGTGACCAGCGGGCCAGCGACTCCACGAGCGTCGGCGACAACACCAGGCCGAACGGGTGCTCAGCGCTGCGGTCGTCCGTCGCGAAGTCCGGCAGCGACCCGGTCAACTCCACCACCAACTGCGGGGTGACCGGCAGCAGCCCGAAATCCTGGCGCAGCTCGCCGAGAACCGCGTGATCCAGCCCGGCGGTCTGCTCGCGGAGCAGCTCCACGTCCGCGACCACCGCGCTGAGCTGGTACGCCATCGAACCCTCCGCCGTCCACAGCCTGTGGATAGAACATGTGTACGACGGGTTCCGGCCGGACCGGCGTCGATCCCCGGACCGTACCCGCCCGGCGGCGGCAGAATTCCCGCCGGGACCCGTTGTGCGGTCCGAGCCGCCGTCCACAACCTGTGGATAGAACATGTGTACGACGGCCGGGGCGTCGGCGTCAGTCGAGGACCGGCGTCGAGTGACCGCTCTCCACGGAGTACGCGCCCGCGGGGATCACCCCACGGCTCGTGGGCGTCAGCGTCAGCGAGACGACGCCACCGGGCAGCACCCGCGCGTCTCCTGAGGTGTCGAACGTCGCGGGCGTCGTTCCCTCCGGAAACAGTCGTTTTCCGGTGCCGACCACGACGGGGTACTGAAGTAGCCGGTAGAGGTCGATGAGCCCGGCCCGGTGCAGCTCCTGCACGAGTTCCCAACTGCCGTGGACCTGGAGTTCCCGGCCGGGGAGCCCCTTGAGCCGGCGCACGTCGTCGACGATGCCGGTGCGGAGGACCGTGGTCGGGCTCCACTCGGCCTCCTCGTCGGTCAGCGTCCTGCTGACGACGTACTTCGGCAGCGTGTTCAGCTTGGCGGCGATCAGGTTGTCGGGCGCGGTGACCTTGGGCCAGTACCCGCCGAGCAGGCCGTAGCTCGTGCGGCCGAAGAGGAAGGCTTCCGCCTCCCGGAACCAGCCCTCGACCACCTCGTTGGTGTGCGCGGATGCGTGCGGGACGAGCCACCCGCCCCGGTCGAAGCCGCCCGAGCGGTCCTCGTCGGGGTTGCCCGGTCCCTGCATGATCCCGTCGAGGCTGACGAAGACGTTGACGCTGAGCAGCACGGTTCTCCTCCGGATGCCGGTTCGGGGCAGCCGCCGGGGCGGCCGGAGGACGGACGTTAGCTTCCTGGTGACGGGCCGGTCTTGTACAGGAACGACATCGACGCGTCGTCGTCCGTTCGCAGCCCTCGCGCGGTACGCCCGACGTAGCGCCGCAGCGCATGGGCCAGGTGAGCTTGGTCGAAGTACCCCAGTGCCTCGACGACAGTGCTCCAGTCGAGCCCGTCGCGCAGCATCGTGGCCGCCGCGTTCACGCGGTCGATCTGCGTCACGGCGGTGCGCGAGAGGCCGGTGACCGCGCGGTACTGCCGCTGAAGCGTTCGACTGGACGGGTGGTCCCCGGGGTGCCCGGCGAAGCGCTCCAGGCGTGATCGCACCAGCAGGCCCGCGTCCCGCAGCCGCCGGACGAACTGCTCGACGTTCTCGTACGTCGGCGCTTCCCAGGCCTCGCCGCCGATGACTATCCGGCCCGAGTCCGTCACCGGAAAGGACACGTGGCTGTCGACGATCGCGGCTGTCGGATGCGGCCGGAGGACGGTGCCGAGCGTGAGCCGGATGCCGAAGAACTCGGCGTCCGGCGGGACCGGCGCAGAAGTCGCTCTGGTCTCCGGTCCGCGCAGACTGACATGTAGCTGCCCCTGCATCCGCGTGAAGATCAGTTGGCAGCACGTGCGCGCCGCCGATGTCATCGTGTCTTCCGCCTCGCTGCGGGTGCGCCACACGCGATCGACGAGGCTCGCGTGTGTCTCGGTGTCACGATGCTCGAATAGCAGGCGCAAGGCTCTCCCTACTGCACTGCGTTCCAGCGACGGTGGCTCCTGGTCAGACCTGCGAAGCCAGCCCGGTGACGAACGCGCGCCAGGCCGTCGACGTGAAGGTGAGTGCCGGACCGGCCGGGTCCTTGGAATCGCGTACGCCCACGACGCCGGGCAGGTTGTCGGCGACCTCGACGCAGTTGCCGCCGTTGCCGCTGCTGCGGCTGCTCTTGCGCCATCGGGCGCCGCTCAACCCGTTCAACTCCATGACTCCACGCTCCCGTACGTCTGGCGTTGATTACGACCGGGTGATGACCTGGCGAACGAACGCAGCCCACGCGGCCGGAGGAAAGGTCAGCGCCGGACCCGACTGGTTCTTCGAGTCGCGCACCGCGACGATGCCGGGCAGGTTGTCGGCGACCTCGACGCAGTCGCCGCCGTTTGAGCTGCTACGGGTGCTCGTGCGCCAGAGGGCGCCGGTCAGGTCAGCCATGATCTTGCCTCTAGAAAGTCGATGGTTTGACGGCGCGATAAGGCCATCGAACGGAGCGTATCCCAGGTGGCCCAGAGGGCGGCGGTGTCATTGGTGAGCCGCCCGGCAGCCTGATCATCGAGGTAGGCGACATCGCCGTCTTGAGTCGTGGCGATGACGAAGGGCCCTGCCTGCCCGGCGTGGAGGCCGGCGTCCAGCGGCAACACGTGAAGGAGCACATGCGGCCGTTGAGCCATCTTTACCAGATGGTCCAGCTGCGGGTTCATGATCTCGGGGTCGCCGCGACGAAGAGCGAACTCGTCAATCAGCGCGACGAAGAGCGGAGGCTTGCGTCGGTCCAGCACCGCCGTCTGTCTCCGCAACCGGGTCGCTACGTAGTCCGCTACCTCATCTGGGTCGAGCACCCCACTGGCCAGCACCGCCGAGGCGTAGTCGGGGGTCTGCAGTAAGCCGGGGACGACCGCCACTTGGAAGGCGCGCAGCGCGGATGCCTGAAGTTCAACCTCCACCCACGGGCGTAACCATGCCGGCTCACGCCGTTTCAAAACGTCCGGCCAAATGTCCTCGACTTCACGGCCGAGCGCAGCGGCTGCGGCTGCGCGGTGACGCGGATGCGGGATCCGGCCGGGGTTGACCCAGCGCGCAACCGTCTTCGGGTCTACACCCACCTGCTCGGCAAGACTTTCAACGGTCTCACCCGCGTCGGCTAAGGCCGCTCGTAGGGCTTGGTTCATACCCACCTCCGAGCGGACGTCTTCAACGTCTACATAACGTATAGCTACGTGGTGTAGCCGTCCAGTTCCAAAGGGCAAGGTGCTGTGTAGACGGTGCGACTGGCAGGGAACTCGAACTCGGCCGCGTTCGCAACGGGCCGCCCCGTTTTCGAACACTCGTTGGCGGCCCTCCCGCAGCGAAGATCGAGGGGGCAACCTGTGACGAACGAGCCGCCCGAACGGAACCCCGAACCGAAGCCCGCCCCGCCGCCGTCTTCACCGGGCGTGCCCTGGCCGCCGGGGGCCGTCGGCCTGCCCCGGCCGGTCACCCGCGTACCCGCGCGCCGCTGGACGTCGCAGGCCGCCCGCCCCCACATCCCGATGCGTCCCGCTTGGCTGTGCCGCAACTGCGCTGCCGCGTGGCCGTGCGGGCCAGCGCAGCTTCACCTTGTGACCGAGTTCTACGGCCATTCGATCGCCCTGGCGTTCTACCTGGCGTCGAACCTGCAAGACGCGATCGAAGACCTGTATGCCCTCGGTGCCCACCCCGACCTGCCGGCCCTTCACGCCCGCTTTCTCGGGTGGCTGCCCCTGGTCCGTCGGCCTCGCAGCATCGAAAGGCCCTGACCGGCCGCCATGGGTGCCATTTCCGCAGGGTGTGACTTGGTGCGGGTCTCTGGGGAGATCGGCGAAGGCGAGGAGTCCGGCGGTCGGCGTCAGTCCGGGTGTCGCCCGCCGGGAGTGGGTCGGTACCGCTCCAGGCGCCGAAGTTTTCGGGTCAGCCCGCGTGTCTCACCTGGACTGTCGTGAGGGCTGCCCGTGTTAACCTCCCTCCGCTGAGCATGATCACCTTGAGCGACCGAGGGGACACGTGATGGCCGAGGTTCCCAACACGGCGGGGCTGCTGGACCCGGACGGCGCGATGGACCGGCTCGCGGAGTGGAAGGGTCGCCTCGACCAGTTGGCGATCGCCACCGACGCGATGAGTGACCGCATCCAGGCGCTACGGGTGACGGCTGCCGACGGCAACGGGCTGGTGGAGGTCACCGTCGACTCGGTGGGCGCGTTGGTCGACCTGCAACTGGGTCAGCGGATCCAGCGGGTCGCGCCCGACGTGGTCGCCAGGACGATCATGAACACGATCGGTGTGGCCAAACGGCAGTTGGCCGACCGGGCGCAGGAGATCATCGGCGACACCCTGGGGACCGACTCACCCGCCGCGCGGGCGATAGCCGAACGCGTCGGGCAGCAACTGCGCGCGGCCGACCCCGCCGTGGACGGGCCGGACGACCAGCACGGGCGGTGAGCAGATACCGACGGACCAGCGACGACGTGATCCGCTGGCCGGACAGCCCGGACGCGCGGGCGGCACTGGAGGAGTGGTTCGCGGCGTCGGCCGAGACCGCGTACCTCTCTGGTGATTTTCTCGATTTTCGCGGGGCGGACCTCAGCCGTCTCGACCTGGTCGGCGCCTATCTCGCCAACTCGCGCCTGGTCGACGTCCGGTTCGAGGCGACCAACCTCGCCGACGCCGACCTGGCCGACGCCGAGGTGGAGGGCGCGGACTTCGCCTGCGCCGACCTGGCCAAGGCGACACTCGTCGGCTGCTCGGCCGGTCGGGCGCGGTTCCTCTCGGCCCGCCTGTTCTCGGCGCAACTCGACCACGCCGTGCTGGCCGGGGCGGATCTCCGCCGCTCGGTCCTCAACTCCGCCACCCTCTACGAGACCGACCTGCGCGATGCCGATCTGGAGTTGGCCAGCATGCGCTGGTGCACGCTGGGCAATACGAGCATGCCGACGGTGCTGAGCGGCGCGCGGATGTTCGGCTGCCAACTCGACGGCGCGAAGGGTGCCGTCGTCGGCCCGGTCCTCGTCGACGAGGGGGCGACGCGGTCACTCGGCGGTGTCGAGCTTGCGGCGTGGTTCTCCGGGCAGGGCGCGGAGGACGTCCAGGTGGTGGGCTGAGGACGCCGTCGCAGACGACTCAGGGCCGGTCCCGTGGGGCCGGCCCTGTCGCTGGTGCTGCTCAGACGAGCGGAGGATACGAGATTCGAACTCGTGAGGGTGTTAACCCAACACGCTTTCCAAGCGTGCGCCCTAGGCCTCTAGGCGAATCCTCCGCGAGCCAGGATACAGGCCCCCGTCGGGCGGGCCACCCCACCACCCCCTGAAGATCGACGGGCGGTCGGGTAGGCTTGGCGGCACCTCCCGTGCGGCGGTATCTCGTGAACCTCCCCAGGGCCGGAAGGCAGCAAGGATAAGCGAGCTCTGCCGGGTGCACGGGAGGCCTTTTCGTCTCCGGGGCCCTGCTCCGGGGCCTTGATCCACACCAGGTCGGCGAGGTGGGGCTGTCCCGGGCAGTCGACACCGCCAGGTCGGCGATGTGGAGTCGATCAACGCGCGGCAAGGCACGGCCACGCGCCGCAAGGCACGGCGACCCACGGCAACCCGGGCGCCCGGCGGGGCGCGGCAGCCTCGGCCATTCGGCGGGGTGGGTGGTCGTCCGCGCCCGACCGGCGCAGAATGGCTCGGTCGAGAGGAGGCGGGACGAGTGACGCTGGCGCTCTACCGCAAGTACCGGCCGCGGACCTTCGCCGAGGTCATCGGTCAGGAGCACGTGACCGAGCCGCTGTCGCAGGCGCTGCGCAGTGGGCGGCTCAACCACGCCTACCTCTTCTCCGGGCCGCGTGGCTGCGGCAAGACCACCAGCGCCCGGATCATGGCCCGCTCACTCAACTGCGAGGAGGGCCCCACCCCCGAACCGTGCGGCAAGTGTGCGTCCTGCCGCTCGCTGGCCGCCGACGGTGCCGGCTCGATCGACGTGATCGAGATCGACGCGGCCAGCCACGGCGGTGTCGACGACGCCCGCGAGCTGCGCGAGCGTGCCTTCTTCGCACCGGCCAACAGCCGCTTCAAGATCTACATCATCGACGAGGCGCACATGGTCTCGACCCAGGGCTTCAACGCCCTGCTCAAGCTGGTCGAGGAGCCTCCGGAGTACGTCAAGTTCATCTTCGCCACCACCGAGCCGGAGAAGGTCCTCGGCACGATCCGGTCGCGGACCCACCACTACCCGTTCCGGCTCTTCCCGCCGAAGGTGGTCCGCCCGTACCTGGAGCAGCTCACCCAGGCCGAGGGCGTCGCCGTCGAGCCGGCGGTCTTTCCGCTCGTGGTGCGCGCCGGTGGCGGCAGCATGCGGGACAGCCTCTCCGTGCTCGACCAGCTCATCGCCGGCGCGGGCGCGGAAGGGGTCAGCTACGCCCGGGCCGTCTCGCTGCTCGGGGTCACCGACTCCGCGTTGATCGACGAGATGTGTGACGCGCTGGCCGCCGGTGACGGCGCGGCCGCGTACGCCACCGTCGACCGGGTCGCCGAGGCCGGGCACGACATGCGCCGGTTCGCCTCCGACCTGCTGGAGCGGCTCCGCGACCTGATCGTCATCCAGCAGGTGCCGGACGCCGCCGCGAAGGGCCTCATCGACGGCCCGGCCGACCAGATCGAGCGGATGGCCGCCCAGGCCTCGCAACTCGGTACGGCCACGCTCTCTCGCTGCGCCGACATCGTGCACGACGGCCTGGTGGAGATGCGCGGCACCACAGCGCCCCGCCTGCTGCTGGAGCTGATCTGCGCCCGAATGCTGCTTCCCGGCGTGGACGACTCCACCGGCGGCCTGCTCCAGCGCCTGGAGCGGATGGAACGTCGGCTCACCCTGGTCGGCACCGAGGCAACGACCAACACCCCAGGGGTACGCCCACAGCCCGCCACCCCGGTTCCGGCTGCCGCCGACCCCGCACCCGCCGACGCCCCGACCTCCGCACCGCCGTGGGATGTCGACCCGGCCACGTCCCCGGCCCGCAGCGCCGCCGCCCAGGGTGCTTCGATGTCGGGCGGTCCGGCCTCGGGTGCTCCGATCTCGGGTGCTCCGGCGGCGGGCGTCCCGACCGCCGATTCGCCGATCCCGGCGTCGCCCGGTGCGTCGGCGACCACCGTCGGGATGGCATCCGCCTCCGGCGCGACCGGCGGTTCGGCTGCTGCCGGTTCGGCCGGCGGCTTCGCCGGCCCCGGTTCGGGTGGCACCGGCTCCGGTGGCCCGTCGGTGCCGCGCCGTGCGGTGCCGCCGTCGGCGGTGCTTCCCGACCCGGCCACCCCCGTGCCGCCCCGACCGGATGCGCCGGCCGCCGCGCTGGACGCGGTCGCGGTCCGCCGGGTGTGGCCCGACGTGGTCGGCAAGGTCAACCGGACCAACAAGCGGATCGCCGCCCTGATGCGCGACGCGGTGGTCCGCGAGCTCGACGGCGACATGCTGGTACTGACCGTGAAGTCGACAGTGCTGGCCAAGATGATGGCCGACCACTCGGCCGTGCTGACCGACGCGCTCTACGAGGAGTTGGGCGGGCGCTGGCAGATCCGGTGCGAGGTGGCCGGTGAGCGTGGCGGAGTGTCGCTGTCCGGCCCGCAGCGCTCGCAGCCCGCCGCTCCGGTCCGTCCCGCCGCGCCGAACACGCCCGCCGCCAGCCCGGCGAGCGCACCGCCCGCGGCATCCGACCCGAGTGCCGCGCCGAACCGTGCGGCCGCGCCGAACGCGAGCGCCGCGCCGAGCCCGAGCGCCGCGCCGAGCCCGAGCGCCGCGCCGAACGCGAGTGCGACGGCGAACCCGAACGCCGCGCCGAACCGTGCGGCCCCTGCCCGACCGGCGAGTGCGCCGACGTCACCGGTTGCCACCGGCCCGACCAGCGCGCCGCCCGCCGCAACGAGTTCGTTCGGCGCTACCGGCCCGCACTCCGGTGGTCAGCCCGGAGGCGCGGCTGTGCGCGGCGGCGGTGGCCACGGCGCGGGCCAGCAGGGTGGCCCGCAACCCACGGCGGTCGACGACGAGGACGACTGGCCGGAGGCGGCGCTCCCCGGCGGCGGTGCCCCCGTCGCCGAGGCGAAGGATGACGAGGACTGGCCGGAGGCCGCCCGCCCCGGCGGCGCGTCGGCCGGAGACACCCCCGGGCTTGATGCTGCGTCCAGCATCGCACCGAGCAGCGGTAGCGCTCATGGCATCGGAGCGAACGGCTCGGGCGCAGCGGCCGGTGCTGGTCAGGCGGGCGGGCGGGGTAACCCGACGCCGGCGGCCCGGCAGCCGGCGTCAGCCGGTGCCGCACCGGTGAGCAGCGCCATCGCCGCGGCTCGCGCGGCGGCGGCGGGGCGGGGTACGCGTACCGCCGCGGCGTCCCGGCCCGTCGCGGACGCCGAATGGGCGGGCGAGCCGCCCTACGACCCGGACTTCGACGGACCGGCGGCGCGCGGTGGTCGACCGGGTGGGGCGGCCCCGGCGGCGACCCCGGTCTATGAGGGCTTCGACCCGGGCGACGAGCCGTTGGACGAGGTCATCGACGAGAAGACCGCCCGGGAGTCCAGTGAAGAGCAGGCGGTACGGCTGCTCCGGGAAACCTTCGGCGCCGAGAAGATCGACGAGGTCGACGCCCGCTGACCCCGCCGATCATGGAGTTGTGGTGGGTGACAACCCGCCCCCTACTGGTCTATTCGGACACCACTACTCCATGATCGACGCGAGCGGGTGCGGGGGCTGGGGTTTCGGCCAGTAGGACGCCTAGGCAGCAGGCCCAGAGAGGGAAGGGCAGGACGGCGACGCGTTCCATGCCGCCCACGCCGATCCCGACCCCCTGCTGGGCGAAGAACAGCGCCGTCCCGACCAGCGCGATGATCCCGGCCGTGAGGGTGAGCCGTCGCCACCGGCCGAGCGTCGTGGTGGCCGGGGCGAAGCCGGCGAGGAGCAGACCGACGTTGCCCAGGCCCATGATCAGGACTGCGCCGAGGACGTGCCGGTTCTCGTCGACGTCGGCCGGGTGGAGGGCGACCAGGGCGTACCCGCCGGCGGCCAGCAGCAGGAGCGTCTGGGCCGCGCGCACCACGCCCCCGCGACCGAGGATCCGCCAGGTCAGCAGGATTCCGACGGCGAGCAACACGGCGGTGGTGAGTGTCGCGGCGTTCATCAGCGGGTGCCAGGGCGAGCACACGTAACGGGGACGACTGGTGTCCCAGATGCCGCAGTGTGCGTTGCCGAGGTCGCTGATGTTGTGGGTGGCCCAACTGTAGGTCGGGTCGCGCCACCGCAGACCGGTGACCAGATTGGCGACGAGGAAGAGCGGGGTGGCCGCGACCCAGCACAGCGCGCCGATCCGGCCGGAGCGGCTGATATTCATGCCCTTGAGCAGACCAGGTGGGTGGTTCGTGGCGCACTACCGCCAGGTGGCCGGTTCGGGGTAGTGCCAGCCGTACCCCCGGAAGGGTCCGGCGTGGGCGGACGCACCGGGCGGGGCAGGGTCGGTCCCAGCGGATAGGCTGGGCGGCGGCCGAGCAGACGAGTGCGAGAAGGAGCCATCCGTGCGCCCAGGTGGACAGCCGAACATGCAGCAGATGCTGAAGCAGGCGCAGAAGATGCAGCAGCAGATCGCCGCCGCCCAGGCTGAGCTGGCCGAGGCCGAGCTGACCGGCACCGCCGGTGGTGGGCTGGTCACGGCTACCGTCTCCGGCTCCGGTGAGCTGAAGGCCATCAAGATCGACCCGAAGGCCGTCGACGCGGACGACGTGGAGACCCTTGAGGACCTGGTCGTCGCGGCCGTGCACAATGCCGCCGAGGCGGCCCGCGAGTTGACCGAGCGCAAGATGGGCCCGGTCGCCGGTGGCATGGGCGGCCTCGGCCTGCCCGGTTTCTGAGCCGGCAGATGTACGAAGGTGCCATCCAGGACCTGATCGACGAGCTGGGTCGGTTGCCGGGCGTGGGCCCGAAGAGCGCCCAGCGGATCGCGTTCCACGTCCTGTCGGCGGATCCGGCCGACGTCAACCGGCTGGCCGGCGCGCTGCGCAAGGTCAAGGAGCTGGTGCGGTTCTGCACCACCTGTTACAACGTGGCCGAGTCCGAGCAGTGCCGGATCTGCCGCGACCCGCGCCGCACCGACGAGGTGCTGTGTGTGGTGGAGGAGCCCAAGGACGTGGTGGCCATCGAGCGGACCGGTGAGTTCCGCGGTCGCTACCACGTGCTGGGCGGCGCGATCAATCCGCTGGAGGGGATCGGGCCGGACAATCTGCGCATCCGGGAGCTGCTGATCCGGCTCGGCGGCGGCACGGTGCGGGAGTTGATCCTGGCCACGGATCCGAACACCGAGGGCGAGGCGACCGCCACCTACCTGGCGTTGATGGTGAAGCCGATGGGCATCTCGGTGACCCGGCTGGCCAGTGGGCTGCCGGTCGGCGGCGACCTGGAGTACGCCGACGAGATCACCCTCGGCCGGGCCTTCGAGGGCCGACGCGCGGTCTGATCCCCTTACGTGCAACCGATGGCCGGCACCCTCACGGTGTCGTCCATCGCTTCGTCACTGCCCGGAATTGATCTGACACTTGATCCCTCATCGGGGCTGTTCGACGTAACAGTTTGGCATCGCGGGTGCGGATTGAACGGTCTGAGGGGCTGTTTACCTTCGAATCGAAAGTCAAGCGGCGCTTGAGGCACGATCCGATACCAACCGTCCACCTGGCAGTTTCCGGGTGGACGTAACGAGAGCTATGGTCACCGCCATCGGTGACCCCTGTCACCACGTTGTCCGTACCCCCAAGGACGAGGTGAAGCACACATGCGTGCACCCAGGCCGAAGGTCGCGATCGCGGCCGTCGCGGTCGCGGCCCTCGCGGTAGCAGGCTGCGCCGAAAGCAACCGCGACGACAAATCCGGCGGTAGCAAGAAGGACACCCTCGTCTTCGGCGTCGCCGGAGACCCGAAGGTGCTCGACCCGAGCTTCGCCAGCGACGGTGAGTCGCTGCGCGTGGCGCGTCAGGTCTTCGAGACCCTGGTCCGGCCGGAGGAGGGTGGCACGAAGGTCACCCCCGGTCTGGCCGAGTCCTGGACCCCGGACGCCGCGGGCACCACCTGGACCTTCAAGCTCCGCTCGGGCGTGAAGTTCCACGACGGCACCGACTTCAACGCCGAGGCCGTCTGCGTCAACTTCAACCGCTGGTACAACGCCAAGGGCCTCATGCAGAGCCCGGACGTGACCGCGTACTGGCAGGACATCATGGGCGGCTTCGCCAAGAACGAGGACGCCGAGCTGCCGCCGAGCCTCTTCAAGTCCTGCGCCGCCAAGGACGCCACCACTGTGGACCTGTCCTTCACGCGGGTCTCCAGCAAGATCCCGGCCGCGCTGATGCTCCCCTCGTTCTCCATCCACAGCCCGAAGGCGCTGCAGGAGTTCGACGCCAGCAACGTGGGCGGCACCGCCGAGGACATCAAGTACCCGGCGTACGCCACGGCGCACCCGACCGGCACCGGCCCGTTCAAGTTCAAGACCTGGGACGTCGCCAACAAGACGCTGACCCTGGAGCGCAACGAGGACTACGCGGGCCCCAAGGCCAAGCTGAAGAACCTCATCTTCAAGACGATCTCGGACGAGAACGCCCGCAAGCAGGCGCTCCGCTCCGGTGACATCCAGGGCTACGACCTGGTCGGCCCGGCCGACGTCGAGCCGCTGAAGTCCGAGGGCTTCAACATGCTCACCCGTCCGGCGTTCAACGTGCTCTACCTGGCGATGAACCAGAAGGGCAACCCGAAGCTCGCCGACATCCGGGTCCGGCAGGCCATCGCGTACGCCCTGAACCGTCAGCAGCTGGTCACCTCCAAGCTGCCGCCGGGCGCCAAGGTCGCCGACAACTTCATGCCGGACACCGTCGAGGGTTGGAACGGCGACGTCACGAAGTACACCTACGACCCGGCCAAGGCGAAGGCGCTGCTGGCCGAGGCGGGCGCGTCGAACCTGACGCTGAAGTTCCACTACCCGACCGAGGTCACCCGGCCGTACATGCCGAACCCGAAGGACATCTTCGAGCTGCTCTCGGCGGACCTGAAGGCCGTCGGCATCACCGTCGAGGCGATCCCGCTGAAGTGGAGCCCGGACTACCTCAACGCCACCACCTCGGGCAACAAGCACGACCTCCACTTCCTGGGCTGGACCGGTGACTACGGCGACGCCTACAACTTCATCGGTACCTTCTTCGACCGGCCGAAGGACGAGTGGGGCTTCAACAACAAGGCCCTGTTCGACCAGTTCAAGGACGCGGACACCACCGCCGACATCGCGGCCCGGACCGAGAAGTACAAGGCCCTGAACAAGTCCGTCATGGACTTCCTGCCCGGTGTGCCGATCTCGCACTCGCCGCCGGCGATCGTGTTCGGCAAGGACGTGACCGGCGTCAAGGCCAGCCCGCTCACCGACGAGCGGTACGCCACCGCCGAGTTCAAGTAAGTCCTGATCTGACGCAGCAAGGAACGCGGGCGGGCGCTGTCCACAGCGCCCGCCCGTAACCCTCCGCACCCCTTCGAGGCCGCCGTGTTCCGGTTCATCGTCAGACGCCTGCTTCAGCTGATACCCACGCTGTTCGGGCTCTCCCTCCTGCTCTTCATCTGGCTCCGCCGGCTCCCCGGCGGCCCCGAGACCGCCATCCTCGGCGAGCGCGGCACGCCCGAGATGCGTGCTGCCATCCGTCGCAACATGGGGCTCGACGAGCCCATCCTGGTGCAGTACGGCCGTTTCGTCCGCCGGATGATCAAACTCGACCTGGGCACCTCGACCTCCACCAAGCGGGCGGTCACCACGGAGTTCATCGAGCGCTTCCCCGGCACCGTCGAGCTGACCATCACCGCGATGGTGATCGCGATCGGCGTCGGCATCCCGCTGGGTTACCTGGCCGCCCGTCGTCGCGGCCGCTTCCTGGACCACGCGTCCGTGGGCGGCTCGCTGATCGGCATCTGCATCCCGGTCTTCTTCCTCGGCTACGTGCTCAAAGCGATCTTCTCGGAGAACCTGCACTGGTTCCCGTCCAGCGGCCGACAGGACCCGACGCTCGGGGCGACCCGGATCACCAACTTCTTCGTCCTCGACGGGTTGATGACCCGGGAGTGGGACGCCGCCGCCGACGCCCTCTGGCATCTGGTGCTGCCGGCCATCGCGCTGGCCAGCATCCCGCTGGCGATCATCGTCCGGATCACCCGGGCGAGCGTGCTGGAGGTCCTCAACGAGGACTTCGTCCGCACCGCCGAGGCGAAGGGCCTGACCGAGCAGACGGTCCGTCGCCGGCACGTGCTGCGCAACGCGATGCTGCCGGTGGCCACCTCGATCGGTCTGCTCGCGGGCGGCCTGCTCTCCGGCGCCGTGCTGACCGAGACCGTCTTCGCCTTCAGTGGCATCGGAGCGTTCGTCGCCGAGGCCATCGGCCAGCGCGACTATCCGGTGCTGATGGGCTTCATCCTGATCATCGCGGTGGTGTACGTGCTGGTGAACCTCCTGGTCGACCTCTCCTACAGCTTCATCGACCCGAGGGTGAGGGTGCGATGACACTCAGCCCGGGCAAGAAGCGTGAAAAGATCGACCGGCTCTCCGAGCTGGCCGCCCGTGACGACGAGCGCGGCGTCAGCCTCTGGCAGGAGGCCTTCCGCCGGCTCCGGAGCAACCCGGCCGCGATCGTCGGCGCGGTCATCCTGGCGCTCTTCCTGCTGGTCGCGGTGGTCGGGCCGTTCCTCGTGCCGTACGGGCCGACGGACACGATCGGCATCCGGGAGGGTCTGATCAAGCCGGGTGTGATCCCCGGCCCCGACGGTGACCACTGGTTCGGGTACGACCACCAGGGCCGGGACGAGTTCAGCCGGATGATCGTGGGAGCCCGGCAGACCCTGCTGGTCGGTGTGGTCTCCACCCTCATCGGTCTGGCGATCGGCGCGCTGATCGGTGGCATCTCGGGTGCGGCTGCCGGTCTCGGTGGTCGGTGGGGGCGCTGGGTCGACACCACCCTGATGCGCTTCATCGACATGCTGCTGGCGATGCCGAGCCTGCTGCTGGCGGTGAGCATCGCCGCCCTGCTCGGGGCCAGCCTGACCACCGTGATGATCGCGGTCGGCGTGGTGTCGGTGCCGGTGTTCGCCCGGCTGCTGCGCGGCTCGATGATCTCCCAGGCCAACAGCGACTACGTGCTCGCGGCCACCTCGCTCGGGGTGAAGAAGTCGAAGATCGCGCTGACCCACGTGGTGCCGAACTCGCTCGCCCCGGTGATCGTGCAGGCCACGCTGACCCTGGCCACCGCCATCATCGAAGCCGCGGCGCTGTCCTTCCTCGGCCTGGGCAACCCGGACACCGCCGTACCGGAGTGGGGCGTCATGCTCGCCGACGCACAGCAGTACCTCGGCATCCGGCCGTCGCTGGCGATCTACCCGGCCGTCGCGATCATCATCACCGCGCTCGGCTTCACCCTGCTCGGTGAGGCGATGCGTGAGGCCCTCGACCCGAAGCTGCGGAAGTAGGCTGCGATGGCACTGCTCGAAGTTGATGATCTGTCCGTCACGTTCGCCCGGCGCGGCCAGCGGGCCGTGCACGCCGTCGACGGGGTGTCCTTCTCGGTCGACGCCGGTGAGGTGGTCGGCCTGGTCGGCGAGTCCGGCTGTGGCAAGAGCGTCACCTCGCTGGCGATCATGGGTCTGCTGCCGAAGCAGCCCGGGCTGCGGGTCGGCGGCAAGGCCGTCTTCGACGGCACCGACCTGCTCCAGCTCGACGACCGGTCGCGGCGGGACATCCGTGGTCGGGACATCGCGATGATCTTCCAGGACCCGCTGTCCTCGCTGAACCCGGTGATCCCGATCGGGTTGCAGGTGACCGAGGTGCTGACCCGGCACCGGGGGATGAAGGGTGCGGCCGCGGCGAAGGAGGCGGCGGAGCTGCTGGACCGGGTCGGTATCCCCGACCCGAAGCGGCGGCTGAAGGAGTACCCGCACCAGCTCTCCGGTGGGATGCGCCAGCGTGCGCTCATCGCGATGGCGGTGGCCTGCCGGCCTCGGCTGCTGATCGCCGACGAGCCGACCACCGCGTTGGACGTCACCATCCAGGCCCAGATCCTGGAACTGCTCAAGGAACTGGTCCGGGACTCCGGCACCGCGCTGCTGATGATCACCCACGATCTGGGTGTGGTGGCCGGCATGTGCGACACCGTCAACGTGCTCTACGGCGGCCGGGTGGTGGAGACGGCCCGCCGCCGTCCACTGTTCCGCCAGCCGCGGCACCCGTACACCGTGGGTCTGCTCGGTTCGGTGCCCCGCCTGGACGCCGGGCGGGGCGAGAAGCTCAGCCCGATCCCCGGCTCGGTCCGCGACCTGCTGCCCTGGCCGGAGGGTTGTGCCTTCGCCCCGCGCTGCGCCCGACGGACCGACGAGTGCGTGGGTGAGCCGCCGGAGTTGGTGCAGGCACACGACGGACGTAGCTACCGGTGCGTCAACCCGGAGCCGGTGCCCGGCACGGTGCCCGCCCCGCGCGAGGAGGAACAAGCGTGAGTGACAACGACACTCTCGTCGAGGTACGCGATCTGAAGGTGCACTTCCCGATCAAGCGGGGTGTGCTGTTCGACCGGGTGGTCGGCCACGTGAAGGCCGTCGACGGGGTGGACCTCAGCATTCCTCGGGGCAAGACGTACGGCCTGGTCGGCGAGTCCGGCTGTGGCAAGTCCACGCTGGGGCGGGCGCTGCTCCAGCTCACTCCGCCGACCGCCGGTGAGGTGGCGTTCGACGGCGTCGAGCTGACCACGTTGCCGCCCGGGAAGCTGCGCGGCATGCGTCGGCGGATGCAAATGATCTTCCAGGACCCGATGTCCAGCCTCGACCCTCGGCAGAACGTCGAGTCGATCCTGACCGAGGGCATGCAGACCCACGGGATCGGTACCGACCGCACCGACCGTCGCCGGATCATCGGCGAGACCCTGGACGCGGTGGGGCTGCCCCGGTGGGCGCTGTCCCGCTACCCGCACGAGTTCTCCGGCGGCCAGCGGCAGCGCATCGGCATCGCCCGCGCGCTGGTGCTCGGGCCGGAGCTGATCGTCGCCGACGAGCCGGTCTCGGCGCTCGACGTCTCGATCCAGGCCCAGGTGGTCAACCTGCTCGACGAACTCCAGGACAGCCTCGGGCTGACCTACCTGGTGATCGCGCACGACCTCGCCGTGGTCCGGCACATCTCCGACACCGTTGGCGTCATGTACCTGGGCGCGTTGGTCGAGGAGGCACCGAGCGACCGGCTCTACACCGAGCCGCTGCACCCGTACACCCGGGCGTTGATGTCCGCGGTGCCGGTGCCGGACCCGGACGTGGAGGACCGCCGGGAGCGGATCCTGCTCGCCGGTGACCTGCCGTCGCCGGCCAACCCGCCGTCCGGCTGCCGGTTCCACACGCGCTGCCCGTGGGCGCAGCCCACCCGCTGCGCGGACGAACGACCCGTGTTGCGGGAGATCGGCGTCAGCCGGGTGGCCTGCCACTGGGCCGAGCAGATCGCCAGCGGTGAGCTACGCCCGCACCAGGTCAGCGCGCAGATCGTCCGCCCCGAGGACGAGGGGGAAGCGCCGGCCGCGGTCTCCGCTCCCACCGAGCCCGGCTCGTACGTCTGACGAAGCCCGCTCGCCCCGATCGATGGTCGGGGCGAGCGTGGCCGCTCAGCCCTCGGGTCGGTTCAGCAGGCCCACGGCGACACCGTGCACCGCGTCCAGCCCCGCCGGATCGGCCAACGCCACCGACGTGCCGGTGACCACGTACCACTCGTCCGCGTCCTTGTACTGCACCCGAAGGGTGACCTTGCCGTCGGCGTACTCGGTACGCAGGGTCAGGTCGCCGGTGACCACACCGACCTCGTCGGTCATCACGCCGCCGGGGCCGGGCACGATGTCCGAGGTGCGGCTCTGCGGACCGGCCGCGCCACCGGAATCGGCCACCATGCCGGCACCCGGCACCGCGGCGGAGGTCTCGGCGGTGCCGTCCGCGGTCATGCCGGCGGCGGCCGGACCCTTCTCCTCGGTGGTCGGGCCGCTCTCCTCGGCGGCCGTCACGACGCGTTCCCCACTGTGCAGCCCTCCAGCATGTCGGTCAGGGCGGCCTTCTCGGCGCTGGTCACCGTCAACCGCCAGTAGTGCTTGACCGTCACCCAGCTTTCGGCGTACGTGCACCAGTACTCGCGGTTCGCCGGCTTCCACTGGGACGGGTCCTGGTCACCCTTTGCCCGGTTGGAGGACGCGGAAACCGCGATGAGCTGCGGACGTGTGGTGTCGTTGGCGAAATCGCCGCGCTTCTGGTCGTCCCACTCGTCGGCGCCCGAACGCCACGCGTTGGCCAACGGCACCATGTGGTCGATGTCCACGTCGGCGGGGTCGGCGGCGCTACGGCCGTCGTACACGCTCTCCCAACGACCGCCGACCACGTTGCAGCCGGAGAGTTTCACGTCCTTACCGTCGCGCTGGAGAATGCTGTCCCGCACGTCACAGTTCTTGCCGGTGTCCCGCCAGTGCGGGAAGTGGTCTCTGCTGTAGCCCTTCATCGAGCCGGCAGTGGCCACGGTGAGCTGACCGAGTTGCTGTACGGCGTTGCCGCCGCCGCCCGACGGCTGAGGCTCCGGCTCGTCCGGCGGGACGCAACCGGCGACGCCGAGCGCCAGCGCCGCGGCGAGCACGGCCACCGCCGCTCGCGGTCCTGATGTGGTACGCACAGACGACACCTCTCCAGCTTGCGGTCTCCCGGCGATTGCGCACAGTACCCGGGCAAGGTTTTGGCATTTCGTGGCGTCTCCCACATCGTGCAGGGCACATTGGTGGGATGACCACACCCGCACCGGCGCCTGCCCTCCGGATGGGCACCGCCGCCGGCCGGGGCACGCTACTCGCCGCCGTACTCGCCTCTGGCATGGTCTTCCTCGACACGACCGTCGTCAACGTGGCGCTGCCGAAGCTCGGGCAGGACCTCGGTGCCAACGTGTCCGATCTCCAGTGGACCGTCAACGGCTACCTGCTGATGCTGGCCGCGTTCGTGCTGCTCGGCGGTGCCCTCGGCGACCGCTTCGGTCGACGGCGCGTCTTCCTGGTCGGCGTGGTCTGGTTCACCGCCGCCTCCGTGCTCTGCGGGCTGGCCCAGGGCACCGGCTGGCTGATCGCGGCCCGGTTCCTCCAGGGCGCCGGCGGCGCGCTGCTCACCCCCGGGTCGCTGTCCGTGCTCCAGGCGAGCTTCCACCCGGACGACCGGGGGCGGGCGATCGGCGCCTGGGCCGGACTGTCCGGGGTGTCCACCGCGCTCGGCCCGTTCATCGGGGGCTGGCTGATCGACGCGCTCTCCTGGCGCTGGATCTTCTTCCTCAACCTGCCGATCGCCGTGCTGGTGGTGCTGGCCGCGACGCGCTGGGTGCCGGAGAGCCGGGACGAGAGCGCATCCCGCACCGAGGGGCCCGAGCAGACGCGCCGCCGGTTCGACGTCGCCGGGGCCCTGCTCGGAGCACTCGCGCTCGCCGGTGTCACGTACGCCCTGATCGACGTTCCGGCGCGCGGCTACGATTCGGCGCCGGTGCTGGTCGCGGCGCTGGTCGGGGTGCTGTCGGCGGTGGTCTTCGTCCTGTTGGAACGGCGGCGCGGCGACGCGGCGATGCTCCCCACCGGGCTGTTCTCCAGCCGGCTCTTCTCGGTGCTGAACATCTTCACCGTCGTCGTCTACGCGGCACTGAGCGGTTTCACCTTCTTCTTCGCCGTCTACCTGCAGAACGTGGTCGAGTGGTCGGCGTTCCGCACCGGCATCGCACTGCTGCCGATGACCCTGCTGCTGTTGGTCGGGTCGGCCCGCTCGGGAGCGTTGTCGGCGAAGATCGGCCCCCGCTTGCAGTTGACCGTCGGGCCGGTGGTGGCCGCGGTCGGCCTGCTGCTGCTGCGCGGCGTCGGACCGGGCGCGTCGTACTGGACGGACGTGCTGCCCGGGGTGCTGCTCTTCGGGATCGGGCTGACCCTGGTCGTGGCACCGCTGACCGCGTCGGTGCTGGCCGCCGTGGAGGACCGCTTCTCCGGCGTGGCCAGCGGCTTCAACAACGCCGCGTCCCGAGCCGGTGGCCTGCTCGCGGTGGCGGCGCTGCCGCTGCTGGTCGGTCTGTCCGGCGGCGGGTACGAGCAGAAGAGCGAGCTGACCGACGCGTTCCGTGGCGCGATGGAGTGGTGCGCCGGACTGCTCGTGGCCGGGGCGGTGCTGGCCCTCCTGCTGGTCCACCGGCCGCCCCGGGCGGCCCCGCCGTCGCAGCCCTGCCACTCCCTGCCCGCCGCCACACCCCCGAAGTAGCCGAGCACTCCGGGGGCGTGGCGCGTGGGTCAGCGGCGGGCGCGGTTGACGGCGCTGGTGACCGCCTTGATCGAGGCGGTGACGATGTTGGCGTCGGTGCCGACACCCCAGACCGTCCGCCCGTCGACCTCGCACTCCACGTACGCGGCGGCCTGCGCGTCCCCGCCGGAGGAGAGCGCGTGCTCGTGGTAGTCGAGCACCCGCACGCCCACCCCGACCGTGTGCAGTGCGTTGACGTACGCGTCGATCGGACCGTTACCGACGGCGGCGAGTGAGCGCTGCTCGGCGCCCACCCCGACCTGGGCCTCGATCTCGACCTTGCCGTCGATGGTGCTGATCGTGTAACCGGCCAGCCGGATCGCCGGGTCGGGCTGGTGGTCGAGCAGGTAGTGCGTCGCGAAGATCTCCCACATGGCGGCCGGGTCGACCTCGCCGCCGTCGTGGTCGGTGACCTGCTGCACCACTCCGGAGAACTCGATCTGGAGCCGCCGGGGCAGGTCCAGTTGGTGCTCGCTCTTCATGATGTACGCGACGCCGCCCTTGCCGGACTGCGAGTTGACCCGGATGACCGCCTCGTAGGTGCGGCCCAGGTCCTTCGGGTCGATCGGCAGGTACGGCACCGCCCAGGTGTGCTCGTCCACCGGTACACCGGCTGCCTTCGCGTCGGCGGCCAGGGCGTCGAAGCCCTTCTTGATCGCGTCCTGGTGGGAGCCGGAGAAGGCGGTGTAGACCAGGTCGCCCGCGTACGGGTGGCGCTCGTGCACCGGGAGCTGGTTGCAGTATTCGACCGCCCGCCGGATCTCGTCGATGTTCGAGAAGTCGATCATCGGGTCGATGCCCTGGGAGAAGAGGTTGAGCCCCAGTGTCACCAGGTCCACGTTGCCGGTGCGCTCGCCGTTGCCGAACAGGCAGCCCTCGATGCGGTCGGCACCGGCCAGCAGGCCCAGCTCGGCGGCGGCGACCCCGGTGCCCCGGTCGTTGTGCGGGTGCAGGCTCAGCACCACGCTGTCGCGGCGCGGCAGGTGCCGGTGCATCCACTCGATCGAGTCGGCGTACACGTTGGGGGTGGCCATCTCGACGGTGGCCGGCAGGTTGATGATCAGCGGGCGGTCGGGCGTCGGGTCGATCACATCGATGACGCGGGAGCAGACCTCCAGCGCGTACTCCAGCTCGGTGCCCGTGTACGACTCGGGGGAGTACTCGTAGAAGATGTCGGTGTCCGGGGTGTGGATCTCCGCGTACTTCTGGCAGAGCCGCGCACCGGTCGTGGCGATGTCGGCGATGCCGTCCTTGTCCAGGCCGAAGACCACCCGACGCTGGAGGGTGGAGGTCGAGTTGTAGAAGTGCACGATGGCCCGCTTGGCGCCGCGCAGCGACTCGAACGTCCGGTCGATCAGGTGCTCCCGGCACTGGGTGAGCACCTGGATGGTGACGTCCTCGGGGATCATGTCCTGTTCGATGAGCTGCCGGACGAAGTCGAAGTCGGTCTGACTGGCCGACGGGAAGCCGACCTCGATCTCCTTGTAGCCCATCTGGACCAGCAGCTGGAACATCCGGCGCTTGCGCTCCGGCGACATCGGGTCGATCAGGGCCTGGTTGCCGTCGCGGAGGTCCACCGCGCACCACCGTGGGGCGGCGTCGACGTGCCGGGTGGGCCAGGTGCGGTCCGGCAGCTCCACCCGGAACTGCTCCCGGTAGGGCTGGTAGCGGTGGACCGGCATCCGGCTCGGGCGCTGCCGAGCGAACGGATCGGATTCGGCTTCGGTGACAGGTTGAGCCATTTCAGAGTGCTCCCTGGAACATGTGGCGTCAGCAGATCGGAAGGCGTCGGCGAGTGCCGGGCGACGATGCGCGGCGGTGCCGAGAGAAGGTTCGGATGTGCTGGACGGCGCGATGCGACTCCGCGACGAGGTGCCGGCCGGTCAGGCCTCGTCGCGGCGGCTAAGGAGGAGAAACGCCCGCCACATGACCACGTCACCCTACGTGATGGATCGAGGGGTGCAAAGGCTGGTCCGGACTATGGGACCGGTGTCATGCTCGGCTTCGGGGCCTGGGCACCCAGCCGTGGCGTCCGTTCGGCCCAGGCCACGGCGGGCATGATCGCCGCTGCGACCAGCACGAAGATCGCTGCCGTCGGTAACCAACCCCAGCCGCCGGTGGTCACGCCGAGCGCGGTCAGTCCGGCCGGAGCGATCAGGTACTGCACCTGTCTGCCGAGCTCGAACGCCCCCACGTACGCGCCGCGCTGGTCTTCCGGCGGAAGGGTGGCGGTGAGCCCCCAGGCGCCCGCCGACTGGATCAGCTCGGCCAGGATCAACAATATCGCGGCGGCCACCAGCACCGCGACCGTGAGCAGGCCCCGGGTGAGCCCGGAGATCGGCAGGACCAGGCAGAACAGGGCGATCAGCAGGCCCCCGCGACGGGAGGCTCGGGCCGCGCCCGCGGCGGTGTCGGCGCCCCGGCTGACGCGTACCTGGAGCAACACGATCAGGACCGTGTTGAGAAGCACCAGAGCGGCGATCACGGTCTTCGGGGCGTCGGTGTGGGTGAGGATCCAGAGCGGCATGACCGTCAGGTAGAGCACCCCGTGCGCGGTGAGCAGCCCGGACAGCAGGGACACCGTCATGAACGGGCGGTCGCGCAGCACGGCGAGCCGGCCCATCGGCTCGGCCGGCCGGCTCACCTGCGGTAGCCGGGGCAGTCGCCGTACGAACAGGGCCGTCACCAGGATCATCGTCGCGATGAACCAGACCATTGCGTGGTACGCCGCGATCGTGTCCACGGCCAACACCAGGCCGCTGATCACCGCGCCCAGCCCGAAACCCACGTTCAACGACGACCGCTGGTACGCCATCGCCGTGACCCGTTCGGCCGGTGGGAGCGCATTGATCGAGTAGACCTGCCGCGCCACGCCGGTCGACGCGTACACCGCCGCCAGCGCCACCACCACGGCCAGGAAGCCCACGAAACCGCCCACGAACGGGTACGACGCGAAGAGCGCCGCGTCCAGCACGAGCCCGACGGTCCAGACCCGCTGTGCCCCGTACCGGTCGGTCAGCGCGCCCAGCGGCACCGTGCCCAGCAGCGACACTCCCGCCGAGATGGACAGGCCCAGCCCGACCTGGGCGGCGCTGAGCCCGAGCGCCCGGGTGAAGAAGACGGCGCTGCCGGCGTGGAACAGGCCACTACCGACGGCGTAGACCATGGCCTGCACGGCCAACGCACGGGTCAGGCCGGCCGGCGGTACGACGTTTGCCACAGCGGTACGGATGGTGTCTCTGGTCCCCATGGGCGGTGAGTGAACCAAGCCCCGTGACGGGCGGTCGAGTCTTTTAGGCTCAACCGAATCCTGCTACCGGGGGTGCGTGTGTCCGAGTTGCGCTTCAGCCTGGCCGACGTGGCGGGCGTGCGGCTCGCCGTGTCGCCGGTCAACGAGACGGTCATGAGCATGTGGGCGCTGGCCAGCCCGGTCTACCACGCGGTGCACCTGCCCTGGATCGACCGTGCCCGGGTGACGTTGCGTCGTCCTGAGGTGGCCGCCCGGGTCCGACCGCTTGTGGAACTGGCCCGGCCGTATTGCTGGCTGCCCGACTTCCTCACCCCGGCGGCCCGACCGAACGTGGAGATGGCGGAGCAGCTCGACCAGATCGCGGCTACGCCGCCGGACGTGGTGGTCCAGGATCTGCTGGCGACCACCCCGCGCCGGCCGTTGAGTCCGTTCGGGCAGGCGCTGCTCGCCGACCCGCGTGGGCTGCTGCCGCAGCTCGTCGACGCGGTGCGGGTCTGGTACGACGAGGCGATCGCCCCGGACTGGCCACGGATCCGGGCGCTTCTCGACGCCGACGTGGCGTACCGGGCCGCCCAACTAGCCGAGAACGGTGCCGGTCGGTTCTTCGAGCAGCTCCACCCGAGCCTGCGCTGGCACGGCGACCGGGTGATCAGCGACGACCCGTTCGAGCGGGACTTCGACCTCCGGGACCGTGGGTTGGCGCTGAACCCGACGGTGTTCAGCGAACGGCGGGTGCTGTGGAACCTGCTGGAGGACTCGCTGCCGGCCGGCGCGTACCCGGTCCGGGCCCTCGGGACGCTCTGGGAGGCGACCGCGCCGCCGCCGGGCGACCCGCTGGCGCGGGTGATCGGCCCCGGTCGGGCCGTGTTGCTGTACCGGCTCGACACGGCGGCCACCACCACCGATCTGGCCCGACTCACCGGAATGTCCGCCGGGAACGTCTCCCAGCACCTGGCCGCGCTGCACGCCGCTGGCCTGGTCAACCGGACCCGGCAGGGTCGGCACGTCCTCTACCGCAACACCGACGCCGCGAGGATCCTGCTCCGGGCCAGCCAGGGTGGGTGATCAGGCGAGGAGGAGGTCGGCGAGCGGGCGACGGCGGCGCAGGCCGATCTCCCGGGCGCGCAGGTCGGCCGGGAGGGCGAACGGGTCCCCGAGCCGGCCGACGGCGGCGACCACCAGCGGGCGGACGCCGCCGGGCAGATCGAGTTCGGTGACGAGGCCGGCCTGGTCGAAGCGGGTGAGCTGGCGCACGTGCAGGCCGAGCGCTGTGGCCTGCAACGTCAGGTGGGCCATCGCCTGACCCAGGTCGTACGCGGCCCGCTCGGCGTCGTCGCCGGTGTGTGCGCCGACCACCAGTGTCGCGGCGTGCCGGGCCCAGCACTGGTCGTCGCCCGGCAGGCTGATCATGATCCGCTTCCAGTTCTCGTCGTCCCGGTGGCCGAGGGCGAACCGCCAGGGCTGCCCGTTGTCCGCCGACGGCGCCCAGCGCGCGGCCTCGAGCAGCGAGGTCGCCTCGTCCGGGGTCAGTTCCGCGCTCGGGTCGAAGGCCCGTGGGCTCCAGCGGAAGGCGAGCAGCGGAGTCAGGTCAGCCATGATGGTAATCGTCCTGTATGGGTGATTCGCCAATCAGCTCGGGTTGGCGAAATGTGGGCAAACGCACCCGTAACGGTATGAAGATCAGGGCGTTCCCGCGCTCGGGCTCTCCGACGGGTCAGGGCTCGACGGATCAGGGGTCGGCGGCGCCGCCGTGTCCAGCGGCTCCCGGTCGACCACCACCGGGCCGGCCAACTGCACGGTGGCCGGCGCCGGGCCGGGCGGAGTGGCCAACCGCAGCGTTCCGGCCCCGGTCCGGACGCCGGTCGGCGTGCCGTCCTGGTCGTAGCAGTAGATGCCCACGTCCAGCGGGGCGTTGAGCGACGCCGAGGTGGAGTCCACCGAGTAGCAGGTGCCGGTCAGACCCTCCGGAGCGTTGGCCGGGGCCACCGCCAACGGCGCACGTCGGTCGGTGAGCACGTCCAACCAGTCGGTGAGCGGATGCTGGACGCGGGGATCCGACCGGCGCGGGACGGTGTCGTCCCGCTCGCCGAGGCGTACGCAGGTCGACGGCTCCGGCCGGCCGGCCGACGGCAGAGCGCACTGGAACAGCCCGTCGGTCGTGGCGGCCATCGAGACGTCGGCGGTGCCACCCCACGCGCCCCCCGGCACGTCGACCCGCCAACTGCCGTCGTTCGCGCTGGTGAACGTGATCGTGCGGTCCGCCTGGCCCGCCCGGCTGTACACGTACTGCGCCACCATGTGGCGGTCCTGGGCGGCGGCGGCCAGGGCGGCCAACTCGTCCCGTGCGGCATCGACCTGGACCGGCCCCGGGTCGCTGGGCGTCGGGGTCGGCGGTTGCGCACTGGTGCAGGCGAGCAGGAACGCCGGCAGGGTGATCACGAGCGGCCCGAGCACACGGCCGGCCGAGTGGATGAGGACGGGCACCGGCCCATTCTGGTGGCTGCGAGGGGCCGGTGGGTGTCGGCCGGTACCAGGCTCGCTCCGGCGTGTCGGACGCGCTCGTGTCCGCGTACCCCATCGGACCTGGTCGGAGCGGCCCGGCGGCACCCGTGCGGGCCGGATGGTGGGATCACCTGACCCGCCGTCGTTACCCGCCGGATACCCTCAAGGGGTCTGACACGCGCCGCCGGCCCCGGTTCCGGCGGCGTCGGCACGCTCAGGGTCGCTGGGAGGGAGTGCACGTCGTGGCACTCGTTGTGCAGAAGTACGGCGGGTCGTCCGTCGCCAACGCCGAGCGGATCAAGCGGGTGGCCGAGCGCATCGTCGCCGCCCGCAAGGCCGGCGACGACGTGGTGGTGGTGGTCTCCGCGATGGGGGACACCACCGACGAGCTGCTCGACCTGGCCAACCAGGTCAGCCCGCTGCCGCCGGGCCGCGAGCTGGACATGCTGCTCACCGCCGGCGAGCGGATCTCCATGGCGCTGCTCGCCATGGCGATCCACAACCTGGGGTACGAAGCTCGCTCGTTCACCGGCTCGCAGGCAGGCGTGATCACCACCTCGGTGCACGGCCGCGCCCGGATCATCGATGTCACCCCCGGGCGGCTCAAGGGCGCGCTCGACGAGGGGTCGGTGGTCATCGTGGCCGGCTTCCAGGGCGTCTCGCAGGACACCAAGGACGTGACCACCCTGGGCCGGGGCGGGTCGGACACCACCGCCGTGGCGCTGGCCGCCGCCCTGCACGCGGACGTCTGCGAGATCTACACCGACGTGGACGGTATCTTCACCGCCGACCCCCGGATCGTGCCCAACGCCCGGCACATCCAGAACATCACCTACGAGGAGACGCTGGAGCTGGCCGCCTGCGGCGCGAAGGTTCTGCACCTGCGTAGCGTGGAATACGCCCGCCGGGCGGGGTTGCCGATCCACGTCCGTTCGTCATACTCGACCAACACCGGCACGATGGTCACCGGATCGATGGAGGACCTTTCCGTGGAGCAGGCACTGATCACCGGGGTCGCGCACGACCGCAGTGAAGCCAAGATCACGATCGTCGGGGTGCCCGACGAGCCGGGTGCCGCCGCGCGGATCTTCGACACCGTCGCCGGCGCCGAAATCAACATCGACATGATCGTGCAGAACGTCTCCACCGAGGGCACCGGTCGGACGGACATCTCGTTCACCCTTCCCAAGGCCGACGGCCCGACCGCGATGGCCGCGCTCAGCAAGATCCAGGAGCCGGTCAAGTTCAAGGGGCTGCTCTACGACGACCACGTCGGCAAGGTGTCGCTGATCGGTGCCGGCATGCGCTCGCACCCCGGCGTGGCCGCCGGCTTCTTCGCCGCGCTCGGCGCCGCCGGCGTCAACATCGAAATGATCTCCACCTCCGAGATCCGGGTCTCCGTGGTCTGCCGGGACACCGACCTCGACGCCGCCGTCCGCGCCATCCACGACGCGTTCGAGCTGGGCGGCGACACCGAAGCCGTGGTCTACGCGGGGACGGGTAGGTAGCGCCGATGACGGCGCTGCCCACCCTCGCCGTGGTCGGAGCGACAGGTGCCGTCGGCACCGTCATGTGTGAGCTGCTCACCGGACGACGCAACGTCTGGGGTGAGATCCGGCTGCTCGCCTCCGAGCGTTCGGTCGGGCGTCGGGTGCGCTGCCGAGGCGAGGAGATGGTCGTCCAGGCGTTGACCCCCGAGGCGTTCGACGGGGTCGACGTGGCGATGTTCGACGTGCCCGACGAGGTGTCGGCCGAGTGGGCGCCGATCGCCGTCGAGCGGGGCGCGATCGCTGTCGACAACTCCGGCGCGTTCCGGATGGACCGCGACGTCCCGCTGGTCGTTCCGGAGATCAACCCCGAGCAGGTCCGCAACCGGCCCCGGGGCATCATCGCCAACGCCAACTGCACCACCCTCGCGATGATCATCGCGGTCGCGCCGCTGCACCGCGAGTACGGCCTGCGGGAGCTGGTGCTCGCCTCCTACCAGGCGGTCTCCGGCGCCGGGCAGGCCGGCGTCGAGATCCTGCACGACCAGCTCACCAAGGTCGCCGGCGATCGGGCGCTCGGCTCCCGCACCGGTGACGTCCGGCAGGCGGTCGGCGACGACCTGGGCCCGTTCCCGGCGCCGCTGGCGCTCAACGTGGTGCCCTGGGCCGGTTCCCCGGCAGACGGTGGCTGGTCGTCCGAGGAAATGAAGATCCGCAACGAGTCGCGGAAGATCCTCGGCCTGCCCGACCTCAAGGTGTCCGCCACCTGCGTACGGGTGCCGGTGGTCACCGCGCACTCGGTGGCCGTGCACGCGGTCTTCGCCAGCGAGGTGGACGCCGAGGGTGCCCGCGAGGCGCTGCGCAACGCGCCCGGCGTCATCCTGGTCGACGATCCCGCCGCCGGAGAGTTCCCGATGCCGATCGACGCGGTCGGCACCGACCCGTCCTGGGTCGGCCGGATCCGCCGCGCCCTGGACGACCCCCGCGCCCTCGACTTCTTCGTCACCGGCGACAACCTCCGCAAGGGTGCGGCCCTCAACACGGCCCAGATCGCCGAACTCCTCGCCAAGGAGTTGATGGCCGCCTAGGCCGCGGCCAGGCGTACGCCGTCTCGGCCTTGGCGCTTCACCGCGTAGAGGGCCTGGTCCGCCCTCCGCAGGGTGCGGTCGGGGGTTTCGCCGGGGCGGGGCAGCGCGACGCCCACACTGATCGTGCGACCGATGCGGCGGGCCGCCTCGGTCAACCGCTCGGCGATCCGGACCGCCTCCTCGGGGCGGCTCACCTCGATCACCGCGACGAACTCGTCCCCGCCGATCCGGTACAGCTCGTCGCCGTGGCGCAGCGCCTCCTCCAGCGCCCGGGCCAACCCGACCAGCACCTGGTCGCCGGCCTGGTGGCCGTACGTGTCGTTGACGGTCTTGAAGCCGTCCACGTCGATCGCCAGCAGGGCCGTACGCCCCGGGGTGGCCGTCGCGATCCGCTGCCCGAACGGACCGGTGTGCCGCAACCCGGTCAGCGGGTCGGAGCTGGCCTGTTCCCGCAGTCGGGCCAGCGTGCGCAGCCGGTCCAGGCTCGTCCACGCCTGCCCGGCGAGCAACTCCATCAGGCTGACCGTGGTCGGGTCCGGGCGCAGCGCGCGTTCGTCGGCGACCAGCAGCACCCCGCCGACCTCGGGTGGCCCCACCGGAACGGCCACCAGCGTGCGTACCCCGGCCCGGGTCAGCGGTCGATAGTCCTCGGTCGGGGGATGCCCCGCCTCGCCCAGCGTGTAGCCGGCTCCGTACCGGTGTGCCCGGTCGACCATCCGGGCCAGCGCGGCCGGACCCGACTCGGTCAACTCGGCCCGAATCCTGATCTCCAGGTCGCTCGGTGTCGAAGGCGGCGGGCCGAGCTGCCCCGCCATCAACAGCACCGCGGTGGAGAGAGCGGAGACCTCACGGGCGGCGCACGCGGCCACGCCCAGCACCTCCGCCTCGGTGGGTGCGGAGGAGAGGGCAGCCGCATGCCGGAGAAGCTTCTCGCTGCGGCTCTCCTCCGGCGGACCCCCCAGGGCGGTGATCCGCTCGCCGAGCCGGTCGGCCACCTGCTGTGCGGTCTCCCGCCACGGCTCCAGGTCGACCGGCTCACTCCACTGCAGGTCGAGGACGCCGATCGCCCGACCCGCCGGGTCCAGCACCGGTACGCACAGCTCGGCTGTCACGTCCGGGCGTACCGGAAGGTAGTCCGGATCGACGGTGACGTCCGGGACGGTGGCGGGGGTGCCGGTGTCGTACACCCGGCCGACGATGCCGGTGTGCGCCGGCACGGTGGCGAAGACCTGCCAGGCCCCGGTCGCGGCGACGCAGCGCAGGCGGTCGTGGGCCGCGAGCAGCACGGAGATGGTCGCCGGGGTGTGGCGGGACAGCGCGGTGACCGTCCACCGACAGGCCTCCGGCGTGCTCGACGCCATCGGCAGGCGGACGGTGACGTCACGGATGACTCGCTGATGATCCACTCGCACGTCGTTCCAGGTAGGGGAGGAGCCCGGTCGGCGCCGGGCCGTGCGATAAAGCGTACTCACGACTGTGCGAAACCGGCCGGTTTCGTACACACGTGCTATCCACAGGCTGTGGACGCAGCCTGTGGACGCAGCCAGTGGGCGGCGGGCAGTGGGCGACGGGCAGTGGGCAGCGGGCAGCGGGCACCGCGAACCAGCGCCCGGCGATAGCGTGAGAACCCCGGCGGCGAGGAGACGATTCATGATCATCGCTCAGCTCAGTGACCCGCACCTGACCACCGGCCTGCTCGCCGCCGCACCGGCCGCGGGGCTGCACCGTGCGCTCGGCCGGGTGCTCGCGCTGCGTCCCCGCCCGGACTGCGTGGTGATCACCGGTGACCTGGTCGACAACGGGCGACCCGACGAGTACGCGGCGCTGCGCGAGCTGATCCGCCGGTTCCCGTTGCCGGTGCACCTGGTCCCCGGCAACCACGACGACCGGGAGTCGCTGCTCGACGCGTTCGGGGGCACACCCTGGCTCGGAGGCGGCTTCTCCGCCTACTACCACGTCGACCACGAGGCGGCGTCGATCGTGGTGCTCGACTCGCTCGTCCCCGGCAGCAGCAGCGGCCAGCTCGGTGAGGAGCAGCTCGGCTGGCTCGACGGGGTGCTGGCCGGGCGGCCCGAGGTGCCCGCGGTGATCTTCCTGCACCATCCGCCGGTAGCGGTCGGCATCCCCGCCGCCGACATCCTCCGGCTCGCCGACGGTGACGCGCTCGCCGAGGTGGTCGGCCGGCACCGGCACGTCGTCCGGGTCGCCGCCGGCCACCTGCACCGCCCCGTCACCACGGCGTACGCGGGCACGGTGCTCACCGTGGCACCGAGCACCTGGAAGCAGTCCACGCTCACCATGAGCCCCGACGAGCAGATCGGTTGGGTCGACGAACCGACAGCCTTCCTGCTGCACATCGTGCAGGCGGGCGGCTGCGTGACGCACACCGTGCAGGTGAGCCACTCCACCGGCCAGACCTGCGGCTTCTGAGAGCACCCGTGGTGCGGGTCTGGTACGTCGCGTACGGCTCGAACATGCACGCCGCCCGCTTGGGCTGGTACATCGGTGGTGGCTGCCCGCCCGGCGGAATGCGGACGTACCCGGGGTGCCGAGACCCACGCCCGCCGAGCCGGTCGGTGCCGGTCTCGCTGCCCGGCGGCATCTACTTCGCCGGCGAGTCCCGCGCCTGGACCGGAGGGATGGCCTTCTACGACCCGCACCTGCCGGGCGAGGCCGCCGCCCGCGCCTACCTGGTGACAGTGGAGCAGTTCACCGACATCGCGGCGCAGGAGATGTACCGCCCAGCGGGCGAACCCGCCGCCCTGACCCCGGCCACCGGCGCGGCTGTCGAGGCCGCCATCGCCGGCGGGCGGGCCACGCTCGGCCCCGGACGGTACGAGACGCTGGTCTGCCCGGGCAGCCACGGCGGCGTCCCGATGCTCACCTTCACCGCACCCGAGGGGGCATCCGGTGTGAAGTGGCGGCCACCCGCGCCGACCTACCTCGGCATGATCGCCCGCGGCCTGCGCGAATCACACGGCTGGCCGGTCGAACGAATCGCCGACTATCTGGCAGGCCGCCCAGGGGTGGCGCACGCCTGGTCACCGGATGCCGTCGCCACCCTGGTCAGCGAGGTGCTGGCCGACCCCTGACCGCCGCCGTCGCGCCGGTCCGGCGGTGGCCCGCTTCGTCGCGTCGGTCCTGCGGTGGCCGCTCCCTCGCGCCGGTCCGGCGGTGGCCTGCTTCCTCGCGTCGACTGGGCAGGTGGCCCGTTCCCTCGCGTCGGCTCGGCAGGTGGCCCGCTTCCTCGCGTCAGCCTCGGCGGTGGCTGTTCCTTCGCGGTGGTCGGGCGGCCGTCAGCCGAGGAGGAACTCGCGCAGCGTGGGGGCGAGCGTCGTCGGCGGCACCTCGTGGTTGCCGCCGTCGAGGCTGACGGAACGCCCGCCAGGGACCGCCTCGGCCGCGGCCCGACTCCCGTCCCGGAGCCACTGTGGACTGCCGGTGCTGTCCACGGCGAGGGTCGGTGCCGTGATCGCCGCCAGCCGGTCGGCCGGCAGTCGCCCGCCCGCCGTGATCGCCGCGTCGTACGGCAGGGTGTGCGCGATCGCGGTCAACGAACCCCAGATCGGTTGCGTCCGCATCCCGGCGACCGCCTGGGGCGGCAACCCCACCGACGTGGTGAGGAACGCCTCCACCGCGCCGTCCCGATCGTCGGCGGCGATCAGCTCGATGAGCTGTGCGGTGATGTCCTTCCGGACGCCCATGTGCGAGCCGACCTGGAACGGCGGCTCGAACAGGACCAACCCGGTCACCGGAAGACCCTGTGCGGTGGCGAGCGCGGCCAGGACCGCGCCGGACGAGATCCCGTAGACCGCCGCGGAACCACCCGCCGCCGCGATCACCGCCGCCAGGTCGTCGATCTCCCGGCCGATCTCGTACGGAGCCGTGTCGCCGCTGTGGCCACGACCCCGGCGGTCGTAGCCGAACACGGTGAAGTCCGGCGCCAGCGCCGCCCCGAGCGCGCGGGTCGTGTTGCGGTCGTTGAACGCGCCACCGACCAGGACGAGCGCGGGGCCCGCCCCGGACCGTTCGAACGCGATGGGCGTGCCGTCCGCCGATCGCACCTGCTCCACCGTCGGTGTCGTTCCGCTCACGATGCCGTCTCCGTCCGTGTCGATGCCACTCGTCCTTTCTAGACCCCCGGTCTGACGCTGTCCGCCAGACCGGCGCAAACGACGCGAGCCGCCGGCACCCACCAATATCCGGTGCACCGCCGTCCGAACGGCGATCGATCTCGATTCCGCCCGACTCGCAGCTCCGACGGTCTGCCTGGCTCGCCCGGTCGGCGTCCGGATGAGAGGCTGTCGGAGCGGGCGGCATCCCCCACCGCCGCCAACCGCGACCCTTCCGACGGCGTCGGGTCCGCGGCCTGGTCGACCCAGAGGCCGGGCACCGCACAGGCCGATTCTCACGAGGAGATCCATGTCCATAACCAGGACGCGTCGGGCCGCTGTCGGTCTGACCGCGCTCGCGGTGGCCGCGTTCGGCGCGGTCGCCACCAGCCCCGAGGAAGCCGACGCGCGGCCGAAGCCGGTCGACGTCACCCTGCTGGCCCTCAACGACTTCCACGGCAACCTCGAACCGCCGAGCGGCTCCAGTGGCACCATCGCCGGGCAGACCGCGGGTGGCGTCGAATACCTGGCCACCCACCTGGCCGAGCTGCGCGCCGCCGCCAAGAAGAAGAACACGATCACGGTTGCCGCCGGTGACCTGATCGGCGCGTCCCCGCTGCTCTCCGCCGCGTTCCACGACGAGCCGACCATCGAGGCGCTGAGCATGGCCGGTCTGGACTACGCCAGTGTCGGCAACCACGAGTTCGACGAGGGCGCGGCCGAGCTGTTGCGCATCCAGAACGGCGGCTGCCACCCGGTCGACGGATGCGCCGACGGCACCCCGTACCGGGGCGCCGGCTTCAAGTACCTCTCCGCGAACGCCTTCAAGACCGCGACCGGCAAGCCGCTGATGGCCCCCTACGCGATCCACCGGGTTCAGGGCGTCAAGGTCGGTTTCATCGGGATGACCCTGGAGGGCACCCCGCAGATCGTCAGCCAGCAGGGCGTCGCCGGCCTCAGCTTCGCCGACGAGGCCGACACCGCCAACCGGTACGCCCGTGAGCTGCGCCGCAAGGGCGTGGAGGCGATCGTCGTACTGCTGCACGAGGGTGGCACCCAGGCGGCGACCGGTGGCATCAACGACTGCGTCGGCATGACCGGGCCCATCGTGGACATCACCAACCGGATGGACCCGTCAATCGACGTGGTGGTCAGCGGGCACACCCACCAGGCGTACAACTGCAACATCAACGACAAGCTGGTCACCAGCGCCAGCTCGTTCGGGCGCCTCGTCACCGACATCGACCTCAAGATCGACCGTCGGAGTGGCGACGTCCTGTCCGCCTCCGCCAACAACGTCGTGGTCACCCGGGACGTCACCAAGGACCCGAAGCAGACCGCGCTGATCAACCGCTACAAGACGGTGCTCGGCCCGGTCGCCGGACGCCAGGTCGGCGTCACCAACGAGGCGATCACCCGGAGTCAGGAAACCCTCTTCGGTACGAGTCTGGGCGAATCGCCGCTGGGCAACCTGATCGCCGACGCGCAACTCGCCGCCACCGACGACGAGGAGGGCGCGGTCGCCGCGTTCATGAACCCGGGCGGTGTCCGGGCCGACCTCGACGCGGGCCCGGTCACCTACGAGGAGGCGTTCACGGTGCAGCCGTTCGCCAACAACCTGGTGACACTCGACCTGACCGGCGCGCAGCTCTACTGCGTGCTGGAGCAGCAGTTCGTCACCGCCCGTACGCTCTACCCGTCGGTCACCGTCGGCTACGTCGTCGACCCGAACGGCACCACCGGCACGACGGCCGACCCGTGCGCCGGCACCCGCGTCGTCCGGGGCAGCCTCACCATCGGCGGCACCACCGTCGACACCGCCGCCACGTACCGCGTCACGGTGAACAACTTCCTGGCCGGCGGCGGTGACGGTTTCAGCGCCCTCACCGGCGGAACGAACCAGGTCACCGGCCAGATCGACCTGGACGCCTTCGTGGACTACCTGACCGCCCAGTCGCCGGTGTCCGCGCCGGCGCTGGACCGGATCCGCACCACCGCCGAGGTCCCCGCCGCCTGACGGTCGACCCCGCGACGTCGGGCCCCGGAGCGAATGCTCCGGGGCCCGACCCTTTCCCGGCCTTGTCCAGTCCGTATCCCGCGTCGCCCCGCCCTGACCCTGGTCGGTCGGCTGGGGTCGGCCGCCCGTGCCGGACTCGCCCTGACCCTGGTCGGTCGGCTGGGGTCGGCCGCCCGTGCCGGACTCGCCCTGACCCTGGTCGGTCGGCTGGGGTCGGCCGCCCGTGCCGGACTCGCCCTGACCCTGGTCGGTCGGCTGGGGTCGGCCGCCCGTGCCGGACTCGCCCTGACCCTGGTCGGTCGGCTGGGGTCGGCCGCCCGTCCCGGACTCGCCCTGACCCTGGTCGGTCGGCTGGGGTCGGCCGCCCGTCCCGGACTCGCCCTGACCTGCCTCGTTCCGCCCTCGTCGTTCGCCCGTTCGCGTTGCGCGGCCCGGATGCGTCGTCCGCTCGCCCAGGCTGTGTCGCCTGCTTGAGCACGGGGTGGCCTCCGGGGCGCGCGGATGCCACTCGATCCATGATCGAGCGCGATCTTGCGGCGCCGGGCGGGATCCGCGAGCAAGATCCGCGCAACATCGGGGATGTTGCTGCCTCCAGCCCGTCTGAGACAGCAACATCGGGGAACTTGTGCGGATCTTGGGCGCAGGGCGCAGGGCGCAGGGCGCAGGGGCCGTGGGCGCGGGTCATGGTGGGGGCGCGTGGGGTGAGGGTGCGTGGTGTGCGGGGTGGGGGCGCGTGGGGTGGGGGCGCGTGGGGTGAGGGCGCGTGGGGTGAGGGCGCGCGGTGCGTGGGGTGCGGGGTGGCGCGCGCGGGCGTGGAGTGGGAGCGCGGGACAGGCGGGGTGCGGGTCAGGCGGGGGTGGGGGTCGGTTCGGGGGAGGTGACGGTCGGCGTAAGTCGGCCGTCCTGATCCGCGCTGAGCAGTCGGCGCAGCGACAGGGCGACCAGGGAGGCGACCAGGCAGCCGCCGACCACTGTCGCCACCCAGACCTTGCCGTCGGCGGCACCGATGAGCGGGCCGGCGGTCACCGGGCCGATCACCCCGCTGATGCCGAAGATCATCGAACTCATCGCGTTGTACCGGCCGCGCAGCTCGTCGGTGGCCAGCGCGTTGGTCAGGGCGGGCATGACCGGTGACAGCATCGTCTCGCCGAAGCCGAAGATCGCCGAGCAGGCCACCACGCAGAGTGCGGCCAGCAGCGCGTTCTCACCGCTGACCAGGCCGGCCGCGCCGAGGACCAGCCAGGCGGTGGCGAACACCGCACCCACCACCGCAAGCGCCCGGGTGCGGCTACGCCCCTCGATCCGCCGGATCACCAGTAGTTGGGCGAGCACGATCATGACCGTATTGGCGGCCAGCGCCCACGCGACCACTCGGGTCTCCACCTCGGCCACCCGCACCGCGTACGCGGCGAAGCCCACCTCGATCTGCGCGTACCCGCAGGTGGTGAGGATCAGTCCGAAGATCACCAGCCGGCGGAACGGGCGGTCGCGCAGCACGGTGAGGTAGCCACCGGGCGACGGCTGGTCGACGCCGGTGCGGCTGCCGAGGCGGTGGCCGACCCCGGGCAGGGTGAGCAGGATGATCGCCGGCATCAGGTAGGTCACCGCGTCCAGCAGGTAGATCGTCTGGAAGGTGCCGGGTCGGGCGGTGTCGACGATCGCGCCGGAGGTCATGCCACCGATGCCGATGCCGAGGTTGAGCAGGGCGAAGTTCAACCCGAAGACGCGTTGCCGCTCACCGTCGTCGGTCAACGAGGCGAGGATCGTGTTCTGCCCGGACCAGATCGCCGAGCTGCCGACGGCGACCACCGTCATCACCAGCAGGGCAGACCCGGTCGAGTCGACCAGCGCGAGCGAGCCGGTGCCGACCGCCTCGATCAGCAGGCAGGGCACCACCACCCGACGCGCGCCGAACCGGTCGATCAGCGTCCCTCCCAACGGCGAGAGGGCCAGGGTGACCGCGCCGTACCACCCGATCACGAGCCCGGCGCGAGCGTCGGTGAGCCCGCGTACGTCGGTCAGGTAAATGAACAGGAACGGTAGGGTCAGGCCGCGCCCGATCGCCGACAGCAGGGTGCCGACGAGGATCCGGCGGGCTTCCGGGCGGCGGGGCAGGGCACGACGCAGCATGACCGGCATTCTGTTCGTCGGGTGCGACAGCACGCGACTCGTTTAGGTCGTTCCAGGCTGTCGTCGCGGCCGACGGGTGATCAATCGTACGGTGTCCGGCGGGTCTGCGATGCTGGCCCGATGACCGGCACCTGGCGACATCTGCCCGCTACCGCCCGCGGCATCGCGGTGACCGCCACCGCAGCGGTGGCCGCCGCCCAGGAACGGGACGGGCAGGCGTACGACGAGGCTGTCTCTGGGCTCGCCGCGGACGACCGCTCCGGCCTGGTGCTCGGCGCGGTGGTCCGGCTGCTGCTGGAGGAGAGCCATCCGGAGGGGGTGACCGGCGACGACGTACGCCAGGTGTTGACCCGCTGCGTGCAGGGGGCGACGCGGTGGCGCTCGGACGTCGACCCGCACGTGGTGCTCGTCCTGCTGGCCGGCGCCCTGGGCGTGTACGACCCCGAGGGCGACGAGTCGCCACCGGACGCGTCCGCACTGGCCCGGCACGCTCCACTGTTGGTGGCGGACCTGCTGGCGGCGACCGGTGCGCCGTTGAACGGCTACCTGGCGGCGGCGTTCGCCGAGATCGAGCGCACCGAACGACAGGACTGACCGGGGGTGGCGGCCAGACCGGTGTGTGGCCGCCACCGTTCCAACAGGTCAGGCCGGGTCGGCGATACGCCGCGCCATGACCTCCAGGTATTCCGCCGGGATGCGGACCGTGCCGTCGGTGGACCGGTTGTGGGTGCGGGCCAGCTCCACCAGGTCCGCGTGCAGCTCCGGTCGGCGTGCCTCGGGCAGCGCCTCGAAGGCCTTCAGGGTCGGACCGTAGTTGGCCCGGAAGAAGAGGGCGAACTCCTCAGGCGTACCGAAGCGGAAGACGAACTCCCGGCGTACCGCCCGAATGTCGCCCACGGCCCCGCCGAGCAACTCGCGGACCCGGCCCTCGTCGCCCCACTGCACCGGCGGGCGCAGCCCCGCCGGTGGCGGCACATGCCGCCCCACCGTGCGGAACAGCTCGCCGATGAAACCCTGCGGCGTCCACGACGCCAGAGCCACGGTGCCTCCGGGCCGGCAGACCCGGACCAACTCGGCCGCCGCCCGCTCCTGGTGCGGAGCGAACATCACGCCGACGACGGAGAGCACCGCGTCGAACGCGCCGTCGGCCGCGGTCACCAGCAACTCGGAGATCGGGTGGATGAGGGCGGCGACAGCCCCGTAGTCGCCACTGGCCCAGGTCACCTGCTGGCGTGCCTTGACGGCGGTGAAGTCGAGTGTGGTGGTCATCGGTGGTCTCCCTCGGACGGCTCGTCGTGCCACCGACGCTAGGTGTGGCAGCACCTCCGGGGATCGGTAGAAACACCTATATTGGCTGCGTAGAGCCGGTGCGCATCCCGAAAGGCGCGGCTCGGCCAGCCGGGCGCGGGCTGCCGGGCCGGGCTCCGTTGAAATGCTGAGAGGGCACATCCATGGATCGGATGTGCCCTCTTGCCTCTGGTCGGGGTGGCCGGATTCGAACCGACGACCTCTTCGTCCCGAACGAAGCGCGCTACCAAGCTGCGCCACACCCCGAGGCGTGCCGACAAATAGTAGCCCACCCGGTCCGATGGTCAAACTCGGTACCCCCGCCGCCCGGAACACCCCGCCGGAGCGACCAAGATCCGCACAACTTCACCGATGTTGCTGCCTCGGCGCGTCCTGAGGCAGCAACATCCCCGATGTTGCGCGGATCAAGCGCGGCGCGCCCCGGACGAGCGCGGCGCGCCCCGGACGAGCGCGGCGCGCCCCGGGCGAGCGCGGCGCGCCCCGGGCGAGCGCGGCGCGCCCCGGGCGAGCGCGGCGCGCCCCGGGCGAGCGCGGGTCAGCGGGGGATGAGGGTCAGGATGCTGGCCTCCGGGGGGCAGGCGAAGCGGACCGGGGCGGTGGGGTGGGTGCCGAGGCCGGCGGAGACGTGCAGCCAGGAGTCCGAGCCCGGCCACCGGTGCAGGCCGCGCGCCATCGAGCGGGGCAGGCCGCAGTTGGTCACCAGGGCCCCGTAGCCCGGTACGCAGACCTGACCGCCGTGGGTGTGCCCGGCCAGCAGCAGGCCGAAGCTGTCGGCGGCCATCTGGTCGAGCACCCGTGGCTCGGGGGAGTGCGTAACGGCGATGGACAGGTCGGTGGAGGACGAGACCGCGCCGGCTACGGACGGGTAGTCGTCCCGGTCGATGTGGGGGTCGTCGACCCCGACCAGGTCCACCTGCCGACCGCCGGCCTTCAGCATGGTCCGGGCGTTGTTGAGGTCGACCCATCCGGCGCCGGTGAAGACCTGGCGCAGTTCCTCGTAGGGCAGCTCGACACCCTCGGTGTACTCCCGGTCGGGCAGGAAGTAGGTGAACGGGTTCTTCAACACCGGGCCGGTGTAGTCGTTGGAACCGAAGACGAACGCTCCGGGGAAGTCCAGCAGCGGCTGGAGGGCCCGCAGCACCCCGGGCACCGCGCCCGGGTGGGCCATGTTGTCGCCGGTGACCACCACCAGGTCGGGGTCCAGGGCGGCCAGCGACGCCACCCAGCGCTGCTTGCGTGCCTGGTCGGGCATCATGTGCAGGTCGGACAGGTGCAGCACACGCAGCGGCTCCGCGTCGGCCGGGAGCACCGGCACGTCGTACCGCCGCAGGGTGAACATGTTGCGCTCGACGAGCGACGCGTACGCGAGGGTGGCCGCGCCGACCGTGGCGGTTCCGGCGGCAAGCCGGAATAGTGTGCGCTTTCGCATGGCGTTCAGGGTAGTTTGACCGTCCATGAGCACGCTGAAGGACCGCCTCACCGCCGACATGCGTTCCGCGCTCAAGGCGCGCGACGAGCTGACCACCTCCACACTGCGGATGGCCCTGGCCGCCGTCGGCAATGCGGAGGTCGCCGGCAAGGCCAAGCGCGACCTCACCGACGACGAGGTGCTCGCGGTGCTGACCAAGGAGGCCAAGAAGCGCCGGGAGGCCGCCACCGCGTTCGCCGACGCCGGTCGCGCCGAGCAGGCCGCGAAGGAGACCGCCGAGGGTGAGGTGCTGGACCGTTACCTGCCCAAGCAGCTCCCGGACGCCGAGCTGGCCGAGCTGGTGTCGGGGGCGCTCGCCGCGGGCGGCTTCACCGGTAAGAGCCAGATGGGCCCGGCGATGAAGGCGGCCCAGGCCGCGGTGGCGGGTCGGGCCGAGGGCGGTCGGGTGGCCGCGGAGGTACGCCGACAGCTCGGTCTCTGACACCAGCGGGACCAGCGCCGGCCATGACCGGCCGGACAGACGAACGGGCGGGCACCCGAGGAGGGTGCCCGCCCGTTCGTGTCCTACTCGTCGGCTCAGCCGCCGGGACGGCCGTTGCCGGGTCGGCCGGGCTGGTTGCCGGGCGGGTTGCCCGGCGTGCCGTCGGTGTTGCCCGGCGCGCCGCTGCCGCTGCTGACCTGGATGCTGACCAGCCCGCCCTTGATCGTGCGACCGTCCGGGCTGGTGCCGGCGGCCTCGCCGGCCTTGCACGAGGAGGGGACCTTCGCGCTGGAGACGACCGGTTCGAAGCCGGCGCCCTTGAGCCGGGACTTCGCCTGCTCCACCGAGATGCACTTCACTTCGGGGATGCTGCGCTGGTCGCCCTCGGAGATCTTCTGGCCGGGCGGCTCGAAGTTGATCTTCGGCTTGCCCTTCATGGCGTCCCGCAGCGTCTCCCACACCGGCGGGTTGATGCCGTCCTTCTCCGCGTGCTTCATCTTGACGTTCGTCTGCGGCCAGTCCGGGTCGGCCATGATGCCGGCAACCGAGTACTGCTTGGTCATCGCGACCAGGGCGGCGGTCTTCTCCGAGTCGGTGGTGCCGGACTTGCCGGCCACCGGGTAACCGACGTCGCCGCGGACGTTGGGGGCGGTGGCACCCGTGCACTTCGAGGACGACGACTTGTCACCGACCGGGCAGCGGGCGGCGTCCACGGCGGCGCGGGCCACGTCGGTGCTGAACCGCTTCTCGCAACGCGGGTTGGCGATGTCCAGTTTGTTGCCCTCCGGGTCGCGGATCTCCTGCACCGGGATCGGTTCGCAGTACTTACCGTCCGCGGCGAGGGTGGCGTAGGCGTTGGCCAGGTCGAGCGGGGTGGTCTGCGAGACGCCCAGGGTGAACGCGCCCCACTGGTGCGCACCCTTCTCCAGGTCCAGGTCCTCCTGGGACCGGAAGTTGATGCCCAGCCGCTTCGCGGCCTTGACCACGTTCTCCGCACCGACCTGCTGCTGCAGTGGCACGAAGTAGGTGTTGACCGAGCGGCCGAACGCGCTCCACATGTTGTGCGGGCCGGCCATGCTGTCGGTGGAGTTGGTGGGGCAGTAGAAGCTGGTCCCCGGGCAGGCCGCCGGGCCGGGCCGGATGATGTATTCCGACTTGAACTGCTTCGGCGCGTTGATGCTGTAGCTGAGCGGGATGCCCTTCTCCAGCGCCGCCACGATGGTGAACATCTTGAACGTCGACCCGGCTTGGTAGCCGGTGATGCCGTCGCCGCCGGTGAGCAGCGGGTTCACCGTCGCCGGGTAGTTGCCCCGGATCTTCCTCTTGCTCTTCGCCGGGTCGCTGGAGATCTTGTTCTTCGGGTTCTTCGGGTCGTCCAGCTTGAACTGCCTGTTGACCGCGAGCGCCCGGACCCGGCCGGTGCCGGGCTCGACCACCGCGACCATGGCGGCTTCCTTGCTGTTCTCGCTCTTGGCCTTGCGGACCGCCTTGTCCGCTGCCCTCTGCGCCTGGACGTCGATCGAGGTGACGACGGTGTAGCCGCCGCTCTTCAGACGACGCTCGCGGTCGTACGTGGTCGAGCCGAACGTCTCCTGATCCATCCACCAGCGGTAGAAGTAGTCACAGAAGAAGCCCCAGCTGTTGACGTTGGCGGAGACACAGCCGTTCGGGGTGCGCTTGTCCTTCACCTCGAGCTTGACGGCCTTGGCGGCGTCGGCCTCCTGCTGCGTGATGGCCTTGATCTCGACCATGTTGTCGATGACGTAGTCGCGCCGCTCCAGGGCGAGCGGGTAGCCGGCCTTGGTGGTCGGGTCGTTCGTCGTCGGTGCCTTGACCATGCCGGCCAGCAGCGCCGCTTCCTCGATCTTGAGCTTGCTCGGCGGCTTGCCGAAGTAGACCTGGCTGGCGGCGAAGATGCCGTACGCGCCGTTGCCGAACGAGGCGAGGTTGAGGTAGCGGGTGAGGATCTCGTCCTTGGAGAACTCCTTGTCGACCTGCAGAGCCAGCCGCATCTCGCGGAGCTTGCGGGCGCTGGTGTCCTCGGTCGCCGCCACCACGTCGGCCGGGTGGGTGGCCGAGTAGGCGATGGCCAGCCGGACGTACTGCATCGTCAGCGTCGAGGCGCCCTGCCGGCCGGCACCCTCGTTCTGGTTGTTGACGAACGCGCGGGCGACACCGTTGATGTCGACGCCGTTGTGCTTGTAGAAGTCGTGGTCCTCGGCCGCGATGATGGCCTTCTGCATGTACGGCGAGATGTCGGCGAGCTTCACGTCGCGCCGGTTCTCGTCGTACATCGTCGCGAGCGGTGTCTTGCCGTCCGAGGCCAACAGATAGCTGATCTGTGGCGCGCGGGCCACGGTCAGCTCCGTGGGCAGGGCGCCGAATGTCTCGGCTCCGGCCTTCGCGGCCAAGCCGGACATCGCCACCGCGGGGAAGGCCGCCGCAGCGACCACCACGCCGGCCAACAGGCCACACACGAGTAGCGATGCGGCGTTGGTCAGCACATTGTGGTCACGTTTCCGCATCCAGGTCACCTCGACAGGGTACGCGAGTAGGGAACGAGGGGCGCTGGGGCGTTCTTTCCCCATTTCCTGCGCGCGCTGCCCTCGTTGTGCTAAACGCACGACCCCCGGTGCTTGGTTGCGTGTGACCTGGCGTGAGTCTCCTCCGAATCGAGGAGGCGGCGCAGCGTTATCGCTGACCTGTGCGGGGTAACCGGCGGTCGAAGGCCCGGGAAGCCGGGAGTGTCCGGAATGATGGATTTCGCCGACAACGTTGCGTAATCGGTCGACTACAGAGCATGATGGGGGCGGCGACAGAGCCACATGTCGTCCGCGCCGCCTTGGGGAAGGTAGGCCGGGCGACCGGGGGGAATTGCCGGCTGACGTGCATCGACGAGGTCGGTAGGTACTGCAAGGGGGGACGTGTACACATGGGCATGATCACTGACTGGCCGTCGCTGGCGGCATGTCAGAACGGGGACCCGGACGCGTTGTTCGTACAGGGCGCCGAACAGAACGTGGCGAAGCGGATCTGCCGGAGCTGCCCAGTTCGGTACGAGTGCCTGGCCGACGCGCTGGACAACCGGATCGAGTTCGGTGTGTGGGGTGGCATGACCGAACGCGAACGGCGGGCGCTGCTGCGTCGTCACCCGCAGGTGACGAGCTGGCGCAAGATGTTCGAGGCCGCGATGAAGAAGAACAGCAAGGACAAGACCGGCAAGGACAAGATCCTGGTCAGCGCGACCAACTGAAGCCGGTCACGGCCGGCTGATCGCCGCGCCGATCGTCCGCAGCCCGTCGACGTCGTGTACGTCGGCGGGCTGAGCCGTCACCGACACCGCCGGCACCGCCGGGAACGCCTCGGTGAAGCGCGCGGCGACCTGCTGCTCGCGTACCGCCTGGCGGGCCAGCGCCGCGTGGGCCCGCAACAGGTCGGCGGTGGCCTCGTGCCCACCCAGCTCGGTCAGCCGCTCGGCGGCGACCCGGCTCTGCTCGGCGTCCAACTCCGGCACCGCCGGTCGGTGCACCCGGTTGAGCACCAGGCCGGCGAGCGGCATCCGCTCGTCACGCAGACGGCCCGCGAAGTAGGCGGCCTCCCGGACCGCGTCCGGCTCCGGGGCCGCGACCAGCAGGAAGGCCGTCTCCCGCGCCTGAAGGATGCGGTACGTCTGCTCCGCGCGCTGCCGGAAACCGCCGAACATCGAGTCCAGGGCGGCCACGAAGCCGGACAGGTCGGTGAGCAGTTGTGCGCCGAGCACCTTCTGCACCACCTTCGAGAACATCCCGAACGAGGCCGTGACCAGGCTGAACATGCTCCGACCGCCGCTGCGCGCCGGGGCCAGCAGCAGTCGCAGCATCCGGCCGTCGAGGAAGCGGGAGAGTCGGGCCGGCGCGTCCAGGAAATCCAGTGCCGAGCGGGACGGTGGGGTGTCCACGACGATCAGGTCCCACTCGCCCCGGGCGTGCAGCTGACCCAACTTCTCCATCGCCATGTACTCCTGCGTGCCGGCGAAGGTCGAGCTCATTGCCTGGTAGAACGGGTTCGCGAAGATCTCCGCGGCCTTCGCCGGATCGGTGTGCTGCAGCACCACGTCGTCGAAGGTGCGCTTCATGTCCAGCATCATGGCGTGCAACTCGCCGCCGCTGCTCTCGACGTCGATGCCCTTGACCTGACGAGGGGTGTTGTCCAACTCGGTCAGGCCCAGCGACTGCGCCAGCCGGCGAGCCGGGTCGATGGTGAGCACCACGGTGCGCCGGCCGTGCTGCTCGGCAGCCCGCAGTGCCAGCGCCGCGGCGGTGGTCGTCTTCCCCACCCCGCCGGCACCGCAGCACACGACGATCCGTACGCCGGGGTCGGCGAGGATCTGGTCGACGTCCAGCCGCGGCGCCGCGTCTTCGGAAGGCACCAATCGAGCGTATCGGGCCGCGTGGGTCCACGCGCCGGTGCTGAGCTCAGGTGTGAGTCAATCGGCGCTGACGAGGGCTCGGGCCAGGGTCATCAGGCCCGCCCGGTCCACCCCGTCGGGCAGCAACGGCAGCTCGATCATCGGCAGCCCCAACTCCACCAGGTCGGCGCGGAGCGAATCCTCCAGTTCGCGCCGGATGAGCTGGTCCCGGGCCTCGTCGTGCAAACCGGCCACGATGTCCCGGTCGGCAGGCAACCCGGCGGCGACCAACCCGCGTCGCAGCTCGGCGGCGGTGAGCGCCGGACCGGCGGGCAGTCGGGGCCGAGCGCCGTTGACGATCACCTTCCCGACGCCGAAGCCGAGCGAGGTCAGGTCCGCGATGGCGTCCACCGTCTCCTGTACCGGCATCTCCTCCAGCAGCGTGACGACGTGCACCGCGGTCATCGGGGAGCGCAGCAGCGCTGAGACGCCCTCGCTCTGGGTCTTGATCGGGCCCACCTTGGCCAGCCGGGCGGTCTCCGCCGTCACGTTGAGGAAACGGCCGATCCGTCCGGTCGGCGGGGCGTCCAACACCACCGCGTCGTACGCGCGGCGCTGCCCGGAGGTGCGGGTGGTCGCCTCCTTCACCTTGCCGGTGAGCAGCACGTCCCGGAGGCCCGGCGCGATGGTGGTGGCGAAGTCGATGGCGCCGAGCTTGCGCAGCGCCCGGCCGGCCGCGCCCAGCTTGTAGAACATGTCGAGGTACTCGAGCAACGCCTCCTCGGCGTCCACCGCGAGGGCGCGCACCTCACCGCCGTCCGGTGCGTCGGCGAGGTGCCGCTCCTCGTAGGGCAGCGGGTCGATGCCGAACAGTTGGGCGATGCCCTGCCGCCCCTCGACCTCGACCAGCAGGGTGCGCCGACCACCGGCGGCGAGCGCGAGGGCCAGGGCCGCCGCGACGCTGGTCTTGCCGGTGCCGCCCTTGCCGGTCACCACGTGAAGGCGGGCGGACCATCCCGTACCGGCCGGTTCGGTCGGCCGCTCAGCTGCACACACCCGTCGAGCCTATCCAGGGTCGGCGGTCACGCGACCTCGCAGACCCACCAACCCGTCTTCTGCACCACTGTGAAACGTAGGTCCTGGTCAGCCACCTTCTCATCGGAGGTGGTCATGGTGACCCGGGTGGAGACCGTGGCCCGGTCGCCGGTCTGGTTGTCCACCTTCGGGGTGGTCCACCGGAAGCGGGGGTTCTGGTGCGCGGAGGCGTACTTCTGCACCTCGGCGACCTTCGCGGCGATCTTCTCGTCGTCGCGGGAGGCCGCGCAGACCCGGCTGGCCGCCTTGGTGGCGTCACGGTCCTTGTAGACCGCGGTGAGGAACTCGTCGACCGCGACCGCCGGCTCCTTGGCGCCTTCGCCGGTCTCGGCGTCGCGCAGGGTCAGGAACGCCACCACACCACCGCCCACGCAGAGCACCATGATCACGACCAGTGCGATCGCCGCGATCAGCAGGCCGTTCTTCTTCTTCGGCGCGCCGGTGCCCTGGTACGGCGGATATCCCGGCGGGGGTGGTGGGATCTCCGCGGTGCCCGACCCGGGCGGAGCCGCAGCCGGGGTCGGTCCGACCGGGCGTTCCGGTTGCCCGACGTCACCTGCCTGGGCGGGGGCGGCGGGGAGCGCCGGCTGGGCGGAGGCCGCGGGGAGGGCGAGTCGCCCGGACGGTGCGGCGGGGGCTGTCTGGCCGGGGATGGCCGGAGGGCCCGACTGGCCGGCGGGCTCCGGGTGGGCCGAAGGGTGGGCGGTCGGGCCGGCCTGGTCGCCGCTGGGCGGTTGGGTCATCGTCGTTCCCTCGGGGGTGCGACGCCCGCCGCCACCCAGGGCGTCGAGCGTGATCGAGCGGGCGGCCGGGCGCTGCGCGACCGTCCGACCGGAAGGGTAACTGTCGATTACCGATTCGGCGTCGCCCTGCCATACCGAGCGGGCGTCCGGTCGGATGGGCCGACAGCGACATCGACTGCCCCCATTGGCGATCTGTCGCATATGTGACTGTTAATGACTGGTTGTGCGCGTCCTGTTGGCGGGACCGGGGCCATCGACCTACCTTCGTCCCGGTGCGGGGGCCGGAACGGACGAATGGGCCCGGGCCGGAAGCATGATCCGAGAGGTACGACCGGAGGCACTGCATGCGCGACGCGGACAACAGCCCTCGCACCCAGTTCCCGACCAACGATCGGCCGCGACGGCCCGGATCCGTGGTCGAGACCGGCGGGGGGCCGGTCGGCGGTCAGCCGGTCAACGAACGGTCGTACCGCCGGATGTCGGAGCAGACGGAGACCGCCCGGACGCCGAGCCGCCCCGCCGAGCGGGCCCGCGACGACGACGAGCCGGGGTACGTCATCCACCTGCCGATCCGCGTGCCGAGTCTGGCGGCGGCGACCGTGCTGGCCGGCCGGGTCGCGGTGTCCCTGGGCTTCCTGCCCGAGCTGGACGCCGGCGAGACCACCGTGTCCAACGCCGACGACCAGAACAACAGGCACCGGGTCTTCTGCGACCTGCTGCTGCCCGACCGGTCCCGCTGCCCCCAGGGGTACGAGCACGAGGGCCTCTGTGGGGAGGTGCCGGCCGCGCCGGAGCAGCGTCCCGCGTCCCGCCCGGCCGGCGGACCGTAGGCTGTCCCTCGAACAATTCCGCACCGAGAGGGAGCGCTTCAGCGATGCAGAAGTGGGAATACTCCACGGTCCCGCTGCTGGTCCACGCGACCAAGCAGATCCTCGACAACTGGGGCGAGGACGGGTGGGAGCTCGTCGCCGTGGTCCCCGGGCCCAACCCGGACCAGCTGGTCGCCTACCTGAAGCGGCCCAAGGCGTGAGCGCGGCGCAACGGATTCCCGAGGTGACGCGGTGAGCAACGGTCCGCACGCGAAGCTCGCCGAGCTGGGCTTCGAACTGCCCGAGGTCGTGCCGCCGGTGGCCAGCTACGTGCCGGCCGTGCAGTCCGGGCAGCACGTCTACGTCTCCGGCCAGTTGCCGATCGCCGAGGGCAAACTGCTCGCGACCGGCAAGGTCGGCGCCGGGATCTCCGCCGAGCAGGCGAAGGATCTGGCGCAGCGCTGCGGGCTCAACGCGTTGGCCGCTGTCGACTCCCTCGTCGGCCTGGAGAACGTGGTCAAGGTGGTCAAGGTGACCGGTTTCGTGGCCTCCGCGCCCGGCTTCACCGGTCAGCCCGCGGTGATCAACGGTGCCTCCGACCTCTTCGGCACCGTCTTCGGCGAGGCCGGTCGCCACGCCCGCAGCGCCGTCGGTGTGGCCGAACTGCCCCTCGACGCCCCGGTGGAGATCGAGTTGATCGTCGAGGTCGCCTGACGCGTCGGCGTCATCCGCGATCCGTCGGAAGGAAGGGCCCTTTTCGCGGCCCTTCCTTCCGGTTCGCCGGGCAAGATCGTGGGGTGTGGCGGGCGGGGTCGTACGATCGCAGCCATGAGCGGGCACGTGACGGCGCCGGCGGCGGCGCTCGCCGACGAGCTGCCGACCTGGGTGACGTTGCTGCGTGCGCCGAACCCCGGGCCGATGACCCTCGACGGCACCAACACCTGGGTGCTGCGCGCCCCGGCCGGCGAGCAGGCCATCGTGGTCGACCCCGGGCCGGCGGACGAGGGGCACCTGACCCGCATCGCCGAACACGGGCCCATCGGGCTGATCCTGATCACCCACGGCCACCCGGACCACACCGAGGGTGCCGCACGGTTGAGCGGACTACTCGGCGGCGTGCACGTCCTCGCGGCCGACCCGGCGCACACCATCGGCGGCGAGCCGCTGACCGAGCCGGATGAAGACCTCGGCGGCTTCGGCCTGGAGATCCGCCTGCTGGGCACCCCCGGGCACACCGCCGACTCGGTCTGCTTCCTGGTCGAGCACGGCGACGAGCGGGTGGTGCTCACCGGTGACACCATCCTCGGTCGGGGCACCACCGTGGTCGCCCACCCCGACGGGCACCTCGGCGACTACCTGAAGAGCCTGGAGCTGCTGTCCGCGTACCGGCGGATCCCGGCCCTGCCGGGCCACGGTCCCGCGCTCGCCGACTGCGCCGCCGCCGCCGACTTCTACCTCGCGCACCGCCGGGCGCGGCTCGACCAGGTCCGGGCCGCGGTCGCCGCCGGAGCAAGCACGCCCGCCGACGTGGTGGCGGCGGTCTACGCGGACGTGGACCGCTCGCTCTGGTGGGCGGCCGAGTGGTCGGTCCGCGCCCAACTCGAATATCTGGGTGTCGACCCCGGGGAATCCGCGCCCGGGGTCAGTGGGTTGGAGCACATGTGACCTGCCCCGTGTGTGGAACCGTCGCCGTTCCCGGCGCGCGGTTCTGCCACAACTGCGGTGCCGCGTTGCCGGCCGCCGCCACGTTGCCGGCGGCCGAGCGCCGGGTGGTCACCGTGCTCTTCGGTGACCTCTCCGAGTTCACCTCCTGGTCCGAGGACCTCGACCCGGAACGGGTCGGCGCGGTCACCGACCGGGTGCTCGCCGCGCTGGCCGGTGCGGTGAAGACGTTCGGCGGGCATGTCGACAAGCTCACCGGCGACGGGATCATGGCGGTCTTCGGCGCTCCGGTGGCGCACGAGGACGACGCCGAACGCGCGGTTCGGGCCGCCCTGTCCATGCAGCGGGCCGTCCGCCGGGTGCTCGACGACGAACGGGGCGGCGGCGCGCCGCTCGGACTGCGCGTCGGCTTGAACACCGGTGACGTCATCGCGGGCATCCAGGCCGCCATCGAGTACACGGTCATCGGCGACACCGTGAACACCGCCGCCCGGCTGGCCGACGCCGCCGCCGTCGGCGCGGTGTACGCCGGAGGGCGCACCGCCGCCGCGACCCGGCACGTGTCGTCCTGGCGGGCGCTGCGCCCGCTGCGGCTCAAGGGCAAGCGGGAACCGGTCGAGGCGTACGAGCTGCTCGGTCTCCTGGACGCGCCGGGCACCCGGTCGGGGCTCGGCGACGAGGCACCGTACGTCGGCCGGGAGACGGAGATCGGTCGGGTCGCCGGTCGGCTCGCCGAGGTGATCGACCAGGGGGACCCGCGGGTGCTGCTGATGACCGCCGAGGCGGGCATCGGCAAGTCCCGGTTCGCCGCGGAGGTCGAGCGCCTCGCCGCCGGGTACGACGTCGGCCCCGGCCGGTACGCGGCGCACACCGGCGCTCGGGTGCTCTCGGTGCGGTGCGCCGCGTTCGGTGAGCGACGTCGGCTCGCGCCCCTGGCCGACCTGGTGCGTGCCGCCGTCGGCCTGCCCAGTGACGCGGCCACCGCGCTGACCCGACCGGCCGTGGAGGAGCGACTGCGGCGGCTCGGGCAGCGACTCGCCCGCTCCGGCGGCGAGACCGCGCCGATCGCCGCCGAGCAACTGCTCGCCCTGCTCGGCTACGGCGAACTGCCCGCCCACCCCGGCACCGACACCGGGGAGTGGGGTGGGTCGGGCGTCCCGGCCGCGGACGCGGAGACGGTGCCGAACGCGGTCGCCGACCTGCTCAGCGGCCTCGCCTCGGAGGCGCCGCTGGTGATCGTGGTGGACGACCTGCACGACGCCACCGCCGAGACGATCAGTGCCCTCGGGATGACCCTGTCCCGGCTCACCGGCCCGGTCCTGGTGCTGCTGCTCGGTCGGCCGGAGCTGGTGCGTACCGCCGGGGCGCTGACCCGGGTCGCGGACGCCGAGGTGCACTCCCTGCCGCCGCTGCGCGGTGCCGACGCGGCACGGCTGCTCACCAGCTACCTGTCCGGTGGCAAGCTGCCCCAGGCCGACACGGACCGGCTGCTCGCCACCGCGCAGGGCAACCCCTTCTACCTGGCCGAGTTGGTCACCCTGCTGATCGAGCGGGGGGCGCTCACCACGGAGTCCGGGCGGGGCGTCCGCGGGTCGGGGGAACGCCCCGGCACCGGCGATCAGAGCGCGTCGGCCAGTTGGCGGCTGGTGCCCGGTTCGCTGGGTAGCCGTCTGCTCTCCCGGGACCTCGCCGCCGTCCTCGCCGCCCGGATCGACGCCCTGCCACCGGATGCCCGTTCGGTGCTGCGTGACGCCGCGGTGATCGGGGACACGGTGCCGAACGGCGCGTTGGAGGCGATGCGCGAGCAGCGTGCCGGCCGCGACGGTCGACCGTCGGCCGTGGTCGCCGTGGAACTCGACCGGGCCGTCGAGGAGTTGCTGCAACGCCGGATGCTGCACCGCTCCCGCAGCGGCTACTCGTTCGCGACCCCGCTGATGCGGGAGGCGGCGTACGCCGGGGTGAGCAAGGCGGAGCTGGCCGAGCGGCACGCCGCACTGGCCCGCTGGGCGGCGCCGACGGACGAGGCCGCCCCCGCCGGGCCGGGCGGGTTCACCGACGAGGCCCGGGACGACTTCGTGGCGACGCACGTCGAGCGGGCCGCGACGCTCGCCGACGCGGTGAAGCTGCGCCCGGACGCGCCGGCCCGCGCGGTGGTGCCGCTCGGCGTCGCCGCGCTCGGCCGGGCCGCCCGCCGGTCGCTGTCCGCCGGTGAGCCGGTGCTGGCCGTCGAGTACGCCGAGCGCGCCACCGAGCTGGCCCGCGACGGGGTGCCGGCGGCCGATCGGGTGGTGCACGCCCGAGCGCTGCTCCAGGTCGGCCGGGTCGCCGACGCGTTGGCGTACGCCGAGAAGATCGCCGCGAACGCGGGCGACGAGGCCACCCGGGTGGGTGCCCTGCTGCTCGCGGGGCAGGCCCAGGAGACCCTGGGGGATCAGGGTCGGGCGATGACCGCCTGGCAGGAGGCGTTGCAGGTGGCCACCGCGGGCGGCCTGCCCGTCCAACGCGCCACCGCGATGCGTCGACTCGGGATGGCCGACTTCGTGGCCGGACGGCTGAGCCAGGCGAGCAGCCGGTTGGCTGCCGCGTACCAGGTCAGCCTCGGCGCGCAGGACCGGCGTGGGCAGGCGTGGTCGCTGCAGAACCTGGCATGGGTCACCACCACCCGGGGTGACTTCGCCGGCACCGACGCCGTGCTCGGTCGGGCCGCCCGGCTCTTCGCCGAGCTGAAGGACCCGTACGGGCGGGCGTGGCTGCGTGGCACCACGGCGTTCGCCCGACTGCTCGCCGGTCGGTTGCGCGAGGCGTGCCGGATGGCGCAGGTGTTCCTGCCCTTCGGGGAGCGGGTCGGCGAGGCGTGGGCGGTGGGCACGCTGCGCGCGGTGGCCGCGTTCGCCACCGCCGAGCTGGGTGACCTGGCCGAGGCGGACCGGGAGGCCCGGCGGGCGTACCGGGAGTTCGCCGCCGCGTCCGACGACTGGGGGCGGGGGTTCGCGCTGGTGGTCCGCGCTGTGGTGGCGCGAGGGCTGGGCGAGCCGGAGCACGCGGCGGACCTGCTCACCGACGCCCTGGCGTACGCCGAGCGCACCTCGCACCCGCTGCTCACCGGGATGGCCGGCACGCTTCGCGGGTTCGTGGCGTTGGACCTGGGCGACTGTGAGACCGCCGAGCAGATGGCCCGTTCGGTGCTGACCACAGTGGAGCCGCACAACCCGCAGGCCCCGGCGCAGGTGGCGCCTCGGGTGCTGCTGGCGACGGCACGCCTGGCCGCCGGTGACTCGGCGACCGCGGTGGGGCTGCTCGCCCCGGTGGCCACGGCCGCCGCGAACGCGCCCTCGCTGCTGTTCTCCCGCCGCCAGACGATGGCCCAGTACGCGGCGGCGCTGCTCGCCCACGGTCAGCGGGAGCAGGCGTTGGACTGGGCCCGACGGGCGGTCACCGCCCCGGCCGAGGACGTGCGCAGTCAGGTGATCGCGGCGAGTGTGCTGGCCGAGGCGCTGGCTGCCTGCGGCCAGCCGACGGAGGCGCTGTCCTGCGCGGAGGAGGCGGTCCGCCTGGCGTACGCGACCGAGCAGCGCAGCGAACGCCCCGCCGCCGACGCCCTGCACGCCCGCCTCTCCCCCTGACTCCGGTGATCAAGAGGTTTGCGTCAGGAAACGGCCGTGCGGTGACGGAAACCTCTTGATCAACCCGAATGGGTCGGCTGGGTTTCTGCCGGTTTTGGGGATGTGGTCATCGGGGTGAGCCGCTAGCGTGTCACCACCGTCTGCTGGTCCACAGTGGTGACGTCGCCGTGCCTGGGGAGGCCCTTCATGAAGCTGCCGCGTTCCATCGCGGGCTGGACCATCGCGGTCTTCGGCGTGTTGGCGCTGGTGATGGGAACGGTCGGGCTGCTCTGGCCGGAGGCGCAGCTACGCATGCTCGGGTTCGAGGTGCCGGAGACGCGTGCCGTCGGCGATCACACCGGCACCTTCCTGCTGGCGTCCTCGATGGCGGCGTTCAACATGGGCGTCTACTACCTGCTGGCCACCGTCACCGAGTGGCGGGTGTTCTACCGGTTCACGGTGGTCTTCCGGCTGGTCACGTTCACCGTCTTCACCATCGCGGTGCTGGCCGACATCGCTCCGGACCGGTTCTTCGGCGTGGCGGCGTGGGAGGGGCTGGGTGCCGTCGCCACAGCCGTCGGCCTGCGCCTGGACGCTCGCCGGGGCGGGTCGGCGGGCGGTGTCGGCACGTCCGACGGTGCCGGGTCGGCCGCGGTCGCCGAGGAGGGTACCGGTCCGGCCGGTGCCGCTCCGGCGGACGCGGTGCGCTGAGCCATCGGTCGGGTTGGGTATTTTCGAGCGGTGACGGACACCCCGAGAGGCGGCTTGCCGGTTCCGATCGTGCCCGGCCTGACCGATTTGCGGGTTTTTGCCCGTGGTGGTTACGCGACCGTCTACCAGGCCACCCAGATCTCGGTGGGTCGTGAGGTCGCCGTCAAGGTGGAGAACCGGACGCTGGACAGCGAGCGGGATCAGGCCCGCTTCCTGCGCGAGGCGCGGGCAGCCGGCCGGATGTCGTCGCACCCCCACGTGGTCGACCTCTTCGACGTCGGGGTCACCGTCGACCAGCACCCCTACCTGATCATGGAACTCTGCGACGGCTCGTACGCCGAACGGATGCGTACCTCACCGCTGGGCCCGGTGGAGGCCCGTGACCTCGGCATGAAGATCGCCGACGCGTTGGCGCACTCGCACGCGGCCGGGGTGCTGCACCGCGACGTCAAGCCGGCCAACATCCTCTACTCGCACTTCAACTCGGCGGTGCTCGCGGACTTCGGGCTGGCGGTGCTCGCCGAGCACCGCGACGCCTCGGTCACGCTGGAGGTGCTCACCCCGGCGTACGCGCCACCGGAGATGTTCAGCCACAGCCCGCCGTCACCGGCCGTCGACGTGTACGCGCTCTGCGCCACCCTCTACGCGGTGATGCACGGCCGGCCGCCCCGCTGGCAGTCCGAGCGCAACCCGAGCCTGGTGACCGTGCTGGAGATGTTCAACCAGCCGCTCCCCTCGCTGCCCGGGGTGCCGGACGAGCTGATCGAGGTCCTGCGCCTCGGCATGGCCAACGACCCCGCCGAGCGTCCCTCCGCCGTGGAGTTGCACGACCTCCTCGCGAACCTGCCCCTCGGGCCGCCGTCGGCACCCGTCAGCGGTGCCCCGGTCAGTGGCGGCGCGGCCCTCTCCGGCTCGTACGCGGTCACTCGGCCGGTGCCCCGCCCGGCGATCGAGGACACCCAGCAGGCGGTGCCCAGCGGTCGGCGCTGGCGGCGTTGGTTCCTCGGCGGCGCGGGCGTGCTCGCGCTCGCCGCCTCGGCCACCGCCGGGGCCTGGGTCGCCGACCGGGCGGCGGTGCCCACCCCGAGCCCGTCGGTCACCCAGGTCGCCGCACCGGCGACCGGCCCCCTGCCCGGCTGCGCCACCGGCTCCGGTGCGCCGACGGCCCTGCCCGAGGGCGCCCGCTGCCTGCCCGAGCTGGAGTGCTTCGGCCCGGTACGGATCCGCGGCAACCGCGCGGAGGCGGCCCGGCTGCCCTGCGCCGGCCGGCACACCTGGGAGACGTACGCCGAGGGCATCCTGCCGGTGTCGCTGGTCGGTGCCGACTACGACGAGGTGATCGCCGCCGCCCCGGTGCAGCAGGTGTGCAGTGCCGCGACGTTCCGGTTGACCACCGGGATCGCCGAGCCGAGCGGCTGGCACCTGGAGGTGCTACCGCCGGTCGACGGCAGCGTCGACCGGTCGTACCGGTGTCTGGCCGGTCGGGGCGTGGACGCGCTCGCCGCGCCCACGCTCACCGGCCGCCGCTGAGCCCGTTCGTTCCGCGTCGCCGGTCACGCACCGCACGCAACGCGTCCCGGCTGTCGAGGGCGTCGAGAGTGTCGGCGTCGATCCCGTAGGGCATCAACTCGGGCGGTCCGACGGCCGCCGAACGATCCACCGGCTCCGGAGCGTCGCCCTGCCGGGCGGCGGAGACGGCGACCCCGGCCACCATGATCAACAGGACGCAGAGTAGTGCCAGGGCCACGCCGAGGAGATCCTGGCGGCGCCAGATGACCAGCATGACCAGCGGCGCGAGAGCTCCCAGCGCCGCGAGCACCGCCACCGTCCGCGCATCGGGTCTGGGCAATCGGCTCACCCGTCCAGCATGTCGTGACGAGCCCGGCTGTCAACCGCAGAGCCGACCGCCGCGCCGATCGACATCGATCGGCCGGTCGGTCCGACATGGCCGCTCGGCGTCCACACGCAATGGACAAGAGCCGCTACTCTCGGTGTCCCGCAGGCTCTTCCAGCAGCGAGGTCGCTCATGAACTCAGGCAGGTCGCAGTCCCGGCTCCGCTCGGTCGCGTCGACGCTGGCCGTCGCCCTCACCCTCGTCCTGGCCGCCGCCGCCGGCTGTGACAGCCGGCAGGAGCCCGACCTGCCCTCGGTGCAGGAGAAGATGCGCGAGACGCACATCTACGGCCAGTCCAAGCTGCGCATCGGTGTCGCCACGAACGAACCGTTGATGGGCGACCTACGGAACGGCCTGCACGTCGGCTTCGACGTCGAGATCGCCAAGTACATCGCCGCCTCCCTGGGCTACGAGGGGGACCAACGGCTGGAGTTCGTGTCGGTGGCCACCGAGGACCGGATCCCCTCGCTCCAAGGGGGCACCGTCGACCTCGTGGTCTCCAGCTTCTCCATGACCGAGGAGCGGAAGAAGCTGGTCAGCTTCGCCGGGCCGTACTTCGTCACCACCCAGGAGGTGATGGTGCCGGTACGCCTCAAGGACAGCATCCGCACCATCGAGGATCTGCGCGACCCGGCCTACAAGGTCTGCACCAGCGGTGGCTCCACCACCGAGGCCGAGCTGGAGAAACACCAGGTCAAGACGTTCGTGGTGAAGGACGTCGGCGACTGCGTCGACGGCATCCGCAAGGGCCGCTACGACGCGGTCAGCTCCGACGAGTCGATCCTCGCCGGTTTCCTGGCCAGCTACCCGAAGGAATTCGAGATCGTGGACATGCCGTTCGGCACCAGCGAGTTGCTGGGCATCGGCGTGCCGATCGGGGATCCCGCGCTGCGGGACCTTGTCGCGTTCTTCCTGCAGAAGAGTTACGAACAGGGGCGCGACGGCGAGGCCAGTCCCTGGCAGACCGCGTACAACCGGACCCTGGGCCCGTGGTTGAAGGCCGAGAAACGCCAGCCGCAACCGTTGGAGGTGCCGAAGCTCGTCGACTTCGACGACAAGGCGCCCGCGAAGTGAGCGCGGCGACCACCGCCGCCGGCGACGGCCAGGTCCCACCGCCCCGCACATCCGTTCCGGACGACGACGCCGCGCCGACCACCGACGGTCCGGTGCCCGCGGCTGGTGGGGCGGCCCCCGTCGGGTGGCCGGCCGGTGTGCCGGTCGCCGAACCGGCCGAGCCGGTCGTCGCCGAGGTCGAGCCCGGGCGGGTCCGGTGGGACCCGGCCGAGCGGCGGGCCCGCGCCAGCCAGTCGTTCTGGACGGCCGTGGTGGGCGTACCGGCGATCTTCTCGGTGCTCCGCCTCGGTGTGGAGGCCGGCGGCGAACTCCAGACCACGCTGTTGCTGGTCGCGAACGTCGGGCCGGTCAACCTGCTCGCCGGTTTCCTGACCACGGCGGCCCGGCTGCTCTCGACCGGACTGGTCGCCGTGTTCGCGCTCGGCGCGGTGCTGGCCGTCAGCGCCGACCGGCTACCACCGGGCACCCGTCGTCGTCCGCTCTTCGCCCGCTGGGCCGACATCACCCCGGCCTGGGTGGTCCTGGCGAGCTTCCTGCTCGCCCTGATCACCTGGCCGCTGCTCTACCTTCCGTTGCTGTTGCCGGCGTTCGTGGCCGCGTTCCAACTCAGCCCCGCGCGCCTGCACGAGCGGGTGCTGCCCCGGCTGCTGATCATCGTCGCGCTGCTCGCCGGGTACGGCTGGCTGATGCTGCCCACGCTGCGCGACGCGATGCGTCAAGGCGACGAGTGGCTGGTGCTGGCGCTCATCGTGGTGCCTCCGCTGTTGGCCCTGATCATCGCCGGGCCCCTGCCGGGCGTGGTGATCCGGCCCCTGGCGTCGGTGACCGAGGTGGCGGTGCTGGCCACGCTGGTCTGGGCCGCGGTGCCGGTGATCAGCACGCCGGTGTTGCCGTTGACGGTCACCACCGTAGGTCCGGAGAGCGGCCCGACCGAGGACGTACGCGGGCACGTGGTCACCACCGACGACGTCAACATGGTGATCCTTCAGGAGCGGGGCGGGGTCCGGTACGTTCCGGTCGACCTGGTGCGCGCGCAGGTGCTCTGCCCGAGCGAGGAGGAGCTGCCCCGGCACCAGCTGCGCATCCACGACTTCCACGTCGAGGACTCCCTGCTGGAGGGCATGGGCCGACGGGTCCGCCCGGTCCACCGCATCGACGCCGCCTGCCGCACCGCGCCCTGACCACACCGACGTCGACGGCTCAGTAGGACTTCTCCTGGCCCAGCACGTGCTGGGCCACGAAGTTGAGGATCATCTCCCGACTGACCGGGGCGATTCGACCGGCCCGTACCGCGCCGAGCAGTGTCGCCACCCCGTACTCGGTGGTCATGCCGGCCCCGCCGAGCACCTGGACTGCGGTGTCCACGGCGAGCGCGGCGGCCTCCCCGGCCGCGTACTTGGCCATGTTGCCGGACACCCCGGCCTCCAGGTCGCGGCCCGCGTCGTAGAGGGTGGCCGCCTTCTGGATCATGAGGCGGGCCAGCTCCACCTGCACCGCGGCATGGGCGAGCGGGTGTGACACGCCCTGGTGGGAGCCGATGCTCCGGCCACCCCAGACCTTCCGGGTGGCGGTGTACTCGCCGGCCCGTTCGATGGCGTACCGGCCGGTGCCGGCACCCATCGCCGCCACCGTGATCCGCTCCGGGTTGAGCCCGGCGAAGAGCGCCGGCAGCCCGGCGTCCAGCGACTCACCGAGCAGCGCGTCGGCAGGCACCCGCACGTCGTCCAGGTAGAGCAGGAACTGGTTCTCCGGGGACACGATCTCCATGTCCAGCTTGGACCTGGTCAACCCGGCCACGTCGGTGGGCACCAGGAAGAGCGCCGGCTTCAGTCTCTGCTGAGACGTGTCCCCTGAGCCGGCTGGGCCGTCACCGACGGCGACGCGGGCCACCACCAGCACGTGACCGGCCTCGTCGACACCGGAGATGTAGCACTTGCGGCCGTTGAGCAGCCAACCGTCACCGTCGCGGCGGGCGACAGTGCCGAGCCGGTGGAAGTTGGAACCGGCCTCCGGCTCGGTGATCGCGAACACGATTTTCTGAGAGCCGTCCGCGAGACCGGGCAGGTGCCGTTTGCGCTGCTCCTCGGTGCCGTGCCGGGTCAGCACCGTCGCCGCGATGGCGGGGGAGACCACCAGCAGCAGCAGCGGGCAGCCGGCCGCCGCCAGCTCCTCGCAGACGATCGCCAGCTCGGTGATGCCGCCGCCCCCACCGCCGTACTCGGTGGGGATGTTGACCCCCAGGTAGCCGAGCCGGCCGGCCTCGGCCCAGAGTTCGGTGGTGTGCTCGCCGGCCTTCGCCTTCTCGACGAAGTAACCGTGGCCGTAGCGGCGGCCCAACGCCCGCACGGCGTCGCGTAGCTGGTCCTGCTCGGGGGTGAGGTCGAAGGTCATCGGGGGTCCTCCTCGGTGGTGACCACAGCCAGCACGGCGCCCGTCCGGACCTGACCGCCGACGGGCACCGGAAGCTCGGCGACGACACCGTCGGTCGGGGCGAGCACGGGATGTTCCAGCTTCATCGCTTCCAGCGTGAGCAGTGGTTCGCCGGCCGCGACCCGCTGGCCGACCTGGACGTGCACCCGGGTCACCGCGCCGGGCAGCGGCGCGAGCAGCGACCCGGCCGCCACCTCCGCGGTGGGCGGTGGGAGGCGCGGCAGCTCGGTCAGGCTCGCCGCCCCGTCCGGGCCGTCCACGAAGACCGTCGACCCCACGAGGTGTACGCGGTACGGGCGCCGAACCCCGTCGACGTCGAGCACCACCCGATCCGCTGTCGCCTCGACGAGTGCCACAGTGGCGTCGGCGGCCGACGGGTCGGTGGACCATTCGGCGAGGCCGCCCGTCCGGTCCAGCCGGTAGCGGACCTCGATCTCGCCGTCCGGCCCGCCGAACCGGATGACCTGCGGGACTGCCGGCACGTTGCGCCACCCTGACGGCAGCCCGCCGAGCACCCCGGACGCGGCGCGACGGCCGGCGGCCGAGGCGAGCGCCGCCGCGAGGGCGGTGACCGGGAGCTGGTCGGCGGGGAGCAGCGGCGCGAAGACCTCCGGGTGCCGGTCGAGGAAGCCGGTGTCGATCTCGCCGGCCGCGAACTCGGGGCTGCGCAGCACCCGGACCAGCAGATCGCGGTTGGTGGCCACCCCGTGCAGCTCGGCCCGGGCCAGCGCGCCCGCCAACGCCCGGGCAGCCTCCGACCGGGTCGGTGCCACGGCGATCACCTTGGCGAGCAGCGAGTCGTAGTGCACGCCCACCACCGAGCCGGCCGCCACACCGGAGTCGAGCCGCAGGCCCGCCCGTTGGAACCAGCCGAACTCGCGAAGCACCCCGGGCACGTCGAAGCGGTGCAGGGTGCCGGTGGCCGGTCGCCAACCCTGCGCCGGCTCCTCGGCGCACAGCCGCACCTCGATCGCGTAGCCGCGGTTGGCGGGGTAGTGGTGGTGTGCGGGCAGCGGCTCGCCCTCGGCCACCAGCAACTGCATCCGGACCAGGTCCAGCCCGCCCGGGGTGACCAGTTCGGTGACCGGGTGCTCCACCTGGAGCCGGGTGTTCATCTCGAGGAAGAAGAACTCGCCGCTCGGTGCCAGCAGGAACTCGATGGTGCCGGCCCCCACGTAGCCGACCGCCAGTCCGGCCGCCATGGCCGTCTCGTACAGCCGGTCATGCAGCCCCGGTGGGAGGTCCCCCGGTGCCTCCTCGATGATCTTCTGGTGTCGGCGTTGGATCGAACACTCCCGGGCGCCGAGCACGTTCACCGTTCCGTGCGTGTCGCCGAAGATCTGCACCTCGACGTGTCGGCCGCGTTCGACGTACCGCTCGATGAAGACCGTGCCGTCGCCGAACGCCGCAGCCGCCTCGCGGCGCGCGGACGCGACGGCCTCGGCCAGCTCCTCGGCGTCCCGGACGATCCGCATGCCCCGCCCACCGCCACCGGCGGACGCCTTCACCAACACCGGGAAGTCGGTGACCTCGTCGACGTCGGTCCAGCTCGGCAGCATCGGCACGCCCGCGTCGGCCAGCAGCGACTTCGCGGCCAGCTTGTCGCCCATCGCGGCGATCACCTTGGCCGGTGGACCGACCCAGGTCAGCCCGGCATCGGTCACCGCCGCCGCGAACTCGGCGTTCTCGGCGAGGAACCCGTAACCGGGGTGGACCGCGTCCGCGCCGGCGCGCCGGGCCGCGTCCAGGATCAGGTCGACCCGCAGGTACGTCTCGGCCGGAGTGTGCCCGGGCAGCCGGACCGCCAGATCGGCCTCGGCGACGAACGGTGCCGACGCGTCCGCGTCCGAGTGCACGGCGACCGTCTCCACACCCAGCGCCCGACAGGTGGCGAAGACCCGACGCGCGATCTCCCCCCGGTTGGCGACGAGCAAGCGTTCGATCATCGATTGACCCCTCACATCCGGAAGATGCCGTAGCCGTCGGCACCCTTGACGGGTCCGCTGTGGATCGCCGAGAGGCAGAGCCCGAGGACGGTCCGGGTGTCCCTGGGGTCGATCACCCCGTCGTCGTAGAGCCGGCCGGACAGGAACAACGCGCCGGACTGCGACTCGATCTGCTGCTCGACCATCATCCGCATCGCCGCGTCGGACTCCTCGTCGTAGTCGCGCCCCCGGGCGGCGGCCGCCTGCCGGGCCACGATGGAGAGCACCCCGGCGAGCTGCGCCGGGCCCATCACCGCCGACTTCGCGTTCGGCCAGGTGAACAGGAACCTCGGCTCGTACGCGCGGCCACACATGCCGTAGTTGCCGGCCCCGTACGAGGCGCCCAGGTTGACCGTCAGGTGGGGCACCGTCGAGTTGGACACCGCATTGATCATCAGCGCGCCGTGTTTGATGATGCCGCGCTGCTCGTACTCGGTGCCGACCATGTAGCCGGTGGTGTTCTGCAGGAAGATCAACGGAGTGTCGGAGGCGTTCGCGAGCTGGATGAACTGGGCCGCCTTCTGCGCCTCCTCGCTGAACAGCACCCCTCGGGCGTTGGCCAGCACGCCCACCGGGTAGCCGTGCAGCTCGCCCCAGCCGGTGACCAACGCGCCCCCGTACGCCGGTTTGAACTCGTCGAACTCACTGCCGTCGAGGATCCGGGCCAGCACCTCACGCGGGTCGAACGGCACCTTCAGATCGGCGCTGGTGATGCCGAGCAGCTCCTCCGGGTCGTACTTCGGCGGCTGCGGCACCGCCGTACGCGGCGACGGACCCTGCTTGCGCCAGTTCAGTCGGCGTACGCACTGCCGGGCCAGCCGGATGCCGTCCCGCTCGTCCTCGGCGAGATGGTCGGCCAGCCCGGACGTGCCGGCGTGCATCTCCGCGCCACCCAACGACTCGTCGTCGGTGACCTCGCCGGTCGCCATCCTCACCAGCGGCGGTCCGGCCAGGTAGACCTGCGACCGGTCCCGAATCATGATCACGTGATCGGACATCCCCGGCACGTACGCGCCACCGGCCGTGGCGTTGCCGAAGACCACGCTGACCGTGGGAATACCCGCCGCCGAGAGCCGGGTCAGGTCACGGAACACCCGGCCACCGGGGATGAAGATCTCCGCCTGGGTGGGCAGGTCCGCCCCGGCCGACTCGACCAGGTTGACCATCGGTAGCCGGTTGGCCAGCGCGATCTCACCGGCCCGCCGGGTCTTCGCGAGCGACCACGGGTTGACCGCGCCGCCGCGTACCGTCGGGTCGTTCGCGACGATCAGGCACTCGACCCCCTCGACCACCCCGATCCCGGTGACCACGCTGGCCCCGACCGGGAAGTCCGTGCCGAACGCGGCGACCGGCGACAACTCCAGGAACGGGCTGTCCGCGTCCACCAACAACTCGATGCGTTCCCGGGGCAGCAACTTGCCGCGTGCGTGGTGCCGGGACACGTACTTCTCGCCGCCGCCCGCCCGAGCCTGGTCCAGCGCGGCATCCAGTTCGGCCAACCGCTCCGACAGGGCAGCCCGGTTCGCCGCGTACCCGGGCGCCGTCGGGTCGATCGCGCTGTCCAGGATGCTCATAGGCCCATGCCCTTCGCGATGATCTCGTTCATGATCTCGGTGGTGCCGCCGCCGATGCCGAGGATCCGCGAGTCGCGGTAGTGCCGCTCCACCTCCGCGTCGCGCAGGTAACCGAAGCCGCCGTGCAGTTGCAACGCCTGGTCGACGACGTAGTCGCAGGCCGCCACCGCCACGTTCTTCGCCATCGCCACCTCGGTCACCACCGGCTCGCCGACGGCGACCCGGTTGGCCACCTCGTGCACGTACGACCGGGCGGCCTCGGCCCGCGTGTGCATCTCGGCCAACCGGTGTCGGATCAACTGCCGGCTGGCCAGTGGACGCCCGAAGGTCTCCCGGTCCCGGCACCAGCGCACCGCCAGCTCGACGCAGCGCTGCGCGGTCGCGTACGCCTGGGTGGCCAGCGACAACCGCTCCGCGGCGAAGTGCTGCATGATCGCCAGGAAGCCGGTGTTCTCCGCCCCGATCCGGTTCGTCACCGGCACCCGGACGTCGACGAACGACAGCTCGGCCGTGTCCGAGCAGTGCCAGCCCAACTTCTCCAACCGGCGTCCCACGGTGAACCCGGGCAGCCCCTTGTCGATGACCAGCAGGGTCAGCTCGCCGCTGCCGGGAAAGTCGGTGCAGACCGCGGTGGTCACGAAGTCGGCCCGGTGCCCGCTGGTGATGTACGTCTTCGACCCGTTCACCACGTAGTGGTCGCCGTCCCGGCGGGCCGTGGTGCGGATGCCGGCCACGTCGGAACCGCCGTCCGGTTCGGTGATCGCCAGCGCGCCGATCATCGTGCCGGCCAGGGTCGGCCGGACGTACCGCTCGATCAGGCCGTCGTCACCCGGGGACGTGGTGCCGCCGAGCCGGCCGCCCAGCGACCCTCCGGTGTGAGCGCCGGCCGCCGCGACCATGTGCGGCAACGCGATGCCGTGCGTGAACAGGGCCGCCACCAGCCCGGACGAGCCACCCGAGCGGATCAGCTCCTCGGTCACGATGATCGAGTCGAGCAGGTCACCGCCACTGCCGCCGACCGACTCGGGGAAGCCGATGCCGAGCAGTCCGAGCTTCGCGGCGGTGGCGTGCAGCGCCCGGGGCACCTCACCGGCCCGCTCCCAGTCGTCCAGGTGCGGCACCACCTCGCGGGTCACGAAGGCCCGGGTCAGCTCCCGCAGCTGCCGCCGCTCCGGCGTGTCCACGATGCTCATCGGGCCACCCCGGTGGTCGCGGTCGCTGCGGTCGGCCCGGTCGGCACGTCGGCCGGTAGGTCGACGATCCGGGCGCGCAGCAGCTCCCCCAGCGCCTTGGCCTGCGGATCGAACCGGGTGGACGCGGCCACTCCCGCACCGAGCAGGCCCTCGATCACGAAGTTGACCGCGCGCAGGTTCGGCAACTCGTAGCGCCGCACCGACAGCGGCGCGGTCTCCGGCAGCAGCTCGGCCAGGCGCGCCACGGTCAACCAGCCGCGCAGCCACGCGTACGCGGCGTCGTTGCGCGCCCAGACGCCCAGGTTGGCATCCCCGCCCTTGTCCCCGGAGCGCGCGCCCACCAGCTCGCCGAGGACCCCCCGCCGGGTCGGGCCGTCGGCCGTCACGTCCCCGCCCGCTGTCGTCTCGTCCTCCGTCGTGGGAGCGGTACGGCTCGGCGGGGCGATCGACATGCGCTCGCCGCCGGGCAGCACCGCGACGTGAGCCACCGCCTCCTGTGGCACCTCGTCGGCGGTGAAGACGCCGTACGGTGTCGCGTCGCCGGGCAGTGTGGTCAGCGTGCAGCCCGGGTACGAGGCCAGGGCCAGCTCCACCGCGGCGGCCGAGAAGGCCCGCCCGGCTCGCGCCTTGTCGCCGTGGCGCAGGTGTACGTGCAGCAGAGCGCTGGCCGACTCGGTGTCGGCGGCGTCCGGATGGTCGGTCCGGGCCAGCGTGAACTCCAAACCGTCCGCGCCGACCGCCTCCTCGACCTGCCCGCGTACCAGCGCCGCCTTCGCCTCGACGTCGAGGCCGCAGAGGACGAACGTCATCGAGTTGCGGAAGCCGCCGAGGTTGTTCACGCCCACCTTCAGGGTGGGCGGCGGCGGGGTGCCCCGGACGCCGGAGACCCGGACCCGATCCGGCCCGTCCGGGCTCAGCGCCACCGTGTCCAGTCGGGTGACCACGTCCGGCCCCAGGTACGCGGGCCCGCCGATCTCGTAGAGCAGTTGCGCGGTGACCGTCTCCACGGTGACCGCGCCACCGGTGCCGGCATGCTTGGTGAGCACCGTCGAGCCGTCGGCGTGCACCTCGGCGACCGGGAACCCGGGCCGGTGCCCGCCGTCGGGCAGTTCGGTGAAGAAGCTGAAGTTCCCTCCGGTTACCTGCGCGCCGCATTCGAGGAGGTGCCCCGCGACTGTCGCCCCGGCCAACCGGTCGAGATCGTCGCGGCTCCACCCGTACCGGGCGATGGCCGGGCCGACCACCAGCGACGCGTCGGTGACCCGGCCGGTGACCACCACGTCCGCGCCGCCGTCGAGGCAGGCGGCGATGCCGAACGCGCCGAGGTAGGCGTTGGCGCTCAACGCGTCCGGTCGTTGGATCGTGTCGCCCTCGACGTACCCCACCTTCGCGGGCAGGCCCAGCCGGGTGGCGAGGGCGTCGACGGCGGCGGCCAGGCCGGCCGGGTTCAACCCGCCGGCATTGGTCACGATCCGCACCCCACGGTCCAGGGCGGTGCCGAGGCAGGTCTCCAGTTGGCGCAGGAACGTCTTCGCGTAGCCCAGATCGGGGTCGCGCAGCCGGTCCCGGGCGAGAATCAGCATGGTCAACTCGGCCAGGTAGTCACCGGTCAGCACGTCCAGTTCGCCGCCGTCGAGCATCTCCTGCCAGGCGGTGAACCGATCGCCGTAGAAGCCCGAGGCGTTGCCGATGCGGATCACGCTCGTACCCCGTCTCCGCCGGCCGGCTCACGGCCGACGCCCGGCGGCCCGGCGAACGCTTGTGCCACGTCGAGCCACTCGTCGGCGACCGGGCCGGTGGCGACCAGGGCGAGGTCCGCGCGGTGTCGGCGCTGGGTCACCAGCAGGCAGAAATCCCGAGCCGGGCCGGCCAACCGGTCGGCGGCGTCCGCCGGGCCCCAACTCCACGTGTCGCCGCCGGGCCCGACCAACTCGACCCGGACCGGCGTCGTCGGTGCCGTCCGGCCGTGGGCGGCGAAGCCGTGCCCGAGGGTACGCACACCGAGGTGCGCGACGTGCCGGAGCCGGTCGCTGTCGGGGCGGACGACGCCGAGTGCGTCCGCCACGTCCGCACCGTGTGCCCAGGTCTCCATGATCCGCGCGGTGGCCATCGAGGTGGCCGACATCCGGGTGCCGTACCAGGGCAGCTTCTCACCGGCCGGGACGGCGACCAGTGCGTCGGCCAGCGCCGCCCGACCCTTGCGCCAGCGGTCGAGCAGTTCCACCGGCGGGGCGAGGAATTCCTCGGCGCCCGCGTCGACGAGGCGCGTCGCGTCCGGAGCGGTCGTCACCGTCGCGTAGAACGCCTCGGCATCGGTGGCGGCCAGCAGCGCCACGTTGTCGGTCCAGGCCAGGTGGGCGATCTGGTGGGCGACGCTCCAGCCGGGCGCGGGGGTGGGCCGGGCCCAGTCGGCGACCGGCAGCGGAGCCACCAGGGCGTCCAGTTGGGCGGACTCGGCGGCCAGATCCGCGAGCAGGTCGGTGAGGTCGACCATGGTGCCTCCGGTCGGTGGTGGCCGGTGCGGCCGGCGGTCAGGGCGTGAGCAGGGTGGCGAGCTGGCGCTTCCAGGTCGCCAACAGGGCGGTACGACGGGCGGAGTCGTCGTTGAGCAGGTTCGCCACTCCGAGCCCGCGCAGCAGGTCGAGGGTGGCCTGCACGGCCTCGCGGACGCCGGGTCGACGTTCGTCGACGCCGAGCAGGGCGACGGTGAGTCGGTGCATCTCCCGGCCGACCGTCGCCTCCAGCGGCACCAGGGCGTCCCGGAGTTCCCGGTCGGTGCGGGCGGCGACCCAGAGTTCGAGAGCGGCCACGAACAGCGGCCCGGTGAACGCCGCGCCGAGCAGGTCGATCACCCGGTCGAGGCGCTGTGGACCGGCCGGCATCGCCTCGGCCTCGGTGCGCAACTCGGCGGCCCGCCGCTCGGCGAGATGCGCGACGGCGGCCGTCACCAGCGCGGCCTTCGTCGGGTAGTGGTGTAGCTGGGCACCCCGCGAGACACCGGCCCGGGCGGCGACGACAGTCGTCGTGGTGCCGGACCAACCGTGCTCGATCAGGCAGTCGACTGTCGCCTCCAGCAACCGGGCCTGGGTGGCGCGGCTGCGTTCCTGCTGAGGGACTCGCGTCGATGTGGGAGACACGCGAACAGCCTGCTGGCAAAGAAACAAACAGTCAAGACTGACTTTTTCTAGCCCTAGCTGTCGATGGGTCAAACTCGCGGTCGGTCGGCGGTCGGCGGTCGGCGGTCGGCGGTCGGCGGTGGGCGGTCGGCGGTCGGCGGTGGGCGGTCAGGGTGGGTGAGTGAGTGAGTGAGTGGGCGACGGTGTGTCGGCTCGCTTTGGAGCTGATAACACAAACGAGTCACCTGCCGGTCGATTGGCCGGCAAGCTAATGGCCCGGGGCCGGTCGATCGCTTCCGGCGGCCACATGCGCCGATCGCTTCCGGCGGCCACATGCGCCGATCGCTTCTGCTGATGGCTACCTGCGGTCTCCTCCGCTGGCCGCTTGCGCCGATGTCGTAAACGATTCAGCTCCAAAGGCACGCTGCCCCAGGTCGCCAGCACTGCTGAGGTCGGTGTCGCGGGGATCGGGGACAGCCGGGGCGCGGAGAGCCGGGGCGCGGAGAGTCGGGGCGCGGAGAGTCGGGGCGCGGATAGTCGGGGCGCGGAGAGCCGGGGCGCGGAGAGCCGGCGCGAGTGCAGCCGCGGGTCAGCGACCGTCCCGGGGGCCGAAGACGGCCAGCGCGTCGGCGTCGCTGTGCTGGGAGCGCAGGTACTCGTCGGCCCAGGCCGCCGCGTCCGGGAAGGTCGACTCCGCCGCCACCCGGGCGCACGCCGCGTCAACGTCGAAGGCGGTGCGACGCAGCTGGACGCCCGGCCCGAGCAGTGCCCACCACGCGCCCGCGCCCCCGTACGGCATGCCGATGCTTCCCGGGTTGACCACCAGGCGTCGGTCCACCAGTCGGGTGAAGGGCATGTGCGTGTGGCCGCAGACCACAGTCGTGATCTCGGCCGGGAGGTCGGCGAACACCTCGGCCCAGCGCGGCATCCGGGAGTCGACGAGCACCACCTCCTCGTCGTCCCGAGGGGTGGCGTGACAGAACAACGTCGGCCCGAGCCCGTCGACCGCGAACGTCGCCGTCGCGGGCACTGTCGCGAGACGAGCCACCTGGTCGTCGCGGAGTTGCCCGGCGGCCCAGTTCGACACCTCGATCGACGCGGGCTTCCCGGCTCGTGCCTCGACCAGTTCGCGGTCGGCGTTGCCGCCCACCCAGCAGGCGCGGTCACCCAGGTCGGCGAGCACGTCCAGCACCTCGACCGGCTGCGGGCCGGCCGCGATGTCGCCGGTCAACACGATCAGATCGGCGGCGGCGACGTCCGGTTCGGCGAGCACGGCCTCCAGCGCGGGGAGTACGCCGTGGATGTCGGAGAGCACCGCAACCCTGTTCACCATGGCCCCCACCCTGACCGCTCCGGCCACGCCGAACCAGTCTTTCTGCGCCCGGCAGACGAACCGTCCCCGCCTACCGTCGGTGACGGGAGACGGGGACGGGACGTATCAGGTCAGACGCGGGCGCGACGGGCCAGGCGCTCCGGGTCCAGGATGATGATGCTCTTGCCGTCCAGCCGAAGCCACCCGCGTGAGGCGAAGTCGGCCAGCGCCTTGTTGACCGTCTCCCGGGAGGCGCCGACGAGCTGGGCGATCTCCTCCTGGGTGAGGTCGTGGGTCACCCGCAGGACGCCGCCGTCGCGAGTGCCGAACCGGCCGGCCATCTGGAGCAGGTTCTTGGCGACCCGACCCGGCACGTCCGTGAAGATCAGGTCGGCGAGCGAGTCGTTGGTCCGACGCAGCCTCCGGGCGAGCACCCGGAGCAACTGCTCGGCGATCTCCGGACGGTTGTTCAGCCACGGCCGCAGTGCCTGCTTACGCAGCCGCACCAGGCGGGTGTCAGTCACCGCGGTAGCGGTCGCCGTACGCGGACCAGGGTCGAAGAGCGACAGCTCACCCACCATGTCCGACGGCCCCATCACCGCGATCAGGTTCTGCCGGCCATCCGCCGCGCGGCGACCGACCTTGATCTTCCCGGACAGCAGGATATAGAGACTGTCGCCGGGCTCGCCCTCATTGAAGACGATCTCGCCCTTGCGGACCTCGATCGTCTCCATCTCCTTGGCGAGCGCCTCGGCAGCTTCCGGGTCGACACCCTGGAAGATCCCGCTGCGGGCCAGTACCTCATCCATCGCGCACCTCCGGTTGCGCGTGCCGTCCGTCGGCCCGGGGTCGCCGTCCGCTGATCCCCTCGCGCGCCGCCAAGTCTAGGCGCACATGAGCATGAATCAGAGGTCGCCCCTGGAATCTTGATCGGTGGGCGTAACCTGCCCGACGTGCTGAGCGAGCCGACTCTGACCAGCCGCGCCGAGGACGGGCGGGACATCCCACTGCTCTTCTGGCGCGCCGCCGCACCCCTGCGGACCGTCAGCAGCGGTCCGCTGGGCGGTGGCATCGGGGTCCGGCGCTGGGTGCTGAACGCGACCGTACCCATGTCGTACGACCGTGGTGACCCCGCCGCGCACCTGGCGGCGCTCGCCGCCGACCTGGCCCTCGACGGACCCGGGGTCGGCCTGCTCACCGGGGTGCACGTCGGCGAGGTGGTCGCGCGAACCGACACCGGGGTCCGGGCCTGGGCGACGGTCGGGCTCGGCACGCCGGTGCCCGCGGCCGCGCCCACGCCGGCCGGGCTCGCCCAGCGGGTCGGCACGGTCAACATCGTGGTGTACGTGCCGGCCCGGCTCGCCGACTCGGCGCTCGTCAACGCGGTGGCCACCGCGACCGAGGCGAAGACCCAGGCGATCAGCGAGCTGGGACTCCTCGGGACCGGCACCCCGACCGACGCGGTCACCGTGCTCTGCCCGGTGGACGGCCCGGAGGCCGCGTACGGGGGGCCGCGCTCCAGTTGGGGTGCCCCGCTGGCCCGAGCGGTGCACGCGGCGGTGCTCGCCGGAGGCTCTCGGGCGGTAGTGCCCTGGTCAGAGCAGCTCAGCGACTGAAGATTCGGCCGATCGGCTGTCGTCGGCGCGTTCATGGCCCGGTAGGGTCGCGGGCGATGTATGCTCCCGCTCCCCTCGCGTCCTCCCGCCCGCGTCGCCGCGTCGCTCTCGGCCTCGCCGCGCTCCTGGCCGCCCTGCTGGTCGCCGGCTGCTCCGACACGGGTGGGGAGGCTCCGGTCTGGCAGCCCGGTGCCGGCGGCGGTGGCACCGGCGCTCCGGTGGCCACCGCCGAACCGGGCGCCACCGGGTCCGCGCCCTCCGGTGCGGGCGGCACGATCTCGCTCTCCGCCACCGGCGACATCATCATGGGCAACGCGCCGAGCCGACTGCCTGCCGGCGGCGGGAAGGGCTTCTTCACCTCGGTCACCGAGGCGCTCAAGGCCGACCTGGTGATGGGCAACCTGGAGGAGCCGTTGACGGTGGACACCGGCACCGGCAAGTGCGGGGCCGACTCCACCCGTTGCTTCCAGTTCCGCGCCCCGCCGGAGTACGCCGCGCACCTCCGCGACGCCGGATTCGACGTGCTCAACCAGGCCAACAACCACGGGTACGACTACGGGCCGAAGGGCTACCAGAACACCCAGAAGGCGTTGGAGAAGTACGACCTGAAGCACACCGGCGCCCCGGACCAGATCACCGTCGTCGACGTCAAGGGCGTGAAGGTGGCGATCGCCGGCTTCTCGTCGTACGTCTGGTCCAACAGCCTGGTCGACATCGCCAAGGCGAAGACGGTCGTCGCCAAGGCCGCCACCATGGCTGACCTGGTCGTGGTGCAGGTGCACATGGGCGGTGAGGGAGCGGAGAAGACCCGGGTGAAGCCGGGCACCGAGATGTTCCTGGGCGAGAACCGGGGCGACCCGGTCAAGTTCTCCCACGCCATGATCGACGCCGGCGCCGACCTGATCGTCGGGCACGGGCCGCACGTGCTGCGCGGGATGGAGTTCTACCAGGGCCGTCTGATCGCGTACAGCCTGGGCAACTTCGCCGGCGGCGGGAACTCCCTGAACAACGACGGACGCCTCGGTTGGGGCGGGGTGCTGAAGGTCTCGCTGAAGCCGGACGGCAGTTGGGCCGGCGGCTCGTTCACCTCGACGTACATGAACGACGCCGGCAAGCCGACGATGGACTCGAACAGACGGGGCCTGGGCCTGGTCACCGAGTTGAGCCGTACGGACTTCCCGAAGGGCGGCGCCCGGTTCGACGGGCAGGGCAAGATCTCACCGCCGACCGCCGGTTGACCCCGTCGGGAACGTCCGGGGCGCGACGTAGGCTGACCGTCGTGACCAGTAGTCCTCCCGCCGCCAGCGAGACCGACCTCGGGCGCACACGTCGTGCCCGCAAGATCGGCCGGGTGCTGACCGAGACACACCCCGACGCACACTGTGAGCTGGACCACTCCAGCCCCCTGGAGTTGGCCGTCGCCACCATCCTCTCCGCGCAGTGCACGGACAAGAAGGTCAACGAGGTCACCCCCAAGCTCTTCGCCCGCTACCCGAGCGCCGCCGCCTACGCCGGCGCGGACCGGGGCGAGATGGAGGAGCTGATCCGGCCCACCGGCTTCTACCGCAACAAGACCGACTCGTTGCTCAAACTCGGTCAGGCCCTCGTCGACAGGTACGACGGGCAGGTCCCCGGTCGGCTCGTCGACCTGGTGACGTTGCCCGGCATCGGCCGCAAGACCGCCAACGTCATCCTCGGCAACGCCTTCGACGTCCCGGGCATCACCGTCGACACGCACTTCCAGCGGCTGGTGCACAGGTGGCGGCTGACCACCGAGACCGACCCGGTGAAGATCGAGCACGCGGTCGGGGCGCTGTACCCCAAGCGCGACTGGACCATGCTGTCGCACCGGATCATCTTCCACGGGCGACGGGTCTGCCACGCCCGCAAGCCGGCCTGTGGGGCGTGCACGCTCGCGAAGCTCTGCCCCTCGTACGGCACCGGGCCGACCGAGCCGGCCGCCGCCGCCAAGCTGCTCAAGGGTCCCCGGGCACGCGACCTCGCGGTGGCCGCCGGGGTCGACCCGAATCTGGTGCCCGCCCAGGCGGTCGCCGCGGAGGTGCCGTGAATCGCCGCCTCGCCCTGCTCGTCGTGCCGCTGCTGCTGGCCGCCGCGGGCTGCACCAGCGGCCCCGCCGACGAGCAGCCGGCCCCCCGACCCGCCGCCGCCGAGCGACCGTCACCGTTTCGGGACTGCGCCACGCTGGGCACGGCGCCCACGGCCGCGACCCCCGGCTCCGGCACGGCGGGCCCCGGTTCCGGCACGGCGACCCCTGGCACGTCCGGCTCCGGCACGGCGGCCCCCGGCTCCGGGGCGCAGGCGCTGCCGGAGCTGACGCTGTCCTGCTTCACCGGCGGGGCTCCGATCGCGCTGCGGTCCGTCGCCGGGCCGGCGGTGATCAACGTCTGGGCGTCCTGGTGTCCGCCGTGCCGCAAGGAGCTACCCGCCTTCCAGCGGCTCAGCGAGCGGGCCGCCGGTCGGCTCCAGGTCGTCGGGGTCAACAGCCGGGACAGCCGCAGCGGCGCGCAGTCCATCGGTGAGGACTTCGGCGTCCGGTTCCCGATCCTGGTGGACCAGGGCGAGGCGCTGCAGCGGGAGTTGCAGCGCAACGCCATCCCGCTGACCCTCTTCGTCGACGCCGACGGCCGGATCCGGCACGTCGACGCCACCGGCGCGCTCGACGACGCCCAGCTCGTCAAGCTGGTCCGCCAGCACCTCGGCCTGACGGTGCCGGCGTGACCCGTCGACCACCGGAATGGATCGACCCGCTGCTGACCCGGCTGGGCACCGCCCGCGCCGAGGACTTCACCCGGTTGACCACCCCGGCCGAGGGTGGCCGGGAGAGCGCCGTGCTGGTGCTGCTCGGTGAGCAGCCCGACACCGGGCCCGACGTGCTGGTCCTGCAACGGGCCGCCACCCTGCGTACCCACGCCGGCCAGCCGGCCTTTCCGGGCGGTGCGGCCGACCCGGAGGACGCCGACGTGCGCGCCACCGCGCTGCGTGAGGCGAACGAGGAGGTCGGCCTCGACCCGAGCAGCGTGACGGTGCTCGCCGAGCTGCCGAAACTGTGGATCCCGGTCAGCGACTTCGTGGTCACCCCGGTGCTGGCCTGGTGGCACGACCCGCACCCGGTGTACCCCTGCGAGCCGGCCGAGGTGGCTCACGTCGCCCGGTTGCCGGTCAGCGAGCTGGTCGACCCGGCCAACCGGATGCGGGTCCGCCACCCGAGCGGCTGGATCGGCCCGGCGTTCTCGGCACGCGGGATGCTCGTCTGGGGCTTCACCGCCGGGGTGCTGGCCACCCTGTTGGAGATGGGCGGTTGGGCGCGTCCGTGGCCGCGGGACCGGGTGGTCGACCTGCCGCCCAGCGGGGCCACCCCGGCGCCGTCGGCGGGCACCGACCAGGCTGACGAGACAGCCCTACGTTGACCGCGCGGTCACCTTCGGCAAGCGATGGTCATCTGGCGGGCGCACTGCCCGTACGCTTGACCCGTGTCCGTCGTGGATCTCGTCCTGCTGCTGCTCATGCTCGTGTTCGCGATCAGCGGATACCGCCAGGGTTTCGTCATCGGCATCACCTCGCTGTCCGGCTTCTTCCTCGGTCTGCTGCTGGGCCTCCAGCTCGGGCCGCTGTTCGCCAGACAGTTCGTGGACGCCGGCACCCGTGTGCTGATCTCGCTCGTGGCGATCTTCGGGCTGGCCGTGGTCGGGCAGGCGCTCGCCGGATGGCTCGGCTCGCACCTGCGTAAGACGATCACCAGCGACGTGGGCAAGCGGATCGACGACGTGGGTGGGGCACTGGTCTCGTTGCTCGCCGTGCTGCTGCTCGCCTGGCTGGTCGCGGTGCCGCTCGGCTCGTCCTCGGTGCCCTGGCTCGCCGCGTCGGTACGCAACAGCGCGTTGATCACCGTGGTCAACCGGATCGTGCCGGAACAGGCCCACCGGTTGTCCACCGCGCTGGAGGACACCGTCGACACGGACGGCTTCCCGGACGTCTTCGGTGACCTCGCGCCCACCCGGGCCCGGCAGGTCGACCCGCCCGACCCGGCGCTGGCCGGCTCGCAGGTGGTGGTCAACGGTCAGCGGTCGGTCGTGAAGGTGCTCGGCTCCGCGCCCGGCTGTTCGCGTCGCATCGAGGGCTCCGGCTTCGTGTACGCCGACGACCGGGTGATGACGAACGCGCACGTCGTGGCCGGCACCCGCTCGGTCGCCGTGGAGTTGGGCGGTGAACGGTACGACGGCAAGGTGGTGGTCTACGACCCGGACCGGGACCTGGCCGTGCTGCTGGTGCCCGGGCTGCCCGGCCCGTCCCTGCGGTTCGCCGCCGGCAACGCCGGCAGTGGCTCGGACGCGATCGTGCTGGGTTTCCCGCTGGACGGCCCCTACAACGCGCAGTCAGCGCGGATCCGCGACGTCGACAAGATCAAGGGGCCGGACATCTACTCCTCCGGCGACGTCACGCGGGAGATCTACACCATCCGAGCGCTGGTGCGCAGCGGCAACTCCGGCGGTCCGTTGCTGTCCGCCAACGGCCTCGTGCTCGGCGTGATCTTCGCGGCTGCTGCCGACGACCCGAACACCGGTTTCGCGGTGACCGCGGCCGAGGCGCGCCCGGTGGCGTTGGCCGGCGCCGAACGCAACCGGCAGGTGGCCACCGGCGAGTGCACCTGAGCGCCGCGCGGGTCAACGCCCGGCCGGCACCGCCGGTCGACGCCCGGTCGGCAGCGTCGCCCGGCCCCACCGCAGCCCTCGGTCCAGCACGGCACGAGCCATGATCGCCACACAGGTGCCGCCGTTGAGGAAGGACGCCACGACGTCGCTCGGGTGGTGCATCCCCCGGTACATCCGGGTCAGCGCCACCCCGAGCGGCACCATCAGCAGCAACGTCCACCAGGCGACCTTCGCCCCTGTGCTGCGCGCCCGCAGCGCCATCAGCACGGCGATACCGACGTAGAGCGCCACCGCCGCCGAGGTGTGCCCGGACGGGAAGCTCGACGTGGGTGGCGAGACGTCCATGTGCTCCACCGCCGGCCGCCGCCGGTCGATCGCCAGCGTGGTCAGCAGGAACACCAGGGCCTGGGCGGTCACCGCCGCGCACAGGAACAGCGGCTCCCGCCAGCGCTTCAGCCAGAGCCGTAGCACCAGCGCCACCAACACGGTGACCACGACGATCATCTGGGTGCTGGCCAGCGTGCTGAACACCAGCGAGACGTCGTTCCAGCCGTCGGTACGGTCGGCTGCCAACTCCCGGTTCACCGCGTCCTCCACGGTGAACGGCCAGGTCCGGGCGAACACCCGGGTGACCAACACCCCGAGCAGCACCATGAGGCCGAGGAGAAGGGACACCGGCAGCAGAACCCGCCGGACGATCAGGACCACGGTGTCGGACATGGGTCGGCCAGTACCCGGCCGACGTCGACGGCACGCCTCAGGCCGCTCCGGGGTGCCGCTCGACCTCGGGGGCCACGCCGTCGCGGGTGGGCCGGACCGGCTGGAGGCCCTGGTGCGCCCGCCAACTGGTGAACGCGGCGGTGGTCGCCGCCACCACCGCCACGCCGAGCAGCCAGCCACCCAGCACGTCGCTGGTGAAGTGCACGCCGAGCGCCACCCGGCTCAGCCCGGTGAGCACGGTGAGCAGCACCGCCGCGACCCAGAGCGCGACCCGCGCCGCCCCCCGCCGCGCGTACGGCAGGAGCACCAGCAGCAGCACCCCCGCCGCCAGGGTGGCGTTCAGCGCGTGCCCCGAGGGGAAGGAGTAGCCGGCGGCCCGTGCCACCGGATCCAGCAACTCCGGCCGGTCGCGACCGACGAGCAGTTTGAGCAGCGGGCCGACCAAGCCGCCGACGACCATGGTGGTGGTCGCCCAGAGGGCCAGCCGGCGAGCCCTCCGGCGCAGCAGCCAGACCACCAGGAGCAGGGCGACGGCGCGCAGCGGCATCGGCGCGAACACCTCGGTCCAGATCCGCATCAGCACGACCCAGCCCGGGTGGTCCTGGGCGTAGCCGTGCAGGGCGTCGGTCACCGTCGTGTCCAGCCGGTGCAGCGGCGCCCACGCACCGAGGACCAGCAGCGTGAGCAGCGCGAAGGGCACCAGCACCAGGAACGCCGCCACCGAGGCCAGGGTCAGCCGCAGCCCCAGAGCATGGTCCGGGTCGAGTCGGCGGTGCCGCCAGGACGACTGGTCGGCGGGGGCGATAGTTGGCGGCGGCTGCGTACTCATCCGTCGGTTCTACCCGACCGGGCGGACGGTCAGACCTCCCGGTCGCTCGCGGTCAGCGAGCGCGGTGCCGGAACCGGCGGATCATCAGGGCGGCGCTGCCGAGCAGGGCGACGAGGAGCACGAGACCGACCCACAGTCGCTCCGGCGCGGACGGATCCTGGCCGCCGGCGGCCCGGGCCGTCCACCGGGTCTGCTGGTGGGGCGCGGTGAGGCCGAGCGGATCGCTGCCGGCACCGGCCACCGGGTCGTCGTCGGCCGAGCCGGGCGCCGGACCGAAACCGGTCACACCAGGCGACGTGTGGTCGTCCAGCGGGTTGACGGTCACCGGCGGCACCTCGGCGGTCAGCGCGGCCACCGGGTCGACCACGCCGTACCCGAAGCGGTCGTCCCGCCCGGTCGGCCCGATGTCCCGGGCGGTGGCCAGTAACCGGTTGACCACCTCACCGGCGGGCATCTGCGGATAGCGGGACCGCACCAGCGCGGCGGTGGCCGTCACCAGTGGTGCGGCGAAGCTCGTGCCCTGCACCCGCCAGTACCCGTCGGGGGACTTCGCGCCGACCAGCCCGCTGGCGGGAGCGGTGAGCACCGTCGCCCGCCCGGTGATCGAACCGGACCACAGGTTGTCGCTGCCGCGTTCGAGGCCGGCGACCGCGACCACGCCCGGCTCTCGGGCCGGGTACCAGACCTTGGTGCTGGTGGAGGTGGCCAGGTTGCCGGTGCAGGCGATCACGACCACGTCCCGGACGAACGCGTAGTCCAGGGCCGCGGCCAGGGCCGGGCTGTCGCCGCTGCCGCCCAGGGACAGGTTGATCACGCGGGCGCCGTTGTCGACCGCCCAGCGGACCCCCTGGGCGACGATCAACGCGTCGTCGTAGCGGTTCTGCTCGTCGAGCACCCGGACCGGGAGGATCCGGGCGTCCGGGGCCAGGCCGACGACACCTCGTTTGTCGTCCTTGCGCCCGGCGATCAGGCCGGCGACCGTCGTGCCGTGGCCCACCGGATCCGGACCCGCCCCGCCGCCGGGGCCGACCAGATCCTTGCCGGGCAGCACCTGGCCGACCAGGTCGGGATGGTTGCCGTCCACTCCGGAGTCCACCACGGCGACTGTCACACCCCGACCCGTCGAGGTGCGCCACGCCGTCTCGGCCCGCAACTCGTCGAGCTGCCACTGCTCGTCGCGCACATGGTCGGTGCGGGCGACGGCATCGCCAGGAGCGAACGCCACCGGCCCGCCGGCGAGCTGGCCCCCCTCGGTGGGAGCGGCGACGGGCACCGCCGCCACGGTCGGGGCCACGACAGCGAACGCCGCGGCGACACCGAGCAGCGCCCGGACGAACGCCCGGCGCGCCGCTGACGGACCGCAGTGCCGAACCCCAGTCACATTCCCAGCCATTCATCCCGACGGAACCATGACGATCGGAGATTACCGGTTTCCCCACCTGTCACGGGAGGAACTGGCGAGTCAGGTCATGATGGCGGAAGTTGTGCCAGCTGGACGAGGCGTACGCCCTCCCGCCGGGTGACCAGTCGACCACGCCCCGGCGGCAGCGGTCCGGGTCGCACCGGCCCGACCAGTGCGCCCTCGTCCGGGCTGCCCGCCATCACCAGACCGGCGGTGGACAGTTCCCGCAGCCGCTGCACGATCGGCTCGTACTGGGCGCGGCCCGCGCCACCGGATCGGCGGGCCAACACCAGGTGCAGCCCGACGTCGCGGGCGTGCGGCAGGTGCTCCTCCAACGCCCGCAGGGGGTTCACCGGGCCGGCCGCCACCAGGTCGTAGTCGTCCACCAGCACGAACAGCTCCGGCCCGGACCACCAGGAGCGGTCCCGCAGTTGTTGCGGGGTGACCTCCGGCCCGGGGGCCCGCCGCTCCAGGTAACCGGCGGCCGACTCGATCAGCTCGGCGGTGTGCGCGGCGGCGGTGCCGTACCCGATCAGGTGCGGCGTCTCGATCGCGCCGAGCAGACTGCGTCGGTAGTCGACCAGGATGACCCGGGCCTGCTCGGGAGTGAACCGCGTGATGATCGACGTGGCCAGCGCCCGCAGGAACGACGACTTGCCGCACTCCGAGTCACCGAAGACCACGAAGTGCGGCTCGGTGGCGAAGTCGAGCAGCACCGGGCGCAGGTCCGCCTCCGCGATCCCGATCGGCAGCCGCAGGCCGGTCGTCGCGGCGAGGTCCAGGTCGGCGTACGGGAGCACGGGCGGCAGCAGCCGGACCCGGGGCGCCGGAGGACCGGCCCACCCGTCGGCGGCCCGCTTCACCAGATCCGCCGTGTCCCCGGTGGCGGCGAGCTGTGGCACCGCGGTCAGGAAGTGCAGGCTCTCCGCGGTCACCCCACGGCCGGCGCGCTCCGGAACGTTCGCGGCGGCACGCCTCGCCACCAGCGAGTCGGACGGGTCGCCGAGGCGCAACTCCAGCCGTGAGCCGAACAGGTCCCGGATCGCCGGACGGAAATCCAGCCAGCGCAGCGCGGTGGCGACCACGTGCACCCCGTACGACAGGCCCCGGGTGGCCAGGTCGGTGACCAGCGGCTCCAGGTCGTCGTACTCGCCTCGGACCGTGCTCCACCCGTCGACGACCAGGAACACGTCACCGAACGGATCGACGCCCGGCTGGTTGGTCGCCCCCGCTGCGGCACGGCGCTGCCGGTACGCGGCCATCGACTCCACGCCCAGCTCCGCGAACCGGCGTTCCCGGTCGGCCAGCAGTGTGGTCATCTCGCCGACGGTGCGCCGTACGGCCGTCGGGTCGGCCCGACCGGCGACCCCGCCCACGTGCGGAAGGTCGCGCAGCGCGGCCAACCCGCCGCCACCGAAGTCCAGGCAGTAGACCTGCACCTCGGCCGGTGTGTGGGTGAGCGCCAGCGCGCAGATCAGCGTGCGCAGCGTCGACGACTTGCCGCTCTGCGGCGCGCCGACCACCGCCACGTGCCCGGCCGCGCCGTCCAGGGCCAGCCAGAGCAGGTCCCGGCGCTGCTCCAACGGTTTGTCCACCACGGCCAGCGGCACGCCGAGCGCGCCGTGCAGCTCCGGGTTGCCCACGGTCAGGCCGCGTGCCGGGTCCACCTCCACCGGGCCGAGCAGCTCGTCCAGGGTCGGCGGATCACCGAGCGGCGGGAGCCAGACCTGGTGTGCCGGCGGCCCCTGCCCGACGAGCCGGTCCACCAGCAGGTCGAGCAGTGTCTCCCGGCCCTCCTCCTCGGCCACCACGGGCACGACCGGGGTCGCCGGCTCGGGCACCGGTACGGCGTGCGTGGTGAAGGTGAGCAGCCGGGCACCACCCTCGACGGTGGTGCCGGCCGTCGCGGTCCGCCGACGGACGGCACCGGAGACGTACGCGGCCTTGAACCGGGCCAGCGGGTCGGTGCCGGCGCGCAGGTAACCGTGCCCCGGCGAGCGGGGCAGCTCGTGCGCGTCCGGTACCCCCAGCACGGTGCGGGACTCCAGCGCGGAGAAGGTCCGCAGACCGATCCGGTACGACAGGTGGGTGTCCAGCCCGCGAAGCCGTCCCTCCTCGAGTCGCTGACTGGCGAGCAGCAGGTGCACACCGAGCGAACGGCCCAGCCTGCCGATCTGCACGAACAGGTCGATGAAGTCGGGCTTGGCGGAGAGCAGTTCGGAGAACTCGTCGCAGATCAGCAGCAGGGACGGCAGCGGGGCCAGCGGCGTGCCGCCCGCCCGGGCCCGTTCGTAGTCACGCACGCTGGCGAAGTTGCCGGCGCGCCGGAGCAGCTCCTGGCGGCGGACCAACTCCCCGTTGATGGCGTCGACCATCCGGTCGACCAGGGGCAACGCGTCGGCCAGGTTGGTGATCACGGCTGCCGTGTGCGGCAACCTGTCGAACGAGGCGAACGTGGCGCCGCCCTTGAAGTCGACGAGCACGAAGTTGAGTTGCTCGGAGCTGTGCGTGGCGGCCAACCCCAGCACCAGCGTGCGGAGCAGCTCGGACTTGCCGGAACCGGTCGCTCCGATGAGGAGGCCGTGCGGTCCCATGCCGTCCTGGGCGGATTCCTTGAGGTCCAGCTCGATGGCACCGCCGTCGGTGCCCACCCCGATCGGCACCCGCAGCCGCTCCCGTGGCGAGCGGGGCAGCCAGCCCTGTTCGGCGGTGAAACTCTCCGGGTCGCCGAGGCCGAGCAACTCGGGCAGGCCCAGGTCGGCCTGGAGTGGGGAGTCGGGCCCCCGGGCCGCACCGGCGAGCCGCAGGGGGGCCAACCGTCGGGCGACCGCCTCGGCGTCGGCGAGGTCGAGCTGGTCGGCGGTCCCGACCTCGGCATGCCCGTCGGACGACCACGAGTGCAGGCGTCGGCCGTGCACCTCCAGCAGCAGCGCGTACCGGTCGAGCAGCCGAGGCGGTGGAGTGTCCAGGTCCAGCACGGTGACCGCGTCGATGCCGCCGTCGCCGGTCAGGTCACTGGCGCCGGTCAGGTCGCCGCCGTCGAGGACGACCACCACGTGCGGGCCGTCGGTGGCCGGGCCGGTCGGGCTGAACCGGGAGCGGCTGGCCAGCACGTCGGCCAGCAACCCCTCCAACTCGGCGGCGGAGCTGGTCACCAGTCGCAGCGGGCCGAGCGCGTCGGTGCGGCTGGGGTGGTGGGCGTGCGGCAGCCACTTCACCCACTCCCAGCAGGCCCGGCGTTCCGGTCCGGCGCAGACCGCGACGAGCAGCTCGTCGGGGGCGTGGAAGACCGCCAGCTGGGTCAGCACGGCCCGGACCAACGCCTGCGCCGCCGGGTCGCCGGTGGGCGGGCCGGCGGTGGTGGTCGGGGTGCCGCCCCCGGCGCGGCCGACGGGTCGGACGTGCACCCGGGCGAAGCTGCGCAGCGACAGGGCCACCGGCAGGTCCGGCACCACGGAGTACGCGTCCAGGAAGCGGCGCAGCGCACCGGCGGTCATCGGCTCCAGTTCCTCCAGTGGCCGGGTGACCGGTGCGACGAGCGGGGTGGCCAGGGTCTGCGGCCCGACGGCGACGCGTACCACGGCGAAGTCCGGGTCGCCGGGTCGCCGCTCCCAGACCCGGTGGCTGTCCACCGTCGACCAGAGTCGCCCCGGGTCGGGGTGCCGGTAGAAGAGCCCGGCCCGCTGCTGGCCGGCGGTCCGCCGCACCCGCCGCCGCAACGTGGCCAGGTGCCGCAGGTACTCCCGGCGGGCGGCCATCATCTCGGACTTCTTCGGGGTGCCGGAGGCGCTGCCCCAGGAGGTCACCAACATCGCCAACGAGGACAGGCCGAACATCCCGCCCACCACGTACGAGTAGGCGCCGCCACCCCGGCCGAACATCATCGCCATCGCGACCGTGCCGCCGAGCATCGGCAGCAGCATGAGCATCTGCTGCCACCGCCCACCGACCACCACCGGAATCTCCGGAGGGGCCTCGACCGGCAGCTCACCGGCCGGGATCTCCGGCGCCGGTCGGCGCGGCGGACGCTTGATGACGACAGTGGACACTCGGCCTCCTGACTGCGCTGGGTAACCCGAGCCGGACTCATGGTAGGTAAAGTCCTGTCGTCCGCGCAGCCTCCGATCCCCCTCGATATGGAGACAAGTCGATGACTACCGGGCTGGCCCGCGTCACCATCAGCGCGCCGCAACGACGGGTGGACGTCGCCCTGCCGGAGCAGGTGCCCCTGGCCGAACTGCTGCCCGACGTGCTCCGGCACGCCGGCGTCGGGTTGGCCGACGACGGCGAGCAGCACGGCGGCTGGGTCCTGCGCCGTACCGACGGCGCGGTGCTGGCGACCGCCCAGGCGCTGCTGCCACAGGGCGTCCGCGACGGCGAGGTGCTGCACCTGGTGCCGGCCCGCGCGCACTGGCCCGAGCTGGAGTACGACGACGTGGTCGAGGCGATCGCCGACGGCGCTCGCCGCCGAGGCGGCGCCTGGTCACCCACCGCCACCCGGATCGCGGGCCTGGCCGGTGCCGCCGTCCCGCTCGCCGTCGGTCTGCTCGCGCTGTTCACCGCCGGCCCGACGCAACGGACCGGCTGGCTGGTCGCCGCCACGGTCGCTCTCGTGCTCACCGCGGCCGGCGCGGTGGCCTCCCGCGCCAACGGTGACGGGACGACCGGGGCGACGCTCGGCGGCTACGCCTTGCCGTACGCGTTCACGGCCGGCGCCCTCGCGGTCGGCTCCGGTGACCCGGTCGTGCCGTTCGGACCGGCCCGCTGGGTGGGCGCCCCCGAACTGCTGGCCGGCTCGGTGGCGCTGCTGCTGGCGGCGTTGATCGGCCTGCTCGGAGTGGCCAGTCGGCTCCGGGTCTTCGTCGCCGGCGTCACGGTCGGCCTGGCCGGTGCCGGGGCCGCGCTCGGTGGGCTGCTGCTGACCTCGGCGGGTACGGCGGCGGTGCTGCTCGGCGCGCTGGTCTTCGCCGTCGGCGTGATCCCGCTGCTGGCCATCCGGCTGGGCAAGCTGCCCCTGCCGCCGATCACCCTGCCCGCCTCGACGACCGGGGACGATCCGGTGCGGGTCCGCGATCTGCCGGACCGGAGCCGGGTGCACGCCGCGGTGATCCGCACCGAGGAGATGCTCACCGGCATGTTGATCGGGCACGCCGTGTCGGCCGTGGGCGCGGCCCTCGTACTCGCTGTGGTCGGTGGAACCGCCGGCCGGGTTCTGGTGGCCGTCACCTCAGCCGTGCTGCTGCTGCGCTCGCGAGTGTTCGTGGCGCTGCGGCACCGCGTCCCGACGGTCCTCGCCGGGCTGGCCGGCTACGCGCTGCTCGGCGCCGTACTGGTCGGCCGGGTGGACGAGCCGGGACGGCTCGCGCTGGTCCTGGGCGGTGCGGTGCTGGCCCTGGTGACCGTCGCCGCCGGCACCGGGTACGCGCGCCGGCCGGTCTCGCCGTACGTCGGAAGGGCCGCCGACCTCACCGACGCGGCCCTGGTGGTCGCCGTGGTGCCGGTCGTCTGCGCGGTGCTCGACCTGTACGACCGGGCCCGGGGGTTGCTCGGCTGAGCGGCCCCCGGGCCCGGTGCGTCAGGTCATGTCAGTGGATGGTCTCGCCACGCGCCTCGGCGTCCCTGGCCCGCTGGTAGGAGGCCTGGATCTCGGCCTCGGCCTCGGTGCGGCCGACCCAGGTCGCGCCCTCCACCGACTTGCCGGGCTCCAGGTCCTTGTAAACCTCGAAGAAGTGCTGGATCTCCAGCCGGTCGAACTCGCCGAGGTGGTGGATGTCGCGCAGGTGCTCCTGGCGAGGGTCCTCGTAGGGCACGCAGAGGACCTTGTCGTCCCCGCCCTTCTCGTCCGTCATCCGGAACATGCCGATGGTGCGGCAGCGGATCAGGCAGCCCGGGAAGGTCGGCTCGGGGACCAGCACCAGGGCGTCCAGCGGGTCGCCGTCCTCGCCCAGCGTGCCCTCGATGAACCCGTAGTCGGCCGGGTACTGAGTCGAGGTGAAGAGGGTGCGGTCCAACCGGATTCGGCCGGTCTTGTGGTCCACCTCGTACTTGTTCCGGTGACCCTTGGGGATCTCAACCGTAACGTCGAAATCCATCTGCACGCTCCCTCGTCTGCCCACGCTGGCTAACGGAACCACTGGCGCCCTCCGGACAGGTGAATGCCCACCCGCCGACTCCGGCCGCCGCATAGTCTTCGGACCGAAGTAGTGTCACCCAAGCCGATTTTCGCTGGGGGAGGAGGGGGTCGTGGGGAGGGAAGATTCACACTACCGCCCGGACGGGGGCTCCGCGCACGGTACCGGACGATCCGGGTCCGGTGGTGCGACGGGCCGTGTCCCGGTGCCCGAGGCCCACCTACCCCGGACGCCCGAGCCGGTGAACCAGGTGCCGGAGGCGTCCCCCGAGCGGCCCCCGCCGCTACCCTGGCGCCCGCCGGGCGGATCGCCACCCCCCGGCCCGAACAACGGCCGCTTCCCGGTGCTCGGCGGTGACCGACCGGCGAGCGGGAACGCCTCGGTCCCGGTCAGCCCGGCGACGGGCGGTTCGCCGCGGGGCAGTGCCTCGGTCCCGGTCAGCCCCGCCTCCGGCGGTTCGCCACGCGGCAGTGCCTCGGTCCCGGGCAGCCCCGCGCCGGTCAGTCCGGCGTCCGGCCACCCCCGGAACGGCCCGGGCGGAGCCCCGCCGCTGGGTCCGCCGATCTCCGCGCTGCCCGCGCCCGCCGACGCCGCGCCGGCACCCGCACCTGTCCCGCCGAAGCGTCGTCGGCGCCTACCCGTGGTGCTGGCCGTCGTGTTGCTGCTCGTGCTCGCCGGCGTCGGAGTCGTCATCACCCGACCCGGCCCGGTCGCCGGCTGGCTGGGCGACGACGCCGGAGCCGGCCCCACGGCTGCCGGGGTGAACCCGGATCCCGATCCGTCGGACGTTTTGGCCGGCCCGGACCAGAATGCGCCGTTGCCCACCGCCGACGGGGTTCGTGCCGTGCTCGACCCGCTGGTCGGCGTCGCCGCCCTCGGCAGCCGGGTGAACGTCTCGGTGGCCGACGTGATCTCCGGCCAGACGCTGTTCGCCAAGGGGGCGGACGACGGCACGGTCCCCGCCTCGGTGACCAAGCTGGCGACCGGGGTGACGGCGCTGGCCGCCCGTGGGCCCGGCTACCGGATACCCACCCGCGCGGTGGCCGGTGCGAAGGCCGGCGAAGTGGTGATCATCGGGGGCGGCGATCCCACCCTGGCGATCGACAAGAAGGGCTACTACCCGGGGGCGGCGCGCCTGGACGACCTGGCTGCCCAGGTGCGTACCGCGCTCGGCGGGGCCACCCCGACCAGCGTGACGGTCGACGGCTCGGTCTACTCCGGCCCGGTCTACGGCCCGGGCTGGGACGACGACATCCCCACCGGCGGGTCCGGTGGCGCGGTGACCGCTCTGATGACCGACGGCGCACGCAGGGATCCGGGGGTCGACCACGGGGCGGCCGAGCGGTTCGCCGAACCGGACCTGGCCGCGGGCAAGGCGTTCGCCCGGTTGCTCGGGGTGCCGACCGACGCCGTGAAGCGCGGCACGGCGCCGGCTCCGGCCCAGGCCGCAGCCGGTGGCACTCCGGCACCCGGTGCTGAGCTGGGGGTGGTGCAGTCCCCGCCGATGATCCGGCTGGTCGACATCATGATCAGCGAGAGTGACAACCTGGTGGCCGAGGCGTTGGCCCGCCAGGTCGCGTTGGCCCGCAACCAGCCGGCCTCGTTCGACGGTGGCGCCGCCGCGATGGACGCGCAGGTGGCCGAGCTGGGCCTGCCCGCCGACGAGATCACCCTCTCCGACGGCAGCGGGTTGTCCCGCCGCAACCGGATCAGCCCCTCGCTACTGACCGACCTGGTCCGGCTGGCGGCCAGCCCGGACCATCCGGAGTTGGCGGGTGTGTTCGGCGGTCTGCCGGTGGGCGGCTGGTCCGGGACTCTGGACGAGCGCTACCGGAACACCCCCGGGACCGCCGCCGGGGCGGGCAGCGTCCGCGCCAAGACCGGCACGCTGACCGCCGTGCACTCCATCGCGGGTCTGGTCACCACCGCCGACGGTCGGTTGCTCACCTTCGCCGTGCTCACCGACCGGGTGCCGGGCGGGAAGGAGACCGCCCAACCGGCGTTGGACCGGATCACCGCCGCGCTGGCCGGCTGTGGCTGCGGCTGACCCGGGTCGTCCGGCCGAAGCCGTCATCGGCGTCGATCGAGGACGCGAGGCCGGGCCGGGGTGTCGCGGCGCGGGTACGGTGGGTTCATGGCGCAGTTCGTGGACTGGGATCTGGCCGCCGCCACCGCGGGGGCGCTGAGCAAGTCGGGCCCTCGGGTGTCGTACGCCGAGGCCACCGACGTGGTCGGCGACCTGCGCCGGCTGACCGACGAGGCGGCCGGGCACGTGGCCGACTACACCGGGTTGACGGCGCAGGTGTCGCACCCGCCGGTGCGGGTGGTCGACCGCCGCGACTGGGCCGCGACCAACATCGCCGGCCTCCGTGAGGTGATCACCCCGCTGGTGAGCCGGCTCTCCGGTGACAAGCAGCCGGGCGCGTTGACCGAGGCGATCGGCTCCAGGTTGACCGGGGTGCAGGCCGGGACGGTGCTGGCCTACCTCTCCGGCCGGGTGCTCGGCCAGTACGAGGTCTTCTCTGCTGACCCGGGCCAACTGCTCCTGGTCGCGCCGAACATCGTCGAGGTGGAGCGCAAGCTCGGTGCCGACCCTCGGGACTTCCGTCTCTGGGTCTGCCTGCACGAGGTGACCCACCGGACCCAGTTCACCGCCGTTCCGTGGATGCGGGCCTACTTCCTGAGCGAGGTGCAGGCGTTCGTCGACGCCTCGTCCAGCGGGAGCGAGCACCTGGTCGAGCGGTTACGGCGCGGGGTGGCCACCCTGTCCGAGGCGGTTCGTGATCAGGACAGCCGCACCAGCGTGCTGGACATCGTGCAGACCCCGGCGCAGCGGGCCGTGCTGGACCGGCTCACCGCGTTGATGACCCTGCTGGAGGGGCACGCCGAGTTCGTCATGGACGGCGTCGGCCCGCAGGTGATCCCCAGCGTGGAGCGGATCCGGGCGTCGTTCAACCGACGCCGGGAGGCCGGCAACCCGCTGGAGAAGGCGATCCGCCGGCTGCTCGGGGTGGACGTCAAGATGCGCCAGTACGCCGAGGGGCGCAAGTTCGTGCACGGTGTGGTGGAACGGGTCGGCATGGAAGGGTTCAACTCGATCTTCAACTCGCCGCTCACCCTGCCGCGACTGTCGGAGTTGGGCGACCCGGACGCCTGGGTCGCCCGGGTGCACGGCCCGGCCGGTACCATCCCGGCCGCCGGCTGACCACCCGCCGGTGGCCGCGCTCGCCCCGCCGGTGGCCGCGATCCGGGTGGCGGTCCGCCGTGCTCTGACCGGCCTGCCCCCGGACGGGCCGGTCCTCGTCGCCTGTTCGGGCGGTGCCGACTCGCTCGCCCTCGCGGCGGCGACCGTGTTCGTGGCACCCCGGCTGGGTCGCAGTACGGTGCTCGTCACCGTCGACCACGGCCTGCAGGTCGGGTCCGCGCAGCGGGCCGAGGCGGTGGCCGCCTGGGCCCGTGGGGCCGGTTTCACCGCCGCGTCGGTCGCCCGGGTGGAGGTGGCGGGGCGTCCTGGTGGGCCGGAGGCGGCTGCCCGGGAGGCCCGGTACGAGGCGCTGACCGAAGCCGCCCGGCAGCACGACGCGGTCGCGGTGCTCACCGGGCACACGCGTGACGACCAGGCCGAGACGGTGCTGCTGGCGCTCGCCCGGGGCGCCGGCCCGCGCGGGCTGGCCGGGATGCCGGCCCGGCGGGAGCTGGAGGGGGTGCCGCTGTTGCGTCCACTCCTGGAGATCGGTCGGGACCAGACGCGGGCCGCGTGCGCCGTGCTCGGGTTGAGCCCGTGGCAGGACCCGCACAACACCGACCCGTCGTACGCCCGCTCCCGGGTGCGGGCCGACCTGCTCCCGGCGTTGGTGCGGGCGCTCGGGCCCGGCGTGGTGGACAACCTCGCGCGTACCGCCCGGTTGGTGGCGGCCGACAACGCCGCCCTCGACGAGGTGGTGGCGGCGGCGCTGACGGCGGCTCGACACCCCGACGGAGGGCTCTCCGCGCCGACGCTGCTCGCCCTGCCCCCCGCGGTACGCGGCCGGGTGCTGCACTCCTGGGCCCGTGAGCTCGGTGCCCTACCGGGTGCCTTGTCGCACCGGCACGTGAGTGCCCTGGACGCCCTGGTCACCGCCTGGCGCGGGCAGGGCCCGGCCGACCTGCCCGGCGGCGTCCGGGTGCTCCGCCGAGCCGACCGGTTGTCAGTCGTCCCGCCCGGCTGAGCTAGTTGGCAGTCGTCCCGCCCGGCTGAGCTAGTTGGCAGTCGTCCCGCCTGGCTGAGCTAGTTGGCAGTCGTCCCGCCCGGCTGAGCTAGTTGTCAGTCGTCCCGCCTGGCTGAGCGGCCCGGTCAGCCGCTGTGGGCCCGGTCCCGGAAGGTGGTCCGGTAGCTGTGTGGGGTGGCACCGACGCGGCGGCTGAAGTGGTGACGCAGTGCCGCCGCGTCGCCGAAGCCGGCCTGGTCGGCGACCGCTTCCACGCTCAACGGGGTCTCCTCCAGCAGCCGTCGGGCCAGCAGCACCCGCTGGTTGGTGAGCCAGTCGTGCGGGGTGGTGCCGGTCTCGGCGCGGAACCGGCGGGCGAACGTACGCGGTGCCATGCCGGCACGCGCGGCCAGCTCCTCCACGGTGATCGTCCGGTCCAGGTGACCCATCAGCCACTCCAACACCGGTTCCAGGGTGGGTGCCTCGGGTGCCTTCGGGATGGGCGCCTCGACGTACTGGGACTGCCCGCCGTCACGGTGCGGCGGGACCACCATCCGTCGGGCCAGTCGGGTCGCCGTGGCCGAGCCGTGCTCCTGGCGGATCAGGTGCAGGCAGGCGTCGATGCCGGCCGCCGTGCCGGCGCTGGTGAGCAGCCGACCGTCCTGGACGTAGAGCGAGTTGCACCGTACGCGGGCGCGCGGGTGGCGGGCCTGCAACTCGTCCACGTGCCGCCAGTGGGTCGTGCACTCCCGGTCGTCGAGCAGCCCGGCCTCGCCGAGCAGGAAGGCTCCGGAGCAGACGCTGAACAGGTACGCGCCACGCGCGTCGGCGCGGCGTAGCGCGTCGAGCACCGGGCCGGGGACGGTGGTGGTGCCCTGGCTGTGCGCGGGGACGGCGACCAGGTCGGCCTCGTCGACCGGGCCGAGGTCGGCGTGCGGGGTGAGGTGGAACCCGGACGAGGTACGCACCGGAGCGCCGTCCGGGCTGCACACCTGGAAGCGGTAGCCGGGGAAGCCGTCGGCGGTGCGGTCGGTGCCGAACACCTCGGCGAGCACGCCGAGCTCGAACGGGGCGACCTGGTCCAGGGCGAGAACGGCGACGGATCGGAGCATGTGACGAGGGTAACCCGACCGGTGGCAGTAAATCGATGGTCAATGGCATTCCTGCCACTGTCCGGGTGATTCGAGGAGGCGCAGACTGGTCTCAGTCCGGTGCGCACCGGCGGCGAAACCGACAGCAACCATGCGAAAGTGAGCGCCGCCATGGAGTTCCTGTTCCTTCTCCTGTTCCTCGTCCTGCTCGCCGCCGCCTCGGCGGCCGGACTCACCGCGGACAGCCACGATTCGGCCGACTGGAAGCCGAGCGATGGCGGTCGTCGATGGCGTTCCCGCACCAACTGATGTGATTAGCGAGATTTGCGCAGAAAATCCTCGGCGGGACCGCGCCGAAAGGTGCGGCCCCGCCGACGAAGGCCAACCGACGTACGGCAGGCTAGGAGTCATGGCTGACGGCTCCTGGTACGACGCCGACATCGACCACGTGATCATTTCCGAGGCGCAGATCCGCGAGAAGACGGCGGAGCTGGCCAAGCAGGTCTCCGCCGACTACGCCCACGTGGGCGACGGGCTGCTGCTGGTGTGCGTACTCAAGGGTGCGGTGATGTTCATGGCGGACTTCGCGCGGGCGTTGGGCCGCAACGGCCCGCCGGCCGAACTGGACTTCATGGCCATCTCCTCCTACGGCCAGGGCACCACCTCGTCCGGGGTGGTCCGCATCCTCAAGGACCTGGACCGGGACATCGCCGGTCGGCACGTGGTGGTCGTCGAGGACATCGTCGACTCCGGGCTCACCCTCTCCTGGCTGCTGCGCTACCTGGAGTCGCGCTCGGCGGCGAGCGTCGAGGTGGTCGCTCTGTTCCGCAAGCCGGACGCGGTCAAGGTGCCGGTCCCGGTGAAGTACGTCGGCTTCGACATCCCCACCGAGTTCGTGGTCGGGTACGGGCTGGACTTCGGCGAGCGCTACCGGGAGCTGCCGTACGTCGGCGTGCTCAAGCCCGAGGTCTACGCGCGCTCCTGACTCCCCCTTCCCGGCCGGCGAGCCGGCCCGGAGACGGCGTGAGGCCGACTCGCATCGGCATCCATCAAGCCGACGTTCAGCGCGCTCTCAGGTGTTGCGGTTACCGTGGACCACGGTGGCCCGGAGGTTAATCCGCGCCCGACCCCCTCGACCGCGTGACCGGGCGTTCGGGTGGCCGGGCCGGACTCCCCGCCACGCCGGTTCCGATCCGGACCCGCCGCACGTTGGTTGCGGGGCTGGTGGGCCTGCCCACGGTGCGTGCCGATACCGAAGGTGCGCCGGTGCGGGGCTCGCCAGCTCGCTCCTCGCGTGCGCGGGGCGGTTCGATGGTGCACGACTGCGGGGCTCGCAAGCTCACTCCTCGCGTACACGGTGTACCGTCGAATGACCGCGGCGCGGCAGTTTTCGCGCCTCGGGGTCGAGCCGGCCCGCACGGCGGCTCCGGCCGCCGCTCACGCGGCGACACCATCAGACGGTCAGGACGTCGATCAGGAGGATGCGGGCGCCCCGGCGCTCGACAACAGTATGGAACGTACGCGTTTCTTCCGCCGACCGGTGGTCTGGATCATCCTGGTCATCCTCGGCGCCGTTGTGCTCAGTCAACTGTTCACCGCTGGTCCCAGCTACCACCGCGTGGACACTTCCGTTGCGCTCGATCAGCTGCACACCGCCAAGATCAATAAGGTCGTCTTCCAGGACAAGGAGCAGACGGTCCAACTGGACCTCGCTCAGAAGACCAAGTTCGGCAAGACCGAGACCGACCGGATCGAGGCCCAGTTCCCGTACCAGGCCGGCGACCAGATCTGGAACGAGGTGCTGGACGCCAAGGCGGCCAACCGCGTCACCGGCCCGGCCGACGTCAAGGTCTCCTCGGACAGCATCTGGGTGAGCCTGCTGGTCAACCTGCTGCCGATCGCGCTGCTCGTCCTTCTGCTGCTGTTCTTCATGTCGCAGATGCAGGGCGGCGGCTCCCGGGTGCTCAACTTCGGCAAGTCCAAGGCGAAGATGATCACCAAGGACACCCCGAAGACGACCTTCGCGGACGTCGCGGGTGCCGAGGAGGCCGTCGAGGAACTGCACGAGATCAAGGACTTCCTGCAGAACCCCGCGAAGTACCAGGCTCTGGGCGCCAAGATCCCGAAGGGCGTGCTGCTGTTCGGCCCGCCCGGCACCGGCAAGACCCTGCTGGCCCGCGCGGTCGCCGGCGAGGCCGGGGTGCCCTTCTACTCCATCTCCGGCTCCGACTTCGTGGAGATGTTCGTCGGTGTCGGCGCCAGCCGGGTCCGCGACCTCTTCGAGCAGGCCAAGGCGAACGCCCCGGCGATCGTCTTCGTCGACGAGATCGACGCCGTCGGTCGGCACCGTGGCGCCGGCATGGGCGGCGGTCACGACGAGCGCGAGCAGACGCTCAACCAGCTCCTCGTCGAGATGGACGGCTTCGACACCAAGGGCGGGGTCATCCTGATCGCCGCCACCAACCGGCCGGACATCCTCGACCCGGCGCTGCTGCGCCCGGGCCGTTTCGACAGGCAGATCCCGGTGGACGCCCCCGACATGGAGGGCCGCAAGGCCATCCTGCGGGTGCACGCCAAGGGTAAGCCGTTCACCCCCGACGTCGACCTCGACTCGGTGGCACGGCGCACCCCGGGCTTCAGCGGCGCCGACCTGGCCAACGTGATCAACGAGTCGGCCCTGCTCACCGCCCGCAAGGACCAGCGCGCGATCACCAACGACTCGCTGGAAGAGTCGATCGACCGGGTGATCGCAGGTCCGCAGCGGCGCACCCGCGTGATGAGCGACCAGGAGAAGAAGATCACCGCGTACCACGAGGGTGGGCACGCGCTGGTCGCCTGGGCGCTGCCGCACGCCGCGCCGGTGCACAAGGTGACGATCCTGTCGCGTGGCCGTTCGCTGGGCCACACCCTGGTGCTCCCCACCGAGGACAAGTACACCCAGACGCGCGCCGAAATGATCGACACCCTGGCGTACGCGCTGGGTGGTCGGGCCGCCGAGGAACTGGTCTTCCACGAGCCGACCACCGGTGCCGGCAACGACATCGAGAAGGCCACCCAGTTGGCCCGCGCGATGATCACCCAGTACGGCATGAGCTCCAAGCTCGGCGCGATCAAGTACGGCACCAGCGGAGACGAGCCGTTCCTCGGCCGCAACATGGGCCACGAGCGGGACTACTCGGACTCGGTGGCCGCCGAGATCGACGGCGAGATGCGGGCACTCGTCGAGCTGGCGCACGACGAGGCCTGGGAGATCCTGGTGGAATACCGGGACGTCCTGGACAACATCGTGCTGGAGCTGATGGAGAAGGAGACCCTCTCCACGGCCGACATGGCGCGGATCTGCGCCCGAGTGGTGAAGCGCCCGCCGCTGGCCCCGTACAACGGCTTCGGCAAGCGCCAGCCCTCCACCGAGCCGCCCGTGCTCACCCCGGCGGAGAAGGACAAGCTCAAGGCGCAGGCCCAGGCTGACGGCGCGCAGGCGTCGGTCGGCGGTGGGGCGCCGTCGAACAACTCGGACGGCACGCACTGAGCAACGACCCGACGGCCAGCTCCCCCCACCGGGAGCTGGCCGTCTCCGCGACCGAACCCGACGGCGACGACGAGCTGGACTACGTCGCCGCTCGACTGATCAGCGGCAAGCTGACCGGCCGCCCCGTCGAGGACGCCGTCGACCTGGGCCGGATCGAGAAGGCCGTCCGCGAGATCCTGATCGCGGTCGGCGAGGACCCGGACCGCGACGGCCTCCAACAGACCCCGGCCCGGGTCGCCCGCGCGTACGCCGAACTCTTCGCCGGGCTGCGCGTCGACCCGGCGCAGGTGCTCAGCACCACCTTCGAGGCCAACCACGAAGAGCTGGTGATCGTCCGGGACATCGACGTGATGAGCCTCTGCGAGCACCACCTGCTGCCGTTCCGGGGCAGCGCGCACATCGGCTACATCCCCGGCCCGGACGGGCGGATCACCGGCCTGTCCAAGCTCGCCCGACTGGTCGAGGTCTTCGCCCGTCGACCCCAGGTGCAGGAGCGGCTCACCTCGCAGGTCGCCGACCTGCTGATGAGCAGACTCGCACCACGCGGGGTCGTCGTCGTGCTCGAATGCGAGCACATGTGCATGGCGATGCGCGGCATCCAGAAATCCGGTGCCAAGACCATCACCTCAGCGGTACGCGGCATCCTGCAGACGGACTCGAAGTCGCGGGCCGAGGCGATGGCGCTGATCATCCCCCGCTGACACCCCGACCGACACCGGCCGGCCGATCCCCTCCGGGGCGGCCGGCCGGTTCCGTTCCTGCCCCAACCGCGCCAGGCGAAGCCCTCGCCCGGTCAGCCGGCGAGCACGGCCAGCAGCAGACCCGCCGTGACCAGCACCGCCGGCACCAGGCACACCAGCGCGCCGAAGCGGACCGTGCGGTCCAGCCGCTCCGCCGGGCCGACGCGGAACAGCCGCCCGATGCCCAGCCAACCGGCGACGAACGCGACCGCCGGCATCGGCAGCCCACAGATCAGCGCGGCCACGGTGGCCGGCCCGATGCCCGTCGCCGCGTACACCGCGACCTGGATCAGCGGCACCAGCAGCGCCAACGGCCCGTACACCAGGAGGTTGCGCGCCCGGACCGACCACGACCCCGGCCGGAACCGACGGCGCGTGCCCAGCGCCGTGTCCGCCGCCTCGGCCCGGCCCCGCGCGGCGCGCAACGCCGCCAACACCGCGGCCGGGCCGCCCGCCATCGACCGGGCCGCCTCGGTCAGCTCCGGCGGCGACGGCACCAGCGAGATCGCCGGTACGCCCAACTCCCGCAGCCGCTCCTGCTGACTCGCCAGCCCGGTTCGCACCACGGTCAACTCCTCCCGGGCGGCCTCCGCCGACCGGGCCTGCTCACCGGCTGCGGCAGCCGCGCTGCGGCGTACCCCGTCGAGCTGACGCGCCGCGGCCAGGTACTCCGCCCAGACCGTGCTCGGCTCGACCGCCGTCGGCGTGACGTCTCCGCTCGCCGACGCGGCGCGCTGCCGTCCCGGCCCGGTCACCGTCGCGTTCGGACCCACCTCGACACCTCCCGCTCGCGCCATCGCGTCAGCCGGTCTCGTCCGCGAACGGCACCAGGACCCGACCCCGCTCGTCGGGGCCGTCCCACAGCACCGCCCGGTCGGGGCGGACCCGCCACTCCACCGGCCGCCCGAAGACGGCGGTGAGCTGCGGGACCGGCACGTCCAGCACGACCACGGCGGCCAGCTTGTCGACCTCACCCGCCGGCTCGAACAACGCGGCGAACGGCGGCACCGCACGCCACCAGCCCAGCAGGTGCCTCCCCGCCGGCGGGCCGTCCCGCAGCAACGCCCGGAGCCGGTCCACCGGCAACTCCCGGGGACCCGGCCGGTCCAGACCGAAGACCACCAGGTACGTCGGCAACTCGTCGGCCGGGTCCGCCAGCAGCGTCGACAGGTCCACCATCTCGGCCGAATGCCGGGTGGCCAACTCGGCGGTCAACGCCTCCGCCAGCGCCCGCGAACTCGGATCCGGTGCCGCCACCAGGAAACGAGCGCTCCCCGGAGGGTGATGGTCGGCGGTGCTCCGGGCCGCCGTCGCCAGCAGCCCACCCGCCGCGGCACCCGACCCCAACACCGCCAGGTTGCGCCCGGCCGCCGGCCCCAACGGCACGGCGACAGTCGAACGGGCCACATCCACCGCGCGGCCCAGCAGGGCGGCCGGGCCGTGCGCCTGCCCCGCCAACGCCGCCCGGTGGCGCGGGTCGTTGCTCAGCAGGGGCCGGGCGTAACCGGCGAAGACCACCGGAGGCGCCGACCCGGCCGGGCGGGCCGCCCACAACTCGTGCCGAAGCTCCTCCACCACCTCCGGGTGGTCCTGCGGGTCCGGATAGCGGATCAACCGTTCGTGACCCCGGATCGCACCCCGAGGCCCGCCGAGCCCACCGGCGGTGTTGACCACCGCGCTGCCCACCGGCAGACCGGCCGCCGAGTCGTTCGTCGGCTCCAGCACCGGGCTGCCGCCCGGCAACGCCACCCGCACCGGAAACTGCCCGAGCACCGAATCCCGGTGGCCGGCATCCGCGCGGGCACTCAGCCCCAGCTCGCCCGCCCCGGCCAACACCAGGTGCACGCCGAACGCCCGACCGGCCCGGGCCAACCCGTCCAACTGGGCCGCCACCTCGGCGGCCAGTCGATCCCGTTCGGCGAAGAGCAGCGGCACATTCTCCAACACGCACACGATCCGCGGCAGCGACTGATGCTGACGCAGCTCCGCGAACCGTTGCCCACCAGCCCGCGTCGCCGCCTCCGCCCGCCGCCGCACCTCGGCCGTCAACTCGTCGAGCAGATCCCGCACGTACTCCCGGTCGGCGGCCATCGCCGCAGCGCGCACCTGCGGAATCCACGACCGGTCCCGCTCGGTCTGCAGGAACTCCACGAAGGACTCACCCTCGCCCAGATCCGCCAGGTAGAGCGACAGCTCGTCCGGGCCGTACCAAGCGGCCAGGCCCAGCAGCGCGGTGGTCAGGAAGGCGGCACGACCCCCCGCGGAACGACCACTCACCAACCAGTGCGGCGTCAGCTCGGTGAAACCCAGGGGCACCGACCGACCCCCGGCATCACCGACCGTGGTCGTCATCCCGTCCACGGACTCCGACTCCCACAGGTGCTCGCCCGTCGCTGGCAGCAGAGCCGCCAACGCCAACCGCGAACCCGCCTCCACCTGCTCGGCCAGCCGTCGACAGACCGCGCCCACCAACTCGGCCGGCGGATCCGACTCCACGAAGACCGGTGAGTTCAACCCGCCCGGCGGATCCGCGCCCGGCCCGGCGAAGGACGCCCCCGGCGGATCACCGAGCAGCGCGTACGCGTTGCGCAACGCCACAGCCGTGGTGCGCGGCAACGGTGCCCGGACCGCGTACGGACCGGCCGGCGGCCAGCCGGCCACCACCAGGTGCAACCCCGCCGCCGGCCCCTGCTCGGCCAGCGCCTCAAGCCGCGCCAGATCACTCGGACCAGTCGACTCCGGCATCGCCGCGACCACCAACAGCAACGTACGGTCGTGGCGACGCCGGCCACTCGCACCCGGCGTCACCCACTGCTCCGCCTCGGTCAACACCGCGCGCAGGCCGGTCACGTCCACCGCAGGCGGCGGCAACAGACCGGCATCGGCGAGCGGACCGAACGACGTCAGCACGACACCGGTGGCGTCCACCGCGCGAACCAACAAGGCACCCGCCGGTGTCGCACCCAACAACCGCAGGAGTACGGCCCGAAGCAACCCCGCCACCCGCGGCTCCCGCGCATCCGCGTCCACGCTCAGATGACCGGTGCCCACCAACGGCACCAACGCGGGGAAACGGGCATCATCCAGCGGCGCCGCCGTGCCGACCCGTACGAACGGCGGCGGACCGTCACCCGCCGCGGTGTCCACCGTCAGCGAATTCAATGCCGCACCCGACCAGCCCGGAGCCAGCCGTGCGGCAACCTCCCGCAGACGATCGGCCACCTCGTACTGGCGGCGCTGATCGGCCGGGGCCGGTCGCGTCTCGTCCAGGATCCCCGCGGCAGCGGTAGCGACTGCCGCCGCCCGACGGTGCAGAGCTGCGGCGCGGTTCGTACGTGCCTTCGGACCGGCCACCGCGTCCACCCCCTCTGCCCGAGGTTGGCAACCCCTCCCGAGCAGAGACGGTATCCCAGCCGGCTCCCCTCCTCCGGGAGGTGCCTCGGCGGTGCGCCAGGGATGTCGTGGATCTCACCGGTGGGGAGGGGTCCGTCACGATCCGCTGGATCCGAGGCATTGGCTCCGGGGCGTCCAGCCGATAACTTCAGGAGGTGGAATCAGTGCAGCCCCCCGCCGGTTCCCAGGTCTCCCGCGTACCGGCCCAACGGGCACCGTCCGAGCAGCTGCCGCCGGCTGCGGCACCACCGGCGCCGCAGCCGCCGCGCCGCCGAATGCGGACCGTGCTCACGGTCGTCGGCGGTGTTCTCGCGTTGCTCTGTCTGGGCGGGGCCATCACGGGCTACGTGCTGTACAACCGCGCGGCAGCCCCCGACCGCAGCACGCCCGATGTGGCAGTAGTCAACTACCTCCAGGCGACGCTCGTCTCCCGCGATTTGAATCGGGCAAAGCTGTTTTCCTGCAATGGTGGGGTTCCCGCGGTCAATGAATTCGCTGCTCAAGTAGCCGGGCGTGAACAGGAATTGGGCGTGGCCTTCTCGATTAATATCGAGAATGTTGTGGTTTCCAAGACCGCCGTATCTGACGCGGTTGTAACCGCCGTAATCCGCCGAAGCGCATCGATCGATGGTGTTCACCAAAGCCTGGCGGACGCATGGCGGTTCGATGTGAAGGACAAGGAGGGGTGGCGCGTTTGCGCAGGCAATAGAGTGAGCTGACGTTACTCGATCCACAACAGATGGACCGGTACCTCCAGGGTGGTGGGTGCCTGGCCGCGCCAGGCCCAGCGGTACCACTCCACCTCCGGCGTGATCCGCACGCAGATGTCCCCCTCGGCACCCGAGTAGGTCTCGGTGACCGCCCGCAGGTCGCGATGCTCAACGCCGTCCTCGACGTGCACGACCCTTCGACCGGTGACCGCGTCCGCCTCGAAGACGGGTGTGGGGTTGCGGTGCGCGGGTCCGTCCAGGGAGACCAACCGGATGCCGGTCTCCCGATCTTCCTCCGCGACCGGGCGGCTGCCGACCGTCTCCACCCAGACCCGCTCCACCGGCACCAGCGGGGCGAACACCTCCACCTGCTCGGCCTCGGCCCGGTACCACTCGTGCTCGGGGATCACCGGCACGTAGGTCCGGGCGTTCTGCACCACCCGGTCGTCCGCGCGCAGGTCGCCCCGCCAACCCAGCCCCGGCAGCCCGACCAGCACCCGTCGCCCGCGTAGTTCCACCCGGTCGGTGGCGGGCACGACGGCCAGTGGCCGGGGCGGCCGGGGTGCCCAGTCCGGCTGGTCGGCGAACGGGTCCGGCAATGGTCCGGTCATGCCAGTGGTGACCTTACTCGGCGGCGCGCAGCGGGGCACCCCGCTCGCGCATGAACGGAACCGGGTCGATGGCTCCGGAGCTCTTCCGGTTGTTGCGCTCGTGCACCTCGAAGTGCAGATGCGGGCCGGAGGAATTGCCGCTGCTGCCGACCTGCCCGATCACGTCGCCCGCCGAAACGATCTGATGCACCTTGACGCGTGGCTGGACCACCATGTGGCAGTAGCGGGTGATGTAACCACCGGCGTGCAGCAGGTCGACGAACCAACCGCAGCCGCCCTTGTCCGGGTACCCGTCCACGTCACAGTCCCGCCGATTCCGGTTGTCCGGATCGCACTGGGCGACCAGCACCCGACCGGATGCCGCAGCGCGGATCTCGGTGCCCTTCGCCGCGCCGATGTCCACCCCGTGGTGGCTGGGTCGGCTGGCGGTGCGGAAGCCGGAGCCGACGTCGCCGGGGATCGGAGCGGTCCAGCCGGAGGCGGCGATCTCGCCGCGCTCGGCCGCGTCACACACCGCCTTGCCGTTGATCTCGACGGTGCGGGCCGCGCCTCCGGCCAGCGCGTTCACAAGCTTGCTGGCCAACTCCTCGTGCTTGGCGTAGGCGTCCGGATAGGCGCTGACCTGGACCTGCTGTGCCACCACAGTCAGCGGTCGGCGCTGCCAACTGCGGACCTTGACGAGCTTCTCGTAGAACTTCCGAGCTGCGTACGAGGGCGTCATCCGTTCGGCGACCGACCCCCAACCGGGCCGCTGCTGGAACAGCCCCAGCGAGTCGTGGTCAGCCCCGACGCCCTCGTTCGGCAGGCTGAGGGATTCGGGCTCGGCTCTGTTGGCCAGGTTGCGCAGATTTGACTCCTGCATGGCGGTCGCCAGGGCGATGACCCAACCCCGCGACGGCACACCCAGGTCCTGGCCGACCTTGATGATGATCGCAGCGTTGCGGACCTGCGCGTCGCCGTACTCGGTGAACCGCGGCAGCTCGCCCACGATGTCCACCGGACGGACCGGTCCGCAACCCCAGCCGGCCAGGTTGTCCCCGTCCTCCGCGTCGCCGCCGAGCCCACTCAGGAAGAACGCCGCGGTCCCGCCGGTGCAGCAGAGCAGAAGCAGCACACCGGTGAGCATCGTGGCGATCACGCCGACCCGCACCGGTCGGCGGAGGGCGGCACCCCTGTCGGCGCTCACGGCCGCTCCCAATCCACCACGTCGACCATCCACCCCTCGTCGGAGGTGACGAGTTCCAGCCTCAGCCGGCCGTTGTCCAGCGGAAGTAGCAACTCGACGAACGTCTCGGTGCGCTCCCGCATGGTCGGCGGCCCGGTGACCTGCTCGGCGGGCACAGTCTCGGGTTCGGCACCGGCCAGCTTCTCGGTCAGGGCAGGCGTGGAAAGCGGCCGGAGGCCGGTCTGCCATTCCTCCGTGGTCATCCCGGGGCGGCCCAGCCACGCCTTGGTGAATCGGTCCGCGGTCTGTTCGGGCGTCCGGGCACCCGGCGATGTCACCGGTGACGGCGGAGCCTCGTCGGAGAGCACCCCGTCGTCGCCGGTCGTCGGGTCCACTGTGGTGATCGGTTGGTTCGGGCGGCTGCTCAAGCCGTCGGTCGGATCGAGGGGACCAGACATCAAGCGAGCCGCGCCGAGCACACCGAAGACGAGTACCGCGATGACGAGCGCCACGCCCAGCCGGGACCGCAGCGCCCGGGTGAAGAGAAACTCAAGCGCCCGTCGCATCCCCGTCACCGTGCCTCTGAGCGCACCCGAGGTCCGGAACGGTCCGGCGTGCGCTCCGTCGACCCGGGCCGGTAGACGACGAACGACGGGTTCTCGGCCGGCACGTCCGGCTCGGTCCACGTCGCCGGCTGACGGCGACGTGGCTGGGGGGCGACGGGACGGCCCCGGCCTCTGGTCTCGGCCGCCGGCGTCTCATCGGGGCGTTCCCGGCCGTCGGGGCGCCCGCTGTCGCGCTGGCCCGCGCCGACAGCCGACGGCGTCGAGACCGGATCCTCCCGGCGGGCCTCCGGGCGCAGTCGGGTCTGTTCCACGTCGGGTGACCGTCGACGCCCGCCCACCGGCTCGGCTGTGCCGCCCGGCTCCGCCACGTCCAGTCGGGCGGCGGTCCGCATGTCCCGGAAGAACCGGCGGTGCCAGGAGCCGGCCGAACTCACCGCCTCGCTGCTGTCCTTGCCGCCGAGTTGGGTGATCCGTCGGTACGGCCGCAGCAATAGCCAGCCGACCACCCCGCAGAGCCAGACCAGCACCACCTGGAGCCAACCTGCCAGGGTTGGCGTGCTCATGATCAGGTCGACGGCGAACAGGTAGATCGCGGCCCCGGTGCCGAAGATGGCGATGTTGAACACCGCCGCAACTACGGCGTTCGCCAACCGCCGTAGGCCGGCGCTGGCCGGCCGGAGCAGGCCGATGGTGCCCAGGATGGGTGCCGCGATCACCGCCCACCGGAAGATGAGGAAGCCCAGCAGGACGAGCACCGACGCGGTCAGGTCGAACATCGCGAAGAGCAACGCGGCCAGCACCGCGATGAACCCAGCACCGACGCGGTCCATGTCGCGCACGCCCTGGAGGTATTCGTACGCCTCCGGGTCCTCGGTCTGGATCTGCTGGGCCACCCGTGCCCACTGCTGCTGCTTGGCCTTGATCGTCGCCTCCCGGGTAGCCGGGTTGGCGCGCATGGATTGGGCCTCGCCCCATGTCAGAGACCGTGCGTCGTACAAGGCCGGGCCGTACTTACGGGCGGTTTCGCTGTCCGCCGAGCCCAGTACTCCGCGGAGCCAGTTCCGGTAGAGCATGGTCTCGGTAGCGGTGTCGCTGGCTCGGACGGCGGGCGTGCGGAGGTCCTTACAGCGGTTCGGGTCGGGGTCGATGCACCGCCCTGGGTCCGGCTCCTTCGCCTGCGGACCGACCGCGTCGTGGACGACTCCGAGACTTGTGACAAGTGCACCGTCGGCGACATTGGCCGACTTGACCGGCCAGGCAGCGAGGGCGGTGACCGCGACCATCACCAGCAGTGCCCACCCCGCGGTGGTCATCGCGTTGCTCATGTCTGACTGGCGGGATCGCCAGAGCAGATAGAGCCCCACCACGCAGAGGGTGATGATGCCGAAGACGCTGAACACCTTCTCGTACACGGCCTTGGTGGCCTGCTCGACCAGCGGGTCCGCCCAGCCCCACATCGAGCCGGGGTCCCAGGCACGCTCACGAAGTGCGTTGGACGCACCGATGATTGCCGTAGCGGCCATGAATTCGCCATTGGCGATCGTGGTGGTGAACTTGTAGTCCGGATGCAGCACGCTGGACGCGCAGCCACCCTCGATGTCATAGGTGTTGTAGCTGTAGCCACCGTAGCCGTAGAGGCTGTACCGGCCAGCCACTCCGTTCGCTGCTTCCGTTGGCGGCGCTGCGGCGAACCAGCCGGCGAGGCCCGAGTCCGGTGTGCCCGGCGTCGGAGCGTTACGGCACTTGACCTCGTCCTCGCTGACCGTCTGGAGCTTCTGCACGCAGGCCCGGAAGTCGGCCTGCCATTCGGCTGTCGTGCAGAGGTCGGCGCGGGCCTGGGCGACGGGTGGGGCCGCCGCTGCGGCCTCCGCCCCGATCAGCGGCCAGGTGAGGGTCGCTCCGGCCAGGACGCCGAGGGCGAGCAGGAACGACGTGATCCTTGCCCGGGCCCCGGGGCTTGGGGCCCGGCCCTTCGCCTCGGCTCGACCGAGGACCTTGACCCAGGCCCTAGCCATGTCACGCCTCCAGATCCGGAAGGGGGATGCTCGGCAGGACTCCGGCCGCAGCGGCGATCGCGGCGGGCGTCGTATCGAGGTGATCCAGCAGCCCTTCGACGTACGAGACGTCGACGCGGACCTTCTGCACCCTGCCGTCGACGTCGCGCATCACGAACTCGCGGAAGCCGAGGCGGGAGGCCGAGTTGGTGTCGGCGGCGGAGAGGGAGGCGAGAGTGGCCTCGTACCCGTCGTTGACCGGCACCCGCAGCAGCCGCAGCGCTTCGGAGGCGATCTCGGTGTCCTCGGCGATGCGGCCGACGAAGACGGTGGAGACGAGGTTCTGCACGTCGAGGCCGAGGATGTCGCGGGGGTTCTGCGAGGCGACGAGCGCGGCGAGGTTCCACTTGCGGGAGTCGCGGGCGAGTCGGACCAGGAACGAACGCCCGGACCGCCAGCCCTCCATGAAGTGCGCCTCGTCCAGGCCGACCAGTTTGCGCGACGACATCGAGCCGCCGTAGCAGCGCCGGACGGCGAGCCGGTGCGCGGTGTGCAGCATCGGCAGGGCCAGCGCCTCCTCGGCCGACCAGTACTCGCGTTCGATCTTGAGGTCGGGCAGCCGCAGCCCGGCCATGGTGATCACCGTGAGTGCGGCGTCGGCGCCGAGCAGCCCCTCCGGGGGACGGCCGAAGAAGAGCATGGCCAGGGGCATCTCGGCGGTGTCGAGGAGGAGATTGGCCAGTTCCTTGCCGGCGTCGTCGTCGAGGCGCCCGAGGCAGCTCACGACGTCGTCCAGGGTGGACGTCTCCTCGGCGGGAACCTGACGGACGGCGTGCCGGAACAGGGTGGCGGTGGACGCCTCCCTGGCCACCTGCGGCGGGACCAGCATCATGCAGATGTCCTGGACCAGCATCCGCCGCTCGGCCCGCGCGTTGGAGACCGCGATCTCGAACTCGCGGTCACCGGCGGCCCCGGTGCCGAATTCGGTGCGCAGGGGCGTCGGGATGAGCGAGTAGGGCGCCAGGGTGCCGTGCTCCGAGCCGGTCAGGTTCAACACCCGGGAGTACGGCCGCAGCTCGGGCATCGCGCAGAGGCGGGCCAGCGGCCCGGACGGGTCGAGCAGGGTCACCTGGACACCCCGGCGGGCGGCCAGGTAGCCCAGTGCCCCGAGCAGGGTCGACTTGCCACCACCCGGTTCGGCGACGAAGACCGCGAGCCCGGAGCGTTCCCGGACCTCCATGGGGAAGTGCAGGTCGAGGAAGACCGGGCGGCGGCAGGTGCCGGCGGTCCGGCCGATCAGGTCGCCCCGACGGTCGCCCACGTTCGACGCGGCCTGGGGGAGCGCGGCTGCGAGCAACGGCACCGGCATGCGCCGGACGTAGCCGGTGTTGGCGATCGGCTCCCCGGGGATGAACTCGCGGGCCAACCAGTCCTGGTTCTTCGGGTGTTGCAGCGAGATGCGCAGCTCCCGGGAGTAGAGCTGGATGAGCCGGCGGGCCCGCTCCAGGCATTCCTCCCTGGTCCGGCCGCCGACCGCGATCCGGTGCCAGCCGTGCGCACGGGCCGAGTCGACCGGCAGGCCGGTGGTCATCTCGTCGCCGATCACCAGCGCCCGCTTGGCGAGTCGTTCCAGCTCCGGGGGTGCGTCGATGCCGTGCTCGGCGTAGTCGAGCTGTTGGGAGCGGATCATCCGTAGCCGGTGTTCGAGGTTACGGAAGGAGTCGCCGGAGCCGAGGATGTCGACGCGGGTGGAGATCTCCATCGGCCAGGGCAGCCGCTCGTGGAAGTGCAGCCAGGGCTCGTGCCGTTCCGGGATCTCCAGCGGCTCCATCCGGCCGACCGCGAGCACTGCCACGTGCCGCTCCTCGCCGGTCATCCGGTTGACCAGCTTGACCGTCGAGCCGTACGGGGTGCGGTAGCGCTCCACCTGCTCGGTCAGGGCGAGCAGGTCACCGCGTTCCCAGCGGCCGTCGGTCACCGGCGAGAGCGTGCCGGGGGGTGCCATGCACAGCGCCACCGACCGGTAGAGGAGCCACTCCAACTCCTGTGCGGTGACCCGTCGACCCCGCATGCCGAACGCGCCGAGCACCTCGTCGAACTGTTCGACGGTGCGGCCCAGCTTGCGGCGTTCGCCCTCGGCGGTGCCCCGACCGAAGGTGCGCAGCATCCGTTCGGTGAGGGAGTCGCCGAGGGAGCGGCGGGCGAAGGTGACACCCAGGTAGGTCTGGCCCTCGGCGTGGTTGACCGCCATCAGGTGTCGTTGGGCGGCGACCAGGTGATCTGCCCAGCCGGTGGTGCCGGGAACGTCGGCGAGCGGCGCGGCGGTGTGGGCGTCGATGGTGCGCGCCCACTCGTCGGCGGGGAACGGCCGGGTGGTGCGGCGCAGGTGCAGCCGGAAGCCGGCCAGGCCCGCGTACTGCTCGGAGATCGCCGACAGGAGTGCTTCGCGTTCGGCGTCCGGCCGGAATGCCCAACGGACCTCGGGCAGCCAATACCAGGCGGTGACCGTGTTGGGGGTGAAGGTGAGGTGACCGGCGATCTCGGTGATGGCCAGCTCGACCGACGGGTCCCGATCACCGAACTTGATCTTCGGTGCGCGGATCCGGGTCGGCTTCGTCGGTCGGTCCTGGCGACCGGCGGCGCGCCCTCGGGGCGGGGCGACCTCCTTGCCGACACCCTTGGCTCGATCCGAGCCGGCGGCGCGGCGTTGGGGCCGTTCCAGGGCCGGCCGGTCGGTCGGAGCGGCGTTGGCCGGACGCTCGACAGGAGCGGTCGACCGCTCCACGGGCTGAGTGTGGGCCGGGGCTCGTTCCACGGGTGCCGTGGGTCGACCGGACGCCGCGGTCGGCCGGGCGGGTGACGTGGTGTCGGGTGGGCGGGTCGCCGGGCCCTGGGCCCTCGAGACGGACGTGCCCTCGGTGACCGGCTCGGGCTCTGCGGTCGGCCGGAGGATCGGCAACCGGTCGCCGGCCTGATGCGGCACCCGCGACTCGTTGCCCGGGTGGCCGCCGACGTGTCGTGGCTCGACGCGTCGGCCCCCATTGCCGGGCTGGTCCTCGGGGGTCCACGGTGGCTCCAGGTCGGGAACGGGTGGAGCTGGTGTCGGACCGGCCGTGGGCGGCTGCTGCTGCGGGATCGCCGGTTGCTCCCGGGTGGTCGGGCCTGCCGAAACGGCTCGTGGGCCGGGCCGGGCTCCGCCGAAGAGGTCGAGGAAGGGCGAGTCGATGTCGGCGTTGTCCCCGGCCGAGACCGCGCTCGGCTCGGCGGGTGCCGGCCGACGAGAGACCGGGCGGGGTGCCTGGAACACGCCGACCGCGCCGTGGCCGGGCGAAGTCACCAGTGCGGGGTCGAGCGCCACCTCGTCCTCGTCTTCGGTGTAGTCGAATGAGTGCGCACGGTGACCTGCCGGCACGGCCGGGCGGCCGGCCGGAGAACCCGGCGTGGACGAGCGACTCATGCGACCGCCTTAGCGACTGTCGACAGACTGTTACCCGCGTCCTGCGACGCACCGATCGGCGTACGCCCGGTCATGCCAGCTCCTCCCGGATCCTGATCCGACTGCCGACCAGACGCGGATCGCGCTGTTCGACCGCCGGCTCCCGGGTGCGTCGCCAGTCGGTCAACGCGGTGCGGATGACCACCCGCGCCGGCCGATCGGGGTCGACGTGCCGGAAGATGAACGACGTGGTCACGATGGCGAGCGCGATCTCCCAGGCCGGGAAGAGCTCGACCGTCAACGTGAACAGCCAGTGGATGAACATGTAGAGGGGGACCAGCAGCATGAAGAGCCCGTACTGGGCGTAGGGCAGGTGGACCGGAAGGGTGTAGCCGGGCGGCCCGAGGTAGACCAGGCGGGCCCGGTAGATGTCGTCGTCGGTGCGCAGCCGCATGTGGGAACGCGCCTATTCGAAGATCAGGTCGATCAGGTAATCGCCGACGAAGAAGAGCGTTGCCGCGCCGGCGATGAAGGCGAGGCCGACGATGGCGATCGCGGAGCTGGTCAGCACCTTGGAGATCTCGCCCCGGCTGGCACGACCGATGAAGATGACGCCGAGGACGGCGAGCAGGATCGGCGCGATCTTGCTGGCGAAGAAGGTGACGACACCGTTGGTGTCGATCCCCTTCGGTGCCGGCTCGGCGAGCGGAGCCGACGCCAGGGTGGAGAGCGCGTGGGCGACGCCGGACGACGCCGTCTCCATGAGCTCGAAGGCGATCACTGGAACCTCCCCATAGCGCGGCCGGCGGTGCCGCGGCGGTGCAATTGGCGAACCTGGCGGGAAAAGTGCTCCACAGGGCGCAGCGTTCTTGACCCTGTGTTCGTTACTCACCACAGAGCGTGGCGAGGTTTGGGCGGTTTTCCCCCGCTTCGGCCCTCCCTCCAAGCTTCGCCATCTCGATGCTGGCCGATTCCAAAGCGTACGGCCCGCCCCGGATTGCGACAAGCTGCGAAGGGACTGCCCGACGCTGCCCGAATGACCTATCGTACACCTGTTCTAATTTGCACGTCAGGGGTGGTGGTGCGAGGCTGACCCGGGGCGGTGGGCGCCGCCGTGGCGACCGGTACCGTCTAGTCGTGACTGATCTGGTGCGGGCTCCGGGCCCGGTGGTGATGGGCGTCCTCAACGTCACGCCGGACTCCTTCTCCGACGGCGGACGGTACGCCGACCTCGACGCCGCCGTCGGACACGGCGTCCGTCTGCGCGACGCCGGCGCGCACCTGGTGGACATCGGCGGCGAGTCGACTCGCCCGGGCGCCGAGCGGATCGACGCCACGACCGAGGTCGAGCGGGTGTTGCCGGTCATCCGTGAGCTGACCGCCGCCGGCGTGCTGGTCAGCATCGACACCAGCCGGGCGCGGGTGGCGGAGGCCGCCCTGGCGGCCGGTGCGGCGGTCGTCAACGACGTGTCCGGCGGGCTCGCCGACCCGGACATGGCCCGTGTGGTCCGCGACGCGGACTGCCCCTGGGTGTTGATGCACTGGCGGGGTCACTCCCGTGAGATGCGTGAACTGGCCACCTACACCGACGTGGTGGCCGACGTGCGGGCCGAGTTGACCCAACGCGTCGACGCGGCGCTGGCCGCCGGGGTGGCCGCCGAACGCCTCATCGTCGACCCCGGCCTCGGCTTCGCCAAGACGGCGGCGCACAACTGGGAGCTCAGCACCCGACTGCCGGAGCTGCTGGACCTCGGTTACCCGCTGCTCTTCGGCGCCAGCCGCAAGTCGTACCTCGGCCGACTGCTCGCCGCCCCGGACGGGACACCACGGCCGACCGCCCAGCGGGAGGCGGCGACAGTGGCCACCAGCGTGCTGGCGGTCGCCGCCGGTGCCTGGGGCGTCCGCGTGCACGACGTGCGGGCCACCGCCGACGCGCTCGCCGTCTGGGCCGCGACCGGCAGCCCGTGCCTGACCAGCGCGCGCCACGCCCACGCGCACGAGGGCCGCGCGCACCAGGACCACGCGCAGGACGGCCAGGCGCAGGACGGCCAGGCGCACGAGGGCCACGCGCAGGACGGCCAGGCGCACGAGGGCCGCGCGCACCAGGACCACGCGCAGGACGGCCAGGCGCACGAGGGCCGCGCGCACCAGGACCACGCGCAGGACGGCCAGGCGCACGAGGGCCGCGCGCACGAGGGCCACGCGCACGAGGGCCGCGCGCAGGATGGCCACGCGCACCAGGACCGAGCGCAGGGAGCGCGGCGATGAGGACGGACCGGATCGAGCTGACCGGCCTGCGGGCCCGCGGCCGGCACGGGGTGTACGACTTCGAGCGGGCGCAGGGGCAGGACTTCGTCGTCGACGCCGTCCTGGAGATGGACCTGGCGCCGGCCGCCGCCAGCGACGACGTCACCGACACCGTCCACTACGGCGAGTTGGCCGAACGTCTGGTCGCGGTGGTGACCGGTGAGCCGGTCAACCTGATCGAGACTCTCGCGGACCGGCTCCTCGCCGTCTGCCTGGCCGACGAGCGGGTCGCCGCCGCCACGGTCACCGTGCACAAGCCGGAGGCCCCGGTGCCGCACACCTTCACCGACGTGGCCGTCACCATGACCCGGACGCGGGCCCGATGACCCGGGCCGTGTTGTCGCTCGGCAGCAACCTGGGCGACCGTCTGGAGCACCTGCGCACCGCTGTCGCCACGCTCGGAGACGCCGTACTCGTGTTGTCCGGGGTGTACGAGACTCCACCGTGGGGCGACGCCGACCAGCCCGCGTACCTCAACGCGGTAGTGCTGGTCCAGGACGGGACCGCGACCCCGCGCGACTGGCTGGAGCGGGCCCGCGACGCGGAGCGCGCGGCCGGGCGGGTGCGTGACCCGCAGCGGCGGTTCGGGCCGCGCACCCTCGACGTGGACGTGATCGCGGTGTGGGGCGACGACGACGAGCCGGTGCTCAGCGACGACCCGGAGCTGACCCTGCCGCATCCGCGGGCGCACCTGCGCGCGTTCGTGTTGCGACCGTGGATCGACATCCAGCCGTACGGTCGGCTGCCCGGTCACGGCTGGCTGACCGACCTGCTGACCACCGGTCCGGTGGCGGACGAGGCGCTGGAACTGCGTCCCCGGCCGGAGTTGGCGTTAGAGTCGACGGCATGACCGAGCGGAGCCGGCCGGCATGACGCAGGCGAAGTCCCCACCACCGGGCGGGTCCGGCCCGGATCGGTCCCGGATGGGCCCCACCCGGATCTCGACTCTCGTCGTGGCCGCCCTGGCCGCCGCGGCGGTGGCCTGGCTGCTGATCAGCACGCTCTACTACAGCGGCATTCCGCGACTGCCCTGGCTGCCGGTGGTGACGCTGGCCGGGCTGGCCGTGCTCGAGGCGTACGCGGCGATCAACACCCGGGGCCGCATCGAGCGCAAGCCCGGCCGGGACCCGGTCAACCCGCTGCTGGTCGCCCGTTTCGTGGTGCTGGCCAAAGCGTCGGCTCTGGCTGCGGCGATCTTCGCCGGCTTCTACGCGGGGCTCACCGGTTGGCTCTTCGTGGAGACCACCCGCGCCGCCCTTGACGATCGTCCGGCGGCGGGTGGAGGGCTGCTCGCCTCGCTGGCTCTGGTCGGTGCCGCGTTGTGGCTGGAGCGCTCCTGCCGGGTGCCGGAGCGTCCGGACGACGACCGCGAGCAGGACCCACGGGACAGCCGCCCCGGCCAGCGCTGAGCAGGGGGTTACGCCCGGCTGCGGGCGCGGGTACGGTGCCTGCGATCGGGTGCAAGGGCCACCCACGGTTCGTCCGCGCGCCGGACCGGAGGCGGCCGGCCACTGGGGAGGCGGCGTCATGGGGTACGAAGAAGTGGGCCGGGAACGGTCGGCGGAAGCCTCGTCCGGGGTGCCCGCCGCCGTTCTGGAGAACGTCTTCGACGACCCCACCCACGGTGAACCCGGCCGGGACCGGATCGGCGTACATCTGGGGTGGGAGTTCCTGCTGCTGGCCGGGCTGGCTGCCCTGGGCTGGCTGCTCTGGCAGGACGACCCGTCCGCCCTACGCGGCGGCAACCTGCGGACGTTGCTGGTGGCCGCGGTCGGGTTGGGGTTGCTCGCGCTGGCCGCCGGGCTGAGCCTGCGCACCGCGGCGCCGAACCTGGCCGTGGGGCCGATCGCGGTCGCCGCCGCCCTGCACTACGCCGAGCAGGGTGATCGGGGTCTGCCGGCGTCGGTCGGGCCGGCCGTGGCGGTCGCCGCGCTGGGCGGGCTCGCGTTGGCGCTGGTCGTGGTGGTACTGCACGTGCCGGGCTGGGCGGCCAGCCTGGCCGGCGCGGCGGGCGTGGTGGTGTACATCGAACGGCGTTCCGCGCCGGTGCTGGTGCAGGGCGACTACGACCCGGGGCGCAGCGCCGGTTACCTGTTCGCCGGCTTCGCCGCGGTGGCCGTCCTCGGTGGGTTGTTCGGTGCCGTCCGGGCCATCCGGCGGCTGGTCGGCAGGTACCGGCCGGTCGCCGACCCGGCCCGACGTCGGGGTGTGCTGGCCGCGGTGGTCACCGCCGTCGCGTTGGTCGGTTCCAGCGTGCTGGCGGCCCTGGCCGGTGTCCTGCTCGCCGCCAACGGCCCCGAACTCGTCGCGCCCACCTCGGGCCTCGACTGGACGGTGCTGGCGGTGGGGGTGACCCTGCTCGCGGGCACCAGCGCGTACGGCCGTCGGGGCGGTGTGTTCGGCACGCTGCTGGCGGTGGGTGTGGTGACCCTCTTCCAGACGTACGCGCCGGAGCGCGGTTGGACCCTGAGCAACTGGGCGGTCGGTGGGGCCGTGCTCGGCATCGGACTGCTGGTGACCCGGCTGGTCGAAACGTTCGGGCGGCCCCGGCCGGGCAGCGTCGACAAGCCCGAGCCGGTCGGCGACGGCACGATCAGCACGGGGTGGACCATGCCGCAGCCCCAGCCGGTCGACAACTGGCCTCCGACGTTGCCGACTCCCGCCGCGCCCCAACCGGTCGATCCGTGGCGGGATCCGCGGTGGGAGGACGGCCCGCGCCGCTGGGACACCGACGAGCGGTGACCGGTGTCGCGTCGCGTCCGCCGAGCCGGGGCTGATCTCGACGGTTAGGCTCGGCGACATGACCGACACACCTGCCGCCACCCCCGGCGGAACCTCCTTCGAGGAGCTTGACGCGTTGCCCACCGAGGAGCTGCGGGAGCGGGCGTTCGCCCTGGCCCGGGAGCGTCGCGACGTCGGGTTCTACTGGTCGGTGATACGACACCTGCCGAACGCGGACGAGGCCACGGTCCTGGACGGCGCACCGAACTCGATCGGCCCGACGATCGACGAGGCCAACGCGTTGTGGCGGGAGTTGACGGGTCACGGCTACGAGGAGTCCGCTCCGTTGCTGCGGGCGGCCTTCATCGACTACCTGATGAAGCACTGAGCCGCTCGGGGCAGTCCAGGTCCGCCCGAGCGGCCGGTTCGGGGCCTGGGCGTATCGCGTCGCTCCTGCACCGTTCCGGCCCGGTCGGCCGTTACGGCACGGCGGCCGGGACCGGCGCGCTCGCCGTGTTGCTGCTGGTCGGCATCGCCGGCAGCCCGGCGTTCACCGGCTGGGCCGCCACGCAGACCGACCCGGAGTCCGCCGCCGCGTACTACGTGCGCCTGCTCGCCTGGCCGGCCTGGCGACTCGACGCGGACGGGCAGGCCGGCGGGTTGTTCGCCGCCGACCTGCGAGCCGTGCTGCTGGTCGTCCTCGCGGTGGGCCTGCTCTACCTGCTGCCCGCCGCCCAGGTGGCCCGGGTGCCCGGCTCGGTCAGCCAGTTCTTCTCCGGCTGGGCCGCGTACGTGTTGGCCGGCGGGCTCGCCGCCGTGCTCGCGGCGCTGCTCGGCCCCACCCCGTCGCTGTTGAACGCTCTCCAGGACGCGAGCACCGGTGCCGGTTACGGCTTCCTCACCGGGTGGATCATCGGCACCGCCAGCCTCGGCGGACGCGCCTGACCCGGGGCCGGCCGGAATCCGGATCGGCCCCGGGCGGGATCGGTCGACCCCGGGTCAGTTCGTCGGACGGCCGAGGTCGAGCAGTCGCTGTCGGGTGAGCGTCCCCACCGGTCGGCCGGCGTCGGTCACCACGAGCTGGTCCTGACCCGAGGTGAGCAGCACCGCCAAAGCGTCGTACGCGGAGCCGTCCAGTGCGACGGTGGGCAGGTCCGCGGCGGCGTCGCCGGGCACCGGCTCCAGTGCCTCCCGGTCGAGTGGGGTGACCGCCAATCGGCGGATGCCCCGGTCGGCGCCGACGAACTCGCGGACGAACGGGGTGGCGGGAGTGCCGAGCAACGCGGCCGGTGTGTCGTACTGCTCCAGGTGCCCGCCCGAGGAGAGCACCGCGATGCGGTCGCCGAGCCGTACGGCCTCGTCGAGGTCGTGGGTGACCAGCACGATCGTCTTGCGGACCTCGGCCTGGAGGCGGAGGAACTCCTCCTGGAGGCGGGCCCGCACGATCGGGTCGACGGCCGAGAACGGCTCGTCCATCAGCAGCACCACCGGGTCGGCGGCGAGCGCCCGCGCCACGCCGACCCGCTGCCGCTGGCCGCCGGACAGCTCGTTCGGGTAGCGACCGCCGAACTGGGCCGGGTCCAACCCGACCAGGTCGAGCAGTTCGTCGACCCGCGCCCTGGTCCGGCCCTTGGGCCAGCGGAGCAGATTCGGCACGGTGGCCACGTTGGCCCGGACCGTCTGGTGTGGAAAGAGGCCGACGTTCTGGATCACGTAGCCGATCCGGCGGCGGAGCCGCACCGGGTCGACGTCGGTGACGTCCTCGTCGCCGAGCATGATCCGGCCGGCGGTCGGCTCGATCAGACGGTTGATCATGCGCAGCACCGTCGACTTGCCGCAGCCGGACGGCCCGATCAGCACCACCAGCTCCCCGGCCCGGACGTCCAGGCTGAGATCCTGGACGGCCTCGGTGCCGTTCGGATAGCGCTTCTGAATGCCCTGCAGGGAGATCGACGCCGCACGAGGGGATTCGGCCACGTCGGCAGCCTCCGGGGTAACGTCCACGTATGTCCTTCCGCCTGAGCTACCGGGCCGACCCGGGTAACCCCTGGTTCTCCTGGCAGTACGTGCGGGACAACTCTGACACGATCCTCGCCGCGGTGCGCGAACACGCCTCCCTCACCGGGCGCGCGGTGTTGATCGCGGTGCTGATCGCCCTGCCGCTGTCCGTCCTGGCGTACTGGTTCCGTCCGCTCGCCGGTCCGATCCTCGCGGTCAGCGGGGTGGTGTACACCATCCCGTCGTTGGCGCTCTTCGCGTTCATCGCCCCCTACCTGGGCACCGGCGCGACCACGGTGCTCGTCGGGCTCGTCCTGTACGCGCTGCTGCTGATCGTGCGCAACGTGGTGGCCGGGCTCAACCAGGTGCCTCCGGAGGTCGGCGAGGCCGCCGAGGGCATGGGTTACGGCCGGTGGGGGCGCTTGTTCCGGATCGACCTGCCGCTGGCCCTCCCGGGCATCGTGACCGGCGTCCGGCTGGCGACCGTCTCGACGGTGGCGTTGGTCACGGTCGGGGTGCTGGTCGGGCACGGCGGCCTCGGTCAGTTGATCTTCGCGGGCTTCCAGAACAACCTCTACAAGGCCGAGATCATGACCGCCGCGTTGCTCTGCGTGGCGCTCGCGGTCGTGCTGGACCTGCTCCTCGTCCTGGTCGCCCGGCTGGTGACCCCCTGGTCCAACCGGAGGGCACGGTGACCGTCGCGGCGAACCCGATCAGCCAGGCCATCGTCTGGATCAACGACCCGCTGAACTGGACCAACCCCGGCGGGATGCTGGACCGGCTCGGCGAGCACCTGACGATCTCCGCGCTGGCGGTGGCGCTCGGCTGCCTGGTGGCCTGGCCGCTCGGGCTCTGGCTGGGGCACGTCGGTCGGGGCGGTGGCCTGGTGGTGCTGGTGTCCAACGCCACCCTGGCGATCCCCACCCTGGCGTTGCTGACCATCCTGCCGGTGGTGTTCGCCAGCGGTTTCGGAAAGACGCCGGTCGTGGTGGCGCTGGCCGTCTTCGCCGTACCGCCGCTGCTCGCCAACGCGTACACCGGGGTGCGGCAGGTGGACCCGGAGGCCCGTGACGCGGCCCGGGGGATGGGCCTGTCCGGCGGTCAGCTGCTGCGGCGCGTCGAGCTGCCGCTCGCGGTGCCCTACCTGGCGGCCGGGTTCCGGACGGCCGCGGTCCAGGTGATCGCGACCGCGGCGCTGGCGTCGTTCGTCAACGGTGGTGGCCTCGGCCAGATCATCCGGACCGGCTTCGGCATCGGTATCGCGGCCGGCGGCGGGCAGATCGTCGCCGGCGGTGTGCTGGTGGCCGGGCTGGCGCTGCTGGCCGAGGTCGTCCTCGGTGGCGTCGAACGGCTGGTCACCCCCCGCCCACTGCGACGCGCGCGGCGGGGCGCGGCCCGGCCCCGGCCCGCCGACGCCACCGGGCGCGCCTGACCCGCTGACTCGTACGGGTGAGCCCCGCGTCGAGCCGGCGGCCGGCGGTGGGCCGATCGGTGACGATGCGGTGACGAAGTCCACCTAAAGTTGTCGGTCGCTTCCGGACCATGTTGGGTGGATATTCGCGGGCGGCCGACAGTCAGGACGCCCGTCGGACACGCGGCCGGCCCGGAACGGGTCGCGCCGGGACACGGAAGGCGGGCACATGCGCGCACGCACACGTCTGGCCATCGGCGCGGTCAGTGCCGTCGCCGGGGCGGCACTCCTCACCGGCTGCGGTGACGCCGGCTCGTCCGGCACCGACGCACCCCAGACCAGCGCCTCCGGCGCCGGTTGCGCCCCGGTCGCCGGTCAGCAGCTCATCGCCCTGCAGGACGACAAGAAGCTCCAGAACTCCGACAACGTCATCCCGGCGGTCAACAGCAAGGCCGCCAACCCGCAGCTGATCGCGGCACTCGACAAGGTCTCCGCCGCGCTGGACACCCCGAAGCTGATCCAGCTCAACAAGGCCGTCAACGACGACCGGAAGACCCCCAAGGTGGCGGCCGAGGAGTTCGCCGCCGCCAACAACCTCACCGCGGGCATCGCCAAGGGCCCGGGTGGTCAGATCACCGTGGGCGCCGGCAACTTCGCCGAGAGCCAGACGCTGGGCGAGCTGTACCGGATCGCGCTCACCGCCGCCGGCTACCAGGTCAAGGTGCAGCAGATCGGCAACCGGGAGCTGTACGAGCCGGCGCTGGAGAAGGGCGAGATCCAGGTCGTCCCGGAGTACGCGGCGACCATGGCCGAGTTCCTCAACACCAAGGCGAAGGGTGGCACTCCTCCGCCGATCTCCTCGCCGGACATCAACACGACGGTGACCGCGCTCAAGGCCGAGGGCGACAAGGTGGGCATCACCTTCGGTGCCCCGGCTGCCGCGCAGGACCAGAACGCCTTCGCGGTGACCCAGGCATTCGCCGACAAGTACGGCGTGCGGACCCTGTCCGAGCTGGCCGCGAAGTGCTCCGGCAGCGCTACCGTGCTGGGCGGCCCGCCGGAGTGCGAGCAGCGCCCGTTCTGCAAGCCGGGCCTGGAGAAGACGTACGGGCTGTCGGTGGGCAAGTTCTCCTCGCTGGACCAGGGCGGGCCGCTGACCAAAAGCGGGCTGCGTGACGGCTCGATCAGCGTCGGCCTGATCTTCTCGTCGGACGGCGCTTTCGCCACCAGTTGAGCCCTCTCCTGAGATGCTGAGGACGCCCCCGCCCGGATCGGGCGGGGGCGTCCGCGCGTCCGGGACCCCGTTCCCTCCGGCGAATCTCCTCGGTAGGCTGCACAGCCATGCCAGCCCCGGTCACCTCTGACGCCCGGCGTCAACCACCGCTGCTGACGTTGCTCTTCTGGGCGGGCGTCGCCCTCGCGCCGGTGGCGGCACTGATCCTGCTGGTCGCCGACGGCAACGGCCCGCTGCGTTTCGCCGCGGTGCTCGCCATCGTCGCGGTTGTGCTGATCGGCCTCTCCATCGCGCTGCGCCCCGACTCGGACGGCGCCTCGGCACGGGCCGACGAGCTGATGGACGAGATCGAGGAACTCCGCCGGGAGTTGCGCGCCGAGATCGTGGCCGCCGCGCAGCGCGGCAACCAGGCGCTCGACCAGGCGCAACGGGCGCAGGAGGGGATCGCCGCGGTCCGCCGCCGTCTCGACGCCAGCGGGGCCGCCCTCGCCGGTGCCGTCCCCGCCGGCGAGGCGGTGGGTGCCGGGCGGGCTCGGGTGCCGGTCGGTGAGCCGCCGATGGACGAGGTGCCGGTGGCCCGTAGCCGGGTTCAGGCGCCGGGTGACGCGTCGGCGGGCCGTGCCCGGGTCTCCGGCCCGGACGACGTACCCCGACGGGGTCGCTCCGAACGGTCGGTCGACGACGAGTCGGTGTACCCCCGGGAGGCCGCCGAACCGCCGGCCGCCGGGGTGTACGGCGGGGAACGGTCGGCGGGCACCGCCTACGGCTCGGCCCGGCCTCGGGAGCACGACCGTCCGGAACCGGGACCCCGGCCGCCCGGTGTCGTCCGGCACACCGAGACCGTGCACGTCACCACCCGGCACACGGTGGTGGACGGCGGGCACCCGGAATCCGCCGGGCGCTACGGCGGTGGGTACGCCGGCCAGTGGAACCCGCCGGCGCAGGAGTGGAGCCGGGGTCCCGAGCGGCACGCGCCGGACTTCGAGGAGGGTGAGCCGGGCTGGACGGGCCGCCCGGACGAGCCGGAGTGGACCGATCCGCGCGACGCGTACGCCCGAGCGGACGAGCCGGGCCCGGCCCGGTCGCACCGCACGCCGGAAAGGCCAGCGGCGCGCTCCTGGGACAGCCCGGATGATCGCGGTTGGTCGGAGCAGCGTGACCGGGCGGCCGCCGCCGCCCCGGAGCCCGGGCCACCGTTGCGGGCCGACGACACCGGGGAGTACTGGTCGCAGTTGCGGGCCGGTGACCGGTGGGCCGCCGTCCGCGACGACGAGAACGGCCGTGAGCTGCGGGTCGGCGAACGCAGGGCCGAGGTGCACGCCGATGCCACCGGCACCGAGTACCGGATGGCCGACCGCTGGGCCACCGTCCGCCACGATGAGCCCCGCCGTTACGACGAGCCGCGCGGTTACGACGAGCCGCGCGGTTACGACGAGCCCCGCCGTCACGGGGAGCCCGACGCGTACCACCGGGACGAGCCGGCGCGCCGGCACGACCGCGACGGTGGCCGGCGGGGCGAGCCGGAGGACCGGCGGTCGCTGCCGGCGGGCGGTGTCCCGGTGCCGGACGAGTGGCGTCCACCGCGCCAGCGCGGCCACCAGGCGGAACCCGCCCCGGAGCGGCCCGGCCGCCGCCGGGTGGACGAGCGTTACGGCTATCCGCCGCAGGACGACGTACCGCGTGCCGGCGGCGCCCAGCCCGGTGACCGCTGGCGCTGACCGGTCAGGCGGTTCGGGTCATTTGTCGATGTCGCCGACGACGAAGAACATCGACCCGAGAATCGCGATCAGATCCGGGACCAGGCAGCCGGGGAGCAGTGTGGCCAACGCCTGCACGTTCGCGTACGAGGCGGTGCGCAACTTCAGCCGCCACGGCGTCTTCTCACCCCGCGACACCAGGTAGTAGCCGTTGATGCCGAGCGGGTTCTCCGTCCAGGCGTAGGTGTGCCCCTCCGGCGCCTTGAGCACCTTCGGCAGTCGGGTGTTGATCGGCCCGGTCAGCTGGTCCACCCGGTCCAGGCACTGCTCGGCGAGGTCCAGCGACGCGTACACCTGGTCGAGCAGCACCTCGAAGCGGGCATGGCAGTCCCCGGCCGTGCGGGTGACCACCGGCACGTCCAGCTCGTCGTACGCCAGGTAGGGGTCGTCGCGGCGCAGGTCCAGGTCGAGCCCGGAGGCGCGGGCCACCGGCCCGGACGCCCCGAACGCGGCGGCGTCCGCGGCGGTGAGCACGCCCACGCCCACGGTCCGGGCCAGGAAGATCTCGTTACGCCGGATCAGGTGGTCCAGGTCGGGTAGCCGCCGACGGACCTCGCCGATCGCCGCGCGGGCCCGGCCGGTCCACCCGTAGGGCACCTCCTCCTTGAGGCCACCCACCCGGTTGAACATGTAGTGGATCCGGCCGCCGGAGACCTCCTCCATGACCGCCTGGATGGTCTCCCGTTCCCGGAAGGCGTAGAAGATCGGCGTGATCGCCCCGATCTCCAACGGGTACGAACCGAGGAACATCAGGTGGTTGAGCACGCGGTTCAGCTCCGCGAGGGCCATCCGCAGCCAGGTGGCCCGCTCCGGCACCTCCATGCCCATCAGGCGTTCCACAGCGAGCACCACACCCAGCTCGTTGGAGAACGCCGACAGCCAGTCGTGCCGGTTGGCCAACACGATGATCTGCCGGTAGTCGCGCACCTCGAACAGCTTCTCCGCGCCCCGGTGCATGTAGCCGACGATCGGTTCGCAGGCGACCACCCGCTCGCCGTCGAGCACCAGCTTCAGCCGCAGCACACCGTGCGTCGAGGGGTGCTGCGGGCCGATGTTGAGCACCATGTCGGTGCCGAGCTGCTGATCATCGGTGCCGGCGACCAGGCCGGCCCCGGTGCCGACGGTCAGTTCACGGAGGTCCCCGGCGTCGGTGGTCATGCCCGTCATCGTGCCACGGCCGGGCCGAGCGGGATGCCGACCGGTTGGCGCAGCCACAGGTGCCCGCCGAGCCCGGCCGGGTCGGTCAGCTCGGCCACCGCCGACGCGGCGGCCAACGCCCGCAGGTAACCGGCCGGGTCGGAACCGGCCAGACTCAGCGGCGGTCGGCCGCCGTCGGCCCCGAGCGCCCGCAGCGCCTCCCGCTGCGAGACCAGTGAGTACGCGCACCCGGCGACCTCCGCACCGGCGGAGGCGACCGAGTCCATGGCCACGTGCGCTGTCACATCAGCCGAACCGTCCGGAACCGGAGGCACCTGCCGCCCACCCCGGTACCCGGTCAACGTCCCGTCGACCGGCCTGTTGTCCCGCAGGTGCCCGTAGTCGACGGCGACGGCCATGCCTCGGCTGACTTGTCGTATCGCGTGGGCCCAGGCTTCGTCTCTGGTCCGGCCTATCTCCGCTCTCCGGCAGCGGTGTGGTGTTTCGCGTGTCACGTCGGGCGAGGTCAGACCTCGGGCCGCTGCGGGTGCATTCGTCGGGATGGGCTCCCATCTGTTGAGCCAGTCGAGGTCGTCCGGGCTGACCGGTCCACCGATCGACTCGGTGCCACTGGCGGGGTCGACCAGCACGTACCGCCAGCCGTCCTCGGTGTGGACCGCCACGTCGAGGGGGACGTTGTCCAGCCACTCGGTGGCGATCAACAGTCCGGTGATGCCCCGGGGGATCTCGGACACCCAGTTGATCTCCTCAGGCAGGTTCTCCGGGCGAGGTGCGTACTCGACGGCAGTCAAATGCACTCGTTCGGCGAGGGTCGGGCGGGCGGCGACCAACGACGGCTCGTCGGATGACCGACGGGCGGCGGCCGTGGGAGTCAGGGTTTCCGGGGAGCCCGACCACGAAGGGATCAAGCCTGACCGCCCGGAGTGGGCGGGCTCCCCGGAAACCCCCACCGCGAGCGGGGCGAGAGCCAGCAGCAGTTCACCGCGGCCCGCGCCCACGTCGACCACGTCCAGCCGTGGCGGGTGACCGAGGGTCGCGTCGACCTGCGTGAGCACGCGCAGCAGCGCGGTGGCGAAGGCCGGGGAGGCGTGCACGCTGGTGCGGAAGTGGTCGGCCGGTCCGCTGCCGCTGACGAAGAAGCCGCCCGGCCCGTAGAGGGCTCGGCTCATCGCGTCCCGCCAGGTGATCGACATCGTGTCAACTCCGAGTCCACGCCGTGCACGGTGATCAGGTGATGAAAAGTAGGTGAGAAACGACTGTGACGCCTACTTTTCATCAGTTGATCGAGCAGGGGGTCTGGGGCTTCGGCCAGTGGTGAAGGTTTTCACACATGCTTGTCCTGGTTCGGCGGGCCGGGCGCATACTTGCCATCGACCGGTACCCCTTCTCGAGGACTGGATCATCGTCATGAGCGCACCGTTGCGCCCGCGTCCGGCCGCCCCGCACGGGCCCGCCGCATCGCGGGATCGCGCCGTTCCCGGCGCGTCAGTCGCCCCCCGCCTGCTCACCGTCGGTGTCATCGGCGCCGGTCGGGTCGGAGCCGTGCTGGGTGCCGCACTCGCCGCCGCCGGGCACCGGGTGGTCGCCGTCGCCGGCGGCTCCGGAGCGAGCCGTGCCCGACTGGCTCTGCTGCTGCCCGAGGTGCCGCGACGCCCGGTCGCCGCCGTGGCACACGCCGCCGTCGACCTGCTGCTGATCGCGGTGCCGGACGACGCCTTGGCCGCCGTGGTGGCCGACCTCGCCGAGCGGGGTGCGCTGCGCCCCGGCCAGGTGGTCGCGCACACCTCCGGTGCGCACGGCCTGGCCGTCCTGGCACCGGCCACCGAGGTGGGTGCCCGTCCGCTCGCCCTGCACCCCGCGATGACCTTCACCGGTACGCCTGACGACCTGGCCCGGCTGGCCGGTATCTCGTACGGGGTGACCGCCCCGGCCCCGCTGCGTCCCCTGGCCGCCCGGCTGGTCGCCGACCTGGGCGGGGTGCCCGAGTGGGTGGCCGAGTCGGACCGTCCGCTGTACCACGCCGCTCTGGCGCACGGTGCGAACCACCTGGTGACCCTCGTGAACGAGGCGACCGACCGGCTGCGTGACGCCGGGGTGGACCGGCCGGAGAAGGTGCTCGCCCCGCTGCTGCGGGCCGCCCTGGAGAACGCCTTGCGGCTCGGCGACGACGCCCTGACCGGGCCGGTCTCCCGGGGCGACGCGGGCACCGTCGAGCGGCACCTGGCGCGGCTGGCGGCCACCGCCCCGGAGTCCGTCCCCGCGTACCTGGCGTTGGCCCGGCGTACCGCCGACCGGGCGATCGCCGCCGGACGGCTGCGTCCGGTGGACGCGCAGTCGCTGCTCGGCGTGCTGGCCGACAGCAGTCGGGAGGTGCCGCTGTGAGCGCGAGGAGTGAGCCGGTGTTGCGAGCCCCGCAGTCGCGAACCGAGGTGCCGCTGTGAGCGCGAGGAGTGAGCCGGTGTTGCGAGCCCCGCAGTCGCGAACCGAGGTGCCGCTGTGAGCGCGAGGAGTGAGCCGGTGTTGCGAGCCCCGCAGTCGCGAACCGAGGTGCCGCTATGACGGAGGTCGTGCACACGCGTGCCGAGTTGGCCGAGGCCCGGGCCGCCCTGAAGGGCACGGTCGGGGTCGTGATGACCATGGGCGCGCTGCACTCCGGGCACGAGACGTTGCTGCGCGCGGCCCGGGAACAAGCCGACCACGTGCTGGTGACGATCTTCGTGAACCCGTTGCAGTTCGGGCCGAACGAGGACTTCGACAGGTACCCGCGCACTCTCGACGCGGACCTGGAGGTGTGCCGGAGGGCCGGTGCCGACCTGGTCTTCGCGCCGTCGGTGGCCGACATGTATCCGGACGGCCAGCCCCGCGTCAGCCTCGATCCGGGTCGACTGGGCGCGGAGTTGGAGGGCGCGAGTCGTCCCGGCTTCTTCCACGGCGTCCTCACCGTGGTGTTGAAGCTGCTCCAGCTCACCCAGCCTGACCTGGCGTTCTTCGGCGAGAAGGACTACCAGCAGTTGACCCTGGTCCGGCGGATGACCCGGGACCTGGACGTGCCGGTCGAGGTGGTCGGTGTGCCGACCGTCCGGGAGCCGGACGGGTTGGCGCTCTCCAGCCGTAACCGCTACCTGAGTGAGCCGGAGCGGGCCGCCGCGCTGAGCCTGTCCGCCGCGCTGCGGGCCGGTGCGCGGGCGGCCGACGAGGGCCGTGACGCGGGGGCGGTGCTGACCGCCGCGCACGCCGCGTTCGGTGCCGGTACGCCCGGCGCCCGCCTGGACTACCTGGTGCTGACCGACCCCGAGTTGGAGCCGGGGCCGGTGTCCGGGCCGGCCCGGCTGGTGATCGCCGCCTGGGTGGGCGCCACCCGGTTGATCGACAACGCGGCCATCCACCTCGCCCCGCGTCCCTGACCGGCCGCACCGACCTCCACCAACCTTGTGAAAGGCCACCCCGATGTTGCGGACCATGCTCAAGTCGAAGATCCACCGGGCCACGGTGACGCAGGCCGACCTGCACTATGTCGGCTCTGTGACAGTTGACGAGGATCTGCTCGACGCTGCCGACCTGCTCCCCGGCGAGCAGGTGGCGATCGTGGACATCACCAACGGCGCCCGACTGGAGACGTACGTGATCCCGGGCGAGCGAGGCAGCGGCGTGATCGGCATCAACGGTGCCGCCGCGCACCTGGTGCACCCCGGTGACCTGGTCATCCTCATCTCGTACGGGCAGATGGACGACGCCGCGGCTCGGGCGTACCGGCCTCGGGTGGTGCACGTGGACGCCGACAACCGGGTGATCGAGTTGGGTGCTGACGCGGCTGCGGTGGCACCCGGCATGGTCGGTGACCCGGTGCCGAGCCCGCTGGCCGTGTCCGCTGTCTGAACCTCTGCGAGGCGATTCCGGTCTGTCACCGGAAGGTCATTTGCGGTTACCCTGGGGTACTGGCGTAAGCCGGTCGGTGGCTGGGGGAGGCCGCGATGCGCCGTGCCATCACGACAGTGCTCGCCGCTGCCGGGGCAGCGTTGTTGCTGGTCGGCTGCGCCGGTTCCGGTGGCCTGGACGGTGACCTGACCGACGACTGGAAGGCGCTGCCGCCACCGTCGGCGTTCACCCCGTCCGCCGGTGTGTGTCACGCCGCCGACTTCACCGAGGTCGTCACCCTGGCCGGTTACGAGCCGGTGGACTGCGCCGGTCCGCACCGGGTGGAGACAGTGCACGTGGGGGCGTTCCCCGTCGAGCGGGCGAGTGCCCCGGCGGGCGGCTCACCGGAGTTGCGGGGCGCGTTCGCCGAGTGTGACACCCGGGCGACCGGCTACGTGGGCGACGACTGGCGGGCGGGTCGGTTGCGGCTGTCCGTGGCGTTGCCCTCCGGGCCGGGCTGGAGTGTGGGTTCCCGCTGGTTCCGGTGTGATCTGTCCGAGTTGAGCACGACCGAGGCGGGGGCCACCGTGGTCGTCCGGTCCGGCAGCCTGCGGGACGCGTTGAAGAGGCCATCCGGCCTGCGCCTCGGTTGTCAGCAGACCCGGATGGGAGCCGGCCGGAGTGTGCAGACGCTGGTGCCGGTGGAGTGCGGTCGACAGCACGACGCCGAGTTCGTCGGGGTGTGGCGCGCGCCGGACACGGCGTACCCGACGCGGGACACCGACTGGGCTCCGCTCTACAACGGTTGTCGCACCGCCCTCAGCCGGTACGTGGGCGTGCCCGACGACGCCGACCTGCGCTTTCGCAGTGGGGTGGTGGTCCGTCCACCGGGTGCGGGGCGTTGGAGGGTCGGTGACCGGGGTGTGCGCTGCTACCTGTGGCTCAGCGACCGTACGGTGACCGCCTCGCTGAAGGGCGCGGGCCCAGCCGGCCTTCCGGTCCGGACGAAGTGACAGCGAGCCCCCGGCCGGCGCGACGCGGACGGTGGCGGACGGGGTAGCCGAAAACACTCGTCCCGCCCCCGCCGCCCCGGGCGAGGATCGTTCGGGTTGACTGGGAGGATGGACGTTCCGACCGTCGACCTGCCGGCCCTGCCCGCGTTGCTGGCCGCGCCGGCGCCCGGCTGGGTGGAGACCACCGACGTGATCGTGGTCGGTTCCGGGGTGGCCGGGCTGACGGCGGCGCTGCACCTGCGCGAGGCGGGCCTGCACGTCACGGTGGTCACCAAGGTCAACATCGATGACGGCTCGACGAGGTGGGCGCAGGGCGGCATCGCCGCAGTGCTCGACCCGGCGGACACCCCGGCGGCGCATGCCCGGGACACCGAGATCGCCGGTGTCGGGCTCTGCGATCCGGCGGCGGTCCGGGTGCTGGTCGAGGAGGGCCCGACCCGGCTCCGCGAACTGATCCGCATCGGTGCCGAGTTCGACCGCCACCCGGACGGCTCCCTCATGCTGACCCGCGAGGGCGGGCACCGGGCGGACCGCATCGTGCACGCGGGTGGGGACGCGACCGGTGCGGAGGTGCAGCGGGCCCTGCACGCCGCGGTGCAGCGCGACCCGTGGATCCGGCTGTTCGAGCACGCCCTGGTGCTGGACCTGCTGCGCGCGCCCGGAGACGGCCCGGACGGGCTCGGCCCGGCCTGCGGGATCACCCTGCACGTGCTCGGCGAGGGCAGCGAGGACGGCGTCGGCGCGTTGCTGGCCCGGGCGGTGGTGCTCGCCACCGGGGGAATGGGGCAGGTCTTCTCGGCCACCACCAACCCGGCGGTCTCCACCGGGGACGGGGTGGCACTCGCGATGCGCGCCGGCGCTGCGGTGACCGACGTGGAGTTCGTCCAGTTCCACCCGACCGCCCTGATCACTCCGTCCGCCGCGGGGGTGCCCGGCGCCGGGTACGCCCAGCAGCCGTTGGTCTCCGAGGCGCTGCGTGGCGAGGGCGCGTACCTGGTGGACTCAGACGGCAAGCGGTTCATGGTCGGCCAGCACGAGTTGGCCGAGCTGGCACCCCGGGACGTGGTGGCCAAGGGCATCCACCGGGTGTTGCTGGCGTCCGGCGCGGACCACGTGTTCCTCGACGCGCGGCACCTGGGCGGGGACTTCCTGGCCGGGCGGTTCCCCACCATCGTGGCGTCCTGCCTGGCGATCGGCGTGGACCCGGCGACCGACCTGATCCCGGTGGCGCCCGCCGCGCACTACGCCTCCGGGGGTGTCCGCACCGACCTGCGCGGCCGGACCTCCATCCCCGGCCTGTACGCGTGCGGCGAGGTGGCCTGCACCGGCGTGCACGGCGCGAATCGGCTGGCCAGCAACTCGCTGCTGGAGGGCCTGGTCTTCTCCCGGCGGATCGCCGAGGACATCGCGGCCGGCCTGCCCGAGCAGGTTCAGCCGGCCGACACCGGTGCCTGGCGAGGCGGTGTGGGTTGGGTGCTGCCCGCCGAGGTGACGCCGACCCTGCAACGGTCGATGACCCGGGGCGCCGGGGTGCTCCGGTCCGCGACGACGCTGGCCGAGACGGCCGGAACACTCACCGAGCTGGGCGCTGCCCGGGGCCGACCGCGGACCGCCGACTGGGAGGCGACGAACCTGCTCACCGTGGCGTCGACGCTCGTGGCTGCCGCGTACACCCGCGGTGAGACCCGGGGTTGCCACTGGCGGGAGGACTTCCCGACGGCCGACGAGCGGTGGCTGGGCCACCTGGTCGGGTCGGTCGGGGCGCAGGGCCGGGTGACGCAGCAATGGGAGGAACGGTCATGACGGAGTCGACTGACACGGCGTTGCGTGCGGCCGGACTGGACCCGGTGCAGGTGCGGCGGGTGATCGAGAACGCACTGGTCGAGGATCTGGGTCCGGATTTCCTGGACGTCACCAGCGTGGCCACCATCCCGGCGGAGCAGACCGACACCGCCGACCTGGTGGCCCGCGCGGACGGCGTGCTGGCCGGGGTGGCCGTGGCCGCAGCCGTGTTCGAGCTGGTAGGCGAGGTGACGGGCTTCGGTCGTACCGTCGAGGTGTCGGTCCTGGTCCGCGACGGCGAGCGGGTGGCCCGCGGTGACGTGCTGGCGACGGTGACCGGCCCGACCCGGTTGCTGCTGACCGCCGAGCGGACGGCGCTCAACCTGCTCTGCCGGATGTCCGGGGTGGCCACCCACACCCGCGCCTGGGCGGACGCTCTGGCCGGCACGAAGGCGATGGTGCTGGACACCCGTAAGACGACGCCGGGCCTGCGGGCGCTGGAGAAGTACGCGGTGCGGGCCGGTGGTGGCACCAACAAGCGCATGGGCCTCTACGACGTCGCCATGATCAAGGACAACCACAAGCTGGCGGCCGGGAGTATCACGGCGGCGTACCGGCGGGTCCGGGAGGCGTTCCCGGAGGTGCCGGTGCAGGTCGAGGTGACCACTGTCGACGAGGCGGTGGAGGCCGTGGAGGCCGGGGCGGATTTCCTCCTCTGCGACAACATGACGCCCGAGGTGTTGGCCGAGGCGGTGGCCGCGGTGGGCGACCGGGCGGAGTTGGAGGCGACCGGCGGCCTGACCCTGGAGGTGGCGGGCCGGTACGCGGCGACCGGTGTCGACTTCCTCTCGGTGGGAGCCCTGACCCACTCGTCGCCGATCCTGGACATCGCGCTGGACCTGCGTACGGAGTAGTTGTCTAGGCTGCGTGGGTGCTGCTCTGCATCGACATCGGAAACACCAACACCGTGCTGGCGACCTTCGACGGCGACAAGCTCGTGCACTCCTGGCGGGTCAAGACCGATGCCCGCTCGACGGCTGACGAACTGGGCCTGATGTTCCGGGGCCTGCTCGCCGGGGACAACGTCGAGATCACCGGGGTGGCCGCCTGCTCCACGGTGCCGGCGGCGCTGCGGTCGCTGCGCACGATGCTGAGCCGCTACTACGCCGACCTGCCGAGCGTCGTGGTCGAGCCCGGGGTGCGCACCGGGGTGCAGTTGGCGATCGACAATCCGAAGGAGGTGGGCTCGGACCGGGTGGTGAACACCCTGGCCGCCTACACCCTCTACGGGGGGCCGTCGATCGTCGTCGATTTCGGCACCACCACCAACTTCGACGTGATCAGCGAGCGGGGTGAGTTCCTCGGCGGCGCGTTCGCCCCGGGCATCGAGATCTCGTTCGACGCGTTGGCCGCCCGCGCCGCGCAGCTGCGGAAGGTCGAGGCCACCAAGCCCCGATCGGTGATCGGCAAGAACACCGTGGAATGCCTCCAGGCCGGCCTGTACTTCGGCTTCGCGGGCCAGGTGGACCGGATCGTCGAGCGGATGACCGAGGAGTTGGGCGAGGTGCGGGCGGTGATCGCCACCGGCGGCCTCGCCTCCTTGGTGATCAACGAGTGCCGCAGCATCACCCACCACGAGCCGATGATCACGCTCATCGGCCTACGCATGGTCTACGAACGCAACCTGTGACCCGGCCGCCGCCGGAGTCGGTGACCGCGCGGGGTGTCAGCGCCGCCGGGCCGGGTCAGCGCCGCCGGGCCGGGTCAGCGCCGCCGGGCCCGCAGGACGATCGTGCGGTACGGCAGTTCGACGGTCTCCCGGCCGGTCAGGTCGGGGTGGGTGGCCAGGAGGTGCCGGATCTCCTGGTCGATTCTCGCCCGCCGTTCGGCCGGGGCGGTGAGCCAGTACGAGCGGGTGTGCAGCATGGCGACGATGTCGTCCGGCGTGAGCGTGGTGTGGTGGCTGAACTCGCCCGCCTCGATCGGCTCGAACGCGAGGCCGAAGTCGGCGTATTTCCCGACCACGTCGTCGGCGTTGTCGCCCGGGTGCGCGATCCGTCCCAGCTCGGCGACCCAGCTCACCCGATCGTCCCGGATGTTCCAGATCGGGGCGAACGTCCCACCGGGCCGCAACACCCGCGCGATCTCGGCGTGCGCCGGCTCCCGGTCGAACCAGTGGTACGCCTGCCCCACCACCACCGCGTCGGCGGCTTGGTCGGGCAGGGGCACCGACTCCGCGCCGCCCGCCAGCGCCGTGCGACCCGGGGTGGCGGCGGCCAGCTGGGCCCGCATGCCGGGGTCCGGCTCCACCGGGGTCACCTCGTGGCCCAGGGCCAGCACGCCGCGGGTGAGGATGCCGGTGCCCGCGCCCAGGTCCACCACGTGCGCGGAGGCCGGCAACCCGTTCAGTGCCCACCGCACGGCCGGCTCCGGGTAGCGGGGCCGAAACCGGTCGTACTCGGCTGCCGCCGCGCCGAACGAGAGGGCCTGAGTGTGATCCGCCATGCCGGGCAGGTTATCCGGTAACGACCTCCAGAGGGCTTGAGTACGCTCGGGCCTGACCCCGCCGACAATCCTTCGTTGAGGAAGCGTGCCGTGAGCGAGCAGAACGCCGTGCCAGTGGACCCCGCCGACGACCTTCCCGAGCAGATGAAGGTCCGCCGTGAGAAGCGGGACCGGATGCTCGCCGAGGGCGTCGAGCCGTACCCGGTCGGTTTCTCCCGGACGACCACCCTGGCGCAGGTCCGGGAGCGCTACGCGGATCTGCCCACCGACACCGCGACCGGTGACCAGGTCGCAGTCACCGGCCGGGTGATCTTCGTGCGTAACACCGGCAAGCTGTGCTTCGCGACCCTCCGCGACGGCGACGGCACCGAGTTGCAGGCGATGCTCTCCCTGGACCGGGTCGGGCCGGAGCGGTTGGAGGCGTGGAAGCGCCTGGTCGACCTCGGTGACCACGTCGGTGTCACCGGTGAGGTGATCACCAGCCGCCGCGGTGAGCTGTCGGTGCTGGCCCAGCAGTGGGAGATGACCGCGAAGGCGCTGCGTCCGCTGCCGGTGGCACACAAGCCGCTCTCCGAGGAGGCCCGCGTCCGGCAGCGGTACGTCGACCTGATCGTCCGGCCGCAGGCGCGGGAGATGGTCCGTACCCGGGCGGCCACCGTACGCAGTCTGCGCGATTCACTGCACGGGCAGGGCTTCATCGAGGTGGAAACGCCGATGTTGCAACTGCTGCATGGTGGTGCGGCGGCCCGACCGTTCGTGACCCACAGCAATGCGTTGAACACCGATCTGTATCTGCGAATCGCGCCGGAACTGTTTCTCAAGCGCGCCGTGGTTGGTGGCGTAGACCGCGTCTTCGAGATCAACCGCAACTTCCGTAATGAGGGTGTCGACTCTTCGCACTCGCCGGAGTTCGCGATGCTGGAGACGTACCAGGCGTACGGGGACTACGACACGATCGGCGAGCTGACCCGTAATCTCGTGCAACAGGCGGCGATCGCGGTGAGCGGTTCGATGGTGGTGACCCACGCCGACGGGCGAGAGTTCGACCTGGGCGGCGAGTGGCGATCCGTGACGCTGTTCGGTGTGCTTTCCGAAGCGCTGGGTGAGGAGGTCACGGTCCGCACCGAGCGTTCCCGCCTGGTGGAGTACGCGGACAAGGTGGGATTGGCCGTCGACCCGAAGTGGGGGCCGGGCAAGCTGGCCGAGGAACTGTTCGAGGAACTCGTCGTTCCCAGCCTCGAGGCGCCCACCTTCGTGCGGGACTACCCGGAGGAGACCAGCCCGCTCACCCGAGGGCATCGCAGCGAGCCGGGTCTGGCCGAGAAGTGGGACCTCTACGTGCTCGGCTTCGAGCTGGGCACCGGGTATTCCGAGCTGGTCGACCCGGTCGTGCAGCGCGAGCGGCTGCTGGCCCAGGCGCAGCTCGCGGCCCGTGGCGACGACGAGGCGATGCGTCTCGACGAGGACTTTCTTCGGGCGATGGAGTACGGAATGCCGCCGGCCGGCGGTATGGGAATGGGAATCGACCGCCTGTTGATGGCCCTGACCGGGCTTGGAATTCGGGAAACGATCCTCTTCCCGTTGGTCCGCCCCGAGTAGTCCCACCCGGCTCGCGCCGAGCCGTAACGGCATCCTATTGACGCGGGAAGCGGCTTACGGGTTATTGTGCTCTCGTTAAGCAGGAGCACCCTGCTCGAAAGGAATGTGGGACGTGGCCAAGCAGATCATTCACAAGCTGGTCGATGACCTGGACGGCGGGGACGCTGACGAGACCGTCAAGTTCGCCCTCGACGGCGTTCAGTACGAGATCGACCTGTCGAAGGCCAACGCCGCGAAATTGCGCGACGCTTTTGCCTCGTACGTTGCCGCCGGCACCAAGGTCGGTCGTGGTGGCGTCGTGATCGGTGGGCGTGCGGCCCGCGGTCGGGGTGGCGCGACCGCCGACCGGGAGCAGAACAAGGCGATCCGGGAGTGGGCCAAGAAGTCCGGCAAGGACATCTCGGACCGGGGTCGTATCCCCCAGGAGATCGTCGACGAGTACCACGCCAAGCGCTGACCAGATCAGCAACCGGTGGCGCGCAGCCACCGCAGGCGACACCGACGCCGGGCCGGAGCACCTCTCCGGGCCGGCGTCGCCGTATCCGGGAGCAGGGTGGCCGCTCCTCCCCGGCGCGGGCGTGTCCGGGAGCGGGGTGGCCGCTCCTCCTCGCGCTGGCGGGTCCGGAGCCGCTTCTTCCTGGCGCCGGCGAGCGACGGCCGGAAGGCGGTGAGCGGGCGGGAAGCATTCGAGGCCCGGCGGCGTTGTCCACAACCAGTGGAGCAGCCATCCACAGCCTGTGGACAACCTCTCCGAGGCCGGGCGCGGCGCTCGCCGCGACTCCCGATCCGCCCTCTCCGAGCCCCCGGAAGCGCCTTCGGGGCCCGGATCGGGCACCTGTAGCGCCCGTCGGATTTCGCTCTGCGCGTAGCGACGGGGCTACCGGAACACCTCCTGAGCGCGGACGGTTGTCCAAAACGACGTGGAACCGACCCAGAGCAGAGACACACGACCTCAGCTGAGTCGGTCGGCGACGATAGAGTAAGGAGGCACGGACGCCCGTCCCGGACGTTCGTGCACCGGCCCCGCCAAGATCTTGACCATCAAGGCGCACGGCACGTGAGGAGCACGAGGGCATGTTCGAGCGGTTCACCGACCGAGCGCGACGGGTTGTCGTCCTGGCCCAAGAAGAGGCCCGGATGCTCAACCACAACTACATCGGTACGGAACACATCCTGCTGGGCCTGATCCACGAAGGTGAAGGCGTCGCGGCAAAGGCCCTGGAGAGCCTCGGCATCTCCCTGGAGGGCGTCCGCCAGCAGGTCGAGGAGATCATCGGCCAGGGCCAGCAGGCGCCGAGCGGGCACATCCCGTTCACGCCGCGGGCCAAGAAGGTGCTTGAGCTGTCGCTGCGCGAGGCGCTGCAGCTCGGCCACAACTACATCGGCACCGAGCACATCCTGCTCGGGCTGATCCGTGAGGGCGAGGGCGTTGCCGCCCAGGTGCTGGTCAAGCTCGGCGCCGACCTCAACCGGGTCCGCCAGCAGGTGATCCAGCTGCTCTCCGGCTACCAGGGCAAGGAGCCCGCCGCCGCGGGTGCCGCGCCGGGTGAGGCCGCGCCGTCGACCAGCCTGGTGCTGGACCAGTTCGGCCGCAACCTGACCCAGGCCGCCCGCGAGGGCAAGCTCGACCCGGTCATCGGGCGCGAGAAGGAAATCGAGCGGGTCATGCAGGTGCTCTCCCGCCGTACCAAGAACAACCCGGTCCTGATCGGTGAGCCCGGCGTCGGTAAGACCGCCGTGGTCGAGGGGCTGTCCCAGAAGATCATCAAGGGCGAGGTGCCCGAGACTCTGAAGGACAAGCAGCTCTACACGCTCGACCTGGGTGCGCTGGTCGCCGGCTCCCGCTACCGCGGTGACTTCGAGGAGCGCCTCAAGAAGGTGCTCAAGGAGATCCGCACCCGCGGCGACATCATCCTGTTCATCGACGAGATCCACACCCTGGTGGGTGCGGGTGCCGCCGAGGGCGCGATCGACGCCGCGAGCATCCTCAAGCCGATGCTGGCCCGTGGTGAGCTGCAGACCATCGGTGCCACCACCCTGGATGAATACCGCAAGCACCTGGAGAAGGACGCCGCTCTCGAGCGCCGCTTCCAGCCGATCCAGGTGGGTGAGCCGTCGCTGGCGCACACCATCGAGATCCTCAAGGGCCTGCGCGACCGCTACGAGGCGCACCACCGCGTGAGCATCACCGACGCGGCTCTCGTCGCGGCGGCGACTCTGGCCGACCGGTACATCTCCGACCGCTTCCTGCCGGACAAGGCGATCGACCTGATCGACGAGGCCGGTGCCCGGATGCGCATCCGTCGGATGACCGCGCCGCCAGACCTGCGTGACTTCGACGAGCGCATCGCCCAGGTGCGTCGCGACAAGGAGTCCGCGATCGACGCTCAGGACTTCGAGCGCGCCGCTCAGCTGCGTGACAAGGAGAAGCAGCTCCTCGGCCAGAAGGCTCAGCGGGAGAAGGAGTGGAAGGCCGGTGACCTGGACGTCGTCAGCGAGGTCGACGACGAGCAGATCGCCGAGGTGCTCGGCAACTGGACCGGCATCCCGGTCTACAAGCTGACCGAGGAGGAGACCTCGCGCCTGCTGCGCATGGAGGACGAGCTGCACAAGCGCGTCATCGGCCAGGAGGACGCGGTCAAGGCGGTCTCGAAGGCGATCCGGCGTACCCGGGCCGGCCTGAAGGACCCGAAGCGCCCGTCGGGCTCGTTCATCTTCGCCGGTCCTTCCGGTGTCGGTAAGACCGAGCTGTCCAAGGCGCTCGCCGAGTTCCTCTTCGGCAGCGAGGACGCCCTCATCCAGCTGGACATGTCCGAGTTCCACGACCGTTACACGGTCTCCCGGCTCGTGGGTGCCCCCCCCGGCTACGTCGGCTACGACGAGGGCGGGCAGCTGACCGAGAAGGTGCGGCGTCGGCCGTTCTCGGTGGTCCTCTTCGACGAGATCGAGAAGGCCCACCCGGACGTGTTCAACACGCTCCTGCAGATCCTCGAAGACGGTCGGCTCACCGACGGTCAGGGTCGGATCGTGGACTTCAAGAACACGGTCATCATCCTGACCACCAACCTGGGCACCCGTGACGTCGCCAAGGCGGTGTCGCTCGGCTTCCAGGCGTCGGAGGACTCCGAGTCCAACTACGACCGGATGAAGCAGAAGGTCAACGACGAGCTCAAGCAGCACTTCCGGCCTGAGTTCCTCAACCGGATCGACGACACCATCGTCTTCCACCAGCTGCGTCAGACCGAGATCCTCTCGATCGTGGACATCATGATCCAGCGGATCGAGACGCAGCTGCGCAACAAGGACATGGGTCTGGAGCTGACCGACAACGCCAAGAAGTACCTGGCGGCGAAGGGCTTCGACCCGGTGCTCGGTGCCCGTCCGCTTCGTCGCACGATCCAGCGCGACATCGAGGACAACCTCTCCGAGCGGATCCTGTTCAACGAGCTGACCCCGGGTCAGATCGTCGTGGTGGACTGCGAGGGCGACCCGAACGATATCGACAAGTCCAAGCTCGTCTTCCGGGGCGCGGAGAAGCCGGTCGAGGTTCCGGACGCCGTTCCGGCCGACCTCGGCGGCACCGCCGCCGGCACCGCGGCAGCGGCCACCGACGAGTAGCACGACCAGCAACAAGGGGCGGGGCCCCGGTGGCATGAGCCACCGGGGCCCCGCCTTTTCCGCGGTACGCACCGTCGCGTCCGATCCTGCCGCGTCCCCGATGCTGCCGCGCGTCGCGCCCGCCGCGTGGGGGCCGACCGCGCCGCCTCCGAGGATCACAAGATCCGCGCAACATCAGGGAAACTGCTGGCTCGCGGCGTCCGGAGGCAGCACTTTCCCTGATGTTGTGGGCGGAGTGACGCTCAGGGCGTCGAGGGTAGGGCGCGCGGCGGGCAGGGCGGGTCGGCGCGGGGGTGTGGGATGTGGTGGCTTCACGCGGGGCGCGGTCCAACGCCGAACGGGCCATCACCGGGCCGGCTAACGCCGAACGGGCCATCACCGGGCGGGCTACCGCCGGGCGGTGTGGGTCGTTCAGGTGGTCAGGTCAGCGGTGGGGTGGGACGGGCCGTCACCGACCAGGCGGAAGCTGTCGGCGCCGGCTGCTTCGACGAGTCCGTCCTGGACCAGGCCGGCCAGGGCGCGGGCGCGTTGAACGTCGTCGGTCCACACCTGGTCCAACCGTTGGTGCGGGACCGGCTCGGTGGACTCCCGGAGCACCCCGAGCAGCAGGCCGCGTACCTGTCGGTCGGTGCCCGCGTACCGCTGGGGTCGGCGGGTCGGCCCGGCCGGTGCTTCCTGGCCGGAGGCCCGCCACGCGCAGATCGACTCGACCGGGCAGGCCGTGCAGCGCGGTGACCGGGCCGTGCAGATCACCGCGCCCAGCTCCATGAACGCGGCGCTGGCGAGGGCCGCCGCGGTTGGTTGCGCGGGGAGGAGTTCTTCGGTGGCGACCAGGTCGGCGGGCCGGGTGACCGGTCCGGCGTCCGGCTCGCCGGCCACCGCTCGGCAGACCACCCGGCGCACGTTGGTGTCGACCACCGGGTGCCGCTGCCCGTACGCGAAGGCGGCCACCGCACGGGCGGTGTAGGTGCCGACGCCGGGCAGTGCCAGCAGCTGCTCCAACCGGTCCGGCACCTGGCCGCCGTGGCGGTCCACGATGGCGACTGCGCATTCCCGCAGCCGGACCGCCCGGCGGGGGTAGCCGAGGCGTCCCCACATCCGGATCGCCTCGGCGGGGGTGTCGGCCGCCAGCGCCGCCGGGTCCGGCCAGCGCTCCAACCACGCCTGCCAGGCCGGTACGACGCGGACGACGGGCGTCTGCTGGAGCATGACCTCGCTGACCAGGATGGCCCACGGAGTGACCCCGGGTTCACGCCACGGCAGCTTACGGGCGTGCTGCTGGAACCATCGGCTGACCAGTGCGGCGAAATCGGGTTGAGTCATGGCGTCGTCGATGATGTCACGCTCGGCGATCCCGCTGGATGGGCGGCTCGGGCGGGGTGTCACGGCAGGTCTCGCCGGATCGGGGAGAATGCGCGGATGAACGAGCTCGCGATCACCGTCATCGGTCGGGACCGGCCGGGCATCGTGGCCGACGTCGCCGAGGTGCTGGCCGGACTCGGTGCGAACCTGACCGACAGCACGATGACGCGGCTGCGGGGGCATTTCGCGATGACCCTGATCTGCACCGGGCCGGCCGCCGCCGAGGTCGAGGTGGCGTTGGCCCCGTTGGCCGCCGAGGGGCAACTGCTGGCGACGGTACGCGCGGTGACGCCGGACGGTGACGTGCCTCCGGCGGGTGAGCCGTACGTGATGGCGGTGCACGGATCGGACCGGATGGGCATCGTCGCGGCGATGACCCGGGTGCTCGTCGACGCCGGGGGGAACGTCACCGACCTGAGTACGCGGTTGGCGGGTTCGCTCTACGTGGTGCTGGCCGAGGTGGAGTTGCCGGCCGGTGTGGCCGACACACTGGTCGACCGGTTGCACCGGACTGCTGGTGAGTTGGGCGTGGAGGTCACGCTTCGACCGGCGGACCCGGATCTGTTGTGACGGCCGAGGAGAGCGGGCCGGTTGCCGGTCTGGGCGGGTGGACACCGGAGTCGCTGGGCGTGTCGGGTGAGGTGCGGCCGGTGGTGTCGGCCCCGCACCCGGTGTTGAGCCGGGCGTCCGAGGCGGTCGATCCGACCGCGAAGGAGACGGTCCAGCTCGCGGCCGACCTGGTGGCGACGATGCGGGTGTCGCCGGGCTGCGTGGGGCTGGCCGCGCCACAGGTCGGGGTGGGCGCGCACGTGTTCGCCGTCGACGTGACGGGGCACCCGAAGGCGGTGACGGTGCACGGCACGTTCGTGTTGTGCAACGCCCGTGTGGTCGAGGCGACGCGGTGGAAGCCGGGCCGGGAGGGGTGCATGTCGGTGCCCGACCTGACCGGTGACGTGAAGCGGGCCAGTCGACTCGTGGTGGAGGGTGACCTGCCGGGCACGGGCGAGCCGGTCCGCCTGGTCACCGACGGGTTCGAGGCGCGGGCGTTGCAGCACGAGATCGATCACTGCACCGGCCTGCTCTTCCTGGATCGGGTGGCCGGTGCGCACGCCGTCTACCAGCGGAAGGTCTATCTCTGATCGGCCGTCGGGCGGTCCGCATGTCCGTCCTCAGTGGAGGATGGCACGCGTGCCCGGGAACGGCTCCGGCGCGTCGCACCGTGTTGACGGGCGAAGCGCGACTACGGTGAGGGCATCATGCGTCTGACGGTCGGCCCCCTGCCACCCGCTGTGTACTGGCGGCGTCGTGTCGTCGTACTCGGAGCGGGGCTTCTCTTCCTGATTGTCCTGCTTTATTCCTGCACCCAGTCGGGTCGTTCCGGCGGTCAGGATCCGAAGGCGGGAGGCTCGCCGTCGGGGACGTCCGCTGCGACGTCCGATCCCGGCGGGCCGGTGCTGACACCGCAGACCGGGGCGCCCTCGCCGTCCGCATCCGCCGACTCGGGTGCGACGACTCCGAGCCCGGCGATGACCAGCAACGACCCTCCGCTGGGCGCGGCGGCCGGCGCGGAAGATGACGGCACCTGCACCAACGACGAGATCAGCGTCGTCTCGGTGGCGAGCCCGACCTCCGTCCAGCGGGGGGCCGTGGTCGACCTGCAACTCAAGGTCAAGAACACCTCGGACCGGACGTGCAGCCGGAATGTCGGTGCCGAGGCACAGGAGATCTTCATCAAGTCCGGTGCGGAGAAGATCTGGTCGTCCGACACCTGCGGCAAGGTCCAGGGCTCGGACGTGCAGTCCTTCACACCGAATTTCGAGCGCTCCTACCAGGTGGCCTGGAACGGGCGGGACACCAGCCGGTGCGACGGCAGCGGGCTGGCGGCCGGGCCGTTCCCGCCCGCCGGGTCGTACCAGGTGTTCGCCCGGGTCGGCACGAAGCTCAGCTCGCCCACGAAGCTCACCGTCACCGGCTGAGCCGGGTCAGGCGTGAGGTCGCCGGCTCAGACGTAGCGTTCGAGGATGGATGCCTCGGCGAGCCGGGACAGCCCTTCGCGGACGCCCCGGGCCCGGGCGTCGCCGACCCCCTCGACAGCCTGCAGATCCTCGACTGTCGCGCCCAGCAGCCGTTGGAGGCTGCCGAAGTGCACCACCAGGCGGTCGACGACCGCCACCGGTAGGCGGGGCACCTTGGCCAGCAGCCGGAAGCCGCGTGGGCTGACCGCGGCGTCCAGCGCGTCGGACGCGGCCGGGTAGCCGATCGCCTTGGCCACCGACACCAGGTCGATCAACTCGGTCGCGCCGAGCAGATCCAGCTCGACCAGCGCCTCGTCCAGGGTGCGCGACTTGCGGCCGACCGGGAGGTAGTCCCGGATGACGAGCGTCCGGTCGGCGTCCACGCCGGCCATCAGCTCGTCGAGTTGGAGGGCGAGCAGACGGCCGTCGGTGCCCAGCTCCACCACGTAACCGGCGATCTCGTCGGCGATCCGGCGAACCATCTCCAGGCGCTGGACCACGGCGACCGCGTCCCGGACGGTCACCAGATCCTCGATCTCCAGTGCGGAGAGCGTGCCGGAGACCTCGTCCAGCCGGAGCTTGTAGCGCTCCAGGGTGGCGAGCGCCTGGTTGGCCCGGGAGAGGATGGCCGCCGAGTCGTCCAGCACGTGCCGCTGGCCGCTGACGTAGAGGCTGATGATCCGCATGGACTGGCTGACCGAGATGACCGGGTAGCCGGTCTGCCGGGCCACCCGCTCGGCGGTGCGGTGCCGGGTGCCGGACTCCTCGGTCGGGATGGACGGGTCGGGCATCAGGTGCACCGCCGCCCGGACGATCCGGGTGCCGTCGCTGGAGAGCACGACGGCGCCGTCCATCTTGCACAGCTCGCGCACCCGGGTCGCGGAGAACTCCACGTCCAGCGGGAAACCGCCGGTGCACAGACCCTCGACGACCTTGTCGTAGCCGAGCACGATCAGGGCACCGGTGCGACCCCGCAGGATGCGCTCCAGACCGTCGCGCAACGCGGTGCCCGGGGCCATCAGGGCGAGGTTGGCCCGCAACGGGTCCCCGGCGCCCCCGGCGGAGCCTGCGGCCACGCTCACGCTGATCGGGCGGGCAGGCGAGCCCACGGCGCCGGTGCGGGCCTGGGGCGGCGCGCCGGCTGGCTTGGTGGTATCGCGGTCGATCGGCACGGGCACAGTCTACGGACTGCCGTGCGGTGGGTGCTGTCGTGGTTACTGTGATGTGTCACGATGCGGCCCTTCGAACCGGTTTCCCTCTTGCGACGTGCTGTCCGGTATCGCCACCCTCGTCGGCACGGTGGGTCACTCCGCGGACGCGCGAGCCGCATGTTGCAACGCCGAACGCACATCGGTGACCTCGGTCACCCGCATCTGCTCGGGCCCGGCGCCGGTGCTGGCCGGGCCGCAACCGGGCGGCACCAGGGCCACCTTGAACCCCAGCCGGGCCGCCTCGGCCAGCCGACGCGGCACCGCCCCGACCCGACGCACCTCACCCGTCAACCCCACCTCGCCGATCGCCACCAGATGCGGCGCGATGGCCAGGTTGAGCCCGCCGGAGGCGACCGCCAACGCGACCGCCAGGTCGGCGGCCGGCTCCACCACCCGGATGCCGCCGACCGTGGCGGCGAAGACCTCCCGGTCGTGCAGCGTCAGCCGTTCGGTGCGCCGTTGCAGCACCGCGAGCACCATCGCCAGCCGCGCCGAGTCGAGTCCGGAGACGGTGCGTCGGGGTGACCCGGCCACCGTCGCGCCGATCAGGGCCTGCACCTCGGTGACCAGGGCCCGTCGCCCCTCCATGGCCACTGTCACGCAGGTGCCCGGGACCGGCTCCGCGTAGCGCGTCAGGAAGAGCCCGGACGGGTCGGCCAGACTGCTGATGCCGCCCTCGTGCATCTCGAAGCAGCCGACCTCGTCGGCCGCGCCGAACCGGTTCTTCACGCCGCGCACCAGGCGCAGTGAGGAATGCTTGTCGCCCTCGAAGTGCAGCACCACGTCGACCAGGTGCTCGAGCACCCGAGGCCCGGCCACCTGGCCGTCCTTGGTGACGTGCCCGACCAGCACGGTGGCGATGCCGCGCTCCTTGGCGACCGAGACCAGCGCGGCGGTGACCGCACGAACCTGGGTCACCCCGCCGGGCACCCCCTCGGTGCCGGTGGTCGAGATGGTCTGCACCGAGTCGAGCACGAGCAGGCCCGGCTTGACCGCGTCGAGGTGACCGAGCACCGAGGCCAGGTCGCTCTCGGCGGCGAGGTAGAGCTGGTCGTGCAGAGTGCCCATCCGCTCGGCGCGTAGGCGCACCTGGCTGACCGACTCTTCCCCGCTGACCACCAGGGAGGGGCTGCCGGCGCCCACCGCCCACTGCTGGGCGACGTCGAGCAGCAGGGTCGACTTGCCCACGCCGGGCTCCCCGGCGAGCAGCACCACCGCGCCGGGGACCAGGCCGCCGCCGAGCACCCGGTCCAGCTCGCTGACGCCGGTGGGGCGGGCGCGGGCCGGAGCGGCGCTGATGGTGGCGATCGGGCGGGCCGGCTCGGACGGCATCCGGGAGCTGACCACCCGGCCGGAGACGGTCGGGCCGGTGATGGTGCTCTCGACCACCGAACCCCACTCGCCGCACTCCGGGCAGCGCCCCACCCACTTGGGCGGCTGGTGCCCGCAGGCGTCGCACTCGTAGGCCGGACGCGGCTCGCGGGCGCTGGACCGACCACGGGCGGCACCGGCCGCGCCGCCACGGGCAGGGGTTGATCGGGAGGTGGTCACGTCAGGACGCTAGCCCTCGCGTACGACGAAAACACCCCGGCGTGGTGGTCACCACGCCGGGGTGTTCGTCGATGTGACGGTCGGGTCACTCGTGGGTCGTGCCACCCTCGTCGCCCTCGTAACCGCCCTCGCGCTCGATGATCGGCGAGGGAGGCGCGGCCGGGGTGAGCGGCACCGCGATCGGCGCCTGGCCGGTGACGGTGTTGCCGTTGCCGAAGTCGAAGGTCACGACGACGTTCTGCCCGGAGCGCAGCGCCTCGGTCAGGCCGATCAGTCGGAGCTGCGAGGTGGCCTCGGAGTTGAACTGGATGTAGCTCAGCGGCGCCAACTCGATCCGGGCCGGCTGGCCCGGCGCGGCCGGGCTGGCCGAACCCGACGCCCGCGCCGACTCCGGGGCGGACGGGGTGGCCGAGGACGAACCGGTCTCGGAGGGCGTCACCGACGGGCTGGCCGAGCGGGACGTCGGGGTCGACGGGCTGACCGATCCGGACGGGGACGGGCTCGTCGAGGTGGACTCTGCCGACGGCGACGGGCTCGCCGAGCCACCGCTGATCACGACCTCGCGGGCGCTCTCGGTGGTGACGGTGACAGTCACCGTCTCCTTCGAGTCGTTGTAGATCACGGCACCGAGCGTCGCGTCCTGGCCGGCCCGGTAGCCCTCGGCGCCCGGGTAGTCGACCAGCAGGCCGCGTACCGAGAAGGAACCGTTGTCGGTGGTGAGGTTGACGCCCTGGACCGACGGCTCCTTCAACGCGGTCTCGGCGATCTGACCGGTGCCGCATCCGGACGCCAGCAGGCTGGCCGCCGCAATCCCGGACAGCAACAGGGCCGCCCGCCGGGATCCCCTGATCGAGCGCGTCACGTCGGTCCTCCTCGTCACAATCCCCACCCGGCCGCACGCCGGGCACGGTGGCCATACCCGCGCAGACCGCGCTCCAGGGTAGTTGGAGCTGATCGAGGCCCGCACGCGGACCCGGCATTGCCACCTGCCCGGGTGCGCCTCACACCACCCGACCGCTCGCCACCAGCAGCACCACGTCGATCAGGGCCACCAGCAGCACCGCCCGGAAGGCCGACACCGGCCGCCGGCCGGCCCGGACCGCCGAGCGGCCGGCGTACCAGCTCAGCGGTGGCACCACCGCGGCCGTGCCGACCGCCGCCAGGCCGACCGCCGACGGCGGCCCGGGTGGTCCGAGGACCAGCACCGCGGTCGCGGCGAGGAGCAGACCGGCCGCCGCGGCCCGGCTGCCGGTGGCGCCCAACCGGTGGGGTAGGCCGCGCACCCCGGTCCGCGCGTCGTCGGCCAGGTCGGGCAGCACGTTGGCGAAGTGCGCGCCGGCACCGAGGCACGCCGCCGCGACCACCAGCCAGGCGGGCGGGGTCGGCTGACCGGGCAGCGCCAGCACCACGAAGGCGGGCAGCGCGCCGAAGGAGACGGCGTACGGCAGCACCGAGAACACGGTGGCCTTCAGCGGCCAGTCGTAGAGCAGCGCGGAGACCAGGGCGACGGTGAGCCAGAACGCCGCCGTCGGGTTCGTGGTCAGGGCGAGCAACGGGCAGGCCACCGCGGCCACCGCCGCGGCCCAGGCCGTGGTGCGCCGACCGACCGCGCCGGAGGCCACCGGTTTGTCGGTACGCCCCACAGTGGCGTCTCGCTCGGCGTCCAGGGCGTCGTTGGTCCAGCCGACGGCGAGCTGGCTGGCCAGCACGGCGAGGACGACGGAGACGATTCCGGCGGGCCGGTGACCCACCCCCCACGCCAGCAGACCGGAAACGGCGGTGACCGCTGCGGCCGGTTCCGGATGGCTCGCTCTGACCAGCCCTAACACCCTGGACGACATAAGGGAAGTCTGGTCGTTACCGAGCAGTCGTGCCACGCTCGGTTCCATGCGAGACGTGGCTGCGGCTGCGGCGTCCACCGGCCCCAGGGTGCTGCCGCGTAACGATCCGCGCCAGTACGACGACCTGGCCGGTGAGTGGTGGCGGCCCGACGGCGCGTTCGCGATGCTGCACTGGCTGGCCGAGGCCCGCGCGGCGCTGGTGCCACCGGCCGACCGCCCGGGCGCGGTGCTCGTCGATCTGGGCTGCGGCGCCGGTCTGCTCGCGCCGCACCTGGCCGGTAAGGGCTACCACCACATCGGAGTCGACCTGACCCGATCGGCGCTGGTCCAGGCAGCCGAGCACGGGGTAGGCGTGGTCCAGGGCGACGCCACCGCGGTCCCGTTGCCCAGCGGTTGCGCCGACGTGGTCTCGGCGGGTGAGCTGCTGGAGCACGTGCCGGCCTGGCCCCGGGTGGTGGCCGAGGCGTGCCGGCTGCTCCGCCCGGGTGGCCTGCTGGTGTTGGACACCCTGAACGACACGGCGGTGGCCCGGCTCGTCGCGGTGCGGATCGCCGAGCGGCTGCCGACGGTGCCGCGTGGCATCCACGACCCTCGGTTGTTCGTGGACGCTCAGGCTCTGGTGGCCGAGTGTGCCCGGCACGGCGTCGACCTGCGGGTGTGGGGCGTCCGTCCGCAGGTCGGTGGCCTGCTCGCCTGGTTGGTGCGCCGCGCCCGCGTGTCCGGCGCGGGACCTGCCGGCCGTGCGCCCCGGATCGTGCCGACCCGGTCCACCGCCGTTCTCTACCAGGGCCGGGGGGTCCGCAAAGGATAGTCGGGCCGTGGCGGGGTATGGGACGCCGAGGAGGAGACGATATGACGGTTCAGGCGCTTGAGGCAGCCCGCCGGTTGGCGCCGCGGTTCGCCGCGCGAGCGGCGGAGCACGACCGGGACGGTTCCTTCCCCGCCGAGGACTTCCGTGATCTGCGGGAGGCCGGCCTGTTCGGGTTGATGGTTCCCCAGGCCCTGGGAGGTCTGGGGGCGAGCTTCGCCGAGTACGCCGCGGTGGCCACCGAGCTTGCCCGGGGCAACGGTGCGACCGCCCTGGTGTTCAACATGCACGCCTCGGTGACCGGTGCCCTGGGCGCGGTCACCGAGGAGTTGGCCGAGGCGCTCGGTGTGCCGGACGAGGCGCTGGCCGCCCGGGACCGCCTGCTGACCGCCGCGGCGGAGGGTGCCTGGTACGCGGTCGCGATGAGCGAGCGCGGCGCGGGGGCTCGGCTGTCCCAGCTCAGCACGGTCTACGAGGCGACCGACGGAGGTTGGCACCTCAAGGGCAGCAAGACCTTCTGTTCGGGCGCCGGGCATGCCGACGGTTACCTGGTGGCGGCCCGCAGTGCGGCTGACCAGTCGGTGGTGTCGCAGTTCCTGGTGCCGGCCGGTGACGGGCTGACCGTGGAGCCGACCTGGGATTCACTGGGCATGCGGGCGACCTCGTCGCACGACCTGCACCTGGACGTCACGGTGCCGACCGACCGGCTGCTCGGCGGTGTGGAGGGGCTGGCGTTGGTGGTCGCCCAACTGATGCCGCACTGGTTGGTGGCCAGTTACGCGGCCGTCTACGTGGGAGTGGCCCGGGCGGCGATCGACGCGGCGGCCGAGCATCTGAACGCCCGCAACCTGGGCGGTCTGCCGGCGGTGCGGGCCCGCCTGGGCCGGGCGGACGCGGCGACGGCCGCCGCGCAGTTGGTGGTCGCCGAGGCCGCCCGCCGGGTGGACGAGGCACCGGGCGACGAGGAGACCAACCGCTGGGTGTGGCGCGCGAAGCTGCTGGCGGGCACCACTGCCGCCGAGGTGGCGGCGTCGGTGTTGGAGGCGGCGGGCACCTCGGCGACCCGCCGTGGTCATCCGTTGGAGCGGCTCTACCGGGATGCCCGTTGTGGCTCACTGCACCCGGCCACGTCGGACGTGTGCGCCGACTGGTTGGGCATCGCCGCGCTGGGCGGCGACCCGGATCGCGACGGATCGGCACCACGTTGGTGAGCCGGCCGGCTGCGACCCGTGCGGAGGAGGAAAGGCCGGCCGCGATGGCCGGTGGGACGACCAGGGGGAGGACGGCATCTGACGAGAGGTGGGGATCGTGTCCGTACCAGTGATCGCGGGGCTCGGGGCTGCGCAGCCGCCGTCCGCTCGCCAAGACGAGTTGTGGGAGGGCTTCTTCTCCCGGCATTTCTCCGGCACCACCCGGTCGTTGGCCCAGCGCATCTTCGCGAACTCGGGGGTGACCCGGCGGCAGGCCGCGGTCAACCCCTTGTTGGAGGACGTGTCGGACTGGCCGACCGAGCGCCGGATGCGTCGCTACCAGGTGGAGGCTCTTCCGCTCGGCAAGGAGGCGGTGGGTCGTGCGTTGACCGCGGCCGGGCTGGGTGCCGGCGACATCGGGCTGTTCATCGTCTGTTCCTGCACGGGGTACGCCACCCCCGGTCTGGACATCCTGCTCGCCCGGGACCTCGGCATGGCCGCCGACACCCAGCGGATGTTCGTCGGCCACATGGGCTGCTACGCGGCGCTGCCGGGGCTGGGCGCGGCGAGTGACTTCGTCACCGCGCGAGGGCGGCCGGCGCTGCTGCTCTGCGCGGAGCTGACCAGTCTGCACATCCAACCGTCGAGCGCCAGGGTGGACACCCAGCAGATCGTCTCCCACGCGCTCTTCTCGGACGCCGCGGTCGCCGCCGTGGTCGTTCCGAGCGGCCCGGGGTACGCGCTGCGTGAGGTGACGTCCGTCACCGATACCTCGACGGCTGATCACATGACCTGGGATGTCACCGACGCGGGTTTCCGGATGGGGTTGTCGCCCAAGGTGCCGCAGGTGTTGTCGAGGCATGTCCGCAAGTTGGTCGACGACCTGCTGGCGCGGCACGGCGTCTCCATCTCCGAGGTGGACGGTTGGGCGGTGCACCCGGGCGGGCCGCGGATTCTCAACGTGGTCGAGCGCGAGCTGGCGTTGCCCCCGGAAGGGCTGGCGGCGTCCCGGGCGACGCTGGACGAGCACGGCAACTGCTCGTCTCCGACGGTGCTGCTGATCCTGGACCGGCTGAGCCGTACGACGCCTGTCGCTCGGCGCGTGGTCATGCTGGCGTTCGGCCCCGGCCTCACCCTGTACGCCGCTCTGCTCGATCGACAGGACTGATCGTCCGGTCGGTACGCTCACCGCATGGATCCAACGGCGGACGATCGGTTGCGATCGGCGGTGTTGTTCGGCGCTGCGGTGGCCGTCCTGGCGGTCGCCGGCTGGTGGTGGCGGGCCGCCGCTCCCACCCCGGCGGCCAGTTCGGCGCGTCCACCAGCGGCCCCGCCGAGCGTCGAGCCGACCGTCAGCACCGCGTTGGAACGTCTCCTGGCGTCGTCGGGTCCCGATGCGTCGGTGACCTTTCGGGTGGACGCAGAGACGGGCGAGGTCGTCGAGCTCGAACGCCGCCCGACGGGTCCCACCGGCGACGCTCCGGGTGATCTGCCCGTCTTCGAAGAGACGATCTGGCGGCACCAGGGGGAGATCACCCCTGGTCGGGACGTGACCAGGCAGTCGACCAATGACGGAAGGCCCTACCTGCTCCAATATCGGTGCACCCGACCGGGCACGATGGTGGTGACGAGCACCGGGGCCGTGATCGAGGGGCCGTCACGCATCGATTGCGACGGCGCGACCACGCTCGCTCAGGTGGCGCCCACTGGCGGGCCGATCCGGGTGACCCTGTCGGCCGTGGGCGACAGGCCGATCGACGCTGAGGCGCAACTCTTCGCGGGGCCGTGAGCCTGAGCCCCGCGTCTCGACCGTCGCGTACCCACGGATCCCGCACTGGCCCCGCCGGCCTGACCGGCCAGCGGTTCCAGCGACCGCCAGGGCGCAAGATCAAATTAGCGGCGCCGGCATGGTTGCAACCACGTGCCGGGAAACCGCCACCTCGCCGATACGAGTCGATCTGACTCGGGCAGGTCAGGCCGTGAGGGCGGTCAGGTCCTGCCGGTACGTCTCGGCCGGCCCCAGGTCGGGCAGCACCCTGGTCACCGTGCCGCTGCGGTCGACCAGCAGGGCTGTCACGACGCCGGGACGGGCCGGTTGACCGAGGAACGAGCGCAGCCCTCCGGCGGGGTCGGCCAGCGCTCGGACCTGCCGCTGGTCGGGCGGTGGGCTGGGGACCGTCCTCCCGCCGGTGACGGTCACCACGGAGACCCCGGCGGGTGCGGCGGCCAGGGCGTCGCCGACGCGATCGGGGCACTGGCAGCCGTCCAGCAGGATGATCATGGCGGGGAGCAGGCCGCGTAGCGGCACGGGTGCCTGACCCGTGTCGACCAGGTCGAGTGCGGGCAGCGCCCGCCCGGTCAGGGTCGCGGGCGGCGAGTGGGGCGCCGGGGTCGGACGGTCGGTGCGACCGGCTCGCGGCCAGGTGACCACGAGCAGGCCGGCAAGCGTGGTGAGGACCGCCACCGCCAGGACCAGGAGCGGCAGGCGCAGCGCCCGGTCGCCGCCGGGTGGGCCGGTGGTCCTGCCGAGTTCCCGGCGGACCTGGGCGGCCTCGGCGGCGAGGGCGGAGGCGTCGTCGGGGACCACGACCCGGCCCCACTCGGGTGGCAGGCCGGGCAGCCCGTCGGCCGGCCCGTGGCCCTCGGCATCCGGCTTGCCCATCGGACCTCCTGAAAGGGTCTCGAGAGCGGCGTACGGCTCGGTGTCCAGGGTCGCGCACCGGGGGCCGCTCCCGCTACACCTGGGCGCAGTCCGGTCAACCGGGCTACCATGGGAGGAGCGCATAGCCCTTGATCTCGACGTTCTGTTCACCCGTGCCGGGCAGTCATCCGCACGTTACGGAGCGTGTTCGGACCATTGGTTTGACCGCCTGTCAAGCTGAAGAAAGACCTCTCACAGGGCCCCTGAGCTGCGCCAACGGTCAGGACATCGGTGAGACATCGGTGCCTGACCGTGTTACCCTAGACACAGCGAAAGGGGTTTCGAACCTATGGTTTTCAGTGTCGGCGAGACCGTTGTCTACCCCCACCACGGGGCCGCACTCATCGAGGCAATCGAGACTCGGGTCATCAAGGGCGAGCCTAAGCAATACCTCGTCCTGAGGGTCGCGCAGGGTGACCTGACGGTCCGGGTGCCGGCCGAGAACGCCGAGATCGTGGGCGTTCGAGAGGTGGTCGGCGAAGAAGGCCTCGGTAAGGTCTTCGACGTTCTGCGGGCTCCGCACACCGAGGAGCCGACCAACTGGTCGCGGCGTTACAAGGCAAACCTGGAGAAGCTGGCCTCCGGAAACCCGCTGAAGGTCGCCGAGGTCGTTCGTGACCTGTGGCGCCGGGAGCGGGAGCGGGGCCTGTCCGCGGGCGAGAAGCGGATGCTCGCCAAGGCCCGTGACATTCTCGTCGGCGAGGTCGCGCTGGCTGAGAAGAGCACCAAGGACGAGGCGGAGACGCTGCTCGACAAGGTCCTCACCGAGGCCTAGTCCGCACAGCATCGTCGTACCACTTCGTAGTGAAGAAACCACCGAGGACCGCGACGTGACCGCGCAGCTCAATCCGCGCGGTGACGTCGCGGTCCTCGTGCCTGCGGCGGGTGCCGGTGTGCGCCTGGGGCCGGGCCGACCCAAGGCGCTGCGCCTGCTCGCCGGCGAGCCGCTGCTGGTGCACGCGGTGCGTCGGCTGGTCGCCGCTCCCTCGGTGCACACGATCGTGGTGGCCGCCCCGGTCGCCGAGGTGACGGCCGTCCGCGAGTTGCTGACCCCGGTCGCGCCGGTGATCGTCGTCCCGGGCGGCGCGGAGCGGCAGGCGTCGGTCGCCGCCGCGCTGGCCGCGGTGCCTGACGGCCCGACGATCATCCTGGTGCACGACGCCGCTCGTGCGCTCACCCCACCCGAGCTGGTCGAATCGGTCGCGGCGGCGGTCCGTGACGGGTGTGACGCGGTGATCCCGGTTCTGCCGGTGGTGGACACGATCAAGGAGGTCGGTGCCGACGAGGTGGTGCTCGGCACCGTCGACCGGTCCGCCCTGCGCGCGGTGCAGACGCCGCAGGGTTTCCGCCGTGCCGTGCTCAGTGCCGCGCACGCCGCAGCCGGTGACCCCCTCACCGACGACGCCGGGCTGGTCGAGAAGCAGGGTGTCGCGGTGAGCTGCGTGCCGGGCTCGGAGTACGCGCTGAAGATCACCCGACCCTTCGACCTGGCTCTGGCGGAGCATCTGCTCGCCTCCGGCGGTTGACGCGTACGCTCTGATCATGATCGTTCCCCGGGTGGCCATCGGCACCGACGTGCACGCGTTCGAGCCGGGTCGACCCTGTTGGGTGGCCGGGCTGCTCTGGCCTGACCAGGACGGTCTCGCCGGGCACTCGGACGCCGACGTCGTCGCGCACGCGGCCTGCAACGCGCTGCTCTCCGCCGCCGGTCTCGGCGATCTCGGTGCGGTCTTCGGGGTGGGTGAGCCGGAGTGGGCGGGCGCGTCCGGTGTGGCACTGCTGACCGAGACGGCCCGCCGGGTGCGGGCCGCCGGCCTGGAGATCGGCAACGTGTCCGTGCAGGTCGTCGGCAACCGCCCCAAGATCGGTCGTCGCCGTGCGGAGGCGCAGGAGGTGCTCTCCTCCGCCGTCGGCGCCCCGGTCACCCTGTCCGGCGCGACCACCGACGGGCTCGGCTTTCCCGGGCGCGAGGAAGGGCTGGCGGGCATCGCGGTGGCTCTGGTGTACGACGCGCCGGCCGCCTAAGCTCGCCGCGATGTCCACCGACCCCGCCCCCGACCGGTCCGCCGCCGACGGCTACGTCCAGCGCGCCCAACTCCTCGCCGAACTCGGCCGCCACGACGAGGCGGCCGGTGAACTGACCTACGGGCTGGCGCTCCAGCCGGACGACGTGGATGCCCTCACCATGCTGGCCCGGGTGCAGCTGGCCGCCCGCCGCCCGGCCGAGGCGCTCACCGCCGCCGACAGGGCCGTGGCGGCCGCACCGGAGGCACTGCCACCACTCGTCGTCCGGGCGATGGCGCTGGCCGACCTGGAGCGTTACTCCGAGTCGGCGGCCACCGCCGACCGGATCCTCGCCCTGGGCCCGGCCGACGCGTACGCCCAGCGCAGCGCCGCGGCGATCCTGGCCGACGCTCGCAACGGGCAGCCGGCGCTCAACGCGGCCTGGCGTGGGGTCGAGTTGGCCCCGGACGAGCCGCAGGCGCATCTGGTGCTCAGCCTGGTCGCCGCCCGGCTGGACCTGTTCGACCTGGCGGAGCGGGCCTACCGGGAGGCGCTGCGGCTCGATCCCCGCGTCGCCGAGGCCGGGCACGACGTCGGCGTGATGCGACTGGAGCAGCGTCGCTGGTCGGAGGCGTTGGAGCACGTCGCCGAGGCGGTCACGATCAGCCCGAGCCGGATCGACTCGCCGCGGACCCTCGCGTACGGACTGCACCGCCTGGTGCTCTACGGCGCGGGTTGGTCGCTGGTGGCGGCGGTGCTGGTCGCGGTCGCGGCTGCGGCGAACGGCGGGTTCTCCCGGGTCCTGGCGGTGCTCGCCGCGCTCACCGGTGGGATCGTCGTCTGGCAGCTCGCGGCCCGGCTGCCGGGGCTCACCCGGACCGTCCTACCGGCCATGCTGCACTCGGACCGGGCGATGGCCCTGGCGGTCTACGCCGTGGCCGCCGCACCGCTGTTGCTGCTGGTGTACGCGGTGGTCGGCTCCCCGTGGCCGCTGGTGCTGGCCATCGCGGTCACGGCGGTGGCCGAGCTGGCCGTCTTCACCAGAACCGCCATCCGCTAACCCCCAAGGCCGACTAGACCGAACGCGCCCACGTCCAGGCGTACCCCTCGTCCTCGCAGGCGCCTGCGGCATCGCAGAGGTCGAGGGGACGGAAGGTGTCGACCATGACGGCCAGCTCGTCGAAGTAGTCGGCACCGATGGAACGCTCGGCCGCACCCGGCTGGGGGCCGTGGGTGAAACCGGACGGGTGCAGGGAGATCGAGCCCTGCTCGATGCCGGAGCCGCGCCGCGCCTCGTAGTTGCCGCCGGTGTAGAAGAGCATCTCGTCGGAGTCGACGTTGTGGTGGTTGTACGGCACCGGGATCGAGTCCGGGTGGTAGTCGACCTTGCGGGGCACGAACGAGCAGATGACGAAGTTGGGGCCCTGGAAGGTCTGGTGCACCGGCGGGGGCTGGTGGATGCGGCCGGTGATCGGCTCGAAGTCGTGGATGGAGAACGCCCACGGGTAGAGGTGCCCGTCCCAGCCCACCACGTCGAACGGGTGCTGGGCGTAGACGTAGCGGGTCCAACCCCGTCGGTGGCGGACCAGCACCTCCACCTCCTCGCCGTCGACGAGCAGGGGGGTGTCCGGGCCGCGGACGTCGCGCTCGCAGTAGGGCGAGTGCTCCAGGAACTGGCCGCGTACGGAGAGGTAGCGCTTGGGCGGGCCGATGTGCCCGGACGCCTCGACGGTGAGCAGGCGGACGGGCTGGTCGCCGGTGGGCACCAGCCGGTGGATGGTCGAGGTGGGGATGATGACGTAGTCGCCGGCGACCGCGTCCAGCACCCCGAAGGGGGACTCGACCCGCAGGGTGCCCGACTCGACGTAGAGGCAGTGATCGCCGGTGGCGTCGCGGAACAGCGGTGAGGGCCGGTCGGCGAGGACGTACCCGATGCGGACGTCGTCGTTGGCGAGCAGGTACTGCCGGCCGAGGACGGGATCGGAGCCGCCGGTGTCCAGCTTGTGGGTGCGCAGGTGACGGGGCTTGAGCGGCAGGTTCGGCGTCCGGGTGAACGTGGGCGGGGCGAACTCGTCGGCGGCCAGGATCGCGGTGGGCGCGTGCCGGTGGTAGAGCAGCGACGAGTCGGAGGAGAAGCCCTCCTGGCCCATCAGCTCCTCGGCGTAGAGCGTCCCGTCGGGCTGACGGAACTGGGTGTGGCGCTTGCGCGGCACGTCGCCGACGCTGCGGTAGTACGGCATCTCGCCTCCCGATTCGTTCCGTTCACCGATCAACAGTGTCCGATAATCGGACACTGTTGTCCGTTCCTCGTAGCGTCCCGTACATTCTTGTTCCGTGTCAACGCAGGTGCCCGCACTCCTCGACGGCCTGGTGGACGACGCCGCCGTCTTCCCGCCGGGCAGCGCCACGCTCCCCGACGCGCTCGCCGCTCACCGTCGACACCGCACCGCCTGGTACGCGGACCTGGTCGGCCCGCTGCTCCTTCCCGCCTCGACCGTCGCGACGGGCGAGTTGACCGGCCTCGTCGACCCGGGCGAGGGTTTGGTGATCGGGTTGATCGGTGACACCGGGATCGCCCGACTGCCGTTCGCGCTGTCGTTCCTGGCACCCGACGGCGTCACGGCCCGACAGGTCGAGGTGGCGGTCGCCAAGCGCGGCGAGGACCCGCTGCCCGGCATCACCGAGCTGCTGCGGCTCGCCGAGGCGATGCCGGGTGTTGAGGCCGTCTACGCCGAGCTGCCGTTGACCTTCGGGCTGATGGGCGCGCTGGACGCGCTGGCCGCCGCCCGCGCCGACGGGGTGCCGATCGCCGCCAAGTTCCGTACCGGTGGCCTGGCCGCCGAACTCTTCCCCACACCGGCCGAGCTGGCCGCCGTGATCTGCGCCTGTCGAGACCGGGGCCTGCCGTTCAAGCTCACCGCCGGACTGCACCAGGCGATTCGGCATCTCGACCCGGAGACCGGCTTCACCCACCACGGCTACGCCAACGTGCTGGCCGCCGCCCTGGCCGCCGCCGACGGCGACCGGATGGAGACGGTCGCCGAGCTGCTGACCGTCGTCGACCCGCGCCCACTGCTGGAGCGCGCGAGCGGGCGGCTCGACTCGCCGCGCCCACTCTGGGTCGGGTTCGGCTCGTGCAGCATCCTGGAACCACTGACCGATCTGATCCGGCTTGGGCTGGTGAACGGGGGCTACGACGCATGACCTGGGTGACCGGCGCCGAGGGTTCGCCGTACGGGGTGACGAACCTGCCGTACGGGGTGTTCCGGACCGACGGGGGGCAGCCCCGGATCGGCGTACGGATCGGGTCGTGGGTGTTCGACCTGGCCGCGGCGGAGGCCGCGGACCTGGTGCTGGCCGCCGGTGCGCTGTGCCGGCCCACCCTCAACGACTTCATGGCGCTCGGCCGTCCCCAGTGGATGGCGACCCGGCAGCGGATCATCGAGCTGCTGACCGACCCGGCGCACCGGGCCGCGGTGGAACCGCTGCTGGTGCCTCTCGCGGACGTGGAGCTGCTGCTTCCGATCGAAGTGGCCGACTACGTCGACTTCTACTCGTCCGAGCACCACGCCTCCAACGTCGGCCAGATCTTCCGCCCCGGTCAGCCGCCGCTGCTGCCGAACTGGAAGCACCTGCCGATCGGCTACCACGGGCGGGCCGGCACGGTTGTCGTCTCCGGCACGCCGGTGATCCGACCCACCGGGCAGCGCCCCTCCCCGGACGGCCCGGTGACGGGCCCCTCGGTACGCCTCGACATCGAGGCCGAGGTGGGCTTCGTGGTGGGCGTACCCAGTCCGTTGGGTCAGCGGGTCGCCGTCGACGACTTCGCCGACCACGTGTTCGGTGTGGTGCTGGTCAACGACTGGTCGGCCCGGGACATCCAGGCCTGGGAGTACCAGCCGCTCGGGCCGTTCCTCGGCAAGTCGTTCGCCACCTCGGTCTCGGCCTGGGTGACGCCGCTGGACGCGCTCGGCGGCGCCTTCGTCCCCGCTCCCGACCAGGACCCGCCGGTCGTCGACTACCTCCGTGACGTGCCGCACCTGGGCCTGGACCTGCGACTGGTGGTCGAGTGGAACGGCGAGCCGGTCAGTGAGCCGCCGTTCGCCACCATGTACTGGACGCCGGCGCAGCAGTTGGCGCACCTCACCGTCAACGGCGCGTCACTGCGCACCGGCGACCTGTACGCCTCCGGCACCGTCTCCGGCCCGGACCGGTCGCAGGTCGGCTCGTTCCTGGAGTTGACCTGGGGCGGGGCGGAGCCGGTCAAGGTGGGCGACGAGACCCGCACCTTCCTGGCCGACGGCGACACGGTGACCATCACCGCCACCGCCCCCGGCCCGGACGGCACGACCATCGCCCTCGGCGAGGTCACCGGCACGGTTCGTCCGGCCGTCTGAGCGGGCGCATTCCATCCGTCTCGTGCACGGGACCGGTTATCGCACAGCCCGTGCGATAACCGGCAGTGGTTGATCCGTTGATCGTCCGGATCCTGTTGCCTCGCCGCGCAATCCGGGCCGGGAACTGCCCGGCCGGCTGCGGTGGGGCATTCATCGCACACGGAGGTAACGACGATGCACGATCTTGCGGGCGCGATCTGGCGTACCAGTAGCCGTTCCAACGACCAGGGGCTCTGCGTGGAGGTGGCGGACAACCTGGTCGACGTCCACGGTCTGGTAGCGGTCCGCGACTCCAAGGACCAGGCCGGCCCCACACTCGCGGTCAGCCCGCCGGGGTGGACAGCCTTCATCGGCGCGATTCGGGCTGGTCGCTTCGAGCGCTGACCGAAAGCCTCGGCACCGGTCGACGACGCCCGGTGCCGAGCAGTCGTCCAATCGGACGAAGTGGCCTCCGGGTGGTGGGAATTCCGTCCCGGGGGCCCCGTCCGGCCCTCACTCCGCGTACCGTCGGGGACACGGGAGGGTGGCATGTCGACGGTGGCGGTTACCAGAATCATCGAGGCGCACGCTGTCGATGTCTGGCGTCTGCTGACCGACCTGCCCGGCCGTGCGGCCCGGCTGAGCGCGACCGGCCCGATCGAGGTGCTCACCCCGGGGCCGTTCGGCCCGGGCACCGCCTGGCGCGAGGAGCGCGCCCAACCCGACGGCGGTGCCCTCAGCGAGGAGTTCCTGGTGGTGGAGGCACTCGCTCCGCAGCGGCTGGTGCTGGTCTCCTCCGGTGCCGGCGTCGACTACCGGATCACCTGGACCCTGCGTCCGGTCCGCCGTCGCCGCCGGGGCTGCACGGCGATCACCGTCGCTCAGGAGGCGGTGCCGACCGATCCGTACGGCCGGGTGGTGGCGCTGTTGCTCGGTGGCCTCGCCGCGCGGGCGGTCGAGGTGGCGCTGCGGCGCGATCTCGCCGACCTGGCCGCGGCGGCGAGCGTCGGCACCTCACTCGAAGCCGCCTGACCGCCGACCGGTGCGCAGCGCACCGAACGCCGACTGGTCCGAGCCGCACTGGCCGTCGACCGGCCCGAGCCGCACTGGCCGTCGACTGGTCCGAGCCGCACTGGCCGTCGACTGGTCCGAGCCGCACTGGCCGTCGACCGGCCCGAGCCGCACTGGCCGTCGACCGGCCCGAGCCGCACCGAGCGCTACCGTCGTCGCCGTGACCTGAGCACGGTGCGGCCGGTTCCGCTGGGTAGGGTGCCGGGCGGAGGTGCGGCATGGGGTTCCCGAGGGGTCGGCGACGGCTCGTGGTGGTGGTCGCGGCGCTGCTCGCGACCGCTGCCGTCGCGGTCATCGTGCACCGGGTGCTCGCGCCGGCAGAGGTGAGCACGCCGGCGAGAGGCGACTACCCGGCCCCCGCCCGACCGCCCGCCGGAGTGATCGGCCGGCTTCCGGTCGCCCCGTTGATCGTGGACGAGCGGCTGCGGGTGTACGCCGCACACCGTCAGGTCTACGCCGACCGGCCGGTCGACGGGCGGTACCGGACCAGCCCGTACTGGTCCTACCGGCGTTGGCCGGCGGAGTTGACCGGCATCGTGGCCAGCGGCAGTACGGTGGTCAGCCGGTGGTCCGACGGCCGACTGGTCGCACTAGACGCCCGGACCGGCGGGGTGCTCTGGCGAGCCGACGGTCCGAAGCCCGCCCCGAGTTCCGCTGTGGTGCGCCGTACCTGGGCGGCCACCGTCTGGGAGCCGCGCGGCCTCCGACTCGCCGATCTTCCGGGCGGCCGGACGGTGCTGGTGGTCAGCGGGGACGCCCAGGCGCGCGGTGTCGAGCTGAGCGACGGTCGGGAACTGTGGCGGGTCGACCTGCCGGGCAGTTGTCGTAGCGACGTCGGGACCAGCGCCTCCGGTCAGGTGATCGCTCTGGACAGGTGCGCCGGGCCGGCCAGCATCGAGTTCCGGGACGCGGCTACCGGAGCGGTGCGCGAGCGGTGGCGACCGCCGGGCGGCTCCTCCGACGACTTGGTGGTGACGCCGCTCGGCTGCCGTACCGGCCAGTCGGGCTGCCTGGCCCTGCGGACCGCCGGTCCTGGCGACGCGGGCGGCCGGGGCTGGTTGCTGGCCGGCGGCACGCCGGTCGCTGCCCCCACCTTGGACCAGGCCGGTGCCGTGCTCGCCGGCGAGCAGGCCGTCGTCGTGCTCGACGGGGTTGCGGTGGGCCGCTCGGCGCGGACGGGCACGGAGCTGTGGCGGTTCGACGGTCTCGGCCCGGCGGCCCGGGTGCTCGCCGTTCAGCCCGGTCGGGTGCACCTGCTGACCGAGGAGAACGACCTGGTGACACTGAACCCGGAGACCGGTGCGCAACTGTCCCGCTTCCAGCTGAACGTCGGCTCGGACGGCACCGGCTGGGTGCCGGGGGCGGTGGCCGCCACAGATGGGTACGTGGCGATGGAACGACTCCGGCGGCCGGTCGCGTCGGATGCCGACGACCAGCGGTACTTCCTGTCGTCCGAACCGGTGATCCTGGCGGTGAGCTGAGGCGGGGGCGCCGGCAATCACGGTTCTGGTTCATGTTCGGCGGTATGGTCCCCTCAACATCACTGTGTGTGATTCGGGGGTAACAGGCATGCCGTACCGACGACTTTCCGCGATCCCGGTCGCCGGCAAGCTGATCCTGGTCGCGTTCGTCGTCCTCGCGGCTGCCCTCCTCGTGCCGGGTGCCCCGAGTGCCGTCGGCCAGTCGTCGAGCAGGGCGGCTGCGCCGACCGCCGGCACCGGAGTCGTCTTCGAGGTGCGCCCGGCGCCGACCACGGCCCCTCCCACGCAGCCGCCCACCCCGTCGGCGCACCCCACCGAGACAGCCCGGCCGCAGCCGCCGACCCGCTCGCCGCACCACGGTGGTGAACTGCCGGTCACCGGGGCGGGGCCGTCGCTCCTCGTCCTGCTCCTGCTGGGAGCGGCGCTCGTAATCGGCGGCGTGCTGCTGCGGCGACGCCGATCGGCCGGTTAGAGCAAAACGGACAAAAAGCACGATACGTCCTTCAGACTGCTAGACGGCGGACAGCAGACTGAAGGGCTGGGCCTCAATGCGGTTTCCCCGACGAACGGTGGCCACGGTCGCCGCCCTGCTCGTGCTACTCGGCGGTCTGGTGGCCCTGCCCGCACAGCCCGCGTCGGCGGCGCTGGTCCGGACGTTCACCCCGCGCTTCCAGGAGAGTGAGCGCGGGGACGTCGTCTTCGCCGGCAACACCCTGGTGACCTGCTCGACGCCGGCCGGCCCCTGTGCCACCGCGCAGACCGGCACCACTGCCAACAACAACGACTTCACCGCCCGCTACGTGGACGTGGACAGCGTCGCCGCGACGACCAACTCCAGCAGTGCCGCACTGACCGTGCCCACCGGAGCGACAGTGCTCTGGGCCGGTCTCTGGTGGATGGGCAGCGCCGCGAGCGGTGACACCGGACGCGCGAGCATCCGGCTCGCTCCTCCCGGTCGGTCGTACACCACCCTCCAGGGGCAGGTCAGCACCGGCAAGGTGGCCACCAACGGTGGGGTCGCGTACTCGGCGTTCGCCGAGGTGACCGCATTGGTCACCGGCAGCGGCACCTACACGGTCGGCGGCCTGACCACCACGTTGGGCGCCAACGCGCGCGGCGGGTGGGCCCTGGTCGCCGCGATCCGCGACCCCGCCCAGCCGCTTCGCAACCTGGCGGTCTTCGACGGGTACGCCGAGATCAGCGCCGCCGCGGCCGACGCCCGGGTGACCACCACCGTCTCCGGCTTCCGGACCCCCAGCTCGGGCGCTGTGACGGCGCGCATCGGGGCGATCGCCTCGGAGGGGGACGCCGGACTGACCGGGGACGGGATCTCGTTCAACGGTGTCGCGTTGAACGACGCCCTGAACCCGGCCACCAACTTCTTCAACAGCTCGATCACGCGGCTCGGCTCCCGGGTGACCGCGAAGAACCCGAACTACGTCAACCAGCTCGGCTTCGACATCGACTACGTCGCAGCGCCGGCCGGCTCGATCGGCAACGCCCAGACCTCCGCCACCGTGGCGTTCAGCACCGGTGGTGAGTCGTACGAGCCGATGGCGCTCTTCACCGCGATCGACATCCTGGAACCGGACGTCATCGCCACGAAGGCGGTCAGCCGGGTGGGCGGCGGGAGTCGCGTCGAGCCCGGCGACCAACTCGAGTACACGGTCTCGGTCACCTCGAGCGGCAACGAGAACGCCACCACTGTGCAACTCGCCGACGCCATCCCGGCGGCCACCACGTATGTGCCGGGGTCGTTGATTGTCAACGGCGTCAGCCGTACCGACGCGGCCGGAGACGACCAGGCCGGCTATGTAGCGGCCAGCAACCGGGTGCTGGCGAACCTCGGCACCGGGGCGACGGCCGCGGCGGGCGGCACGTTGGTCACGGGCGCGGTGAACACGGTGCGTTTCCGCGTCCGGGTCGTGGACTCGCCGGCACCGGGTGTGACAGTGGCCAACCAGGCGAGCATCAGCTACGGGTCACCGACGTCGAACACCATCTACACGGAGCTCACCGACGACCCGGCGGCGGCCGGGGTCGGGGATCCCACCCGGACCGACATCAACGACAGCCCTCAGGCGCAGGCGGTCCAGGTCGGCACGGCCGAGGACACCGCACTCACCTTCACCCTGCGCGACTACGTGGTGGAACCGGACGGGGACGAGGTCGCCTTCACCGTCACGCCGACGCCGTCCGCGCAGGGGACGTTGACCTGTGCGTCCTCCGGCGCCTGCACCTACACTCCGGCGCCGAACGTCACCGGATCGGTGGGCTTCAGCTACACCGTCTCCGACCCGTCCGGGCGGTCCGCCTCGGCGGCCGGCACCATCACCGTCACCGCCGTCAACGACCCGCCGGTGGCGGTGGCCGATCGTGCGGCCACGGCGGGCACGGCGCCGGTCGCGGTGGAGGTGCTGGCCAACGACACCGATGTGGACGGCGACCCGCTCTCCGTGGTGCCGGCGACCGGAGCCACGGGCCACGGCAGCTTCGTGTGCGACTCCGTGCGATGCACGTACACCGCGGGGGCGGGCTTCACCGGCGAGGACACCTTCGAGTACACGGTCCGCGACCCGGGTGACGGCCGGGCGACGGGGCGGGTCACGGTGGCGGTCAGCCCGGCGGCGGGTTCCGGCCTCTCGATCAGCGCACCGGAGACCGCGGCGCTGCCCACGGTTCGGGTGGGTGCCCCGACGGTCAACGGGGTGCTCGGTCCGGTCGTGGTCACCGATGATCGCGGCGCGCAGTCCGGTGGTTGGACGGCGACGGTCTCGATCACCAGCTTCACGGGCGGCGGCGGTGGGGTGGTGGTGCCGGGCGCCTCGGTGACGTACTCCTCAGGCCCCGCGGTGCAGACCATCGGCACCGGGACCTTCCTGCCGCAGCCCGGCGCGGCTCTGGACACCTCGCAGATCGCCGCACGGTGGACCGGGGGCACCGGCCCGAACGAGGTGATGTGGAGTCCGAGCCTCACCGTGGCATTGGATCCGTCGCTGGTCAGCGGCGCGTACCAGGCGACGATCGTGCACTCGGTCGCCTAATGGGTACAAAAGACCCAACCAATAGCAATACGGACAGAAGCCCATAAAATGGGCATGTGGCTGACGTGGCCGCCGCCGACCCGGCGATACCCAACTGGAAGTGAGGAAGTCTATGCGCTCTCTTCGTATGGTGGCCTGCGCCGCCGCAGCCGTCGGGGCGGGCCTCGCGCTGACCACCCCCGCGGTCGCCGCGCCCACCGACAGCACCGTCGTCACGTTCAACGTGGTCGGCGCCGGCCTCGACATCACCGCCCCCGAGACGGCCAGCCTCGGCAGTGGCCTGCCCGGCACCGTCCTCAGCGGCTCGATCGGCACCGTCCGGGTGACCGACCAGCGCGGCGCTCCGGACGCTTCGTGGACGGCCACGGTCACCTCGACCCACTTCGAGACCGGCGGCGGCAGCCCCGACGAGCGGATCCTGGCCAGCCAGGTCGACTACTGGTCCGGCCCAGGCGCGGAGCAGGAGGGCAACGGCACCTTCACGCCCGGCCAGCCGACCTCGGCCAACGCCGAGCCGCTGGACACCGTCAACCCGATCGTCGCCTTCACCCACACCGGCGGCACCGGCATCAACAGCGTCGCCTGGTCGCCGACACTGAACGTCAACATTCCCGCGTCGGCCATTGTCGGCCTCTACACCGGGACGGTGACACATTCGGTGGCCTGACCGGTTCGGGCTTCGTCTGGCGGTGGCGGCGCTGGCCGCGCTGCTCGCCGCCCCGGCTGCCCCGGCACCCGCCGGGGCGGCCGCGCCCGATCCGGAACGGGACAGGCTCGGCATCCAGCTGCTCGAAGCACCGATCGACCGGCGGGCCGACCCACGCGCCCACACCTACATCATCGACCACCTCGCCCCCGGCAGCGCGATCAGCCGCCAGATCAAGGTGACCAACCGCTCCGACAACCGGTACCGCCTGGAGCTGTACCCGGCATCGGCCACAATCGACGGCGGACAGTTCCGATTCGGTGAGGGCCGTAGCGCCAACGAGCTGTCCTCCTGGACGTCGCTGGACCGCTCCACCGTCACCCTCGGACCGGGTGACGAGTCGGAGTTGACCGCGACGATCCGGGTGCCGGAGAAGGCGTCGGCCGGCGAGCGGTACGCGGTGATCTGGGCGGCGGTCACCTCGGAGCCCAAGGAGGGCGGCAACGTCACCCAGGTGCACCGGGTGGGCATCCGGGTCTACCTCGACGTCGGGGCGGGCGGGGAGCCGCCGTCCAGCTTCACCATCGGCGACTTCACCGCCGGTAGGGCCGCCGACGGGCAGGCCACCCTTGCCGTCGCCGTGCGTAACACCGGTGGCCGGGCGCTGGACCTGACCGGCGTGCTCTCGTTGGCCGAGGGACCGGCGGGCGTCCGGGCAGGCCCGTTCGAGGTGGTCGACGGGACCACCCTGGGCCCGGCGCAATCCGGGTCGGTCACCGTCGCACTGCCCCCGAAACTGCCCAACGGGCCGTGGCGTGCGGACCTCACCCTGACCAGTGGGCTGGTCAAGGAGACCGCGAGCGCCACGATCACCTTCCCCGACCCGGGCGAGCCGGCCAGCACCTTCGGACTGGACGACCTGTCGATGCTCGTGGGCGGTTCACTCGCCGTCGGCCTGGTACTCCTCGCCGGCCTGCTGCTCGTGGTGCGCCGCCGCCGGCAGACGCCGCTGCGAGCCGCCCGGCTGAGCTGAGCCGCAGGGCTGAACGGCCCACCTGCCGTCCCACCCGGTCCGCCCGACGCGGCGGACCGGGCCGGACAGTCAGGCCAGCGCCGCCTCCGCAGCAGCCAGGAACGCGTCGTTCTCCGCCGGAGTGCCGATGGTGACCCGGACGCCGTCACCGGCGAACGGCCGCACGATCACGCCGCGCGCCTCGCACGCCTTACCGAAATCCACCGACCGGTCGGCCAGCGGCAACCAGACGAAGTTGGCCTGGCTCGTCGGCACGTCGGGCTGGAACTTGCGCAGCGCCTCGGTGACCCGGTCCCGCTCGGCGATGACCAGGGCGCACCGGCGCTCCATCTCGGCGGCCTGGGTCAACGCGGCGAGTGCCCCGGCCTGGGCGGCGGTGCTGGTGGAGAACGGGGTGGCCACCTTGCGGATGGCGGCAGCCACCGCCGGCTGGGCGACCAGCCAACCGATCCGCAGCCCCGCGAGCCCCCACGCCTTGGACAGCGTGCGCAGCACCGCGACGTTGGGCCGGTCCAGGTAGTCGAGCCCGTCCGGCACCTCCGCGTCGGTGACGAACTCCCGGTACGCCTCGTCGATCACCACCAGCACGTCGTCCGGCACCGCGTTGAGGAACGCGTCCAGCTCCGCCCGCCGTACGGCAGTGCCGGTGGGGTTGTTCGGGTTGCAGACCAGGATCACCCGGGTCCGGTCGGTCACGGCCGCGGCCATCGCCGCCAGGTCGTGCCCGTGCCCGGCGTCGTTGGGCACCCGCACGCTCGTCGCGCCGCTGGTCGCCGCGATGATCGGGTACGCCTCGAAGGAGCGCCACGAGTAGAGCACCTCGTCCCCGGGGAGGCAGGTCGCCCGGACCAGGTGCTCGGCGAGCGCCACCGACCCGCAGCCGGTGGCGATCCGGTCGGCGTCCACGCCGTACCGCTCGGCCAACGCGTCGCGCAGCGCGACCACGCCCATGTCCGGGTAGCGGTGCGAGGCGGTGATCGCCTCGGTGACCGCCTCCACCACGCCGGGCAGCGGCCCGTAGGGCACCTCGTTGCTGGCCAGCTTGATGGCCTCCGGCAGGCCCAACTCCCGGGCCAGGTCGGCGGGGCTACGGCCGGGCACGTAGTTGGGCAACGCGTCCAGGTCGGCGCGGGTCAGCCGCAGAGCCGGCTGGTGACGTCCGGAGTCGGTCATGGGGTTTCTCCCGGGGGCTGGTTGCGGTCGTCCGAGGGGGCGGGACCGGGGCGGTAGGGAACTTCGACGACCACCGTCTGCGCGCGCTTGTCGTGCAGCGCCTGGCGCAGCGGATGGTCGAAGAGGGGGGAGAGGGCATCGATCAGTTGCAGCACCAGGCCGATCCCGGCGCAGTACCAGAGCAGCGTCGGCAGGCCCAGCGTGCTCCACCGGCTCAGTGCCCGGCCGAAGCCCAGCGGCTCATCGGCGGTCATCGGCACCGCTCGGATCCGCATCACCCGCTTGCCGAAGGTCTGCCCACCGGCCGCCATGGCGGGCACCTCGTACGCCAGCCACAGCGCGGTAGCGATCAGCAGGATCACCACGAGCAGCGATCCCGCCTGCTCGCCGGGGACCGGCATGCCCTCGGCGGACCTGTCGCGGCTTGCGACGCGCCGGAAGAACTCCTGCCAGTACGGCGCCCACTCCTGCGCCCAGCGCCAGACGAACCAGCCGTTGGCCAGCACGTTCAGTGCGATGATCAGGCCGAAGTCGATCAGCCGGGCGGTGAGTCGGCGACCGTAACCGGCCAGCCGGTGACCGTGCGGCCTCGGCTCGGGCGGTCGTCCGGGCCAACCGGGGTGACCGGCGGGCGGCATCCAGCCGGGCGGCACGCCCTGCGGACCCCAACCGGGTGGACCGGACTGCGGTCCCCAGCCCGGGCCCTGCCCCGGTGGCGGGCCGTATCCCGGGCCCTGTCCGGGCGGCGGTCCCCAGCCTGGGCCCTGCCCCGGTGGCGGGTTGTATCCCGGGCCCTGCCCCGGTGGCGGTCCCCAGCCCGGGCCCTGTCCCGGTGGCGGGTGGTACCCCGACTGTGGGCCGTACCCGGGCGGTGGGGCCTGGTGTGGCGGCCAGCCCGGCCCGACGGCTTCGGGGCCGGGGGTGGGCGGGCCGGAGGTCGGGGACGCGGCCGGGCTGACCGGCGGGGGCGGCGGCTCGACCGGCGGTGGACCGTCCGGCGGAGTGGCGTCGACGGGGATGGGCGCGCCGAGCCAACCCTCGCCGTCCCAATAGCGCCGGGTCTCGGTGTCGGCGGGGTCGACGTACCAGCCGGGTTGCACACTCACGCCGTCGCTCCGCTTCGCTGCCTGCTGGTTCGCTCGCTGCGCTCGCTCACGTGGACACCTTAACGACGACGGTTCCGGCGAACTTGTCGTGGAGGCACTGCTGCCACGGCTTGTCCCAGAGCTGCCACAGCCCGTCGGCGTAGCTGCATCCCGGGACCAGCGAGCCCGCCAGGTGCTGCACCAACCACCGTCGGCCGGCCATCCGCCGGTCCAGGGTCTGGGTCGGGTCGAGCGGCACCACGCGCAGCTTCATGACCTTCTTGCCGAGGGTCTGACCGCCACGCTTGAGGTATTCCACGTGATAGAGCCAGTAGAGCCCGAGCATCAGCACGAACAGCGCGAGCTGGAGCAGCAGGATCGGCAGGAGGAACTCCAGGAAGAAGGTACGCGGGTCGGGCTCCACCAGGGTGCCGTCCGGGTTGGTCTGGTGCAGCTCGGTGAACATCCGCCACCACAGGACGATGAAGACCGGCATGAACAGCACCAGCAGGACGGCGGTCGCCAACGCCGTGTCGATCAGCCAGGCCAGTAACCGGTCACCGAAGCCGGCCAGTGGCTGTCCGCTCGGGCTCAGCGGCGGAGGTGGTGGCGGGCCGGGTGGTCCGGCGTACCACTGCGGTGGGGCGTACCCGGGTGGGGCGTACTGCGGCGGCGCGGCGTACCCCTGGGGGTGTGGTCCGGGCGGCGGCACGACGCCGCCGGCGGCGGGCTGAGGCCCACCGGCCGGCGGCGTCGGGTACGACGGAGGCTGCGTCACGCTCGCAAGTGTTACAGGTTGCCGCGGGCTTCCTGCTCACGCTCGATCGCCTGGAACAGCGCCTTGAAGTTGCCCTTGCCGAAGCCCAGCGAACCGTGCCGTTCGATCAGCTCGAAGAAGACGGTCGGGCGGTCCTGCACCGGCTTGGTGAAGATCTGCAGCAGGTAGCCGTCCTCGTCCCGGTCGACCAGGATCTTGCGGGCCTTCAGCTCCTCGATCGGCACCCGCACCTTGCCGATGCGCTCGCGCAGCTCCGGGTCGTCGTAGTACGAGTCCGGGGTGTCCAGGAACTCCACCCCCGCGGCGCGCATCGCGTCGACGCTGGCCAGGATGTCGTTGGTGGCGACGGCGATGTGCTGGGCGCCCGGGCCCTGGTAGAACTCCAGGTACTCGTCGATCTGGGACTTCTTGCGGGCGACGGCCGGCTCGTTGAGCGGGAACTTCACCTTGCGGGTGCCGTTCGCCACGACCTTGCTCATCAGTGCCGAGTAGTCGGTGGCGATGTCGTCGCCGACGAACTCCGCCATGTTGGAGAAGCCCATCACCCGCTTGTAGAACTCGACCCACTCGTCCATCCGGCCCAGCTCCACGTTGCCGACCACGTGGTCGACGGCCTGGAAGAAGCGCTTCGGCTGGATGCCGGCGGCGATCATCGGCTGCCGGTCCACGATCGGACCGCGGGCCACGAAGCCGGGCAGGAACGGGCCGGTGTAGCGGGACCGGTCGACCAGGGTGTGCCGGGTGTCGCCGTACGCGGCGATGGCGGCCATCCGGACGGTGCCGTGCTCGTCGGTCACCTCGTGGGGCTCGACGACGCTGGCGGCGCCCTGGGCGATGGCGTGCGCGTACGCGGCGTCCACGTCCGGGACCTCCAGCGCGATGTCGCTGACCCCGTCGCTGTGCTTCGCCACGTGCTCGGTGCCGTCGGCGTCCGGGCGCACCGCGCCGGTCAGCACGAAGCGGGCCGAGCCGCTGGTCAGCACGTACTGGGCGTGGTCCCGGTAGCCCTGCTCGGGGCCGCGGTACGCCACGCAGGTCATGCCGAAGGCGGTGGAGTAGTAGTGGGCGGCCTGCTTGGCGTTGCCGACCAGGAAGTGCACGTGGTCGAGACCCCGGACCGGGAACGGGTCGTGGCTGATGTCGTGGTCGACAGCGCCGACGAGCCGGTCGACGTCGACGTCCTCGGTCGACTGGGGTCGGTCGATCGCCTGGGTCATGGTGGGCTCCCTCGCGTACCGGCCGGCCTCGTGGGCCGCCGTTGTCGGTTCTTGTGGCGAGGATCGCTGGCCCGGCGCCGAGTGGGCAACTGTCGACGGAAGTGCTGGTCAGGTTGCGCATTCGGTATGGTCTGGACCCATGAATGGTGAGCAGAATGTACAGCTCGACGCGCTCGACGTGCGCTTGATCGAACTGCTCGCCGAGGAGCCGCGGATCGGGGTGTTGGAGTGCTCCCGGCGGCTCGGGGTGGCCCGGGGCACCGTGCAGGCCCGGCTGGACAAACTGGTGGAGCGGCGGGTCATCGAGGGTTTCGGCCCGGAGATCGCACCGGCCGCGATCGGGTTCGGGGTGACCAGCTTCGTCACCCTGGAGATCAGCCAGCGGCACGGCCACGACCCGGTCACCGCCCACCTGGCGGCCATCCCCGAGGTGCTGGAGGCGCACACCATCACCGGCTCCAGCGACCTGCTCTGCCGGATCGTGGCCCGCTCCAACACCGACCTGCAACGGGTCATCGACCAGATCGTGTCGTCCGCCGGCATCACCCGGGCGTCGACGATCATCGCGTTGGCGGAGCAGATCCCGTACCGCACGCTGCCGCTGGTACGCAGCGCCGTCCGGGCCGAGGGAAAGGCGCTGTAACACCTCCGAGCCCAGAAAGCGTGGCGACACGGCGGCGCGGGCGTACGGAAGATCCGCGATCGTGGCTACGGTGTGCGGGTGGCGAAGGGGAGCGTGCGCGGTGGGCTGCTGCTCGGCGTCGCCGTGGTCGTCGCCCTCGCCGCGACCGGCGTGTGGAACCCCTTCCCCGGTCTATGGGAATGGGTGGACCGCAGCGAACCCATCTCCGAGCCCGACGTGGTGTGGCAGCAGCGGGTGGGTGGGACTCCGCGCAGTGTGACGATCGCCGGCGACGCCGTCGTGGTCGAGCAGCGCACCCGGGTCGAGGCCCGCAGCCTGGCCACCGGCGCGCAGCTCTGGGAGCGCAAGGCGGACTGGTCGGCGGTGGCCGGCGGCGACCGGGACGCGGTCGTCGCCGTGGGCAAGCTCCTGGTCAAGGGGTACGAGCTGCTCGACCCGACCACCGGCGCGACCCGGCGACGCGACGACGACGCGGTGGCCGTCTGGACGTACCGGAATCTGCTCCTCGACGCCCGCTGCACCGATGCCACCGACTGCACCCTCAGTGCCTGGGATCCGCGCGGGACCGCACCACTCTGGACGGCCTTCCTGCCCGGTGTGCACAGCGGCCTACTGGCCGACAACCCGGGCCTGCGCGGCACCCGTCGACTCACCGCGACCCGGATCGACGACGGGGTGGCCGGGGCGGAGACCGCGCCACCGCTGCTCGGCTTCCCGGTGGACGGGCGGGTGCACGTGGTCGACACCGCCACCGGCCGGGTGTTGCAGAACGTCGAGCCCGCCCGGGACGAGCGGCTGTCGGTGGTGGGCGGCCGGATGCTGCGGATCGCGGCCCGCTCCCAGGACGGCGCCTGTTACTTCGCCATCTCCGCCCGGGACCCGGCGACCGGGCAGGAGGCCTGGCAGCGGGCCGGGGTCAACCTGCGTACCGCCGACTCCGCCGGCTGCGTGCAGCGGGAGGACCCGCAGGGCGCCCGGAACGTACTGATCGGGGTGGGCCCGGACGGCCGCGAGGCGGTCATCGACGGGTACGACGGGAGGCTGCTCTGGGTCGGCGAAGCGGGCACCAAGTTGATCGCGGTGGACGACCGGGTGGCGGTGTTCCGGGCCGCCGACAAGCGCTCGGTGGTCGCCCGTGAGCTGGGCACCGACAAGGTGCTCTGGACCCGCCCGGCCAGTGGCAAGGCCGGTGCCGCGCTCACCCCGTACGCGGCGGTGGTCGCCGACGAGAAGCCGTCCCGCCTGGTCGCCGTGGACCCGCGCAGCGGCCGGGAGCTGGCCGCCCTGCGCACCTCGGCGAACGCCCTCGCCGTCGGGTCACAGGGCATGATCGTCGGTGAGGGGCGGGAGATCGGGTACGTCCGCTTCGGCGCGGCCGGGGGCTCGCCCACCCGACCTCCCGGCAACGGTGGGAATCCCGCCCCGGGTGGCACCGGTCCCGGCGGGCCGAACAACGGCGACTGCGGGCCGAAGGGTGAGCTGTGCCCGGGGCCGGAAGGTGGCAAGGACGGCTGAGCACGGTTCACCTGCTCGTCGGCACGACGGCTGGGCGGAGTTCACCTGCTCGTCGGCACGACGGCTGGGCGGGGTTCACCTGCTCGTCGGCACGACGGTCGGGCGTTCGACGCGCGGCGGATGAGAGCGGCGTCCCAGGACGCGCCCGGCGGGTGGGAGTGATCGACCGGTCTGCCCTAGGCTTGCCGCTCATGAGCAGTGCCGCCGCATTCTCGTACGCCCCTCTGCTGCCGACCGGCCCGGACCAGACGGACTATCGCCTGGTCACCGACGAGGGTGTGGACGTCGTACACGGCCCGGGAGGCCGCCGGTTCCTCACCGTGGAGCCGGCCGCGCTCACCGCGCTGACCGCCGAGGCGATGCACGACATCGCGCACTTCCTGCGCCCCGCGCACCTGGCCCAGCTCCAGGCGATCATCGACGACCCGGCGGCCTCGCCGAACGACCGGTTCGTCGCGTTGGACCTGCTGCGCAACGCCAACATCGCCGCCGGTGGCGTGTTGCCGATGTGCCAGGACACCGGCACCGCGATCGTGATGGGCAAGCGCGGCCGGCACGTGCTGACCGACGGGGGCGACGCGGAAGCGATCTCCCGGGGCGTCTACCAGGCGTACACCAAGCTCAACCTGCGTTACTCCCAACTCGCCCCGCTCACCATGTGGGACGAGCGGAACACCGGCAGCAACCTGCCGGCGCAGGTGGAGCTGTACGCCGAGGACCCGGACGGGCACCCGGACGCGTACAAGTTCCTGTTCATGGCCAAGGGTGGTGGCTCGGCCAACAAGTCGTACCTCTACCAGGAGACCAAGGCGCTGCTCAACCCGACACGGATGATGCAGTTCCTGGAGGAGAAGCTGCGGCTCATCGGCACCGCTGCCTGCCCGCCGTACCACCTGGCCATCGTCATCGGCGGCACCTCAGCCGAGTACGCGTTGAAGACCGCGAAGTACGCCAGCGCCAAGTACCTCGACGCGCTGCCCACCTCCGGCTCGATGAGCGCGCACGGCTTCCGGGACCTGGAGCTGGAGGCGGAGGTGCTGGAGCTGACCCGCAACTTCGGCATCGGCGCGCAGTTCGGCGGCAGGTACTTCTGCCACGACGTACGGGTGGTCCGGTTGCCCCGGCACGGCGCGTCCTGCCCGGTCGCGATCGCCGTCTCCTGTTCGGCGGACCGGCAGGCGGTCGCCAAGATCACCCCGTCGGGCGTGTGGCTGGAGCGCCTCGAAACCGACCCGGCGCGGTTCCTGCCCGAGGTCACCGACGACTCGCTCGACGCCGAGATGGTCGTCCGGGTGGACCTGAACCGGCCGATGGGCGAGATCCGCGCCGAGCTGTCCAAGTACCCGGTGAAGACCCGGCTGTCGCTGTCCGGCCCGCTCGTGGTCGCCCGGGACATCGCCCACGCCAAGATCGCCGAGCGGTTGGACGCCGGTGAGCCGATGCCGCAGTACCTGCGCGACCACGCGGTCTACTACGCCGGCCCGGCGAAGACCCCCGAGGGGTACGCGTCCGGCTCCTTCGGCCCGACCACCGCCGGTCGGATGGACGCCTACGTGGAGAAGTTCCAAGCCGCCGGGGGCTCCCAGGTGATGCTGGCCAAGGGCAACCGCTCCGGTCAGGTGACCCGTTCCTGCCAGCAGCACGGCGGCTTCTACCTCGGCTCGATCGGCGGCCCCGCCGCCCGCCTCGCCCAGGACTGCATCAAGCACGTCGAGGTCCTCGAATACCCGGAGCTGGGCATGGAGGCGGTCTGGAAGATCGAGGTGGAGGACTTCCCGGCCTTCATCGTGGTCGACGACAAGGGCAACGACTTCTTCGCCGAGGTCACCAAACCGGTGCTCACCATCGGCCGCCGCTGACCGACACGTACGCGAAGGGGCGCCGGACGAACTCGCCCGGCGCCCCTCTGCCGTCCGTGCTCTACCGACATCGGTACGCCCGCCCCGCTGGGGTGGGAACGGGCGCACCGCCCCCGTCGGATGCCGTCACCAGCAACACACAGCGAGTCTGCTGAGCGCCACTGTCGATCCACTCTCAGATCACTCTCGCCTGCTCGAAGCGATCAGTCACCGCCGGACTACTCTGCTGGAAGTTGCATCACTGATGCGGGAGAGCACATGCGGTTCGGGATCCTGGGACCCCTGCGCGTCGGCGGTGGCGAGTCCACCGTCACCGCGGGGCGCGACCGGATCGTGCTCGCCATGCTGCTGTTGCGCTTCGGCCGGCTGGTACCGGTCGACGAACTGGTCGACGCGGTGTGGGAGGAGCGCCCTCCGGCCACCGCCAGAGCCCAGTTGCAGACCTGTGTGTCGCGGCTGCGCCGCCGGTTCACCGAACTCGGGCTGGCGCCTGAGCTCATCGTCACCGACCCGGCCGGCTACGGCATCCGCACCGCACCGGCTGACCTGGACGCTCAGGTGTTCGCCCGAGGTGTGGAGGCCGCCCGTGCCGCCGTCGCGGCCGGTCGCCTGGCCGAAGCGGGTACGGAGTTCCGCGCCGCCCTGGCACTGTGGCGAGGTCCGGCGCTCGGCGGCATCCCGAGCAGCAGCGTCCGTCGTCGCGCGCAGGCACTTGACGAGCAGCGCCTCAACGCCCTGGAGGAGTGCGTCGACGTCGAGCTGCGCCTCGGGCGGGCCACCGAGCTGATCGGGGAGCTGGCCGAGAGCGTCGACCGGCATCCGCTTCGGGAGCGTCTACGCGGTCAACTGATGCTGGCGCTCTCCTCGGTCGGGCGGCAGGCCGACGCACTCGCGGTCTACCGGGAGGGCCGTCGTCTCTACGCCGACGAGCTGGGCATCGAACCGGGCGCCGCGTTGCAGGAGATGCACCAGCGGGTGCTCGCCGGCGACCTGGCTCTGGCCGGCCGGGAGGCCCGACCCGTCGGCCCGATCCGTGCGCTGCCCCGGGCGATCGGTGACTTCGTCGGCCGGCAGGAGACGGTGGCCCGTCTGGTCAAACAGATCGAGGAGGACGGCAGTCGCATCCAACTGGTCGACGGGATGCCCGGCAGCGGCAAGACCGCGCTCGCCGTGCACGTCGCCACCGCACTCGTCGACCGCTATCCCGACGCGCAGCTCTTCATCGACCTGCACGGGCACAGCGAACGCCGACCGTTGACGCCGGCCACCGCCGCGGCGACCCTGCTGCGTCAGCTCGGCGTGCCGCCGGAGCGGTTGCCGGAGAACCCGGACGACCGGTTGGCGTTCTGGCGGACGGAGCTGGCCGGCCTGCGTGCCCTGGTGGTGCTGGACAACGCGGCGACCGCTGACCAGGTGGAGCCCCTGCTGCCCAACGGCTCGCACTGCCTGGTCCTGGTCACCAGCCGTCACCGGTTGGTCGGGCTCGACGAGGGCCGGCCGACGTCGTTGCCGGTCCTCGACCCCGACGAGGCGATCGAGTTGCTCGGTCGGGTGGCCGGTGTGGAGAGGGTCGCCGCGGAACCGGAGGCCGCGGCCGAGGTGGCGCGTCGCTGCGGCCACCTTCCCCTCGCCATCCGGTTGGCCGGTGCTCGGTTGGCGCACCGGCCGCGCTGGCGGGTCGCCGACCTGGTCGAGCGGCTGGTCACCGGGGCGGGCCCGCTGGCCGAGCTGACCGCCGGCGAACGTTCGGTGGGGCAGGCGTTCGCCCTGTCGTACGCGCAGGTCTCACCGTCGGCGCAGCGGATGTTCGCGCTGCTCGGCCTCCATCCGGGTGGCCACCTGGACGTCCAGGTGGCCGCCGCCCTCGCCGACCTGCCGCTGGCCGACGCGCAGGACGTGCTGGACGAGTTGGTCGACGCGCACCTGGTGGAAGAGGCGCCGCCGGGCAGGTTCCGGTTACACGACCTCCTCCGCGACTACGCCCGGCTGCTGCTCGTACCCCCGGAGCGGCAGGCCGAGCGTCGAGCCGCGGTGGATCGGCTGCTGGATCATCACCTGTCCGTCGCGCTGGCGATCGCCCGGTCGATCGAGGCGGCCGGCAGCCGCCCCAACCTTCCGGTGCGTACGCCCGGCCGACCCGACCTGCTGGGCGTGCCGGTGGCCAGGGAGCGCGCGTGGTTCGAGGAGAACCACCCCGGCCTCACCGCCCTGGTCCGCGTGGCCGAGGAGGAGGACTTCCCGGTCGAGTGCTGGCAGTTGGCGCGGGCCTGCTGGCGGCTCAACTTCGACGGCGGGCACCTGGACGAGCTGATCGAGACCCACACGATCGGGCTTCGGGTCGCCCGACGGCTGGGCGACGAGGCGGCGGTCGCCACCATGCTCAACTACCTCTCCTCGGCGTACTTCCGGCTGGCCCGTTTCCCGGAGGCGATCAGGACGATGGAGGTGGCGCTCAGGTTGCGCCGTCAGCTCGGGCTGCGCAGCGACGTACTCACCACGCTGTGGAACCTGGGTATCTCCTACGCGGCGAACGGTGACCTCCGGCAGGCCGAGGCGAAGTTCGACGAGGCACTCGGTCTGGTCCGGGTTCCAGCCGACGCTCACGCGCTGACCAACCTGTTGAACAACCTGTCCTACGCGTTGATCGGTGCAGGCCGGTACGACGACGCGCTGCGCCTGACTCGGTTGCACCTGCAGTTGGCCCGGCAGACGAAGGACTTCCGGCAGATCAACAATGCGATGGGGCACCTCGCGATGGTGCGGCACCGGATGGGGGATCTCGGTCCTGCTCGCCGTCTGCTGCGGACCGCGCTGTACCTCAAACGACGCGATGGTAATCGCTTCGGCGAGGGGGAGGTGATCAACGAGATCGCTGTGCTGGAGCGCAACGCCGGACGGCCGGATCATGCCGCCGCACTGCACCGGGAGGCGTTGGTGGCGATGGTCGATGCCGGCGATCGGGTCGGCCAGTGCGCCTCCCGTAACCTCCTGGCCCGGGCGATCCTGGAGCAGGGAGACGTGACGAGCGCCCTCGACCTGCATCGTCGGGTGCTGGTCGACGCTTCCGGCCTTGGTGCACGCTACGAGCAGGGCCGGGCACTGGAGGGCATCGCCCGCTGCCTGCGGACGACCGACCCGGCGGCAGCTCGCGCCCACCTGACCCGGGCGCTGTCCCTGTACCGCCAGATCGACGTGCCGGATCGACACGAGGCGGAACGGCTGCTGGCCGAGTTGGGCTGACGGATCATCTGCGAGTCGGCCATCGGCGCGGCAGGATGGTATGCGTGACGACTCCAGAGGCGACCGGTTACCGCATCGAACGTGACTCGATGGGCGAGGTGGAGGTGCCCGCCGAGGCGCTGTGGCGGGCGCAGACCCAGCGTGCGGTGCAGAACTTCCCGATCTCCGGCCGAGGCATCGAGCCGGCCCAGATCAAGGCCCTCGCGCAGATCAAGGGTGCGGCGGCCGAGGTCAACGGCGAGCTCGGCGTGATCGACGCGAACGTGGCCGCCGCGATCACCGCCGCCGCCGCGCACGTCGCCGACGGTGGTTACGACGACCAGTTCCCGGTCGACGTCTTCCAGACCGGCTCGGGAACGTCGTCGAACATGAACACCAACGAGGTGATCGCCACCCTGGCCAGCCGGGAGTTGGGCTCGCCGGTGCACCCGAACGACCACGTCAACGCCTCGCAGTCCAGCAACGACGTCTTCCCGTCCTCGATCCACCTGGCCGCCACCCAGTTCATCGTGGAGGACCTGCTGCCGTCGCTGAACCACCTCGCCGCCACGTTGGACGCAAAGGCGGCGGAGTTCGAGACGGTGGTCAAGGCCGGTCGCACGCACCTGATGGACGCCACGCCGGTCACCCTGGGCCAGGAGTTCGGCGGGTACGCCGCCCAGGTCCGCTACGGCGTCGAACGCCTGGAGGGCTCGCTGCCCCGACTGGCCGAGCTGCCGCTGGGCGGCACCGCCGTCGGCACCGGAATCAACACCCCGCTCGGCTTCGCCGCCGCGGTGATCGAGAAGCTGCGTGAGTCGACCGGGTTGCCGTTGTCCGAGGCACGCAACCACTTCGAGGCGCAGGGCGCGCGCGACGCGCTGGTGGAGACCTCAGGCCAACTGCGGACCCTGGCCGTCGGCCTCTACAAGATCGCGAACGACATCCGGTGGATGGGTTCCGGCCCCCGGGCCGGTCTCCGCGAGCTGCGTATCCCCGACCTCCAGCCCGGCTCGTCGATCATGCCCGGCAAGGTCAACCCGGTCGTCGCGGAGGCGATGCGGCAGGTCTGCGCCCAGGTGGTCGGCAACGACGCGACAGTCGGCTTCGCCGGCTCGCAGGGCGACTTCGAGCTGAACGTGATGCTCCCGGTGATGGGCCGCAACCTGCTGGAGTCGATCCGCTTGCTGTCCGCGGTGAGCCGACTGTTCGCCGATCGGCTGGTGGTCGGCCTGGTCGCGGACGCCGAGGTCTGTCTGGCGTACGCCGAGGGCTCACCGTCGATCGTCACCCCGCTCAACCGCTACCTGGGGTACGACGAGGCGGCCTCGATCGCCAAGGAGGCGCTGGCCAAGCAGACCTCGATCCGCGAGGTGGTGCTCTCCCGGGGGCACGTCGACTCGGGCAAGCTCACCGAGACCCAGTTGGACGAGACGCTGGACCTGCTTCGGATGACCCACCCCTGACCTGCTCGAGGCGGTCGCCGCATGGTTTCGTCCAGCCCAGGAAGCGGGTGAAGAGCGCCGCGGGGTCCGGGCCGTCGTGCGGGTTGAGCCGGTACAGGTCGGCAGCCGCATCGTGCAGGACCGCGCACAGGTAGACGCTCAACGCGATCCGGTCGTCGGCGTACTCCTGACAGAGGGTGAGCCGGGCCACCGGGCACGGCCAGGGCGCGGCGCAGACCCGGCAGAGCCAGAGCGGGCGCAGCGGCAGGTGGGGTCGGCGTGGCGTCGTCGCTCGGTCGTCCAGGGCGGTCCAGGACATGGTGTTGCCGTCCTTTCGAGCTGACTCGTTTGTGGCATCACCCCGGGCTGGGCTGCGTTGGGTTGGGCTGCGCCAGCGCGATCTTGTTCGGCCGGTCGGCCGCTCGGTCGGTCGGCCGCTCGGCCGCTCGGTCGGTCGGCCGCTCGGTCGCTCGGTCGCTCGGTCGCTCGGCCGCTCTGCCGCTCTGCCGGTCGGCCGGTCGGCCGCTCGGCCGCTCGGTCGCTTGGGTGGTCGGGGATGTCCTGTGCGGACGCTTTGGAGCTGAATCGTTTGCGGCATCAATCTCGCGTCCGGGCGGGGCGGGTTCTGGGCGGGGCGGGTTCTGAGTGGGGGGTTCTGGGCGGGGCGGGTTCTGAGTGGGGGGGGGGTCTGGGCAGGGTCGGCTTTGGATGGGTCGTCTGGGGTGGGACCGCCCGGCACGGGGGAGCGGGCGGTCCCGTGCGGACCGCCGGGATCCCGGGGGACGGGGAGCGGTGCCGCACTTCACAGTCTGGTGATCGGACGACTACGGTCGGAAGGGTTTGGTTGCGTCGTCACAGCCGCCCTGTGTTCGGTGGTGACACCGTTGGCGACCGGCTGGAATCAATCGTCGGCGGGGTGGAGGGCGGCTGGCATGGCCGATGGGCAGATGACGGCGGCGGCGTTCCTGATCGCGGAGCTGCGTCGGGCGCGGGTCCGGCGGGGTTGGAGTCAGGACGAGTTGGCGAAGGCGGTCAACTACTCGGCGTCGAAGGTCAGCGCCGTCGAGTTGGGCCAGCAGCCGCCCACCGTGAAGTACCTGGAACTGGTCGACCGAGCCCTGGACACCGGCGGCCTCTTCGGCCGCATGTCGACTGAACTGGTAAGCCTGGACAAAGCTCAGGTCTGGCTACGCGGCTGGCGAGCGATCCTCGCGGAGGCGCGTGCCCTCCGGTGGTTCGACCCGCTGCACGTTCCCGGGCTGTTGCAAACCGAGGCATACGCTCGCGCGGTCTTCGAGTCGGACCGGCTGCTCGACGCCGAAGAGGTGGAGCGCCGGTTGACTGACCGGATGGAGAGTCAGCGGGTTCTCCACGGGGACCGCCCGCCGCACCTGGTCGCTGTGCTCGATGAGTCGGTGTTGCGGCGGTGCGTCGGGGGTCGGAAGGTGATGTGTGAGCAGGCTCTGCACCTGGCACGCTTGGCGACCGAGCACCCACGAGTTCAACTGCACGTCGTGCCGCGCTCTGCCGAGGAGTACCCGGGCCTGAACGGACCCTTCATCCTCGCTACGGTGGCCGATCACAGCGACCTCGCCTACCTTGGTGGCCAGATCGGCGGCCAGGAACTCGACCAGCCTGCGGATCTGTTGCGTCTACAGTGGACCTGGGAAGCGACTCTCGGGCAGGCGTTGCCTCCGCAGGAGTCGATCGAGTTGCTGAGGGAGGTGGCGGAGACGTGGAGTTGATCGAGGCCCGGTGGCGCAAGAGCAGCCGGAGTGGTTCGAACGACCAGTGTGTCGAGGTGGCTACGAACCTCGGGGGCGTGGTCGGGGTGCGAGACAGCAAGGACCCGGACGGACCCGTGCTCGTTGTCGACGCGTACTCCTGGCGGCTCTTCGTGGTCGCGCCTCCGCGCTGACGCGACTGGCTCGCCCGCGGCGGCGATCGGGGTTGCCGCCGCGCGCAACTTCGCCGATGTTGCTGCTTCGGCGGCGCCGGAGGCAGCAGTTTCGCCGATGTTGCGCGGATCTTGCGGGCGCGCGGCGGTAAACGGCTCGACGGTGGGAGGGCGCGGCGGAATGATCCGGTCGTGCGTGGTGGTGACCTGGTGGTACCTGCAGGAACGGAGCGGCTGCGGTTCCGGCGGTTGACGATGGGCGACGTGGACGCGCTGGTCGAGCTGGACGGCGACCCCGAGGTGATGCGGTTCCTCACCGGCGGGGTGGCGACGTCACCGGCGGCGGTCCGGGACGAGCAGTTGCCGAGGTTGCTGGCCCAGTACGAGCGGCATCCCGGGCTGGGGCGTTGGGCGGCGCTCGATCGGGAGTCCGGCGACTTCCTGGGGTGGTTCGCGCTCGACCCGTCGGCGGACGGGGCCGAGGCCGAGTTGGGCTACCGGTTGCGCCGCTCGGCGTGGGGGCGGGGGTTGGCCACCGAGGGGTCGCGGGCGCTGGTCCGGTACGCCTTCGACACCGTCGGGGTGCGTCGGGTCTGGGCCGAGACGATGGCGGTCAACGAACGTTCCCGGCGGGTGATGGCGAAGGCCGGGCTGCGTCACGTGCGCACGTTCCACCTGCAGTGGGACGACCCGATCCCGGGCACCGAGCACGGCGAGGTGGAGTACGAGGTGGTTCAGGAGCGGCCGGCGGCTCGGCGGGCGCGGTAGGCGGTCACGGCGGCCCGGTTGCCGCAGCCGGCCTCGCAGAACCGCCGCGACCGGTTGCGGGACAGGTCGACGACGACGTTGTCGCAGTCCGGGTACTCGCAGATGCGCAACCGGCTCAGCTCACGCGCACGGACCAGGTCCGCCATGGCCATCGCCGCCTCCACCGCGATCCGGGTCGCGAGCGGTGCGTCGCGGGGCACGGCGTGCAGGTGGTACGGCTCGTCGTCGTGCTCGATGAGCTGCGGCAACGCCTTGTGCTCCAGTAGCAGGCCGTTGATCAGCGCGACGATCTCGGGCGGCTCGGCGTGCCAGATACGGCGCAGTTGGGGTCGCAGGTCCTTCACGGCGTTCAACTCGGCGTCGGTGTGCTCGTGCCGTCCGCTGTAGGAGTGGCGGACGAAGAACGCGTCCAGCGCGGCGACGTCGGGCAACAACTCGCCGTCCCGACCCGCTGTGTTGACCAGCGCGGCGGTGGCGATCAGCGAACATTCGGTGTCATGAGCAAATAGCATCTTGACTCCTGTCAGGGCGGACGCCTAGCGTCATCAGTACAAGGATAGTTTGCTCATGACACGGTGCCGTCCCGAGGAGCGCGACATGCACTCACGACCCGCTGCCGGCGCCGCGTTGGCGCTGCTCTCCGCCGTCACCTTCGCCACCTCCGGCACCTTCGCGCGATCACTCATCGAGGCCGGCTGGTCGGCCGAATCGGCGGTGATCGCCCGGGTCGGCGTGGCCGCCCTCGTGCTGGCGATCCCTGCCCTGTTGTCCCTGCGGGGCAGGTGGGCCGTGTTACGCAGCAACGCTACGGCGATCGGGATGTTCGGGCTCCTCGGGGTGGCCCTGGCCCAGGTCTGTTTCTTCAACGCCGTGCGCTACCTGCCCGTCGGTGTCGCGCTGCTGCTCGAATACCTGGGCATCATCCTCGTCGTGGGCTGGATGTGGGTGCGACACGGGCAACGACCCCGCCGGCTCACCGTGGCCGGATCGGTGGCCGCCCTGGTCGGGCTGGCGTTCGTCCTCGACCTCGCCGGCACCGCGGACTTCCACCCGGTGGGCGTGCTCTGGGGTCTGGGTGCCGCATTCGGCCTGGCCGGCTATTTCGTCCTCGCCGGCCGCGTCGACCCACGGCTGCCCTCGGTCGCCATGGCCAGCGGCGGAATGGCAGTCGGCGCCGCCGTGCTGCTCCTCGTCGGCCTCACCGGGCTGCTGCCACTGCACGCCACCTTCGGTGAGGTCACCTTCGCCAGACAGGCCACCAGTTGGCTGTTGCCCATCGCCGGGCTGTCGCTGGTGGCCGCCGTCATCGCGTACCTCGCCGGGATCGCCGGCACCCGTATCCTCGGCCCCCGGCTGTCGTCGTTCGTCGGGCTGACCGAGGTGCTCTTCGCGGTGCTGATCGCCTGGCTCTTCCTGAACGAGCTGCCCACCGGCTGGCAGCTCTTCGGCGGCGCGTTGATCGTCGCCGGGGTCGCGCTGGTACGCCTCGACGAACTGCGCGGATCGCCAGCGGAGCCCACGCCGGTCTCACCCGAGCCCGCACTCGCGCTCGACGGTCGGTAGGTGTTTGGGCCCTTGGCGGCCTGGTGCCTGCTGCAACGTTGGTGGGGGTGCTGGCGCTCTTCCTCGGTGACACAGTGGGTGTCGTGCTGACCGCCGTGGTGTTCGACGCCGACGAAACCCTGCTCGACCTGCGGCCGGCCGTGACCGGCGGCCTGGTCGCCGTCCTCGACGAGATGCGCCGACGCACCCCGGCCGCGACCGAGGTGACGCTCGCCGAGCTGGAATCGGACTGGGGTGCTGTCTTCGGTGAGCTGGCGGCCGCCCCGGTGCTGGAGATCCGCCGCGCCGCACTGGCCCGGTCGCTGGCCCGCGCCGGGCTGGGCGACCACCTGGACGAGTTCGCTGACCTCTTCTTCGCCCGCCGGTTCGCCCTCACCAGGCCGTTCCCGGACGTGCCGCCGACGCTCGCCGTGCTCCGCGACAGCTACACGCTGGGCTTCGCCACCAACGGCAACAGCCGCGCCGAACGGTGCGGGCTTTCCGGCGAGTTCGCCTTCGAGGTGTACGCGCACGAGAACGGCCTGCCCAAGAAGCCTGCCCAGGAGTTCTTCGCCGCGGTCGTCAAGGCGGCGGGGGTGCCGGCCGGGCAGATCGTGTACGTCGGTGACTCGTGGGAGCACGACGTCGTGGCGCCCCGGCGGGCCGGCCTGCGCTCGGTGTGGTTGAACCGGGCCGGCCTACCTCGCCCCCGCGGGGTCGTACCCGACGCGGAGGTGTCCACCGTGGCAGCTTTGCCAGCGGTGCTGGCAGAGCTCACGCTCCCCGGCGATCCAGCCAGATGAAGCAGAGATTCGCCGCCATAACGGGCGTTCAGCTGGCGCAAAGCTGCCGGGTGTTGTGTGATGGCAGCCACGTCCCTCAACGAGAAGTTCCGATGTGGTGAGCAAGCGCTTCACCGCCGGTGCTGTCGCGACCGCGGCAGTGTTGGCACTGACGGCTGCGGGGCTGGGTGTGCCGGCCAGCGCCGCACCGAGCTCGTCCCGCACCTTCACCGTCGTCGCCGAGGACGGTGTCGCCGCCGAGACGGCGGTAGCCGCGATCCGCGCGGCCGGCGGCACTGTGGTGTCGCGGTCCGACGAGGTCGGCATGTTCCAGGTCACCAGCGACCGGGCCGACTTCGCGGCCAAGGCGACCGCCGCGCCGACGCTGATCGGCGCCGCCGAGCAGAAGGCCATCGGCCGCAAGCCCAAGCTGGACCGCGTCGAGCAGGAGCACCTGACGGCAGCCGCCGGGGCCGCTGCCGCTGGTGCCGCCGCCCGCAAGGGCACCAAGCTCGACCCGCTCGACGACAAGCTCTGGGGTCTGGCGATGCTCCGGGCCGACCAGGCCCGCAAGATCGAGCCGGGCGACCGTCGGGTGACCGTCGGCGTGCTCGACACCGGCGTCGACGCCAGCAACCCGGACATCGCGCCGAACTTCAACTGGGCGCTGTCGCGCAACTTCGCACCCGACCTGACCGATGTGGACGGCCCCTGCGAGGTGCCGAGCTGCCTCGACCCGGTGGGCACCGACGACGGTGGGCACGGCACCCACGTGGCCGGCACCATCGGCGCCGCCGCCAACGGGTTCGGCCTCTCCGGTGTCGCCCCGAACGTCTCGCTCGTCGAACTCAAGGGTGGCCAGGACTCCGGCTACTTCTTCCTTGAGCCGGTCGTCAACGCCCTCCTGCACGCCGGCCGGTCCGGCATCGACGTGGTCAACATGTCGTTCTACGTCGACCCGTGGCTCTACAACTGCACGGCCAACCCCGCCGACTCGCCGGAGGACCAGGCCGAGCAGCGCGCCATCATCAAGGCGATGAAGCGGGCGCTGGTCTTCGCCCACAACAAGGGCGTCACCCTGGTCGGTGCGCTCGGCAACAACAACGAAGACCTGGGCGCGCCGCGCACCGACACCACCAGCCCGGACTACGGCGCCGACCCGTACCCGCGGCCCATCGACAACGAGAGCTGCTGGGACCTGCCCACCGAAGGCCCGCACGTGATCGGTGTGTCGTCGGTCGGCCCGTCCGGCAAGAAGTCGGACTTCTCCAACTACGGCACCGAGCAGATCTCGGTCGCCGCTCCCGGCGGCTGGTTCCGGGACGGCTTCGGCACCGACACGTTCCGCACCGACGCCAACATGATCCTCTCCTCGTACCCGAAGCACGTGCTTCAGGAGGAGGGCTCCGTCGATGCCGACGGCAACATCGTCGCCGGTTTCGAGGAGTCGGTCTTCAAGCAGTGCAAGGCCAATGGTGAGTGCGGCTACTACACCTACCTCCAGGGCACCTCGATGGCGTCCCCGCACGCCGCCGGTGTCGCCGCGCTGATCGTCAGCCGGTACGGCAAGACGCAGGGCCGCTCCGGCTTCGGCATGTCGCCGGACCTGGTCGAGCAGCACCTTTACCGCACGGCCGCCGAGCACGCCTGCCCGGAGCCGCGGTTGCAGCAGTACCGCAACGAGGGCCGCGACGAGACCTACGACGCGTACTGCGCCGGTGGGGTCAACTTCAACGGCTTCTACGGCTACGGGATCGTCGACGCCTACGCGGCGGTGAAGACCCCGCTCAAGCCGAACGCCCGCCCGTAAGCACCATTCAACGTGGCCCGGTCGACCACCGTCGACCGGGCCCGTTGCCGTTCCGAGCGGTTGCCGGCGCGATCCGTGAAGCTTGATCGGCCCGACCCGTCTTGATTCACTCGGGTTCCTGAAAACCGTGCTATCCCATGTGCGTTGACACCGCGCTTTGCAGGAATCCGAGTCGACCAAGGCCGAGCAGGTTGGGGTAGTCACCGTCGCCAGCCTCGGCTGGCCAGCGCGGTACGCACCTCGCGGAGCACTGCCGGAAACTCGCCGTGCAGCCGTCGACTCGTCACGTGCAATACCAGCCAACCCGCGCCGACCAGCAGGTTCAGTCTGCGGCGGTCGCGGTGCAGCTGCTCTGCGTCGGAGTGCCAACGCCCGTCGTACTCGACCGCTACCCGATATTCCGGCCACGCCAGGTCGGGGTGCAGGACCACGCCGTTGGGCAGGCGTATCGGATGCTGGACGACCGGGCGCGGCAGCCCGCCCAGTACGAGACGCACGCGCAGGTGGGACTCAGGCGGAGACTGGGCTCCGCCGTCAGCCAGGTCGAAGAGCCACCGCGCCCGCCGCCCACCCGGCCGGTCGGCATTGCGGTCGGCCATGACTGCCAGCGTGTCTCGATCGGTCAACCCCTGGCCGAGCAGCGAGTCGACGATGGCGATGGCGCGGAGCGGGTCAAGCCAGACGGCCGTTTCCCAGGCTGCCCGCTCGGGGTCGGAACGGGGGATCAGGCCACCCGGGTGACTGCTGAGACGGGGCATCAAGGCCGTCATCCGGCTGTCGCCCGGTCTGAATGTCCTGGCCTCTGGTCCGCCCGTCAAGGCATTGGGCCTGGTCGCCGTGTCTCCTGGTCTGGCGGTCGTGCCGTCAGGTCTGGTGGATGGCATGCCTCCTGGTCTGGTCGTCATGCCGCCCGGTGGCCGGCCTGCGGCCGGTGGACGCCCGGGGCCTGTCGTATGCCTAGGGCCGGGTGGACGGCGGAGGGACGGTGATTGCCCGACTCGCTCTGGCGCCCCGCTGTCGGGCAGTGAGGTGATGGCGTTGACGTGCACGCGGAGGCCGCGCTGTGGCCCGATTCGAGGCGATCGCGGCACGAGAACGTGTACGTCGTCGGTGAAGGCCGCGGCGTGTTCGACACCGAGCAGGTACGCGGCTGACGGGCCTCCGACGGTCACCCCGGGCGGAAGCCGGAGCAGCGCGGCGCGACAGGCCAGGGCGTGGTCCCGGTCGAGCCGTGCGTCGGCGTAGATGTCGTGGCGCAGCCGCACCCAGGCGGCGCTGCGCAGCTGGTGTTCGGTGAGCAGGCCCTCTCGGACGGCGTCGGAGCCACGGAAGACCTGCCAGTTCAGGGCATCGGGGCGGTGCGGACGAGGTGGCATGCGGAGTAGCCTGCCGACTGCCGACCGGGCGCCGAAACCCCTGTGGATAACCGCCCCGGGACGGCCGCCCAACCCTGTGGACGACCGGGATTCCGCCCGCTGGTCGTGGTATGACGCGTCCCGCGTTGTGGCCGATCGGGGTCCGTCACCGGGCGGGCTCGGAGGTTGATCCACTCGCGTTTCCGGAAGTCGGGCCATCAACGGCAGCGCGATACCGCGACATCCGTGAACCCGAGTTGATCAAGCCGCAGGTGGGTGCGACGGTGACTGGCCTCGGGTCAGCTCGAAGGCGGCGGTCGGGGGTGACTGGCTTCGGGGTCAGGTCAGGGTGGCGGCGACGGACCTGGCGGCGGCCAGCACCTGAGGGCCGATCTCGTCGACGTCCAGCGGGGCGAGGGCGACCACCCCGACGCTGGCCTCCAGGCCGGGTACGCCGAGCACCGGCGCGGCCACCCCGTACGCCCCGGACTGCAGCTCTCCGCTGCTGCTCACCGGGTCGGCCAGTCCGGCTCGACCGGCCAGGATGGCCCGGCCCGCCGCCCCTCGATCCAGCGGATGCCGTGCTCCGGCCCGGTACGCGACGTGGAACGACGTCCAGCTCGGCTCGACCACGGCCAGCGCGACACCCTCGCCGGCCTCGACCACCGTCAGGTGCGCGGTCGCACCGGCCTGCTCGGCGAGGCGTCGCAGCGCGGGCAGCGCGCCCTCGGCGAGCAACGGCTGGGCGCGTCGGGCCAGGTGCAACAGGCCGGCGCCGAGGCGCAGTCGGCCGTCGGCGTCCCGACGCAGCATGCCGTGCCCGACCAGCGGGCTGACCAGTCGGTAGACGGCTGCCCGCCCGATGTCGAGTCGGTGCGCGGCCTCGGTGACGGTCAGACCAGCCGAGGCGTCCGCGACCAGGTGCAGCAACCGCAACCCCCGGTCCAGGGTCTGCGACGCCTCCCCGGCCCGCCCCGCGACGCCGTCGGTTCGCCCCGCGAGACCGTCGGTTCGCCCCGCGAGACCGTCGGTTCGCCCCGCGAGACCGCCGGGCCGCGCCGCAGCAACGTCGGCGTCGGCCCGCCCCGTGCCGCCGTCGGTTCGCCCCGCGAGACCGCCGGGCCGCGCCGCAGCAACGTCGGCGTCGGCCCGCCCCGTGCCGCCGTCGGGCCGCCCCGCGAGACCGCCGGGCCGCCCCGCAGCAACGTCGGCGTCGGCCCGCCCCGTGCCGCCGTCGCTTCGCCCCGCGAGACCGCCGGGCCGCCCCGCAGCAACGTCGGCGTCGGCATCCCGCCGCGCCCCGACGCCGTCGGCCTGCGCCGTTACCCCGTCGGCCGGGCTCAGGAGCCCGGCGGCGGGGGCGCCGGGGTCGGCGGGAGTGTCACCGGAGCGTGCGGTCGCATCCACGCCTGGCAGCGTACGACCCGGCACCGGCGGACTCGGACAGGCACGGACAGCTACCCTTGTACGGTGACGCTACGCCTGTATGACACCGCCACCCGATCGGTGCGGGACTTCGTCCCGCGGGAAGCCGGCAAGGTGGGGGTCTACCTGTGTGGTCTCACTCTTCAGGCCCCGCCGCACATCGGTCACCTTCGCTCGGGCGTCAACTATGACGTGCTGCGTCGCTGGCTGTCGGCCGCCGGCTACCAGGTCACCTTCATCCGCAACCTGACCGACATCGACGACAAGATCCTCGTCAAGGCCGGGGACCAGGGGCGACCGTTCTGGTCGATCGCGTACGCGAACGAGTTGCTCCTCGCCGAGTCGTACCGGTCGTTGAACGTGCTGCCGCCCACCTACGAGCCGCGCGCCACCGGGCACATCCCGGAGATGCACGAGCTGATCACGAAGTTGATCGCCGACGGGCACGCGTACCCGGCCACCGACGGGTCCGGTGACGTCTACTTCGACGTGGCTTCCTGGCCGGCGTACGGGTCGCTGTCGGGTCAGTCACCGGACGCGATGCAGTCGGCCGGGGACGCGCCTGACCGGGGCAAACGGGACCCGCGTGACTTCGCGCTCTGGAAGGGGGCCAAACCGGACGAGCCGGCGGACGCGTACTGGCCGTCGCCGTGGGGGTTGGGTCGTCCGGGCTGGCACATCGAGTGCTCGGCGATGTGCTGGCGGTATCTCGGCCCGGAGTTCGACATCCACGGCGGTGGGCTGGACCTGACGTTCCCCCACCACGAGAACGAGATCGCCCAGTCCAACGCCGCCGGGCTGCCGTTCGCCCGCTACTGGGTGCACCACGGCCTGCTCAGCATCGGCGGGGCCAAGATGGGCAAGTCCGCGGGCAACGCGTTGGGCCTGGCGTACGTCGACTCGCTGGGCGTGCGGCCGGTGGAGCTGCGCTACTACTACGCCGCCGCGCACTACCGCTCGGTGATCGACTACTCGGAGGAGTCGCTGCGCGAGTCGGCCACCGCGTACCGCCGGATCGAGGGTTTCGTGCAGCGGGCGGCGGAGCGGGTCGGCGCCGGGCAGCTCGGCGAGCTACCGGCCGGGTTCGTGGCGGCGATGGACGACGACCTCAACACGTCCGCCGCGCTGGCCGTTCTGCAACAGCACCTGCGGGACGGCAACACCGCGTTGACCGCCGGCGACGATGTGACTGTCCGCACCACCCTGGCCGCGGTGCGAGCGATGCTGGATATCCTCGGTATCGACCCCCTGGACCCGGCCTGGACCGGTGGCGGCCGATCGAATGATCTCCGTGCCGTGGTGGACTCCCTGATCGCGCTGGCTCTGGAGCAGCGCGCACAGGCCCGGGGCCGCAAGGACTGGGCCGCCGCCGACGCGGTACGTGACCAGCTCAAGCTGGCCGGCGTGGCGGTCGAGGACACCCCCCAGGGCCCCCGTTGGACTATTGGAGAGCAGGACTGATGGCCGGCAACTCGCAGCGCCGTGGCCGGCGACTGACGTCGAAGGCAGGCGCCCCCAAGGGCTCCGGCGGCAAGAACAAGGACTCGCTGGCCGGGCGGGGCCGCACCCTGCCCGCCGACGAGCGCCCCTGGCACAAGGGCTACTCGGGCACCGAGAAGCTGCCCCAGCGCACCGCCTGGAAGCAGGAGAAGGAGCGCCGGGCGGCGGCCGAGGAGGGGCGCGCCCCGAAGATCGGTCAGCCGGGCAGCAAGGACACCACCTGGGGCAAGGGCGGCGGTCGGGGCGTACCGGTCGGTCGGGGTGCGACCGGCGGTCGGGGTGGCAAGCCCACCGCGCGCTCCGGCCCCCGGGTCACCCCGGGGCGCAAGTCCAACCCGTCGAAGGACAGCCCGGAGCTGTTGGTCGGGCGTAACCCGGTGCTGGAGGCGCTGCGCGCCCAGGTGCCGGCGACGGCGCTCTACACGGCCCAGGGCATCGACATGGACGAGCGGACCAAGGAGATCATCCGGACCGCCGCCGACCGGGGCATCGCCAACCTGGAGATCAGCCGGGCCGAGCTGGACCGGATGACCGGCGGGGTGCTGCACCAGGGCGTCGGGTTGCAGGTGCCGCCCTTCGCGTACCAGCCGTTCGAGGACATGGTCGCCGCTTCCCTGGAGCAGCAGGCCCCGCTGCTGGTCGCGCTCGACGGTGTCACCGACCCGCGCAACCTGGGTGCCGTGATCCGGTCGGCCGCCGCGTTCGGCGCGCAGGGTGTCTTCGTACCCGAGCGGCGTGCTGCCGGGATCACCGCGACCGCCTGGCGGACCAGTGCCGGCGCGGCCGCGCGGGTGCCCGTGGCGCAGGTGACCAACCTGACCCGGTCGTTGAAGGCGTGCCGGGACGCCGGCTTCATGGTCGTCGGCCTGGACGCCGACGGCGACACCGACCTGTACGACCTGGAGGCCGCGGTCGGGCCGCTGGTGGTGGTGGTCGGTTCCGAGGGCCGTGGTCTTTCCCGCCTGGTCGGCGAGACCTGCGACCTGACCGTCGGCATCCCGATGATCTCCGAGGTCGAGTCGCTCAACGCCAGCGTGGCGGCGGCGGTCGCCCTGGCCGAGGTCGCCCGGCGGCGTTCCGTCGAGCTGTAGACCAGGTCCAGCCCCTCCCGTGCGGGAGGGGCTGGATCTGGTGGGTCCACGCGACGAACAGTGCCGCCCCCGGCTCGGGCCACCCCAGGAATGGCTCCAGGGTCTGACAACCCCTCGCCGGTACGACGAAGGGGGCGGCCCGCCGAAGCGGACCGCCCCCTGTCGGTGCGGCGTTACGTCAGATCCGGTGGCCGGTGGAGGCGTGGAAGACGTGGCTGCGACCGGCGGTCGGCTTGACGAACACGGTGTCTCCCATGTTCGGCATGTTGCGCCGGTCGGTGCGGACGACGAAGCGCTCCGAGTTGCCGCCGAGCGCGGCGTGACCGTAGACGTTGGCGTCCGAGCCGAGGTCCTCGACCAGCTCGACCACGACCGGCATGCCGCCCTCGGTGGGGCTGACCAGCTCGCAGTCCTCCGGGCGGAAGCCCACGGTGACCTTGCCGTCGCCACCCTCGGCGCGGGCCGCCTCGACCTGCTCCCGGGTCAGCGGAATGTACATCTCCGCGAACTCGGCGCCCTTCTCGTTCAGCGGAACGGTCTTGATGTTCATGGCGGGCGAGCCCATGAAGCCGGCGACGAACACGTTGGCCGGGGTGTCGTAGAGCGCCCGCGGGGTGTCCACCTGCTGCAGCACACCGTCGAGCAGCACCGCGACCCGGTGACCCATGGTCATGGCCTCGACCTGGTCGTGCGTGACGTAGACCGTGGTGACACCCAGCTTGGCCTGCAGGGACGCGATCTGGGTACGGGTCTGCACGCGCAGCTTGGCGTCGAGGTTCGACAGCGGCTCGTCCATAAGGAAGACCTGCGGCTCGCGGACGATCGCCCGGCCCATCGCGACACGCTGACGCTGACCACCGGAGAGCGCCTTCGGCTTACGGCTGAGGTACTCCTCCAACTGGAGCAGCCCGGCCGCCTCCTTGACCCGCCGGTCGATCTCCGACTTGGAGGTCTTGCGCAGCTTGAGGGCGAACGCCATGTTCTCGTACACGGTCATGTGCGGGTAGAGCGCGTAGTTCTGGAAGACCATCGCGATGTCGCGGGCCTTCGGGGGCAGGTGGGTGACGTCGCGCTGGTCGATGTAGATCGAGCCGGCGTCCACGTCCTCCAGGCCGGCGAGCATCCGCAGGCTGGTGGACTTACCGCAACCGGAGGGGCCGACCAGGACGAGGAACTCGCCGTCGCCGATTTCGAGGTCCAGCTCGTTGACGGCGGGACGCTCTTGGCCCGGGTAGACCCGGGAAGCCTTGGAATAGGTGACCGTAGCCATGGTGAAGCGCTTCCTTTCACCGGCAGGAACGTGCCGGACGATCCGAGTGAAGGAGCGACCGGCACGTATCCGCGCCGGTCAACGGACGGCGGCTCGGTCGCGAGGGCGCCGGGTCGTCGTCCGTGTCATGAACCGTAAACGTGTTTCCCCGTGCTGCCAAGGTGAGGGAGCATCGAACGACGGCGGCCCGGCTACGCATTCCGGTCACTCCGGCACGGTCGGACATCAATCGACGCGTCGCCGGGCGGCGTGAAGACGTTCCGGCGTCGGGTTGTTGACGTTTCCCGTGCTCGGGAGGCCTCGCGAGCGGGATATCCGGAAGTCACTCGCTATGCTGACCTCGACACACGCGCCCCTGTAGCTCAGCTGGCCAGAGCACTCGCCTTGTAAGCGAGATGTCGCCGGTTCGATCCCGGCCGGGGGCTCCATATCTACAAGGCTTTTCCCGATCGGCACTGCCACAAGTCGACCGGTTGACAGCAACGCTGACAGCAACGGCCCTCACGAGAGCTTCCCGTCGAGCTTGCCGAGCGCCTGACGCATCGCGTCGAGGTTGGCGTGAGCGTAGACCTTGAGCGTGATCTTCACGTCGGCGTGCCGAGCGATGGCCTGTACGACGTGCGGCGGGACGCCCAACCCCATCAGCAGCGATACGACGGTGTGTCGCAGATCATGTAGGCGAACACCAGGCAGGCCGGCGGTTTCCCGAAGCCGGGCGAACGAACGGCTGAGGTTGGTGGGCTCCATCGGAGTGCCCCGTTCCGAGGGAAACACGAGATCGTGGTCCTCCCACACCTCGGCGAGGGTGGATCGCTCGGTCTGTTGCCGTTCCTGGTGTTCGAGGAGAGTGAGCCAGGTGACCTCGGGGAGCGGCAACACCGCCTCCGAGTCTTCGGTCTTGGCGTCCTGGACGTGGAGCTGCCCGGCGACCCGCTGCACGGTCTGCTGCACGCGTAGCGTGCCCTCATTCAAGTCGAGATCCGACCAACGGAGGCCGACCAGCTCACCTCGACGAAGGCCCATGGTCGCCGCCACGACGTAGAGCGCATGGAGTCGGTGACCCGTAGCGGTATCCAAGATTTTTCGTACCTGGTCCACGGAGAGCCCTTTGCCGACCTTGTAGCGAGGCGACGGGATGCGAACCAGCTTGGCGACGTTGCGCGACACCAACTCTTCCCGCATGGCGTGTTGAAGCGCGTTGCGGAGCACGGCGTGCACGAATTGGATCTGGCGGGCGCTGGGGTAGTGCTGGCAGCAGCGGCCAACTGAGCAGCAGCGGCGTTCAACCGGTCGGATCTTGTCGAGGCCGTTAGTGCAACAGAGGCACTTGCGGCGGAACTCGTCCATGAACGCCTTGACGTGCTGGACCTGCAACCCATCAAGGCGCTTGGTGCCGAGGGCCGGAACGATGTGCAGCCGCACCGCGCTTTCATACCCCCGAGCGGTGGTGCGCTTGAGATCGCTCACGTACGCGGACAGCCAATAGGGCAGGTAGTCCGCCAACTTCCAAGCACGGTCGGGAACGGGGATGCCGCGCTGCGAGCGGGACTTCAAGTCGACGAGCTTGCTGTGTGCTTCTTCCCAGGTCGCGCCGTAGACGAACTTGCGCTTACGGGTGCCGTCGGTGGTGAGCACATAAGCCTGCCCGACCCAACGGCCGTCGCTAGACCGCTGGTAGATCGAGCCTTCACCGTTGGGATTGCGACGGGCGGCGGACTGGCGTGGCTTGGTCTCTCTGGACATCAGGCAGCTTCTTCCGTGAGCGTGGCGATGACTTCGTCGATGGCGACGGACGGGATGAGCCGGCGGCTTCCGACCTTGAAGGAGCGGAGGCGACCGGAGCGGATCAGGTCGTAGACGAGCGAACGACCGATGCCGAGCGCTTGGGCGGCTTCCTCCACACGCAGCACGCGAGGAGTAATCGGAGTGGGGGCGTCCATCGGTTGGCCTTCCTCGTGTGGCGTGGTCGGGTCAAGCGGCAACCGGTGCGGTGCCGGCCGGGGTGGTGCCGAGTTCGTGGGCGAGTTCTTCGCGGCCGGTAGTTCGTCGTTCGCGTGCCATGGCGGCGGCGGTGTTGGCGAGGAGTGCGTCTCCGGTGGTGTGCCAGCCGACGCCGGCGAAGGTGAGGGTGCCGACGATGAGCGTTGTGTCGTCTTCGTCGAGATGGTCGACGGCGCGGAGGGTGCCGGGTTGCTCGTCGGCCTGGTGCTCGTGCTCGTGGCGTCGGTAGGTGACGCGGGTGTCGCGCAGGAGTTGGAAGGTGACGGAGTATCGGCGGGCTTTGGTGAGGAAGTGGCCGCCGAAGCCGAGCATGTGCGCCCAGCGGCGCAGCCGGGCGTAAGGGTTGGTGGCCTGTGGTCTGCTGGCCGGTTGGGTGTCAAGGGCGGCTTGACGCGCGGCGACGCAGACGGGGCAGGCGGCGTAGCGGGTGTGGGTGCCGCAGTCGGGGCACTCCCAGGGCTTCACATAGCCGGGTGTGGGCCGGTGGTCCCGGGGCCGTTCCAAGAGTGGAAGCGGGGTGGTGGTGGGGCGGCCGGTGTGCCAGCAGGCGTTGATGAGGCGGGCGGTGTGGTCGCCGTCGGGGTCGGCGTAGTCGCCGATGCTGTCGGCGTCGAGCCTGACGGAGCGGTGCCCGGTTACCTCGGTGCTCTTAGTGGCGTACTTGGCAAGGTAGCCCGCGACCATGCTGTCAGTGACCTCACCGTCTCCGGTCAGGCTGATGGGTCGGATGTCGAGGCCCTTGCCCGGGTCACCCCAAGCGATCGACCAGCCTTCGGGCCGGTCGGGATGAGTCGGGGTGGTGAAGGCGACCTGTTCGACGGCGGCGCGGATCGCGTCGTCGAGGTCGGCGACGGTGAAGGCGGCTGGTGATGGGATGACGGCGGTGGGGTCGTCGGGGTGGACGCCGTCGAGGCGGACCAGGGCGTGGAAGTGCACTGCTCCGCGTGCCTGGAACTCGGCCACTTTCCCGTGCGACAGCCGGACCGGTGGGACGGTACGGATGTTCCCGGAGGCGCTGACGACGTGGACACGGGGGATGCCCCGGCGGCGGGCGAGTTTGGCGAGCCATCGTTCCGCGGCTTGCTTGGTGCGGTGCCACAGCTCTCCGGAGAACAGGTTCCACACGACTTGATGGGTGTGGTCGTAGCAGTCCAGGCACAACGGCTGCCCAAGCACCTGGTCCCCAACCTCGTGCCTAGCCCAGCAGACGGCGGGTCGGCCGTGTACGCAGAGGCCGGTGTCGCGGCGGGCGTGGCAGGGCTCGGCCCGGCAGTCACAGCGTTTGCGGTTGCCACAGGTGTGCCGCTTGACCGCCCGGGTGTGCACGGTCCCGAACGAGGGCGCGGTAAAGGTGGCGAACACGGCCGGATGGGAGGCAACCGTCTCGGGGACGCCTTTGCCGCCGATGAGGCCGGCGCGCAGGAGTTGGAAGGCGTCGCGTTGGTAGACGCCAGCGCAGGCGGGGCAGACGGTGGCGCGTCGGTTGCCGCAGGCGGTGTAGATCGCCGCATCCGGCATGGTGTCGGTGTGCCGCTGCTCCAACACCCGACCGGTGCCCTGCTCGACTGTGAGGAGGCTGCCGGCGAGGCGGATGGGTCGGGTGCACCCAGCGGCGGCGCGGACATGTTCCAGCCACCCGAAGTAGTCCGGGCGGGTGGCGCGGGTGAAGGCGGAACCAGTGGCGGTGTAGTCGTAGGTGGGGATGGTGTCGGCGTTCGAGCCCACACCCCGGGCCGAAGCGCGGGGTGTGAGGTCCAGCGTCGAGGCCATCAGCCGCCAACCCCAGTGGTGGGTTGGCGGGTGGTGATGGTGTGTTCGGTGACGATGACTCGGCAGGCGCTGCACTGGCGCTTGACCGGTTCGTGCCGACGGCACGGAATCAGGGCGGTGGTGTCACCGCAGCGGATGGTGACCGGTGCCCGACAGGGACCACCAGGGATGACGTCGACCAGGGTCCGGCGAATGTCGAACGGGTGGGCGTCGGGGTAGGCGGGGCAGGTGTGGGTGACCTGCTCGATGTCGACCAAGACGATGGTCATCGCGCACCCCGGGGGATGGTGGCGAGGAGCTTCCCGGCGATGACCGTGCTGACGTCGAGGCGGTCGGCCAGCTCGTCAGGGGTGATGGGTTGCCCGGTGGCTTGTTCGTGTTGCACGGCCGCGAAACGGGCGGTAGGCAGCAGGTGGGCGGGGACGTCGACCGGCTCCGAGGCCGGCAAGGTGACGGGCTCCGGCTCAACGGCCGGGGTCGGCTCGGGGGCCGGGGTGATGGCGGCCGGTGGTGCCAGCTCGGTGGTGACCTGCTCGGCCACCTGAACGCGGATCGGCCCCATCGGCTCAGGAGCCGGTGCCATGGGTTGCGGGGTGGGTGCGGGGGCGAGGACGAGTTTGACCAGGGCCATAAACGCCAGCGCGGGAACCGCCGAGAGGAGCCACCCGGACGGCCCGGGTTTGGCAACGGCGAGTTGGGCGGCGAGGGAGAGGCCGGCGGCGGCAACGAGCAGGACCATCGGGTACCCGATGGGTGCGCCGGTCCGGCGGCGTCGGCGGATGGTGAGTAGGGCGGCGATGGGGACGAGTTCGGAGATGACGGCGTTGGCCCAGCCGAACCATCCCGGGGTGTTGTCCGGGCTGTTAGCCATGGTCCAGTCGTGAACGTGAGTGAACGAGGCGGCCCCGGCGGAGCCACCGACGGCAATGAGGATGAGGACCAGGACCAGGCCCTCAAGGCGAGTGCCGGCAGGTTCGCGGTTCATCGGACGCCGCCCATATAGGCCATGGCGATGCCGATGAGCAAGATGACGGCGAAGGTGATCAGGACAGCCATTAGTGGCCTCCGTGGCAGTCGAGGCAGCAGCCGTAGCGGCGGGGGATGTAGTAGGGCTTCACCTGCTCGCAGTGCCGGCAGGTGCGGCGAGCGAGCAGGGCTTTGGCGATGGCCTCCCGCTGCGCAGGGGTAGCGGTCCGCTTGGGTGCGGCGAGGTCAGTGCGGTAGAGATAGGCGACCCGCCTGTTTTTGCGGTGCCGCCAATAGATCTGCGCGACAGGGTCGTGCCCTCCGGGGCGAAGGCCGGCGGCGCGCAGTTGCCGCAGGGTGGCCAGCCCGTCAGGTGCGCCTTGGTAGGGGAAGGTGGGGAACCCGTAGCGGGTGCCGAGCGGGTCGTAGAACTCGACCCGGATGCCAGTGCGTTCAGCGAGGTTGTCGAGGTCGCGGCTGCGCAGGTCAGTCATGGCTTGTCACCACCCCAGCGCTGCTGGGCAGCCTGACGGGAGATGCCGAGGCGAGAGCCGATCTCGGCCCAGGAGTAGCCGAAGGCCCGCAGACCGATCACGGCTTCGCCGATGGCGTCGTCGATGACGGAGGAGAGGGCGATGAGGTCGCGGAGGGCTTCAACGTCTCCGGTGGCGACGCGACGGCCGTGGGCGCGGATGATGCGCCGAGCGAACGAGGCGAAGGCGTCGTTCTCGACGACGTCCCGACGCCGTTGCCGGGGCAGGTTGGGCGTCAAGGTCTTCTTGACGGTGTTCATCGGATCTCCCCTTCCGCCTTGCGGAGGGAGTCCCACTCGGTGGCAGCCGCCTCAAGGGCGGTGATGACCTGCTCGGCGGCGCGGGTCGGGTCGTCGTTCCACGAGTACGGGGAGGTGTGCTCGTCGAGCAGGTAGCCGTCCTCGTCGACGAAGAACATCGGCGCGGTGGTGTCGAGGTAGTCGACAAACACGCCCAGCGCGTTCAGGTAGTCGGCGAGAGCGTCGGGGTCGAGCTGGGAGAAGTGCTCGACACGGTGTCCGGCGCAGGCGATGCCGATGGCCCCGGCGGCGCAGGCCGGCGGGGTGAGGGTGTCGGTGGTGTGGGCGTAGTAGGTGCCCTGGTGCCAGCCGTGGCGGCGCAGGTAGAGGGCAGCCATCCGCAGCAGGTCAGCAGGTGTGACCGGTGCTGCGGTGGGTGGGTTCTGGGTAGCCTTCATGGCAACCACGTCCTTTCGAGGTTGTTGGTGGAGGTCGGCAGGACCGGTAGTTGCTGCCAGGCGAAGTCCCGGTCCTGTCGGCCGATCAGTGAGTGCGCAGCCGCAGGTAGCGGCGGTGGCGGTTGTCGTCGCCGCCCATCGGGGTCGGCGGGGACAGGTAGACGAGTCGGCCGCTGGCCGAGGCGGCACGGACCATCACCGCGATGTCCTCGGGACGGCCGATGACCCACAGTTCGGTGAACTGGGCGGCCCGCTGGTTGTTGGCCTTGGCGTAGGCGCGCTCGCGGGTGGTCATGCCGCGATCCCGAAGTCGACGTGAGTGAGGTCCGGAACCCGGTCCGGTAACCGGCGGGGTCGCCGGATCCAAGCGGCGTAATCGGCGATGCCGGCGATCTGGGCATCGGACAGGTAGGCGACCTTGATGCGGCGGGGGATGCCGCCTTCGGCGATGAGATAGGCCGCGCCCTGGTTGCTGGGCGAGATGTCGGTAGCGGAGTAGCCCTGCTCGGCCCAGCCGTGACCAAGGACGATGTTCGAGCTGTTAGGGGTGGTGCAGCGGAAAGCGGCCCGGTAGCCGAACAGGTCCCGCAGGCTAGTGGGGATGATGTCGAACGACGGCCGTTGAGTCGCGGCGACGACGGGAATGCCGGCCGCACGGCCTCGGGCGACGAGGTCGCGCAGGAGCGCGACGAACTCTTCCTGCTCTTGCTTGGCACCGACGGTGGCGGAGTAGAAGGCGATCTCGTCGACGAGGACGGTGATGACCGACAGGTTGTCGGCGGCGGTGAGTTTGCGGCGCCCGTGGGCGCGGAGCCAGGCGTAGCGGTTGTTCATCACCTGCTGGAGCCGTCGAAGGACGGTCAGGGCGGCGGTGATGTCGGGGCCGATGAAGGCGTCGGCGCAGTCTTCCCACTGGCCGAGTTCGACGAGCTTGCCGTCCAGGAGGACGAGGCGGGAGTCGACGGCGAGGGCGGCGTGGGCGGCGATGGCGTTGAGCAGGCCGCTTTTGCCTCCGCCGGGTTCGCCGCCGGCGAGGAGGTTGCGGTAGGCGAGGGTGATGTAGACGGGCTGACCGAATTCGTCGATGCCGACGAAGATGGGGTCGAACATCGACAGGCCAGGCCCCACCGGAACCCCCGCAGCGGGGTCGGTTGTGGTGGTCATTGGGTGCCCTCCTTGGGCGGTAGGTGGGCGCGGGAAGCCACACGAACGAGCCGCAAGAGGCTCCCCGCGTCCGGGCGATGGGTGGGTTAGATCCAGTCGGAGACGTCCTCGGCGTCGGTTGCCGAGGAAGCCGCGGGCTTGCTGCCGTTGGCGGTGGTGGCCGGCTTCTTGGGCTGGGCCGGCAGAGTGATGGTGGGTGCGTCGACGTCGGGCAAGTCCAGGGCCGTGGGGATCACCGGGGCGGGCCGGTCGGCGGTGGGGGTGTCCGGGTTGATGACGTCGACCAGCGGCGAGTTCACCTGGGCGGTGAGGACTTCGCGGCGTTTGATGTCGAACCGCAGGTAGGCGGCGTTGCCGTCCGAGGCGCGTTCGACCAGGGCGGTCGAGGCGTGGCAGGTGACGGCGATCTTGTCGAGGCGGCCTTCCAGGTCGGCCATGGACAGGCCGGGGCGCAGGTAGACCCAGACCCGCTCACCGACCGGGGTGGGGCGAGCCCAGAGGATCAGCGGGAGGCTGCCGGACTGGTTGGCGATGATGAACTGCGCGAAGCACACGCGCAGCCGATGCCGCACCACGAGGCACCACGCCCAGGCCACGACCTGGCGGCGGATGGTGTGGTTGGCGGCGGGGACGCCGACGACCAGGGCGACCACGAGCAGGGTCACCAGGGTCGGGGTGTGGTTGGCGAGCTGCACCCAGAAGGTGAGCAGCAGGACCGTGAGCACGATTTCGGTGCTCCACCACCACAGCAGCCGGATAACCGGCCAGATCCGCACCAGCACCCAGGCCAGAGCACCACACGGGATGCCGATGAGAGCGCCGACGAACACGGCAAGGATCGGGTGGATGGAAGAAGCGGCCACCACGGCCGAGAGGAGGCCGACGATGACCGCCGTGAGGACGAACGCCAACCGGGCGTTGCGGGCCGAGGAACGGTGGACCTTGGCCTCGATGACCGTCACCGTTCCGGATCTGCCGCCGAAGGGACGGCGGGGGCTAGACTTGGACACGACGAGTCCTCCCAATCGCGAGTTGGGGTGGATGAGTGGAGGGCACGGGGTCGGCAGATGTAGGAGTCGGACCGACCCCGCGCCAGCTCTTGCGGGAGGTGCCACCACCACTGGTGGTGACGGGCCGGGAATGTAGGAGTCGGAACCACTCCCGGACCATGAATCTCAGCGGACCATCGGCCGCTTTCCTGCGTCAGACACCAGGGCTCACACAGAGCGGTGAGCGAGGGACCTACTTCGCCGCCGAGTTACCAGCCTTCGGCTTCAGCGAGATCGCACGGAACGCGACGCCGTTACGCCCGTTGGTTGCCCACGGAATAGCCTCCAACTGCTCGACAGCGACGAGCTGTCCCACCGTCACGCCCGGCTTCTCACCCGCCGTGGTGATGGTGATGATCTCGCCGCCAGTCTCGTCGAGCACGAAGACCTGGGTCGACCACATGAGCCGGCCAGTGTTCTTCTCCGACCGCTGATTGCCGTTCTGGTCGTTCTTCGGCTCCGGGTCCCTCGTCACCTGAACCTGCTTGCTCTGGATGTCCACGTACAACTTCACGACAAACCTCCTGGGTCTTTGGCCAGGGCTTGAGCTAGTCCCCGGTGGACTGTTGCTCGTGGCCTCTGTGGATAAGGCTCCCGCTTTCCAGAGGACGACCCATCCGATGGGCTAGACGACTGGGGACGTCTCGGCTAACCTCAACTCGTCCCTAGTTGTCCCTTGAGGAGTGTCGGATGCCGAACGAGCGGCTACGTGATGCGATCCTGCGCAACGGCCTGACCCCGGTTGCTGTCGCCGAGAGGATCGGGGTTGACGCAAAGACTGTGGAGCGGTGGATCACGCAGGACCGGACGCCGTACCCGCGTCATCGGCACGCCATCGCAGCGATGGTGCGGGAGGACGTGCCGTACCTGTGGCCCGACGCAGTCACCCCGGAAAAGGCGTCGCAGATCGGGCAGAGCGAAATGGTTCAGCTCTACTCACGGCGATCCTCGGTGCCGTCGGACCTGTGGCGTCGGCTGATCGAACGCGCCACGAAGCGTATCGACGTGCTCGCCTACGCCGGACTGTTCCTCGTTGAGCAAGACCCGAGACTGATCGATGTCCTACGTCAAAAGGGCATTGACGGTGTAGCGGTCAATATCCTGCTCGGCGATCCGACCAGCCCCGCCATCGAGCGGAGAAGCGTCGAGGAAGGTGCGCCCGGCGTGATGGCCGCAAAGATCCGGCAGGTTCAGCAGTACTACAGCCGGCTTGGTGATGCGCCTGGGGTCAAGGTGGTCTGTCACGACACGACTCTGTACAACTCGATCTACCGCTTCGATGACGAGATGTTGGTCAACATGCACGTCCTCGGTTTTCCAGCGCCACACGCGCCCGTGATGCACCTCCGCAAGCTCAACGGTGGCGACCTCTTCCGCACCTACTCCGACAGCTTCGACCGCGTCCTTGATGCCTCCAAGCCGTGGCCAAGCGACGAGGTGGCAGCCTAGAGACATGGCGAGAACCGAGCATTACCACGACCCGAACGCGCCGAAGGCCAACAGCATCGTTGTCGCCGTCTCCGTCTTTGTTCGTGACGAGCACAGCCGGGTGCTACTCATCCAGCGCACTGACAACGGCCTGTGGTCTCTGCCCGGCGGCGGCCAGGAGGTCGGCGAGACGGTCGCCCAGACGGCCGTCCGAGAAGTCCACGAGGAGACCGGCATTAGCGTCGAGGTGACTGGAATGGTAGGCGTCTACTCTGACCCCAGCCATGTCATCGAGTACTCGGACGGCGAGGTGCGGCAACAGTTCTCGCTCTGCTTCCGGGCCAGACCGATCAGCGGAACTCCGACCCCGAGCGACGAGTCACACGAGGCCCGGTGGGTAGCACGCGACGAGCTGGCCGCACTCAACATCCATCCGTCGACTCTGCTCCGCATCAACCACGGCTACGAGGAACGCCAAAATCCCTACATCGGCTGACGGGCGCCAGCGAGCCGGCGCTGAGTCCGCTGCACAGCGGCAACCATTTCGGGTTCCGCCCTGCCGATGAACCGGGTCACCAGGTGCTCCGGTCCGTAGCGGGACCGAATCTCTGCCAGCCGGTCCAGGACCTCGAAGTCTTGGCCATCCGGCCCGGTCGTCATGTCAGCGCAGCAAATAGCGTCGGTTACTGCTGTCTCCTCCCGAGGGAACTCGGCGGCCAGGACCTCACCAAGTCCACGTTCGTCGGCTTCGAGCCAGGCGCAGGAGTGGTGAGCGACCAGGGCTGCAATGCGCTCGTCGAAGCGCTCGCGGCGTAGCCAGCGGCCACCGTCGAGCGAGTGAAAGCCGGTGTCGACCAGGTCCGGGCTGTAACCCACGTCGTGTAGCCAAGCTGCCGCTACAAGTACCTGGCGATCCTCGTTCGGGACTGCGCCGCTGATCCGGTCCGCCTTGGCGGCGACCGCCTGGACGTGACTCCATCGACGGGGTAGCGGTGTCTCCAACAGGTGTCGCGCAACTTCGCGGGCGCTATCGACGAGGGCGGCCATGACGCCAGGGTACGGAGCCGCCACCCTGCTCGCTATCCCGTGACCAGCCAGGCGACGAGACGAGGGCGGCCGGACTGCCGGCAAAGTGGTTCAAAGTTTCTGTACGTCTTCAAGGCGGCCCTGAACGGGCCGCACGCGCCGCCGCCTGGGCGCGCGTCCGTCGCTCCGCTGGCGCTCCGACTCCGGCCACGCAACACGCCCGGCGGCTGGCGCGGAAGCCGAAAGCCCAAGGGGCCGCCGCAGAACGACAGGCCGTCAACCGGTGAGGGCTGAGCCGGCAGCCGGCCGGGCCACGCGGCCACGAGCCCGCGCGGCGCAGGGGAGCGCACGTCGGCCGCGTCGGCGAGCTGTCGGCGATCGCAGGGTCGCGGCTACTGCGCCTCCGGCGGGAGCACTCCGGCTCCAGGATGGCCGGCGCTTCGTCGGCGGGTCACGGTTAGTGGGTGGTTGCGGTGAGCCATCCCGTCTGCCATCGACCCGGGCAAGCCGAGCAGCCCACCGCCCGACCCGCCAGCGTCCGGACGTGCGTCAAGGTGCGCTTGACGTGGCGGGCCGGACGGCGGCCCGCTCCCCAGGAGGGCGGGCCGATGGCAGACGGGATAGCAGTTCCACTCGGAGCTATCTATCATGATCTTTTTGTCCATAAGAGCCCAAGACGCTGAGGACGAGGATGACCCCTGAGCAGGACCGTGACGTCAACGCCGCCATGTTTGCCTACTGGACCAGCCGAGAGCGAGCAGCTCTCCGCCAGGCCGAGCGAGGAGAGGTGCAGGATGCTGGAGGCAGGGCTAATGTGACCTCGGGCGGTCACCTAGACGAAGTCGCCAGACTCTTGGCGAAAGTCTGTCTCGATGCAGGAGCACCACTGAACGAGGTGTGGTACAAGGCTCCGGAAGGTGATCCGAATCGACGGTCCGGAGTCGGAAGAAACACTACATTGCCGGGCTACTATCGGCCCACGAAGCAGTGGGATTTGGTTGTTCACCACCACGATGTCCCGATCATCGTCGTTGAGTTGAAGAGCCAAAACGGTCCTTCTTACGGAAACAACGCCAATAATCGAGTCGAAGAAGCTATTGGCAGTGCGGTGGACTTTTCTCGTGCTCGTAAGGCCGGCTTAATTCAGGGGAGTCCTTGGATCGGATACGCATTCATAATTGAGGATGACATATTTTCCCGCAAGAACGAGTCCGGAAAGGACTCTAGTCGTTACGCCAAGGATCGCTATTTTGCTGACTGGTCGTACGTCCATCGAGTGCGGCTACTCAGTCAGCGCCTAGTAGAGGATGGGCACTACGATTCTGCGTGGGCGGTAGCAACAAGTAGGCCTGACTGCCCCGGTGTAATTAAGCCGAAAAACTGTCCGCAGCTAAAGACTAAGACTCCGGAGCATGTCCATGAATTCGCGTGGTGGGAACTGGATCCTGAGTCGCTGGGCTATGGGAGCTTTGCGGCAGCGCTAACAGCTCAGGTGAAGCGGTATTACCCTTCCGGTAGTACGCCCGCACTGCCGATGCCATAGATGCGGAATGCGGCTTCCGTGGCCGCTTTCCTGTCTCGGCGGTCGAAAGCATCGGCGAGCGCTAAGCGATCCATCGTGGAGATTGCTTCTGGTCGGGGAACCCGAATCCGGCGCAAGTACTGGGCTTGAAAGCGCAGCGTTCCCCCACGCATTCTAACCGCATATGCCGCCACGAAAGCTTCCGCAACCGCTGACAGTAGTAAACCCCCCAGTACCCGCAAGTCCCACTCGTCTGAGACGATGTAGTAAAGATTATGATGCGGGTAAAGGCCGCCCTCTTCCAATACTGGATGGATGTGCGTTTTCATATCTGGGAAAAGTAGCTTTGGCCTGGCGGTGAGGTTGTGGTCGACCTTGTCGATCGTCCGATACCAATTCGCTGGGCGCTTCACCGCGATATGACGCCTTCGCAGGGCGACGGCATGCTTTTCGAAGTAGGCGCGGAGTCGCGGGTACTCATTCAGGTCAACGATCCTGCCGGCATCCCAGGGATTGACGAGGCAGTGGCCGGACCAGGATACCGATCCCGATACCGTGTCCCGGACCATCGACAGGGGTAGCAAACGGTCAGGCTCGACTGTTGCGGCCGTTGTGACGAACACGCTGTCAGCGCCGGTAGCGATGCCGATGCCAACGCGGGTGCCGGTGCCTGGATCCTCTAGGAGCGGAAAGCGATCATTCAAGTCCTCGATCATTGCAAGGGTCGCTGGTGAGCCAGTGGGCCAAGACTCCGACCCCTCAAACCAATGCGGGAGGCGGCTGACCTCGAACCGGTCGTTCACTACCGACGGGCTTTCCGGCTGCTGGACCCATGCAAGTAGGTCCGCAGCATCAGCGGGGCCGAAGGCGCGAGTGGTGTCGGCGACAACTGCGGGGCCCTGCTGTTCTCGCCTGAGGATCGAGATCGCGGGATAGGCGGAGACCTGCTGATCGAAGGCGTCCACGTCGTGCATTGTGATCGTCGCATCGACGCTGTAGCTCGCTGCGATGAGTTCCCGCAGGTGTCTTCCGTACTGGTTGCGCATCCACCTGTCGGCACAGATGAAGCCGAGTGCTCCTCCGGCCTTGAGCGATCGCAATCCGACTTCGTAGAACCCGACATAGATGTCCGAGCGTCCGATCATGGCGGGGCAGGCGGCGCGGTAGGCGGCCATCCGATCGGCCGGCACGTCCTCCAATCGGATATAAGGAGGATTTCCGAGGACAAAGTCCACAGGTTCGCTGTCTCTATCGCGCAGTAGGTAGTCGCCTTCCTGCACCCAACTTTGGGCAAGCGCTGCCGCGTCCTCGGATGACCATCCGTCGTCGACAAGCACCTTTTCGACGAGGCGGCGGCTGAGCTCGACGTTGCGCGACAGAAGATCGAAGGCGCGAAGGGAGGTGGCGGCGCTGGTTACAGGTCGACCATGGATGTGGCACGACCTGCTCAGGCGTTCGACCATCGGTCCGAGAAAGGCGCCCGTGCCGCAAGCTGGCTCGACGGCAACGAGGTCGGCGAGGTCGCGATCAGCCGTGTAGCCGGCCAGGTCGAGGACGAAATCCACAATCCATCGCCGGGTGAACACCTCACCGTGCACGACCGCTTCAGCAGGGATGGGCGCTAGAGCCGACATCCCAACATCAAGCATGAGTGCTTCGCCCCTCGATGAAATGGCCATCAGGGCAGCGTACGGCACCGAAGGCCGGGCGAGGATCTGCCGCTATGGCCGGCCGACGGACTGTGCGTGTCGAGCGACGGCGACCGCCAGCGCGGATTCCCAGTGCCTGGCAGCTTCCGGCCGCATCTGGCGGAGTGGGCGGGCAGGGGCCGCGTAGCAGTGAAGCCCGACGGCTGCCGGGCTTCACTGGTTGAGGGGTGTTATGGGTCGCGGCAGGCTAGCGAAGATTAAAGGATGTGGATCGTCTCGGTCTCGCCGTCGCGATTTTGAAGCCGTAGTCTGCCGCCGCCCCGCTCAAGAAGCTCTAGCACAAGGTTGTACACAACTAGGGCGCGGTTGATGGTGTCGGTCTTGCTGTCTCCGGTCCTCTCGCAGGCAAGATCGAGGGCTTCCACTGAGCGAGGCGCGAGGTTGACAGTTACGCGGACAAGGGAACTTCCGCCACCGCCACCGCCTCCCCCACCGCTTCCGCCGCCAGTGTGACCTAGGCGAGAGCTGCCAGAGTCGGCCGGTTGCGCGGCAGACGTGCTGTCGCGACCGCGGGTCTGCCCGCTGCTCATATCCGCTCCCTCCAGGTCCTCAGGGGTAGTGAGCTGCCGTCCCAGTCCCGCGTCTGGGCGGTGCAGCACACTTCCCGTCTTAGCCACGATGTACTCCTTCTCCTGGTGGTTGCGGCTTAATCGCTGCTTCCTTCATTTGTTGGCAGGCGGGGGTCGTACCTGCCCTCCTTGGCGGCCCGAGCCGTCTAGCTCTTGCCGCGCCAGGAGCACTGCCTTGCTGTCCCAGTCATACGTTGTATGTACCAGCTCTCGCTGTTCCAATGTCTCACACTGACACACATACGACTAGGGGTTAGACAGCTGGGGCAAGGTAGCAGGCCCTCGAGCGGCCTCGAGGGGCAGGGCAACACGCGGATGATACGGGCCACACAGTGTCATCCACCTTGGAAGCTTCTTACGGTTGACCTAACGACTGAACGCACCGGGGAGCAATGGCTGACGGTGAACAAATGATGACTCAAGGTCAACTGCCGCCTTTGCCGCTTATGGCCACAGCGGCCACCTTCGTCCCGGCGTCGCGAAGACCGTACAAACGTACGGTGGATATGCGGCCGATTCGCGTAGGTCCTGTGACTGGAGGTGCTAGTGTGACTGACCGTAGCCCCGGGGCGGGGCTGTGGGGGAGGGCTCGGTGGGGATGGCCCTTGTTTGAAAGGTGCAGGAACGCATGACAAGTCCCACCCGGCCTGAGCGGCAGGTCCAGGATGACCTGACGGCGGCGGGGAACCCGGAGGGCGAGCTCACCGAGCGAGGGTGGAGCCAGGACATCGAGGCCGAGGCTCAGCTCAGCGGTCCCGGCGGGGTTCAGGCCACGGTTCGCATCCGGGATTCAACCGGCCGCACGTCGGCGAGCTGGTGCTACCTGGTCGAGGTGATCGCGGCCGCCGTCTGGCCGGTGATCGCCTTGATCGCCTGCATCAAGGCGAAGGCGTCGGCCGAGATCACGCTCTCGGTCAGCGGCATTGCCTTCGCCATCTCGCTGGCCATCTACCTCGTTCACCTGAATCGGCGACGGTGATCGGGGCCGCTCAACCGGCCGAAGCTACAGCATGGAGCGGTCGTCCACCGGATGGTGGGCGACCGCTCCGCTGCGTGGTGCGCGACGGGGGTGCCGGACAGCAAGGAAGCGGCGAGAAGGCCAGCACGAGTCGATTCCGAAGATCAGCCGACGATGCCCCGGGCCTGCCTGTTGACACCGAACCAGATGACAGCAGGAGGCAGTATCAGTCCGCATCCCCTCGGCGGGGTTCGCACTGGTCGTTGATCGACAGCAACGGCGACAGCAACCGGCCCGACCGAGGACGTCCGGCGACAGCAACGCGCGTACAATCGCCCGAGACCGCGAACGCGGATGGACCAGGCCGGACGACCTGCACAGAGCTTGTAAGCGAGATGTCGCCGGTTCGATCCCGGCCGGGGGCTCCATCTATACCCCCGATCCCGCATCGGTGGGCGTAACGGTCGACCGGGCGAGACGGAGGCCCATGAGTCGGGCGGTGGAGGAGTCGAACCGGGCGATGCTGCGCGCCCGGGACGCGATGGACCGGGCGTACGCCGAGCCCCTGGACATCCCCGCGCTGGCGCGGATCGCGCACGTCTCCGAGGCGCACTTCATCCGTACCTTCCGGGCCACGTTCGGTGAGACCCCACACCGCTACCTGCAACGTCGCCGGGTGGAGCGGGCCATGACGTTCCTGGTGGAGACCGACCGCGACGTGACGGACATCTGCTACGCCGTCGGCTTCGGCAGCCTGGGCACGTTCAGCCGGACGTTCCGCCAGATCGTCGGTGAGTCACCCTCGGATTTCCGGCGTCATCGCGTCGCCGCGGCCAACGTGCCGTCCTGCTTCGCCAAGGCCTGGACCAGACCCAGCAGTTTTGGATAAGCCGCAGGTCACGGCAGGCCTCTAGCGTTATGGGCATGACGATGAACGCGATCAGCCGCTCCCAGATCTACGTCCTCGACCAGGACGAGGCGCTCGATTTCTACGTGAACAAGCTCGGCATGGAGGTCAACACCGATCAGGATCTCGGCTTCATGCGGTGGCTGACGGTCAACCTCCCCGGCGACCCGGAGCGGGAGATCCTGTTGGAGAAGCCCGGCCCGCCGGCACTGGACCCGGCCACCGCCGAGCAGGTCCGTGAGCTGCTCGCCAAGGGTGCCCTGGGCGGCTACCTCTTCATGACCACCGACGACGCCCGCAAGACGCACGAGGACCTGGTGGCGAAGGGTGTCGAGATCACCGACGAGCCGACCGAGCGCCCGTACGGGATCGACTTCGGCATCCGGGACCCGTTCGGCAACAAGATCCGCATCGGCCAGATGTTCCCGCGGGCGTAGGGGAGCGGACGATGAGTCAGGCGGCACATCTCCCCCTGGTACGACCGGCCGCCGTCGGTCGGGACCGTGCACTGCTGATCGCCGGAGTGCTCGCCGGTCCGCTCTTCGCCGTCTCGGCGATCGTGCAGGCGTCGACCCGCGAGGGCTTCGACTTCCGCCGGCATCCGGTCAGCGTGTTGAGCACCGGCGAGTTGGGCTGGATCCAGATCGTCACGTTTCTGCTCAGCGGAGTGCTCTGTGCGCTGGCCGCGAACGCGCTGCGACGCCGTACCGAAGCAGGCTCGGTGTGGCTGCCTCGGCTGCTCGCGCTGTACGGCCTGGGCCTGATCGGGGCGGCGATCTTCAGCGCCGATCCGGCCGACGGCTTCCCGGTGGGCACGCCTCGGGGCGCCGGTCAGATCAGCTGGCACGGCGGCCTGCACTTCCTGGTGGCGGCGGTCGCCTTCGTGTCGCTGATCGTGGCGACGGTGGTGGCGGCCCGCCGGGCCGCACGGCAGGGGGCAGGTGGTCGAGCCGCGTACAGCTTGGCGACCGGGGTCTTCTTCGCGGTGAGCTGGGTCGCGTTGATGGTCCGACCGGCACCGACCGTGATGGTGGCGTTCGGCCTGGCGGTCTCGGCCGGTTGGCTGTGGGTGTCGGTCACCTTCGCGCGAGCGGCGTCCGGAAAGGCCGACTGAGCCGACGTGCGCGGGACCGGGAGGCGCGGGGTCGCAACCGCGCCTCCCGGTGTGTTGAGGTGTGCGACATGGTGACCCGACTGCTGTACCTCGCCCGGCACGCCGAACAGGACCTGACCGAGCTGAGTGGCACCGCGACCGAGGAGCCGGACTCCGGCCTGTCGGAGCGCGGCCGGCGCCAGGCCACCCTGCTCGGCGAACGGCTGCGGGGCCGGCGGTTCGCCGCCGTCCACCACGGGCCGTTGCGTCGGGCCGCGCAGACCGCTGAGCTGGTCGCCGAGTCGCTGCCCGAGGTTCCGGTGTACGAGACGGAGTTGGCCGGTGACCACCTCCCACACGACACCGATCCGAGCGGCCTGCCGCCCGCGTACGCGACGTTCCTGGCGCAGTTCTCGGCGGCCCAGCGGGCCGGCGGGCCGCAGGTGACGGCGGCGGCCGTGCGGCGGTTCGCCGGACCGGCAGGCGAGGCGACGGCCGGTGACGAGGCGGTGCGCGAGCTGGTCGTGACGCACACCTTCCTGATCGGCTGGCTGGTACGGCACGCCCTCGACGCGCCGGAGCGGCGATGGTTGGGCCTGAACTCGCACAACGCGGGGTTGACCGTGATCCGGTACAGCCCCTCCGGCCCGCCGAATCTGCTCGCCGTCAACGACGTGGCCCACCTTCCGCCGGAGTTGCGGGGCACCGGCCTGCCCCCGGACTACCTGGTGTAGGTGCCGGTGGCCCGCAACAGCAGCTTGACCACCGCCTGGGTGGCCGGCGGCGGGCTGGCGTCGGCCGGGCAGTCGGCGTACCCGCTCTCGTTGGTGCCGACGGTCAGCCGGTAGTGGAACACGTCCGAGCAGCTGGTCGAGGTGGGTGGCGGTCCGGCCTCGGCGGCCAGCTGGGGGTCGGTGGCCAGGCTGGTCAGGGTGCCCAGGTCGGCGGGAGTGAGCTTGCCGCTGCGTCGACTGCCGGCCCGGTCCACCATGGTCCACCGGCCGTCCGGCTCGACGGTGATGGAGTCACCACGCCCGGCGAAGCCGCCGGACATCCGTAGCGTCACCTGGGGTGCCGCGCTGGTCGCTGCGAGGCTGGTCGGGGCGGTGGTCGGCAGGAGGGTGCCGGTGGCCGGGGCGGTGGCCGTCGGGGCGGGGGTCTGCGGAGGAGGATCTCCGGCGGTGCCGGCCCGGTCGGTGCTGGTGCATCCGGCCAGCAGGGCTACCAGTAGCGCGACGGTGACGCCGGTTGTCGACGTGGCTCTCATCCTCGTCGGACGCTCGGCCCGCAGCGTCGGTTCCCCGGCAAGGGCATCCTCCGGACGGCGTCGTCGATCCGGTGCCGTGCCCAGCACAACGCCTGCGGCGGCCCTGGCCGACCGGTCGCGGGCGGGCGCGGTTATGGTCGCCGGGACCGGCGCGCGGCGTCGGGAGCGTCGCGGGTCGGTCGGCGTCGCGGGGCAGGCGGGAGCGTCGCGGGCCGGTCGGCGTCGGTTCGCACTGTGGCGCGGATGGGGAGGTGGGCGTGTCGGACGCGGAGTTGACAGTCGAGGTGACCGGACCGGTCGCGACGGTGGTGATCCACAACCCGGCTCGGCGTAACGCGATGACGGCCGCCATGTGGCGTCAGCTCCCCGAACTGCTCGATCGGCTGGAACCCGACCCCGGCGTACGGGCGCTGGTGCTCACCGGTGCGGGTGACGCCTTCTGCGCGGGTGCCGACCTCGGCGATCTGGCCGAACTGCTGGACGCCGGTGACGCCAGCATCGCGGTGGACGCCGAGGAACGGCTGGCCCGTTTCGCCAAGCCGACCGTGGCGGCCATCCGTGGTGCCTGCGTCGGCGGGGGCGCCCAACTCGCGGTCGCCTGCGATCTGCGGATCGCCGCGGACGACGCCCGTTTCGGCGTACCGCCGGCCCGGCTCGGTCTGGTCTATCCGGGGCCGACCACGCGCCGCCTGGCCCGGCTGGTGGGCCCGTCCGCCGCCAAGCATCTGCTGTTCACCGCCGAGCTGATCGGCGCCGAACGCGCCCTGCGGGTCGGTCTGGTCGACGAGGTGCTGCCGGGCGACGGGCTCGCCGCCCGGGTGGACGAGTTGACGGCGACGATCGCCCAACGGTCGCCGGTGAGCGTCGCCGCCGCGAAGGAGATCATCGACGGCCGGGCCGGGCCGACGCGCGTGGCCTGGTGGCACCGGAAGGTGGTGACCACCGGTGAGGCCAGGGAGGGTGTCGCGGCGATAGCCGAGCGCCGTACGCCCCGCTTCGCCTGGCAGCCACCCACCGGCGACTGACCACAGGGGTCGGCGCGCGATCGGGCTGAGCTGCACCCATTGCGAGGCCTCGATCCCGGGTGGCCCGTCATCGGGCCGGTACGGCAGGCTGTCGGTCGTGCAGCGTGATCAGTTGCTCGCGGGCCGCTACCGGCTCCTGGAGCGCCTCGGCAGTGGTGGCATGTCGGCGGTGCACCGGGCGTACGACGAGGTGCTCGAACGGGATGTCGCGGTGAAGGTGCTGGTCGCAGCGGACGCCGGCGCGCGGCAGCGGATCCAGGGTGAGGCCAGGGCGGCGGCCCGTCTGTCTCATCCGCACGTCACAAGCGTCTACGACTACGGCGAGTCGACTGTCGACGGTGTCCTGGTTCCGTTCGTGGTGATGGAGTTGCTCGGCGGTCACACCCTCGAACAACGGTTGGCGGTCGGGCCGTTGCCGCCGCGGGCCGGTCTGCGGGTCTGCGCCGAGGTGGCCTCCGCGCTCGCCGACGCGCACGCGCGGGGGTTGGTACATCGGGACATCAAGCCGGGCAACGTGATGCTCACGCCGACCGGGGCCAAGGTGCTCGACTTCGGCATCGCCGCGGCCACCGGTGACTCGGAGATCGACTTCGAGGGGCGGTTGTTGGGTACGCCCGCGTACCTGGCGCCGGAGCGGCTGGAGGCCGGCAAGGTCCTTCCGGCCTGCGATGTGTACGCCCTCGGCCTGCTGCTGCGCCGGGTGCTCACCGGCCGACTGCCGTGGCACCCCGAGGCGCAGGGTGGGGCGCTCCGCGCCCACACGCACGTCGAACCGGCGGCACTGCCCACGATCGACGGTGTACCGCCCGAGGTCCACCGGCTCTACCGCTGGTGTCTGGCCCGCGATCCCGCCGATCGACCGCCGGCCGTCGAGGCGGCCCGAATCCTGCTCGACGCCGCCGCTGCCAGCCCGGCCGCCGAGGTGAGGGGGACGGTGAGCGGGACGGCCGCTGAAGCGAGGGCGACGGCTGCTGAGGTGAGCGGGACGGCCGCCGGGGTGAGCGGGACGGCCGCCGGACCGGCTGCTGACACCGGCGGGATGGCCCGCACGCCAGGCATCGACGCGGGCGGGACGGCCGCCGACGCGGGGGCTGGCGGCACCGTAGAGGACCGCGCACCGCGCGCCGATCCGACCGCCCTGGCGAGCGCCGCCCCGATCTACTTGCGGGGAACGTGGCGTCGGCGACGGGCAATGGTGGCGGTCAGCGGCGCGGTACTGGCTGCGGTGGCGATGGCCGGGTCGCTCGGCGACTCGAACAACCGCCGACCCGGCCCGAAGGGGCCTGTGACGGGTACCGGCCCGGGCACCACCACGGTGGGGATGCCGAGCAGGGAGGAGCCGGTCGTCGTGGACGACACGGGACCGGCCGTGGTCCCGCCCGCCCCGACCGGCGCGCCTGCCTCCCGGTCGGGCCCTCCGGCCGGGCCGAGCCCGTCCGCCAGCAGTCCAGCCCCGAGCACGACCGTGAGCCCGACCGGTGCCGCGCCGACGCCGGCCCCCGGTGGCGACACGTCGGCGGACGCACGCGGCGGGACCGTCACCTTCCGGTGCGTCGGGAAGTCGGTAGAGGTGCTCGCGGTGACGCCCGCCCCCGGTTTCCGGGCCGAGGCGTACGACCCCGGCCCGGCGAAGCAGGTCCAGGTCGACCTGACCTCCGCGGAGCACCGCAGTGAGATCCGGCTGAACTGCCCCAACGGTCGCCCGAAGTCCAAGGTCAAGGAGCGTGCCGCTTGATCGGGGGCCGGCGGGTGCCGTGCCCGGGCGGTACCCGGACACGGCCCCCCGTTCCCGCCGGCCGGTCCGTCACCGCCCGGCCAGCGCGCCCCAGCCCGGGTTCACCGGTTCCCGGAGCAGGGGCATACCCGCCTCCGCCGGAGTCCGGTCGCCCTTGCGCTGGTTGCAGGCGTAGCAGGCGGCGGTGGTGTTCCGCCAGGTGTTCCGGCCGCCGCGCGAGCGGGGCAGGATGTGGTCGATGGTGGAGGCCGCTCTGCCGCAGTACGCGCAACACCTCTGGTCGCGGCGCAGCACACCGGAGCGGGACCAGGCCGGTCCGGAGTTGAAACGCCACCTGGTGACCACGTAGCGGACCAGCCGTACCACCCGGGGCATCGGGAAGACACCGATCACCCGGTCCGGCTCGGCCTCGTGGATCTCGGCCACCCGGCGGCAGAGCATCCGGACGGCGTGTTGGACGGTGACCCGGTGCAGCGGGCCGAGGTCGGCGTTGACGACGAGGACGGCGTCCACCGGGACTCCTTTCCAGATGGTGACCGGACAGCGAAGAGCCGCCCGGTCCGGCTGTCGGACGGGCGGCTCGGCGCGTACGGGTACGCGTCAGTCGGGCCGGCCCGCCCGGGGACCTTCCGCTCGGCAACCGTCGCCGGGCAGCACCGACGGCACGGTGGTGACGTGCGACATCGCCATGTGCTGCTCCCGCGGTGGTGGTTGACCGTGCGCGATCACGGTAGGTCGGCGGGGGAGACACCGGCAACGTATTTCGATCGGCCCGCGTCCTCGGGACGCCGCTGGCGGCGGGTCGTCGCTCGGGGCGGGGCCTGCGCGGTGGTCAGTGGTCGGTTCAGCCGCACGGCCATCCGCGCGGTGAGTTCGCTGTCCAGCAGCGGGCGGTTGACCTCGCCCGCGACCGCCAGCGCCGGCCCGGACACCGACCGCCAGATCGCTGCCAGCCCGGCGCCGAGGCCCACCAGGGCGACGGTGGCCCGGGTGGTGGGTGAGCCGGCGGCTGCGGCGGCGCTCACGCCGACGACCACGAAGAGCACCAGCAGCACGGGTACGAGCACCGGCCAGAAGATGCCCCGTGCCGCCTGCGCGACCAGTCGGCGGTCCCGGATCATCAGGTTCCTGGCGATCACCGCGTAGTCCTCCTCGTCGAGCAGGTCGCGCGGGTGCAGACCGCCGGTGAGCACGTCGCGCCAGAGGTCACCCTGACCGCGTAGCGCCCGGCTCAGTTCGGCGGGCGTCGGCCCGGCCGGGTCGCCGTGCCCGGCCCGGTCGACGGCGCTCGACCAGGCGGCCAGCGACCGGCGTACCACCGCGGCGGAGTACGGCGGCAGGACGGTGGCCAACTCGTCCAACCACCTGCTGATCTGGATCTGCCGACCGCCGAACTGCCGCAGCAACTGCGTGGCGTCACCGGCTCGGACGGTGTCGGCCACCGATCGACCCAGCCGGTAGGCCAGGCCGACCCGGTGGTTGGTGGCCATCGCCCAGCGCAGTACCTCCACGTTGAGGTCGTCGAGGGCGAGCAGCAGGGGCACCGGGTCGGCGGTGTCGGGTCGGTCCAGGTCGGGCAGCAGGGCCCGGGCTGCGGCCGTGTCCGGTACCGGCCCGTTGTGCCTGGTGAGTTCGGCGATCTGGGCCAGGGCGACGTCCACCCCGTCGAGGTACATCCGCATCCGTCGGTGCGGGGACATCTCGGTGAGATTGGAGAGCTTGGCCGGCGGTACGGCCGGACGCGCCTCGGCGGGAACGCCCAGCTCCGCGTGCTGCCCGTGGTGGTAGGCGTCGGCCATCCACCAGCCCAGCCGCAACGCGGTGACGATGCAGGAGCGTTCGTCGCGGACCAGCGGGTACGCGTCGTCGCGGCCGATCTCGTCGACCGGTGGCCCGCTCTCCCCACCGGCGCGGTGCAGTGGTGACATCGTCCGCTGCCCTCCCGCCCGGCCGATCGACGGTTGATCATTCGAGCGTACGGCAGCTTATGGGGCTTATGTCGGGTTTTGTCGATTCGGCTTGCCCCGCCCGGCGAGCAGCCCTCGTGGTCGGATCGAGCGCACCGGCTCGGCCGCCGCGCCCGCCGCGCGCAGGATGTGGTTCGCGGCGATGATCCCGGTCGCCGCCGAGCGTTCCATCAACGCGCTCGGGAAGTCCGTGGCGATGCCGTCACCGGCCAGGTAGACACCCGGCGCGTCGGTGCGTACCCCCGGACGCCAGGCGTGGCTGCCCGGCGTGAACGCCGGGGCCTGCGCCTCGACCCGGGCCCGCAGCTCGCGGACCCGCAGGTCGCCGGCCTCCGGCCAGAGCGCGACCAGCTCGCGGCGCATCCGCTCGGCCAGCTCGTCGGCCGGCACGTCGGGCTCGCAGGCGTACGCGTGCAACTCGACGACCGACCCGCCGGTCTGCCGCGCCCAACGCCGCGGCTCGTTCTCCAGCCGGTGGTAGAGCGTCACCGAGTCCAGAGTGGGCTGCCGGGACACCCCGCTGAACACGGCCCGCTCGGCGGCCACGTCCCCGTCACACCAGTAGCGGGCCACCGCGTACGGCGGGCCGGGCCGACCGAACGCGGGCATCCGCGCCGCCAGCTCCGGTGCCTGCTCGACCAGCTCGGGAGAGGCCGCGACCAGTGCGGCGAGCGCCGGCGGGTCGACGGCCAGCACCACGTGACCGGTCGGGTGGCTGCCGCCGTCGGTGGTCGTCACCCGCCAGCCGTCGGCGTCGCGGTGCACCCCGGTCGCGGCGGAGCCGGTGAGCACCCGGCCGCCGTGCTTCTCGACGTGCCGGGTCAGCGGCTCCCAGATCGCCGTGGCGTAGTCCTCGTCGGGGCAGTCGAACGCCAACCCCTCCGGGTTGCCGAGCAGATAGAAGTGGAACTGGGCGACCATCTCGGCGGCCGACATCTCGGCCTCGTGGTTGAAGAACGAGTGCGAGAAGACCTCGAACAGCATCGCCCGGGCCCGGTCCGGCAGCCGCAGCGAGGCCAGCAACTCGTCGGCCGTGGTGTCGTCCAGCTCGGCGTAGGTGCGCACCGGATCGTAGGTGAGCAGCGGCAACGCGGCGTCCCGGTCCATCAGTCGCAGGTCGGCCAGGCGCAGGCTGGGGCTGCGCAGCAGCAGTGCGAGCAGGTTCGTCGGCGGTGCCGGCGGCAGCCTGCCGAACTCCTCGGTCGGCCACTGTGCGCTGAGGATCGGGTAACCCGGGATGGGCTTGAGGAAGCCCAGGTCACCGTCGATCCGGCGGAGGATGGACCGCCAGTTGTAGTACTGCCGGAAGAACGCGTGGAAGCCGTGCTCGTTCTGCTGACTGCCGTCGGGCAGCGCCTCGGGCCAGGCGCCCAGTCGGCCGCCGAGCGTCGATGCGGCCTCCAGCACCGTGACCGTCACACCCCGCTCGGCCAGCACCACCGCCGCCGACATGCCGGCGATGCCGCCACCGACCACCACCGCCGTGGTGGGTTGCGGCACGCGGTCCACGCCACCACCGCCCGGGTCCACCACGTGTCGTCGTACGCCGATGAGCCGACCCACCACTTGCGACAACGCCATGGCACACCTCCGTCGGCCCAGTCTCCCCTACGGCAGGCAGCGGCGCTCGCGGTCGGAGGCGGGCCAGACGTACTCCAGGTCCTCCGGAACGTCGTCGCCGAACAGGGGGCGGTAGTGCGACGGGTCCTTGCGCAGCAACGACGAGCGGTGGCTCAGGTGCAGGTCGTCGCGGCCCAGCCACGGCGGCAGCTCACCGGCCTGATCCAGCTCCGCCTGGGTGCGTACGACAGCGGTCCCGCAGGCGGCGGCGAGGTCGGCCGTCATCGTGGTGGCGCAGGTGTCCGCCCGCCCCGGTTCGGTCCACACGGCGCACATGTCCAGCCCGTAGCGGGTGAGCGCCTCCTCGTACCCGGCCCACATCTTCACGGCCGGGTGGTTGCGCCAGCCGTAGTCGGGTCGGGTGAGCCCGCGCAGCACCTGGATGGCCTCCACCCGCTGCTTGCCCAGCCGCTTCTGGTCCAGCGTGCGGGCGCTGGCCAGGAAGTCCGGGTACGGGAGGAACGTCTGCATGCCGCTGCTCTACCCGTCGCCGGGTCGGGCATGCCTGGCCGGGGGATGATCCGGACAGGGTCGCCCAGCAGAGCAGCGCTGATTACGATCCGGGCATGGCAGAGCCGTGGCGGGACCGGGCGCGACGGGCGGTCGAGTGGAACTGGCGACTGCGCTCGGTCGGCGATCCGCGCCCGCACTACGTGGTCTGCGGCAAGGACGCGCTCGCCTACTACGTGGCCCGGGCGATGCTCGAATCCGACCTGCCGGTCGGTGGGGCCCGGGTGACGGTCGTGGTGCCGGAGCGCTACCGCAGCAACGGCCCGGACGTGGCGGCGCTGCGAGGGGTCCGGGTGGTCCGCTCGGATCGGCTGGACGTGGCCACCTTCGAGGCCGCCGGTCTGGCCGGGGCCGCCGGGTTGGCCCTGCTGCACCAGGACGACGTGGGCAACCTGCACGCCGCGCTCTGCGCGCAGGCCGTCGACCAGCGGGTCCGGCAGGTGCTGCGGATGTTCAACGGCACCCTCGCCGACGGCGTGCGCAAACTGCTGAAGGCACCGGTCGAGGTGCTCTCCGACGCCGAGATGGCCGCGCCGGCCTTCGTGGCCGCCGCGCTCGGCGAGGTCGACCCCAGTTCCTTCCAACATCGGGACAAGACGCTGCGGGTGGCGCGGCGGGCCGACGTCCGACCGCAGGACGTGGTGTGCGCGTTGGCCCACCTCACCGAGGCGCAGGGGGTGGAGTTACTGCCGGCCGAGCAGGCCGGCGCGGACCTGGTGCTCGCCGAGGCGACCGGGCAGCCACCGGGCACCGAGGTGGCCGCCCGTCGGCTGGTCCGGGCCCGTCGACGGCGGCGTCCGGTCGCCGTACTGGTGCGGGCCGTACGTGGTTTCGCCACCCGCAAGATCGGCATCGCGGTGATGCTGGTGCTCGCGCTGATCGCGGTGCTGGGGGCGCTGATCTCCCGCGCCGAGAACGTGTCTCCGTTGGAGGCGTTGTACCTGACGCTCGTCACCACGCTCAGCGGCGCCGACCCGGATACCGCCAAGCCGGCGGACGCGCAGATCATGCAGGTGGTGCTCAACCTGGCCGGGTTGGCGCTGATCCCGCTGATCACCGCCGTGGTGGTGGACGGCATCGTCAACGCCCGGCTGGCCCTGCACACCGGCCGGTTGCAGCCGGCGCGGGCCGGGCACGTCGTGGTGATCGGCCTGGGCAACGTCGGCACCCGGGTCGTGGCGCAACTGCGCGAGTACGACGTCGAGGTGGTGGCGATCGACAAGGATCCGGAGCCGCGCGGCGCCGCCCTGGCCCGTCAACTGGAGGTGCCGCTGGTCGTCGGTGACGCCGCGCTGCCGGAAACGCTCGTCGCCGCGTCGGTGACGGACTGCCAGGCGCTGGTGGTGGCGTCCACCGACGACGTGGCCAACCTGGAGGCGGCGCTCGCCGCTCGCGATCTGCGCAGCGACCTGCGGGTGGTGCTGCGGTTCTTCGACGGTGATTTCGCCGAGCGGGTGGAGGAGACCTTCGCCCTCGGGGTGTCCCGGTCGGTCTCCTACCTGGCCGCCCCGGCCTTCATCGGGGCGCTCACCGAACGTGCGGTGATCACCACCATTCCGGTCGACCGGCACGCGCTGCCGGTGGCCGAGGTGCCGGTCGCGGCCGGCTCCGAGCTGGACGGACGACCGCTGGACGTGGTCAACCGGGACGGGCAGGTCCGGCTGATCGCCCGGACCCCGGCCGGCGGTGGCAGGACGATCTGGTGGAAGGACCTCGATCCCCGCCAGGTGATCTTCGCGGGCGACCGGTTGACGGTCGTCGCCCGGCGGCGCGGGTTGGACTGGCTGACCCGGCAGTGCGCGCCACCCGTCCCGGGTGGGACGCTGACGCCGCCAGGTCACGTCGACTCGATGCCCCGGCCCGTACCGGCGGCACCAGGTGCTGCCCGATCGCTGCCCGTCCCCGCCGGGCGCGACTCGGCGGCCGGGCCGAGCGATCAGGAGGTGGCGGCCTCGGCCCCGGGCGCGGCCCACCCGGTGGCACCGTCCCGCTCGCCAATCGTCGGGGCCGTGCCACCGGCCCAGAGCGCGGGCGACCCCGAGTGGCCCGGCCAGCCGGCCGAAGGCGGCCGCACCAGGGACGAGCCTGATCCCCGCGCGACACGGTCGGGCTGACCGTTGTGAAGTAGGCGTCGCAGGATGGCGTACGTTGTGCGTACAATCGGCGGGTGAGTGCTAAGGCGGAGCGGCTGCATCTGCGGATAGATGAGCAGCAGAAGGCGTTGTTGGAGGCGGCGAGTGAAGCCGCCGGGGACAGCGTGTCGACGTTCGTCTTGAAGGCTGCGACCGAGGCGGCGGCTGACGTGTTGGCCGACCGGCGGGCGTTCCTGCTGGACGAGGAGGCCTGGCAGGTCTTCGACGAGGCCCTGCAAGGGCCGGCGCAGGACGTCGCCGGGCTGCGGGAGTTGTTGACCGGCCCAACGGTGCTCGACCCGCCGATCGATGGCCAGTCCCAGTGAGTCCCCGCTTCTCGGCTGTCGAGCCGCTGTCGGCTGGGTTCTCGGTGAACGGGTTCGACTGCGGGTCACGCGCACAGTCGGTGTGGCTGGTCGAGCATGCCCTGCAAGCCCATCGGGCGGGCCTGTCGCGGGTGTACGTGGTACGCGACGACGAGCACCCGGATCGGCGAGTGATCGGCTACTACGCCCTGGCCGCCGGTAGCGTCGCCCCGGCGGATGCCTCACCGCGGCTCCAGCAGGGAGCTGGGCGCTACCACCAGCCGGTGGTGATCCTGACCCGGCTCGGGGTCGATCGCAGCGCCCAGCGCATCGGGCTCGGCCGGGCGCTGGTGGTCGACGCCCTGCGGCGAATCGCGGCCGCCGCCGAGGTCATCGGCGTGCGCGCGGTGCTCATCCACTGCGAGACGGACGCCGCCCGCGACTTCTACCAGCGGCTGGCGAAGTTCGACGCCAGCCCCACCGATCCGATGCACCTGCTGTTGTTGATGAAGGATCTCCGCCGCGCACTCGGCGGCTGATGCGACGCACCGCCGACTGCTGATGGCAGCGGTCGGCCGATCGCGGTCGCTGAGCGACAATCCATGGCATGCGTTTCCGCATCCTGGGGCCGACCCAGGTGCTGCTGGCCGACGGGCGCGAGATCCTCGTGGGCGGCCCTCGGCTGCGCGCGCTGCTGGCGCTTCTCCTGCTCGACGCGGGCCGCGTCGTCCCCGCCGACCGGCTGATCGACGGCCTGTACGGCGAGCACCCGCCCCGGGGTGCGGCCAACGCGCTCCAGTCCCAGGTGTCGCGTCTGCGTCAGGCTCTGCCCGCCGAGCAGAACCCGGTCGAGTTCCACCCGGCCGGTTACCGCCTCGCCGTGGACCCCGAGGATGTCGACGCGTACCGGTTCGAGCGATGCGCCGAGGCGGGGCGGCGCGCACTCGCCGCCGGGGAGTGGTCCCGGGCCGCGGCCGTGTTGCGGGAGGCGCTGGAGCTGTGGCGTGGCCCCGCCCTGGCCGATGTGCCGGGCGCGCCCGCGCAGGCGGCCCGACTGGACGAGCTACGGCTGGCCGCCATCGAGGATCGGGTCGACGCGGACCTGGCGTCGGGTGCGTCGCCCGCGTTGGTCGCCGAGTTACGGGAGTTCGTCGTCGCGCATCCGCTGCGGGAGCGGTCACGGGGTCAGCTCATGCGTGCCCTGTCCGCACTGGGTCGGCCGGCGGAGGCGCTGGCCGAGTTCGAGGACGCCCGGCGCACCCTCGCGGACCAACTCGGTGCCGACCCGTCGGCGGCGCTGGCAGCGATTCACCTCGCAATGCTGCGGGGTGCGGAGGGCGGGTCGACCCGACGGGCGTTGCCGAGCCAGCTCACCACGTTCGTCGGGCGGGACGAGGAACTCGGGCGCGTCGGCGTGTTGCTCGGCGACCGGAGGCTGGTCACCCTCATCGGCCCCGGGGGAGCGGGCAAGACCCGGTTGGCGATCGAGGCGGCGGGCCGCCTCGACGGGGAGGTCCGCTTCGTCGAACTGGCCGGGTTGGCCGACGGGTCGGACGTACCGCAGGCGGTGTTGAGCGCGCTCGGCCTGCGCGACGCCGGCCTGCGTGCTCCGGCGGCGCCGGGCCGGCAACCCATCGACCGGCTGGTCGAGGCGCTCGCCGAGCGCCCACTGCTGTTGGTGCTCGACAACTGCGAGCACGTCATCGCCGACGTCGCCCGGCTGGCCGCCCGACTGCTGGGTGCGTGCCCGGCGCTGCGTGTCCTGGCCACGAGCCGCGAGCCGCTCGGGTTGGCCGGCGAGGCGCTGTGCCCGCTGTCCGGGCTCACCGTGCCACCGTCCGGCGCGTCCGCGGAGCACGCCGACGACTTCGCCGCCGTCCGTCTCTTCGCCCAACGGGCCGCCGACGTCGCGCCCGACTTCACCGTCACGCCGGCCAACGTCGACACGGTGCTGCGGATCTGCCGCACCCTCGACGGCCTGCCGCTGGCGATCGAGCTGGCCGCCGCCCGGCTGCGGGCGCTGCCCGTCGCCGAGGTGGCCGCCCGCCTCGACGACCGGGTGCGGCTGTTGTCGATGGGCAGCCGCGCCGCGTCGCCACGACACCGCACCCTCCGGGCGGTCGTCGAGTGGAGTTGGGACCTGCTCGACGACGCCGAACGAAGCCTGGCCCGTCGCCTCACCGTCTTCGCCGGTGGCGCGACCCTCGAAGCGGCTGAACAGGTCTGCGGCCTACTCGGCGGCAACTTCCTGGAGGCACTGGCCGGTCTCGTCGACAAGTCCTTCGTGGAGCTGGCCGGTGGTCGGTACCGGATGCTGGAGACGGTCCGTGCGTTCTGCGCCGAACGCCTCGCCGACGCGGGCGAGGCCGACGACCTGCGTCGGGCGCACACCGCGTACTTCCTGGAGTTCGCCTGGACCGCCAGCGACCACCTGCGGCGCGCGGAGCAGTTGCACTGGTTGCGACGGCTCGACGCCGAACGGGACAACCTCCACGCCGCGCTGCGCCGTGCCACCGCAGCCGGCGACGCGGCAGACGCGGCCGGGATGGTCGCGGCCCTGTCGTTCTACTGGTGGCTGCGTGGCATGCGCGGGGAGGGGGCCCGGCTGGCCGCCGACGTCCTCGTTCTGTTCGGCGCCGAAGCGCCTCCGGGGCTGCGCGAGGAGTACGCGCTCTGCGTCTACAACGCCTCCCTCGGCGGATCCGGGCCGTTGGACTCGCTGGGTACGCAGCGGTCCGTCATCCGCAGTCTCGACCGACCGCCCCGGCAACCCTTCCTGCTGTACCTGTCGGGGATCTCGGCCGGCCCGCCGTCGGGCGGGTCCGAGCACGTCAACGAGCTGATGCGGGAGCTGCGCCAGCTGGTCGGCTCGGACGTGTGGATCAACGCGTTGGCCGCGATGGGGAGCGGCTCGGCGCAGATGTGGAGTGGTGGGTGGGACCAGGCCGGGGCGGCACTGGCCACCGCGCTCGACGGGTTCCGGCAGGCCGGGGACCGCTGGGGCTGCATGATCACTCTGGGTGTGCTGGGCGAACTCGCCGCCTGGCGCGGTGACGCGGAAGCGGCGGGCGCCCGCATGGACCAGGCCATGACGTTGGCCGAGGAACTCGAATCGGTGGTCGACCAGGCCGACATGCTGCGGACCCGGGGCGAGATCAGGCTTCGCGCCGGTGACCTCGCCGCGGCGCGCGACGACTTCACCGCCGCCCTGCTCCTCGCGCAGCGCAGCGGTGCGCCGGAGTTCGTCGCCGGTGCCCGGCTCGGCCTCGCCCAGGTGGCCCGGCTGCGCGGCGACCTGGTCGAGGCGAGGCGGTTCTGCGAAGCGGCGTTGACCGGCGGACTCACCGGCTGGTACGTCGGCGAGGCCACCCGGACGGAGGTCATGTTCGTTCTCGACCAGATCGCCGAGGCGGAGAAGGCCGAGTCCGGTGCGCCGCCGTCAGCGGACGGTGCGTGACCCGTCAGCGGACCACCGCACTGTGGGGGCATGACGACATTCGAGGTGGTCGCCGAGGGCCTGGGCAAGCGGTACGGCCCCACCCGCGCGCTGGACTCGTTCGACCTGACCGTCCCGACCGGCACGGTCCACGGGCTGCTGGGGCCTAACGGCGCGGGTAAGACGACGGCGGTACGGATCCTTGCCACGCTGCTGCGCTTCGACGCGGGCCGGGCCAGCGTGGCTGGGTACGACGTACTGCGCCGACCGGACGAGGTGCGCGCCCGGATCGGGTTGACCGGGCAGTACGCGGCGGTCGACGAGACCCTCAGTGGCCGACAGAACCTGGAACTGTTCGGCCGGCTGTTCCGGCTCGGCCGACGGGCGGCCCGCCGACGTGCCGACGAGCTGCTGGAGCGGTTCGGGCTGGACCAGGCGGCCACCCGGTCCGCCGGTGAGTACTCCGGTGGGATGCGCCGCCGACTGGACCTCGCCGCCAGCCTGATCCGTACCCCGCGGGTGCTCTTCCTCGACGAACCGACGACCGGCCTGGACCCGCGAAGCCGCAACCAGGTGTGGGACCTGGTCCGCGCCCTGGTCGCGGACGGGACCACGGTGTTGCTCACCACGCAGTACCTGGAGGAGGCCGACCAGCTCGCCGACCGCATCTCGGTGATCGACGCCGGGCGGGTGGTGGCGGAGGGCTCGCCGGACGAGCTGAAGGCGATGACCGGCGGTGACCGGGTCGAGGTGGTGGTACGCGACGCCGCCGCCCTGATCCGTGCCGCCCGCGTCGTCGCGTCGATCTGCGCCGTCGAGCCCGCTGTCGATCCGGAGGTCCGGCGGCTCAGCGTCCCGGTGGCCGACCGGGTCGCCGGGCTGGTCGACGTGGTGCGCGCGTTGGACGACGCCGGGATCGCGGTCGAGGACATCGGTCTGCGGCGCGCGACGCTGGACGAGGCGTTTCTCCACCTGACCGGGCACCGGCCCGACGAGGCCCGCGAGCCGGTGGGAGCCGGACGGAAGGCGGACGTGGCATGACGGCGGCGGTGGTCGACGGTTGGACGATGACCAGGCGGAACATGATCCACGTGATCCGCTCGCCGGAGGAGCTGATCCTCTACTTCTCGCTGCCGATCATGTTCGTGCTCGTCTTCGGGTACGTGTTCGGCAGCGGCATGCAGGTGGCCGGCGGTGGCGACTATCGCGAATTCCTGGTTCCCGGCGTCTTCGTGATGACGATGCTGTACGGCCTGGGCGCGACCGCGACCGGCGTGGCGCTGGACCTCAGCCGAGGTGTCGTGGACCGGTTCCGGTCGATGCCGATGGCCCGGTCCGCCCTGATGACCGGTCGCAGTGCCGCCGATCTGCTCCGCGCGCTGCTGGAGATGTCCACCCTGCTGGTCTGCGGCCTGCTCGTCGGGTGGCAGTGGCGCCACGGTGTGGGCAAGGCGTTGCTCGCCGTCGGGCTGCTCCTGCTGCTCCGAGTCGCGATCACCTGGATCGGGATCTACCTGGCGCTGCTGGTCCGCAACCCGGACACGGTCGGCGTGATCGTCTTCCCGGCCGCGTTTCCGCTCACCGCGATCTCCAATGTGTTCGTGTCGCCCGAGCTGATGCCGCCGGTCATCGGGTCGATCTCGGAGTGGAATCCGCTGTCGGCCACCGTCGCGGCGATGCGTGAGCTGTTCGGCAACCCGGGCCTGGGCGGCGACTCCTGGCCGGCGGAGCACGCCATGCTGCTGGCGGTGCTGTGGCCGGTGCTGCTGATCGCGATCTTCGCCCCGCTGGCGGTGCGCCGCTACCGGCGGTTGAGCCGCTGACCGTGTCGCTATCGACCAGGCCGCCGGTGGCCCGTCCGTAGCGCGTACCAGGCGGCTCCGACGGCGAGCACGCCGAACCCGGCGAGGACGCTGCCCAGCGGCAGGTTGACGGCGAGCAGCAGGCAGCCGGCCAGCCCCAACCCGGCGAGGACCCGGACCGGCGACCGCCGGTCCGGGTCCCGGCCCAGGGTCAGCGCCGCCGCGTTGGTGATCGCGTAGTAGACCAGCACCGTGCAGCTGGAGAAGCCGATCGCCTGCCTGACGTCACCGAGCAGCACCACCACGATCACCACGGCGGCCACCGCCATCTCGGCCCGGTGGGGCACCTTGTGCACCCGGTGGACGGCGGCCAGCGCACCGGGCAGGTAGTGACGGCGGGCCATCGCGAGGGTGGTCCGACCGACCCCGGCGACCAGGGACAGCAGCACGCCGACGACCGCGATCGTCGCCCCGGCGCGGACCACCCAGGCCAGGCCGGGCAGCCCGGCCGCGGTCACCACGTCGACCAGGGGCGCGGCGGACCCGGCCAGCCGGTCGGCGCCGAGCACGCCGAGCGTGACGACCGCCAACGCCAGGTAGATCACGAGTACCAGCCCGAGCGCCAGCGGCACGGCCCGGGGGATGGTCCGCTGCGGATCGCGGACCTCCTCGCCGAGGGTGGCGATCCGCGCGTACCCGGCGAAGGCGAAGAACAGCAGCCCGGCGGCGGTCAGCACGCCCCGGGCGGAGCCGCCGGGCTCGGTCAGCCGGTCCAGGTGCACCGGCCCATCCAGCACGCCGACGACAGCGACCACTGTCAGCACCGCGAGCACGAGCGCGACCAGCAGTTTCGTGGCGGTGGCCGTCTTGCCGACGCCGCGCAGGTTCACGGCGGTCACCGCGAGCACCGCGCCGACCGCGACCAGCCGGGCCAGCCCCGGCCACAGGTACGCCCCGATGGTCAACGCCATCGCCGCGCAACTCGCCGTCTTGCCGACGACGAACCCCCAGCCGGCCACGAACCCGGCGAACGGCCCGAGGCGCGCCCGCCCGTAGACGTAGGTGCCGCCCGACTCCGGGTAGCGGGCCGCCAACCGCGCCGAGCTGGTCGCGTTGCAGTAGGCCACGAAACCCGCCAGCACCAGCGCGGGCAGCAGACCGGCGCCACCGGCCGCCGCCGCGGCCGGGCCGAAGACCACGAAGACGCCCGCACCGAGCATCGAGCCCAACCCGATGACAACCGCATCGGGTACGCCGAGCCGCCGCGCCAGTTGATCCACGGACCGAAACCCTAGGGGTACGACGTGAACGGCCGGTCCCACTCGCGTAACCGGCCGGGGAGGGGCAGGGCGTCCCACGGGACCCGGTGCAGCAAGCGGTCCAGGAGCAGGCCCAGCAGCAGCCCGGCCACCGAGTCGGTCAGCCAGTGCCACCCCAGGTAGGTGGTGGTGGTGAGGACCACCAACGGCGGCACGATGCGGATCACGGTGACGAGCCGACTCGGGAGTTGCCGGCCGAAGCTGCGGACCAGCGGGGCGAGCAGCAGGGCGATGACGCCGTACCAGACGATGGCGTTGGCGACGTGCCCCGACGGGTAGGACTGGGCGAATCGCACCGGCAGGTCGTCGTGGAACAGCGGCAGGGTCTGCTCGGGCGACAGAAACGGCTCCTTGACGCTGGCGCTCGGTGCGGCCCGCGCGGTCCAGACCTTCAGCGGGCCGATGGTGAAGGTCGTGATCACGAACCCGACCACCGGCAGCAGGATCGGCCGCACCGACCGCAGCCGGACGGCCAGCAGCACGCCGAGCCCGACGCCGATCAGGGTCAACGGGGTGCCCTGGCCGAGGAAGTTCAGCACCCGGGCGACCCAGTAGGCGGCGGTCGGTCGGTGTGCGTCGGCCCAGTCGGCGACGGCCCGGTCCAATCCGAAGAGTTGATCGGCGGCGAGCGCCACCGTCAAACCGACCAATCCGACCAGCAGCAGCGCGTCGAACCACCAGCCGGCCGGGCGGACCGGCCGTAGCCGCAGGTCACGTCGTACCGCCGTCGGTTTGAGCACGCGACCACGCTACCGGCCCGGTGCGAGTCCGGGGTGTTCGGCGCTGTGGGCCCAACCACGATGTGAGGCGGATGCGGGGGGCGAGGCGTCATGCTTGTGCCCGTGCGGATCACGTCTGCCCTCGTGGACCCGGCGCTGCTCGACCTGCCCTGGTCGACTCCGCTGGAGGAGTGGCCTGCCCAACATCTGGTGGCCCTGCCACAGGGCATCTCCCGACACATCGTCCGGTTCGTCCGGCTCGGTGACTACGTCTACGCCTTCAAGGAGACCCGGGAGCGGATCGCCGAGCGGGAGTACGACCTGCTCCGGGCCCTGGAGCGGATCGACTTCCCCTCGGTCGAGGCGGTGGCGGTCGTCGCGGACCGGCAGACCGAGGACGGGGAGCACCTCGAATCGGTGCTGATCACCCGGCACCTGCAGTTCTCGCTGCCGTACCGTGCGCTCTTCTCGCACACGTTGCGACCGGAGACGATGAGCCGGCTGCTCGACGCGCTCGCCGCCCTGATCGTGCGGATGCACCTGACCGGCTTCTTCTGGGGCGACTGCTCGCTGTCCAACACGCTGTTCCGCCGGGACGCGGGCGCGTTCGCCGCCTACCTGGTCGACGCGGAGACCGGTGCGTTGCACAACTCGCTCTCCAACGGTCAGCGCGGCGAGGACCTGGAGATCGCCCGGGTGAACATCTTCGGCGAGGCGTTGGACCTCCAGGCCGCCGGCCTGCTGCACGAGTCCATCGACCCGGAGGTGGTCTGCGAGGAGGTCGTGCAGCGCTACGAGCGCCTGTGGCACGAGATCACCTACGAGCAGGCGATCGAGCGGGAGGCGCGGCACGACATCGAGGGGCGGATCCGCCGCCTCAACGAGCTGGGCTTCGACGTGGCCGAGGTGGCCATGTCGGGCGGCGAGGACGGGCGTTTCCTGGTCCGGCCGAAGGTGGTGGACGCCGGCTACCACACCCGGCGGCTGCTGCGGCTGACCGGCCTGGACGCCGAGGAGAACCAGGCGCGCAAGCTGCTCAACGACCTGGACGCCTACCGGGCGGAGAGCGACCTGATCGACGAGCAGCAGGCCGCGCACCGCTGGCTCACCGAGGTCTTCGAGCCGGTGGTCCGGGCCGTTCCGGCGCACCTGCGTCGCAAGTTGGAGCCGCAGGAGCTGTTCGCGCAGATCATCGAGCACAAGTGGCTGCTCTCCGAGCAGGCCGGCCGGGACGTCGGAATGCGCCACGCCGTCCAGTCGTACCTGACCGACGTGCTGGTGCACCGCCCCGACGAGCAGGCCGTCCTCGGCGTGGAAGTCGCCGGCCTGAGCTGAGACCCCGGTTGGTCTGTCCGGGGCCTTGGTTGTCGGGGCCTTGGTTGTCGGGGCCTTGGTTGTCGGGGCCTTGGTTGTCCGGGCCTTGGTTGTCCGGGGTCTGGTGGCTCCGGCCGGCTCGAACGGTCGGCTCGGCTACCGGACTACCTGCCCGCTGCCTTTGGAGCTGATGTCGTAAACGATTCAGCCCTGGTCGGTAGGGCTGGGCTGGTCGCCTCGACCGGGCCGCGCTCCTGGGTCGCCGAGGAGCTTTCACTGATTCGTCGCGGTGGCCGAGCAGGCCGGTGACGTCACTGATGTCGTAAACGATTCAGCTCCAAAGGCATCCCAGATGGACCTGCCGAGCTGCCCTCACGCGTGGGACGGGCATGGTTCGCCCGCTGGTCTGCCCGGGTGTCACTCCACCCAGGAGCCCGCGCGCAGCACCCGTACCACGTTGAGGTCGTCGTCCAGCACCACCAGGTCCGCGCGGAGGCCGACCTGGAGGGCGCCGACCCGGTCGCCCAGGCCGATGGCCCGGGCCGGGGTGGTGGCCACCATCCGTGCCGCGTCGGCGATCGGGATTCCGGCATTCACGGCGTGCCGCAGCGCGGCGTCCATGGTCAGGGTGCTTCCGGCGATCGCGCCGTCGCGGGCGAGCCGGGCCACCCCGTCGGCCACGGTGACGGCCTGACCGCCCAGCTCGTACTCCCCGTCGGCCATGCCGGCGGCGGCCATCGCGTCGGTGATCAGCGCGGCCCGGTCCGGACCGGCGGTCGCGGCGACGTAGGTCAGCATGCCGTCGTGCAGGTGTACCCCGTCGGCGATCAGCTCACAGATCACGGTGGGCGCGTCGAGCAGGGCCACCACCGGGCCCGGCTCGCGGTGGTGCACCGGCCGCATGCCGTTGAACAGGTGGGTGCCGACGCTGGCACCGGCGGCGACGGCGGCCTGGGTCTGCTCGTACGTGGCGTCGGTGTGGCCGACCGCCGCCACCACCCGCTGCGAGGTGAGCAGCCTGATCGCCTCCAACGCGCCCTCGCGTTCCGGAGCGAGGGTGACCATCCGGACCGCGCCCCGACCCAGCTTGATCAGCTCGGTCAGCTCGTCGGTCGACGGGTCGCGGAGGTACTCCGGGTTCTGCGCGCCGCACCGCGCCGCGGAGAGGTACGGCCCTTCGAAGTGGACACCCGCCAGCACGCCCTCCTCCACCAGCGGGGCGAACGCCTCGGTCGACGAGCGCATCAACTCGAAGGGGGCGCTGACCAGGCTCGCCAGCACTGTGGTCGTACCGTGCGCGAGGTGGAAGTCGGCCGCCGCCCGCGCCTCGGCGGCATCGCCGGTGGTGAAGGTGTGCCCGCCACCGCCATGCGTGTGCATGTCCACGAAGCCCGGCAGGATCCAGTGCCCGTCCCGGACCGACGGGTACTCGGCGACCGCGGTGATCCGATCCCCGTCCCACTCGACGCATCCCTGTCGGATGACACCGGTCGGGGTCACCACGCGGCCGTTCACCCGTACGGTCATCGCTTCTCCTGGTGGTCGTGGCCGCGCACGGCGTCCATTGCGAGCAGGGCGGCACCGAGGCAACCGGCCTCGTCGCCGAGGGCTGCCGCGACCAGCCGCGGCTCCCGGTGGAAGGTCATCCGCTCGTGCAGCGCCGCCCGCAGCGGGGTCAGCAGCCGATCCCCGGCCTGGGCGAGGCCACCGCCGAGCACGATCGTCGCCACGTCGAACAGCGCCTGCCCGCTGGCCAGACCGTCGGCGAGGGCCTCGACAGTCTCCCGCCAGACCTGACCGGCGAGCGGTTCGCCGGCTGCGGCCCGCTCGGCCACCTCGGCGGCGGACACCGGACCGTCGGCAGCCTCGCCGGCCAGCTCCGCGTAACGGCGTCCGACCGCTGCGGCCGAGGCGACCGCCTCCAGGCAGCCGGGTCGGCCGCAGCCGCAGCGCGGCCCGTCCGGCCGGACCAGGATGTGGCCGATCTCCCCGGCGGCGCCGTGCGCGCCGACAGCGGCGTGACCATCCACGACGTGCGCGGCGGCGATGCCGGTGCCGATCGCCACGAACAGCACGTGCCCGGTGCCGCGCCCGGCGCCGAGCCGGGCCTCGGCGAGACCACCCACCCGCACGTCGTGGCCCAGTGCCGTCGGCAGGCCGAGCCGTCGCACCGCCAGGTCCCGCAGGGGTACGTCCCGGAAGCCCACGTTCGCCGACCAGACCGCGACTCCACGTGCCTCGTCCACCACACCGGGGACGGCGATGCCGACCGCGGTCGGGGTGAGGCCGTCGGCGCGTGCCTTGTCGGCGAGCCCTTCGGCCACGTCGAGGATGGTGGCGACCACGGCCGCCGGGCCGCGTGCGGCGTCGGTGGGGTGCCGCTCGGTGCGTACCGCGACGCCGTCCGGCCGGACCAGGGCGCACTTCATGCCGGTGCCACCGACGTCCAGTGCGACGACCACCGGATCGGTGGGCGCGGCGTCGCCGCTCACGCCAGCACCACGGCGCGGGACAGGTGCCGGGGGGCGTCCGGGTCGAGGCCCTGGCTGGTCGCCAGCGCGACCGCGAAGCGTTGCGCCAGGATCAGGTCGGCCATCGGGTCGACCGGGGTACGACCGGCTGACCAACTGCCCAACACCGTGCGCCAACCGTGGGTGCGGCTGTGCACGAAGGCCGCGCCGGTGGCGGCCACGTCCTCGGGTAGCCCGTCGGGCAGGTCGCCGAACGCCCAGACCAGCCGACCGGGGGCGGCGACCGAGATCGGCCCGTGCCGGTAGTCCATGGCCGGGTACGCCTCGGCCCAGAACGTCGCCGCTTCGCGGCACTTCAGCGCCGCCTCCTGGGCCAGCCCGATCGTCCACCCCCGACCGAGGAAGGTGACCTGCCCGATGGTGGCCGGGTCGATCGGCAGCGGGGAGCGCACCGCCACCTCGGCGTCGGCGACGAGCGCGGTCACCGGGTCACCGAGGTGGGCCCGGAGCAGAGCCAGCGCGGTGGTCGCGAAGCGGGTCTGCACCACCGATCGCTCGTCGGCGAAGGGCATGGTCACCGCGGCGGTGGCGAGGTCGACGGCCGGGGAGGCCGGGTCGCCGACGATGACCGTGGTGGGTGTCCGCCCGCGCAGCGCGGCGAGCAGTTCCAGCACCTCGGTGGTGCAGCCGGAACGGGTGATCGCGATCAGCCGGTCGTAGTGGCGGCCGGTGGGGAACTCGGACGCCTGGAACGCGTCGGTCTCACCCTGCCCGGCCTGCTCGCGGCGGGCCGCGTACGCCATGGCCATGAACCACGACGTGCCGCAACCGACCACGGCGACTCGTTCACCCGGACGCGGCAGGTCACCGTGAACGACGCCGGCCAGCTCGGCCGCCTCCCGCCAGCAGTCGGGTTGGCTCGCGATCTCCGCGTCCACGTACGCCATGGAAAACTCCTCGCAGGGGCGACCGGTGCGCAATACGGCTCGTTTGACCCGCATTTCGCGCGTTATTCTGCGCGAACGCGGGTGGCCGTGGCAACCAGCCAGCCGATCGCGCAGGCCAGTCTTTTGCGCCCGCCTAGTTTCGCGCACTAGTGTGCACGCAATCAATCACCGTCCGTGCAGTTGCTGGGAGGGCCTCCGCGGTGGACCGGTACGCCAGATGGAACGCCCTGCTCGAGATGCTGACCGAGAACGGCCGGGTCAGCGTCGAGGCGGCAGCCGAGCGGCTGGACGTCTCCCAGGCCACCATCCGGCGTGACTTCGACCAGCTCGCCCAGCAGCAGATGATCACGAGGACCCGGGGTGGCGCGGTCGCCAACGGTGTCTCGTACGACCTGCCGCTGCGCTACAAGACGGCCAAGCACTCGGCGGAGAAGCAGCGGATCGGGGCGGCCGCCGCCGCACTGGTCGCGCCGGGCACCGTGGTCGGCCTGAACGGCGGCACCACCAGCACCGAGGTGGCGAGGGCCCTCGCCGTCCGGCCGGACCTGAACACCAGCGCCGAGGGTGCCCAGCTCACCGTGGTCACCAACGCGCTGAACATCGCCAACGAGCTGCTGGTGCGATCGCGGATGAAGGTCGTGGTGGCCGGCGGGGTGGTGCGTCCGAAGTCGTTCGAACTCGTCGGTCCGCTGGGCGGGGCGCTGCTGCGTGAGGTCACCCTGGACGTCGCGCTGCTCGGTGTGGACGCGATCGACCCGCAGCTCGGCGCGGCCGCCCACCACGAGGGTGAGGCGGCGATGAACAACCTGATGGTGGCCCGCGCCAAGCGCGTGGTGATCATTGCCGACTCGTCCAAGTTGGGCGGCCACGCCTTCGCCCGGATCTGCCCCGTCGAGCGGGTGGAGACGCTGGTGACCGACTCCGGTGCCGCACCGGAGGTGGTGGAGGCGTTCCGCGCCGCCGGCGTGCAGGTCGTCTGCGCCTGAGCGGTCACGCTCCGTCGATGAACTAGTCCATTCGGCGCGTCGATGCATACCGCGTATTGCGTGCGTCTGCATACCGCGTATGGTGTCGGCTGTCACGCCCACCCATCGGGGGAGGTGCAGCTTGCCAGCTGTCCTGGAGATCGAAGGTCTACGTAAGACGTACAAGAGTCGTCGACGCGGCACCCGCAACGCGCTCGACGGCTTCGACATGCGGGTCGACGCGGGGCAGGTGCACGGCTTCCTGGGCCCCAACGGGTCCGGCAAGACCACCACGCTGCGTACCCTGCTCGGCCTGATCCGACCCGACGGCGGCCGGATGGTGCTGCTCGGGCACGACGTCCCCGACGCACTGCCCACCGTCGCCGGCCAGGTCGGCGCGATCGTGGAGAGCCCGCAGTTCTTCCCGCACTTCACGGCACGGGACACGCTGTCCCTGCTGGCCGGGGCGGGCGAGGTGCCGGCCACCCGGGTCGACGAGGTGTTGGAGCTGGTCGGGCTGCGCGACCGGGCCGGCGAGCGGGTCAAGACGTACTCGCTGGGCATGAAGCAGCGGCTCGCCGTGGCCTCGGCTCTGCTGAAGAACCCGAAGCTGCTCATCCTCGACGAGCCCGCCAACGGTCTCGACCCGGGTGGCATCCGGGAGATGCGCACGTTGATGCGCAACCTCGCCGAGTCGGGGATGACCGTGGTGTTGTCCAGCCACATCCTCGGCGAGATCCAACTGATCTGTGACTCGGTCACCATCATCTCGCTGGGTCGGCGGGTCGCGTTCGGCCCGGTCGACGAGGTGCTCGCCCAGCACTCGTCGGGTGCTGTCCGGATCCGGTTGGAGGCGGTCAGCGACCTGCCGGTGGCCACCGAGGCGCTCACCAAGGCCGGGATCCGGGTCACCGGGCACCCGGACCACCTGATGCTGGCCGGCGTCGACAAGCCCGCCGCGGTGACGCGGCTGCTCGCCGAGCACAACCTGTACGTCAGCGAGTTGGCGCCGATCGCCGTCGATCTGGAGAGCGTCTTCCTCGAACTGACCGCCACCGCGCCGGTACCCGGCCAGCACCGGCAGGTCGACGAGTCCATGAAGGTCGGCGGGACGGGTCAGCCCGGCGCCGTCGGGGGAGGGTGGGGCGCGTGAGCCTCTATCGTACGGAGCTGCGCCGGCTCACCAAGCGGCGTTTCACCAGGTACATGACGCTGCTCGGCCTGGTGGTGCTGGCCGCGGTGGTGGTCGGCGTGTTCTTCACGAACCAGAAGATCGACGCCACGCAGCTCGCCCGGGCCGAACGTCAGGCCGACCAGCAGTACCAGGAGCAGGTGCGCTGGAGCGAGCGGGAACGCGCGGAGTGTGAGAAGGCCAAGACGGCCGGCACGCCGAACGACGGCCGCTACCCCGACGACTGCTCGGTGATCTCGCCACCGCCCCGGGAGCAGATCGAGGCGGCGTGGTTCCTGCCGTCGACCTTCGACTTCCGGAAGACGTTCGACGAGACGCTGGTCCCGTTCGCGGCGATCCTCGCGCTCGTCGGGTTCGTGATCGGCGCGTCCTTCGTCGGTGCCGAGTGGAGCACCGGCGGCATGATGAACCTGCTGCTCTGGCGGCCGAAGCGGCTCACCGTACTGCTGACCAAGCTGGCCGCGCTGCTCACCGGCATCCTGGCGGTGACGCTGCCCGCCGCGGTGCTGTGGTTCGCCGGGTTCTGGGCGGTCGCCACCTTCCGGGGTAGTACGGAGGAGATGACCTCAGGGGCCTGGCAGTCGTTCGCCCTGACCGGGTTGCGCGGCGTGGCGCTGGTGTTGGTGATCACCACCATCGGCTTCGCGCTGGCCTCACTGGGGCGGCACACCGCGATGGCCCTGGGCGGTGTCGTAGCGCTCATGGTGGTCGGCCAGTTCGGCCTCGGCATCCTGCTCTCGATGGCGAGCGTGAAGTTCGCCGAGGCGTGGCTGCTGCCCACGTACGCGCTGGCCTGGATGACGAAGACGGTCACCCTGCAGAACTGGAACTCCTGCGAGGCGACCTACTACGGCGAGTGCAAGCCGGAGACGATGGACATCACCTGGCAGCAGTCGTCAGTGCTGTTCTCGGTCGGGTTGGTGGTGATCCTCGGGGCGGCGCTCTGGGCGATGCGCCGCCGCGACATCTCCTGAGATCCACCTGCGATGGCCCTCGGCGCACGCCGGGGGCCTTCGCGCGTCCGGGCACCGCCGCGCCGGCTGCTGCGACGGTGGTCCTCGCTGGCTAGGCTGAGCGAATGTCCGCCGACGCCACCACCCCGGAGCCGTCCGCCGACGCTCGTCCGGGTGGCGTCGGGGCGACCGTTCCGACTCCCCGGTCGGCTCCGTCGATCGAGACCGCCGACGAAGCGGCGCTGCCCGTCGAGCCGGTCGGGACCGCCGACGAGTCGGCGCCGCCGGTCGAGTCCGCGCACGTCCAGCCGGTCGACCCGGCAGCCGGGTTGACCGAGCGGGAACGCGCCATCCTCGCCTTCGAGCAGCAGTGGTGGCGGCACGCCGGGGCCAAGGAGCAGGCCGTCCGGGACACCTTCGGGGTCTCCTCGACCCGCTACTACCAACTGCTCAACGGGCTGCTGGACAATCCGGCCGCACTCGCCGCCGACCCCGTGCTGATCGGTCGACTCCGCCGGTTGCGTTCGTCACGGGCCCGCAACCGTCGCCGCTGAACGGTTCCGCTGGTCGTTCGACACCTGAGTGAGCCGTCCGGCCAGGAATGTCACCCGACCCAGGGGGTACGCGGCCGGCGATCCGGCATCGCTGGTGGCTGGACGGTAGGCGACGGAGGGAGCGGGCGGTGACGGGTGTCAACCCTCGGCAGGTGTGCCGGTGATGCGGGTACGATCCGCGTCCGCGCCGGCCCCGGGCCGATCGGTCAACGAGGACCTGGTGTTCCGGATCGGCCCCCTGGTCGGCGTCCTCGACGGCGCGACAGTGCCGGAGGGCTTCGACACCGGCTGCGTGCACGGGCCGGAGTGGTACGTCCGGCACCTGGCCGCCCGGCTGGGCGTGGCGGAGGCGGTCCGCCCGGCGGCCCGGCTGATCAGCAACCTGGCCGCCGCCATCCTCGCCGTGCGCGCCGACCACGGCGAGCAGTGCGACCTCGACCATCCCGGCACCCCGTCCAGTACGGTCTGCCTCCTGCGCGACTGTGGTGACCAGGTCGATTACCTGGTGCTCTGCGACAGCCCCCTGGTCCTGGACTGCGGCGGTCAGGTCAGCGTGGTGACCGACAACCGGCTGGACACGGCGATGGCGGAGTTGCGGGAGACGGTCGCCGCGCTGCCGGGTGGGACGGAGGACCCGGTCACCCGGTTCCGGCACGCCGTGAGTCTCCAGCGGGAGCGGATGAACCGCACCCACGGCTACTGGGTGGCGGCGGCGGACCCCGACGCGGCCTTCCACGCGGTGACCGGGACCCTGCCCCGGCACGGCCCGACGGCGCTACGCCGGGCGGCTCTGCTCAGCGACGGGGCGTCCAGCGCGGTGGAGCAGTTCGGGTTGACCGACTGGCCCGGTCTGCTGGACCTGCTGGGCGCGGACGGTCCGGGCGGGTTGATCGACCGGGTCCGGGCCGCCGAGCGCGACCACCCCGATCGGCTGCGCCGGCACAAGGCCACCGACGATGCCTCGGTGGTGTTCTGCGAGTTCGAGCCGACCGGCCGACCACCAACGGGTGACGACAGAGCGTGATGAGGAACACCCAGGCCGCCCGACCGGCCGGGACCGGTAGCCGGACCGCCAGTGCATCGCCATTGGGGTGGACTTCGGCCGATGGGGGCGGCAGACTGCGGCACGTGGCGGGTGCGGTCCGGCTGGAGCCGGTGGACGAGCGAAACCTGGAGCCGTTGCTCTCCGTAGCGGCTGCCGAGGCGGAGCCCGGCGATGTCATGCCGCCGGTCGAGGCGCCCGCCGGCTGGTCGCTCGCCCGTCGTGAGGCGTTCCGGGAGTTCCACCGGGCGAGCTTCGGCGGGCTGGACGGCCCGACCCGCTCCCAGATGTACGCGATCCTCGCCGGTGGCGAGGTGGTGGGCATGGTGCGGATGACGCGCTGTGACGAGCCCGACACGGTGGAGACCGGGATGTGGCTCGGTCGCTCGGCGCGCGGGCAGGGGATCGGCGCGGCCGCCCTGCGGGAGTTGTTGAACGCCGCGGCGCGAGCGGGCATGCGAGTCGTCGTGGCGGAGACGACTCCGGACAACGTAGGCGCTGTCGCCGTCCTCGAAAAATGCGGCGCGAAATTGCACGAGCAGGCTGGGAAGGTGCGCGCCGAAATCAGTCTGGATTCGACGCCTCCCGCATTCTGACGCTCCTTCAGGCGCTTCCCCTTTTCTGTTGTTCTCCCTGGTGGAGGGCGCATGAGGTCCGTTCTGAGGCGTCCCGTCACGCCTTTCCGGATCGGCGTCGGCCCCTTTCGCCGAGAGGTTTGGAACCGGTTTCGGCGGAATGGTCGTCAGGTCGGCGGCGACCGGGCAGGCCGCCGCCGACCGTCACGCTCAGGCCGGTACGCGGACGATGTCGTAGTCGGTGCTCGGCGTGGACTCGACGTCGAAGCGGCCGTTGACCACGTACAACGCCGAGCCGAAGAGGTCACCGGTGGCCGGTGACCGGAGCTGCGGCCCGGTGATCTCCCGCTGCACCACCCCGGCGGTGTACCCGGAGTTCAGCCGCACCACCGCGATGACGTTGGACAGGTTGCGGATCACGTGCAGGGTGCGCCCCCGCAGTACCAGCCCGTCGGCCCGGTCCACCGAGTAGCCGCCGAGGTCGAAGAGGGCGCTGCCGCCGGTACGCGGGTCGACGCGGACCAGTCGCCCGGTCAGCATCTGCGCGACGAGCAGATCGCCGTTCGGCAGCGCCACGATCCCGTTGTTGAACGCGTCCGGCGTCGCGGCCGGACCGGTGAGCGGCAGCACCCGGAACGCGGTGTGGGCCGGCAGGCGACCGCCGGGGGCCAGCGGCACCACGTACAGCACCGGCCGGATCGAGTCGGTGAAGTAGACCGCCCGTTCGGTGATGACCAGGTCGTTGACCAGGGTGTTCGACCCGTCGTTGAACTGGTGGTGGGCCAGGCGGGCACCGGTGCGCGGGTCGTACACGCCGGCTCCGCCGGTGTAGAAGTCGGCGGTCCAGAGCCGACCCTGCCGGTCGAGTTCGAGGCCCGCCTTGGGCATACCCGGTGTGCCGGGGATCAGCACCGAGCCGCGTCCGGTGCGGAGGTCACCCCGCCACACCGCGCCGTCGAGGACCGAGCCCACGTAGACGGTCGTGCCGTGGCCGATCGTCAACCCCTCGGGCGTGAAGCCGTCGGGCAGGGCGATCCGGGCCGGGAACGGCTTCGGCGGGTGCGCCGCCGCCGCGCCGACCGTGGACAGGGTCGCCGCCGCCAGCAGCGGGACGACGAGGAGAGAGAAGAGTCTGTGCAAGGAGCACCGCCTGACGTCGGAGTGGACGACTCCACCGAGGACCATGACGTTCTACGGACGGCTGGGATGCGACGAAAGGTTGTGCCGGTCCACTCACTGTCGGTCAGCGGCGTACGCGGCCAGCCAGGCCACCTGGGCTGGGTCCAGCGACGGGCGTACCCGCGCCCGCGCGGTCGCCACGTGCTCGGCGGTGACCGTGGCGGCGGCGAGCGACTCACGCATGGCGGCCAGTGCCGCCTCCCGGATCAGCGCGGCGCAGTCGGCGGCGGAGAAGCCGGTCAGCTCGTCGCCGAGGGTCGACACGTCCACGTCCGGGGCCAGCGGCACGTGCCGGGACGCGGCCCGCAGGATCTCCGCGCGGGCGGGCCCGTCCGGCGGCGGCACGTAGACCGGCCGCTCCAACCGGCCCGGCCGCAGCAGCGCCGGGTCGACCAGGTCCGGCCGGTTCGTCGCGCCGACCACCACCACGTTGCGCAGCGTCTCCACCCCGTCCAGTTCGGTGAGCAGCGCGGCGACCACCCGGTCCGTGGTGCCGCCGTCGGTGGCCTGGCCGCGTACCGGGGCCAGCGCGTCCACCTCGTCCAGGAAGACCAGGGTGGGGGCCGCCTCCCGGGCCCGGCGGAACAACTCCCGGACCGCGCGCTCGCTCTCGCCGACCCACTTGGAGAGCAGTTCGGCGCCCTTCACCGACAGCACGTTCGCCCGCCCCGACCCGGCCAGGGCCGTGACCAGGTACGTCTTGCCGCACCCGGGCGGCCCGTAGAGCAGCACGCCACGCGGCGGCTGCACCCCGAGCCGGGCGAACGTGTCCGGGTACGTCAAGGGCCACAACACCGACTCGGTGAGAGTCTGCTTGACCTCGTCCAGACCACCCACGTCGTCGAGGGTCACCGAGGCGAGGTCCAGGGTGGATGCCGCCATCGTGGTCGGCCGGACCACCTCCAGGGCGGCGGCGAAGTCGGTCATCGACACCGTCGGCGTCTCGGCGGACTTCTGTCGCAGCGCGGCGCGTACCCCGGCCTCCCGGACCAGCGCGGCCAGGTCCGCGGCGACGAACCCGGGGGTACGCGCGGCCACCTCGTCCAGTCGGACGTCGTCGGCCAGTGGCACCTGCCGGGTGAGCACGGTGAGCTGTTCGCGGCGGAGCGCCTGGTCGGGGAGCGGGATGCTGATCCGTAGCGACAACAGGTCCGGGGCGCGCAGCGCACTGTCGACCGCCTCCGGTCGGCTGGTGGTGCAGACGACCGCGACGCCGGCCCGGATGCTCTCCGCGAGCACCTGCCGGAACACCGTCGCGACCGGGCCGGGCTCGTCCGCCGGTGCGAGCGCATCGACGTCGCTGACCAGCAGCACCGCCGGTCCGGCGGTGCGGGCCGCCGTCGTCGCGGCGCGCAGGCGGTCGGCGGCGGCCTGGTTGGCCAGCGCGGCCACCTCCGGTGCCCAGAGCGGGTGGACGCGGGCACCGACCCGGGCGGCGACGGCCCGGACCAGGGCCGACTTCCCGGAGCCCGCCGGGCCGACGAGCAGCACCCCCAACGAGATGGTGGTGCCCAGCCGGCCCAGCACCTCCCGGTGGTGGAAGCCGAGGTCGAGCAGTTCGGTCAGCTCCTCGGCCTGGGCCCGCAGCCCGGGCAGCTCGTCCACGTCCGGGGCGTCGTCCACCCCGACCGCGTCGGCCGCCCCGGGTGGCTGCGGCGGCGTGACGCCGACCGGGCCGGGCCCGTGGGTGGTCGCGCCGTGCTCCCAGGCGACCGCCGTGTTCATGGTGACCAGCGCGCCGGCGGCCGGCTCGACCGCGACCACCCTGAGCAGGGTGCTGGTCCAGGCGAAACCGACGGTGTTGGCGAGGCTGCGCCGAGCCGCCTCGACCAGGCCACGCACCGACGCGTCCGGCAGCACGTCTTGCGGCAACAGCGACACGTCGTCACCGGCGGTGAGCACCTTGCCCAGCAGGGCGAGCCGGAGCATCTCCGGGCCGACCGCCGCGACCACCCCCACCGGCCCGGCCAGGACGACCCGACCCGCCGGGGTCAGCGGTGCGGGGCTGACCCGCACCTGACCACCGTCGCGCAGGCCCAGGTTGCCCAGGACCAGGTCGTCGGCGTAGAGCAGGGCGCTGCTCGCGCCCGGGGCAGCAGCCGCCACGATCCCGGCCGTCTCCCGGCGACCGGCCAGCCGGACCGGGTCACCGGGGCGCAGGCCCAGGGCGGTCATCGCCTCCGGGTGCAGCCGTACGATGCCCCGTCGGGCGTCCAGCGCGGCCGGTCGTAGGCTCGCCGTCAAGGTCAGGTCGGGTTGCGCCACCGCCCGACCGTAGCTGTCGTCAGCCAGCTCCGCCGGTCAGCGCCGCGGATCCAACTCGTCCAACAGTGACGGGTCCCGGCGGATCAGCTCGGCCAACCGGGCCGCCGGGTCCGGGGTCAACCCGACCGGGCCGGGAGCCCAGGCGGGCACCGTCCGGCCGGACAGCGGCCAGGTCGGTGGGGGTTCCACCGGGGCCGTCGGGGGCACCGGGCCGACAGTGACGTCCGGCCCGTCCCAGGACACCCGCATCGGGTACGTCCGCCCGTCGTGTTCCACGTGCACGGTCACCGCCAGGCCCGGATGGGCGCCGACGACCTGGCGTACCGCCTCGGCCACCTCCTCGACCGGCCCCCACCCGGTGGTGTCGCCCGAGGGATCCGCCCCCGCGTGGCGGGGATCGTGCCGGCCGGATCGGGCGTTGCCGCGCCCGAGGACCGGCTGACCCGACGGCGGTGTGGTGTCGTCCTGGTCGTTGACCCGTCGGCGCTGCGCCTCCTCGCGCCGGGCCAGTCGGGCCAACGTCTCGTCGAGGTCACCCCTCACCACATCACTCCCTTCCCGCCACGGCCGGAGCCGGTCGGCTCAGGCCCTCCGGTCCCGCGTGGCCCGGTCCAGCGCCCGGTCCAGGACGACCAGCAGGGCGTCCCGCACCGAGAGCCGGTCCCGGGCGTCGAACTGCACCAGGGGCACCTGGTCGCCGATGGCCAGCGCCCAGCGGATCTCGCCGAGTTCCAGGGCCAACCGCCCGTCGAAGGCGTTGACCCCGACGACGAACGGCAGCCCGGCCCGCTCGAAGAAGTCGATCGCCGGGAAGCAGTCGTCCAGCCGGGAGCTGTCCACCACCACCAGCGCGCCGAGCGCCCCCCGGGAGAGGTCGTCCCACATGAAACCGAACCGGGACTGCCCCGGCGTGCCGAACAGGTAGAGCTTGAGACTGCGGTCGATGGTCACACAACCGAAATCCATCGCCACCGTGGTGGTCGTCTTGGTCAACCGGGCACCCGGGTCGTCCACCCCGATCCCGGCGCTGGTCATCTCCGCCTCGGTGGTCAGCGGTGCGATCTCGGAGATCGCGCCCACTGTGGTGGTCTTGCCCACCCCGAAGCCCCCGGCGACAAGGATCTTGACCGGGATCGGCGGTGCGGCCGGCTTGCCGACCGACGGGGTCGGCGGCGCGGCGGACGAGGGCTGGTACGGCGGCGGTGGCGCGGTCGGCGGCGGACCGGCCCGCCCGACTATCGGCCCGGTACCCGGCGACGTGCCGTAACGGGCGGCTGCGCTGTTCGCGGAGGCCCCGCCGAGCGGGGCGACCGGCCATTCAGGAGATCGCACGGAGTCCATCAATCACTCGCAGGATGAGGTTGGGGTCGAGGGCGTCGTCGGTGTCCGTGACGTGTACGTCCAGGTGCCCGGCCGCCCGCAGGTCACCGACCAGGACCCGCGTCACACCGAAGTGCAGCCGGGTCCGGGCCGAGATCTCGGCCACCGAGATCGGCTCGGCGCACAGCGCGATGATCGCCTGCAGCTCCGGTGTCGTCACGGCGTCCGGCGCACCGGCCCACCAGCCGCTGTCCGTACGGACCGTCACCTGGGTCTCCAGCCCGATCGCCGGGTCGGCACCCGCCACCCGCCCGGAGGTGAGCACGAACGGACGCGGACCTGCCGGCCCACTCTCGCCCACCTCCGGCTCGGGCAGCGCCGGTGTCGCCGCGCCGTCCACAGCGGAGGGCGGCGTGCGCAGGTACGGGCGGATCCGGACCCGCGGGTCGGGGTCCGCATCCTCGCCGGCGACCTCGGGGGTCACTGCTGGACGGCGTTCTTCAACTCGACGATCAACCGCGGGGTCAGGGCACCGCCGGCCCGCCCGGCGAAGAGCGTCATCTCGTACGCGACGGTGCCCAGGTTCGCCGACCGGTCGGCGACCACCCCGAGCACGGAACCGCTGCTGATCGCGCTGATCAGCAGGTAGCCGTCGGCCATGTCGACGATCACCCGGTTCAGGCCGCCGAGCGCGTACCAGCTGGCTGCCCCACCGGCCAGGCTGGTCATCCCGGACACGACAGCCGCCAGGCGTTCCGCGTTGGACCGGTCCTTGATCGCCGACATGGCCATCAGCAGGCCGTCCGAGGAGACCGCGATCGCCTCCAGGACCCCGGCGGTGCTGGAGGTGAAGGAATCAAGCAGCCAGTTGAACGTACGGGCCTCCGGGCTGAGGTCCCCACTGGCGGCGGGCTGGCTCTGGTGCTCGACGTTGTCGTGCAGGAAGGGGCTGGTCACCGTGATGATCCTTCTTCGTTCCGGTGGTCTGGGCTGACTTCGCGCAGAGCGCGGGCAACGCCCGCCTCGAACTCGCTGATGAGGTTCCGGACCTCGGCCGGGTCACCGAGGTGTGTACTGGGTGGCTGGCAGGCCGGGACGGCGGTGAGGTTCGCCCCCGGCACCCGTCGGCTCAGCCGGGGACGGCCGGGCGTGCCGTCCGACGGGCCACCGTTGCTCACCGTGGGGCCCGCGCCTCCCGGTGTGCTCGGCAGATCGACCGTCTCGCCCGGGTCGACCACGTTCGACCGGACACCGGTCGCCTCGGCTCGCCGTACACCGGCCTGGAACGCCTCGACCAACGCGCGGGCCGCGGCGGGGTCCGCCCCGGTGGCGTCCACCGGCCGGGTCGGTGCGGTGGACGTCCCGAGGCTGGCCCCGGGCACCCGCTGCCGAACCCGCCCGGTCGGGGTCGCCGACGGTTCCGGTGCCGGAGGTGCGGGGGGTGCGGCCTGCTCGGGCCGGCTGTGGCCGAACGCGTTCCAGGACGGGCCGGCCTCCAGGCTGCGGGTGGCTCGGGTGAGCAGATCCGAGTCGAATCGAGCCGGCGCGGCGATGGCCGCCGTGCGGGACCGGGCGTCCTGCTCGGTCTCCGCCGCCGACGCCGTACGCCGGTCCCGTTCCGGCACGGTGGCCCTGGCCACGGCAGCTCCGGCCCGGTCGGCGCGGCGCAGCACCAGCGACGTCGACGGGATCTCCAGGTGTGCGGTCACCCCGCCGCCGGTGGTGGCGGCCAGACCCACCTCCCAGCCGTGCCGCCGAGCCAGCCGACCCACCACGAAGAGACCGAGCACCTCGGTGGGGGCCAGGTCGAGCCGTTCCCGGCGGGTGAGCCGGGCGTTCTCCTCGGCCAGTCGTTGTTCGCTCATGCCGATGCCGTGGTCCACCACGGTGATCCGCGCGCCGAGCCCGGCCGTCTCGGCGGCCACCAGCACCCGGGTGTGCGGCGGTGAGAAGACCGTGGCGTTCTCCATCAGCTCGGCCAACGCCAGGATGAGATCGCCGACCACCGCCGGCGCGGCCGAGATGCCGGCCGGCACCCGTACCTCGACCCGCGTGTAGTCCTCGATCTCGCCGAGCGCCAACCGGACCAGGTCGGCGAGCGGCACCGGCGCGGTGTGCGCGTCGGCCCCGGCCGCGCCGGACAGCACCACCAGGCTGCCCGCGTTGCGGCGCAGCCGGCTGGAGATGTGGTCGAGGCGGTACAGGTGCTCCAGCCGACCCGGGTCGGCCTCCTGCTGCTCCAGCTGGTCGATCAGCGCGATCTGCCGACCCACCAGGTTCTGGGTGCGCCGCCCGACGTGACCGAACATCTGCGCCACGTTGCGCCGTCCGGCGACCTGCCGCTCGACCAGCCGGGCCGCGGTGTTCTGCACCCGGTCGAAGGCGCGGGCCAGGTCGCCGATCTCGTCGTTGGCCCGGATGTCCACCGGTTCCAACCGGACCGGTTGTGGGCTCTCCGTCTCGTCGTCGGTGACCCGGACCAGCTCGGCCTCGGCAACCCGGGCGACCCGGTCGGCGGAGCTGGTGAGGCGGGTCAACGGTCGCGCCACCGTCCGCGCGACAGCCACACTGAGCAGCACCACCAACGTCAGGATCAACACCGCGGCGGCACCGACCAGGTACGCGGCGGTCAGTGCCCGCCGCTGCTCGGCCGTCACCTCGGCGAGGACGTCGGCGACCAGCTTCTTCTCGACGAACTGGCCGAGCCGGATCATCGTGCGGACGGCCGGGAAGAGCGCCTCCATCGGCACGTCACGGACCGCGCCGGCCGGATCCCGGGCGCTGGTCACCAGGAAGTCGGGGCTGGTACGCGCGGCCACGGCCGCCTCGTTGAGCTGGGACACCGTGAGTTGCTCGGGCGTGATCAGGCTGCGGAAGCGGGCGTTGTCGACCATGAGCGCGGCGATGCAGGCCACGTACCCGGCGGTGGTATCCGGGTTGCCGAACGCCTTGACCAGCAGGCTCAGGGTGGCGCAGGCGCCCAGGCCCTCGTCGGCGCGGAGCAACCCGTCGAGGGCGAGCACCTGCCGACCCGGCAACGTGTTGGTGTCCACGCTGAACGGCAGCCGCAACGACTCGATGATTCCCTTGTTGACCGGGCCGAAGGTGTCCATCACCTGACCCGGGTTTGCCGTCCGGGCCAGCACGGCCGTCCGCAGGTCGACGAGGCCGGACACGCGGTCGAGGGCCCGGTCGACCTGGTCGGTCAACGCGTCGCTCTGAGCGGCCCGCAGGTCGGCCACCCGGTCGTCCACGTCGGCGGACTTGCGGACCAGCTCACTTCGCTCCACCCGGCCGAGCAGGTAACCGACCGAGAGGATGCGTTCCTGCTGGAGGTCCTGGACCAGGCTGCCGACCCGGCTGGCGAGTCGTACCCGCTCGGCGGTGTCACCGGCCCGCTGGGCCGCGGCCACCCGGTCGAGCATGACCGGCACGGCGAGTCCGACCATGCTGAGCAGCGGGATCACCACGAGCAGGGCGAGCTTGCCGCGGATGCGGAGCCTACCGAGCAGCATCGAACGCCCCCCACTGCGCGGTCTCCGGTTCCCGGACGGCGCCTGCGGGTTGCAGCCCGCGCGGCTCGCCGACCGGCGGTTGCCACGGATCGGCGCGTACCGCGCTGTCCGGGCTGTCGGTGTGGCTCGCGGCCCGGGCGGCCCGGCGTCGGGCCCGGGCGGCGGCGTTGACCAGCAGTGCGGCGAGCCAGCCCAGCATCAGCACGGCCACGACCCCCGCCCCGGTGATCAACCAGCGATCCCGGTCCAGTTCGTCGATGCGCTCGACCAACAGGGCGTCGAGTTCGGCGAGGATGACCGGCTGGAGTTGCCGCGCCGCGCGGTGCGTGTTGAGCCCGGCCGCGGCCAACTGGGCCTGGTCCACGACACCGGTGTCCTTCGCCGGGATCGAGTACGCGGCCAGCGCCTCCACCGAGCGTTGGTAGGTGTCGAGCGGGGTCAGCACGTTGGCGCCGAGGTCGGTGCTCTCCGAGCCGTCCACCGCGGCGCGGAGGTTGTCGACGAGGTCGCCGGCGGGGGCCAGCGCGGCCACCCGCAGGCCGCTCAGCTCCATCAGGCCACGCGGTTGCTCGGCGGCGGGGCGGCGGGCGACCAGTGCACCCAGGTCGGCGAGCCGACCGGCGGCCACCACCGCCTCGGGCAGCTCCTGGCCGGCGCTGTCCTGAAGGAAGAAGGAGTCGGCGACGGGGTCGCGGACCAGCCCGGAACTCTCCCGGACCTTGCGGTGCAGGGCCAGCAGAAGGTCGGAGACCTCGCCGTACGCCGTGTAGGCGGCCTCCGGGTCGGCGGTGCCGCGTCCACGCAGCGCCTCCAGCTTGGCCCGTACGCCGGCCCAGCGCTCCTGGCTGAGCAGTTCGACGCCGATGCGGGCGTCCACCGCGGCGGCCTCCTCGACCGCCCGGTCCAACGCCTCCCGCGCGACCGGGCGACCGTTGACCGCTGCGGACTCGGCCTCCACCAGGGCGTCGGTGACTCCGGCCAGAGCGGCGAGGTACTGCACGCCGAGCCGTTCGCGGGCGGCCAGGGTACGGTCGTCGCTGGTCTGCCGCCAGGCGGAGGTGACCAGCAGACCCACCGGCGCGAGTAGTGCCCCGATGAGCAGCAGCGGCAGCAGACGGCCCATGGTGGACGGCCGTCGGCGGGCCCGCGGCGCGGGGACTGTCATGTGTTGTCTCCTCCGGCGTGGGCGCGGATTGGCGCGGTCGCGGGTAGCCGAACAGTCCCGTGCACCGGACCGGAAAACTAATCGACCCCCCCACTCGTCCGACCTCGGTCGGCGAGTCAGGTTCGCGTCACTTCGAGCGATGTCACCATTTGTCCGCGTCCCGGGCACGCTCCGTCGCGTCGATGGGTGTGACATGGAGGGATCGAGATGGATATCCGCGAAAAGATCGGAATTCACGGAATCCGAAGTCAACTCACTGGGTCGCGTCGGACGATGCGCGCTCGCACCGCCGGTCGCCACCGATCGGGGCAACCGGACGGACGTACGGCGGATCTCAGCCAACGCTCAGGCTGTGGGCCGTACCGTGTGCCGCATGACATCGCCGTCGCCGGCCGCGTGGTTCCGGCGTGCCCTGCCCACCCGCCGTCGCGCGATCGCCGCGGCGGCGGTCGTCGTGCTCCTGGCCGCCGCCGTGACCTGGGCGGTGTGGCCGCAGGGACCGGACGTACGCACCGAGAACGCGATGCTCACCGTCCGCTCCGGACCGGCCGGTGACCAGCCGGTCGACCTGGACACGACCTTCTACCTGCCGGACGACGCGTCGTCCGGGCGGAAGGTGCCGGCGGTGCTGTTGGCACACGGGTTCGGCGGCACGAAGGAGTCGGTCCGCTTCGACGCGGAGGAGTTCGCCGGGCGCGGCTACGCGGTGCTCACCTGGACCGCGCGGGGCTTCGGCCGCAGCGGTGGTCAGATCCATCTGGACAACCCGGACTACGAGGTGCGCGACGCCCAGCGGCTGCTGGACTGGTTGGCGGCCCGGCCGGAGGTACGCACCAACGCCGCCGGTGACCCCCAGGTCGGTGTGGTCGGCGGCTCGTACGGCGGTGGGTTGGCCCTGCTCCTGGCCGCCCAGGACAGCCGGGTCGACGCGATCGTCCCGATGATCACGTGGAACGACCTGTCGAGGGCCTTCCTGCCGGAGAGCACCGGCGGAGCGCCGACCGAGGGCGTGTTCAAGAAGGGCTGGGCCGGTCTCTTCTTCGGTGGTGGGGGCAGCGTGGGCTCCGGGCCGGCCGGGCTCTCCGGTGCGACCGCCGCCGCTCCGCAGGGCGCACCCGCGTCGGCCGGACCGCCCAGCCCCGAGCCCGGCGCGGGCCCGGGCAACGGGCCCGCCGGCGCCCCGACCGGTGCCGCCGACCCGTCCTGCGGTCGCTTCGCCGCCGACGTGTGCGCCGCGTACCTGCGGATCGCCACCACCGGTCGAGCCGACCAGGCCGCCGTGGACCTGCTGCGCCGATCCAGCCCGGCCGGCGTACTGGACCGGATCAAGGCGCCCACCCTGCTGGTGCAGGGCGAGGCGGACACGCTCTTCCCGCTCGGCGAGGCGGACGCTAACGCACGCGGCATCGCCGCCAACGGCACCCCGGTGCGCGTCGCCTGGTTCACCGGCGGACACGACGGTGGCACTGGACCCCGCTCTGACGAGGACCGGGTGAAGTTCCTGACGGTCCAGTGGCTCGACCACTACGTCAAGGGCGAGGGCGACGCGCCCGGCGACGACTTCACCTGGTCCCGGATCGCCGGGTTCGACGCGCTCGACCGAGGGCTCGTCGCCACCGCCTTCCGTCGCGCCGACTACCCCGGCCTGGCCGGCGACGAACGCCGGGAGATCCAGGTCGCCGGTCCGGCCCAGCCGGTCGCGAACCCGCCCGACGGCAACCCGGCCGCCATCTCCTCGATCCCGTTCGCCGGTGGTCTCGCCTCGCTGCTGGACGGCGTGGCCGGAGACGTGCCGGGTCAGCACGCCCGGTTCGAGTCGGCACCGCTGACCGAGGCGGTCGACGTGGCCGGGGCACCCACCGTCACCGTGCGGGCCGCGTCGCCGACCGGCGAGGCGGTGCTCTTCGTCAAGCTCTACGACGTCGACCCGGACGGCGCGGCCACCCTGCCCAACGGGTTGGTCGCCCCGATCCGGCTCACCGGCCTGCCGCAGCGGGTGCAGGACGCCCGGCCGGTCACCGTGACGCTGCCCGCGATCGTCCGACGGGTGGAGGCGGGCCACCGGCTGCGCCTCGTGGTGGCCACCTCCGACCAGGCGTACACCACCCCCGCGCAACCGACCGTCTACACGGTGGCGGCGGACGGCGCGGTCACCGTGCCCACGGTCAGCGGCGAGCCGATCCCGACCGCCGCGACCCTCTGGCGCTGGGTGCTCGCCGGCCTGCTCGTCGCCGTCGCGGTCGGGCTCGTCGTGGTCGTCGCCGTGGTCCGCCGCCGACACCGCCGCCAGGACCGCTCCGTGCATCCGGAGTACGCGGACACGCCGCTGGCCGTGCGCTCACTACGCAAGGAGTACGCGGACGGCTTCGTCGCCGTGTCGAACGTGGACTTCGAGGTGCACCCGGGTCAGGTGGTGGGTCTGCTCGGGCCCAACGGCGCCGGTAAGACCACCACCCTGCGGGTGCTGATGGGGCTGACCCAGCCGACCGCCGGGGAGATCTACGTCTTCGGTCGCCGGTTGGTGCCCGGATCGCCGGTGCTGTCGAGGATCGGCGCGCTGGTGGAGGGGCCCGGGTTCCTGCCGCACCTCTCCGGCCTGGAGAACCTCAAGGCGTACTGGCGAGCCACCGGGCGGCCGTGGGACGACGCGCAGTTCGACGCGGCGCTGGAGATCGCCGGCCTGGGTGACTCGGTGCACCGGAGGATCAAGAACTACAGCCACGGCATGCGGCAGCGCCTGGCCATCGCCCAGGCCATGCTCGGCCTCCCCGAGCTGCTGGTGCTGGACGAACCCACCGACGGGCTCGACCCACCGCAGATCGCCGAGATGCGCCGGGTGCTCCAGCGCTATGCCACCGACGGGCGGGCGGTGCTGGTCTCCAGTCACCTGCTGGCCGAGGTGGAGCAGACCTGCACCCACGCGGTGGTGGTGAACAAGGGGCGGATCGTGGCGTCCGGGCCGGTGGAGGAGATCGTGGGCGAGTCGCCGAGCGTGCTGTTCGACGTCACCGACCCGGAGGCGGCACGGGCGGTGCTGGACCGGTTGCACGGCGTCCGGGTGCTCCCGGAGAGCGACGGGCAGTTGGTCGTCGACACCAACGGCACGGCCCGCAGCGAGGTGGTGGCCGAGCTGGTGCGCGCCGGCATCGGGGTGGACCGGGTGGTGCCCCGGCGCCGCCTGGAGGACGCGTTCCTCGCCCTGGTGGGCGAGAACTCTCGGGGAAGCGGTGACCGGTGATGGTGGTGTCCGAAGCGGGCGAGGCCCGCGGTTACCGGCCGTCGGCCACCCTGCCCTTCGCGGCGGAGTTCCGGCGGCAGGCGTCCCGGCGGCGGACCCAGTTGGCGCTCGGCTTCATGGTGCTGCTGCCGCTGATCATCCTGATCGCGTTCCAGTTCGACTCGGGCGACGACGACAACGGCCGCAACGAGTTCTCCAGCCTGGTCGAGTTGGCCACCTCCGGCGGCCTCAACTTCACCCTGTTCTCCATCTTCGTGTCGGCGTCGTTCCTGCTGGTGGTCGTCGTCGCGCTCTTCTGCGGGGACACGGTGGCCAGCGAGGCGAGCTGGGGCAGCCTGCGCTACCTGTTGGCGATCCCGGTGCCCCGGGCTCGGTTGCTGGCGGTGAAGCTGGTGGTCGCGCTCGCGTACTCGGGGCTGGCCCTGCTGTTGTTGGCCGGCACCGCGTTGTTGGTCGGGACCCTGCGGTACGGCTGGTCGCCGCTGCGCAGCACCGTCGCCGCCGAGCTGGAACCCACCGAGGGGCTGCTCCGGTTGCTGGCGGTGCTCGGCTACCTGGCCGTCGTACTCCTGGTGGTGGCCGGGCTGGCGTTCCTGCTGTCGGTGACCACGGACGCCGCGTTGGGCGCGGTGGGTGGCGCGGTACTGCTCTGGATCCTGTCCAGCATCCTGGACCAGATCACCGCCCTGGGCGCGGTACGCGACTTCCTGCCCACCCACTTCAGCACCGCCTGGCTGGGGCTGCTGTCGACCCCGGTGCAAACTGACGACGTGGTACGAGGCTGCGTCTCGGCGATCAGCTATGCGACGCTGTTCTGGGGGCTGGCGTTCTGGCGTTTCACCCGCAAGGACATCACGTCGTAGCCGGGTCGGCTCACAGCCGGCTGTCGGGTGGGCTCACCGACGACGGCACCGCGCTCGGCGCCGGCGGCCGGGCCGGACGCGTCGGCACCGGCGTGGCCGGGTCGGCCTTCTTCCAGGCGCTGACACCGATCCGACCGGTGTTGCCCAGGTCGATCGGCCCGTCCGGGTCGACCTCTTCGGCAGGCTGCCCAGCGGCGGGCGCCACGGTCAGGAACTCGCCGTTGGTGGCCACAACTGTCGAGTCGGTGACCAGGTTGCGCCAGAGCACCACGGCCGTGGCCCGCTCGGCGGGGGCGAGATCGACCGGCCGGGCCGGCTGGTCGAAGCCCGAGGTGATCTCCCCGGCGCCGTTGACGACGCGCAACATGATCGGCTCGCGCTGTTCGTCGAACACGTGCAGGATCGGGTAACCGTTGAGCTGGTAGGGGCGGTCGCCGCAGTTGACCAGCTCAAGACCGAGGGCGCGCAGGCCCATCGCGGCGTCCCCGCCGGTGGACCGGATCCGCACGCCGCTCGTCGGGCACTCGGCCGGCGGCTCGGTGCTGGCGGTTGGGCCTGCTTCCGCCCTCGACCCGGGGGGAGGCCGGCTCGGGTCTCCGGACTGGCCCTGATGGTCACGAGTGCAGCCGCCAAGTACGAGAGTCATCGCGACAGTCGCGGTGATGCGTCGCAGCGCTGCCGTGTCGCGGAAGATCATCTGGTGATCCTCGCGCACGTGAGCGGCGCACCGCCGCCCGGCCTCGGCTTCGCCGGCTCTCCCTGCGCCCACACGTGTGCTGGCGGGGCACCTCTCCTGGCCCTGGAGCTGAATAGTTTGCCGCGTTGCTCGCCGGATCACGGAACGCCGTCTGGTGATCCTTCATTGAGGCGGTCGCGCCGTTCGAGCTCCAATAGTTCGGCGAGGTCCTGCTCCTCCTGCCGGCGTGCCTCCTCAGCCTGCACAGCGCGGCGCCGATGGTCGTATTCGGCGTACACCGGCCCTATCCGCGCCTCGGCGGCAGCCGACGATATCCGACCAGCACCACCCAACACCTGCCGCTCATTGAAGGTCAGGAACGCATCGGCTCGCTGAACCCACTCCGCCATCAAATCTGCTGCCGACGGCGGGCCCGATCTTCGGCGAAGTCGAGAAACATCGTCGTCAGGCTGTTCAGCTCGGTGGTGGCGAAGATGTCACGAACCTTCTGGTAGAAGCGCTTCTCCGACGCGCGGATGTCGCGGATGCGTTCCAGCAGCTCGTCGAAGTAGTCCGCCGCCGCGACGTCCTTGAGTCGCTCGTCCTGCATGGCGAAGCCCTTGACCAGGTACTCCGACAGCACTGTCGTCGCCCACTGCCGGAACTGCACGGCGCGAGGTGTGGTGACCCGGTAGCCGACAGCCAGGATCATCTCCAGGTTGTAGACCTTGACCTCACGCCGCACCTGCCGTGTGCCCTCGATGCGAACTATCAACTCAGAGTTGATAGTTGCCTCGGTCACCTCCGCGTCGGCCAGCACCCGAGACACGATCTGCCCGATGTTTTGTACCGAGGTGCCATAAAGCTCCGCCATCTGAGCCTGGGTCAGCCAGACCGTCCCCTTGGCTGCCCGCAGCTGGACGACGGAGCCGCCGTCGTCGGCGCGGTAGAGGATCAGCTCGCCCGCCGGATCGGTCACCTGTGGCCCCTTCCGGTGAGGGCTTGGGTGATCTCGGCGGCGTCGAAACGGGCGGGCTGGAATTCGGCGGCCGAGGCGAGTCCGAGCCATTCCAGCCGGTCGCCGTGTTCGGGGTGGTCGGGATCGCCCAACACCTCGACAAGTTCGGCGTAGCCCCAGACGCCGCCGCAATCCTCCGGCGGGGCCGCACGCCGACCGCCGGTGCAGCGCGGATAGCCGACCGGCTGGCGATCCAGCACCTTTTCGACCGTGATCTCGTGCTCCCAGTCGTCGCCGAAGTCGTACGTGTATCGCAACCGGTCACCGACCTCGGGCGCGACCTGTTCCAGGGTCACCGGTGCCTCGGCGCGGTGACCCAACTTTCGGTCGGCGATCCCGAAATCGCCGTACGGCGTGTTGAAGACGTGCAGGTGCGAGTCGTACCAGCCGAAGGCCACCTGGATGATGTCGTGCAGGTCGGCCAGGCTGGTGTCGGCGGGCAGCTCCAGTCGCCGCCAGATCGGCGGCTTCGCCCCGCGCAGACCCACCTTGATCTGGTAGATGGGCGCCGGTGGCGCGGACTTCTTCCGCTTGGACGGCAGCTTCCGCGCCCCGACAGCCCGTCGCCCACGGTTCTGGATCTGCTGTGCCTGCCCGGCGATCTGGGAGATCATGTCCAGCAGGTCGAGGGTGGGTGGACGGCCGCCAGCGGCGTGCTCGGCTGGTGGGCGGGTCGGCTCGGGCAGCGTACGGACCCGGGCGCGCAACAGCACCGCCAGCATGTGGTAGCTCGCCCCGGCCTCGTCGTCGAGGTCGTCGTCGAACTCCGAGGGGTCGAGTTCCCGGTCGTGGTCGGCGCGGGCGTCGAGGGCCCGTTCGACCTGCCACCGGAACTCGTCAGGGTCCAACACCTCCTCGGCGATCGTCAGGCCGACCCGATCTGCGTTCTGCCGGATGGTGGTGACAACCTGGTCCATGGCGTCAGCGGGGAAGAGCACGATGTCGGCCGCCGCGTCACAGTCGAGGTGGTCGACGTGGACGACGAACCCGTACGAACGCCCGGCTCGCTCGAAGGAGCAGACGAGCATCGACCCGTCGCCCGCCGGGTCGGCAAGCCGCCGACACGGGCCGACCCGCACCGGCTGGCGCAGCTCGTCGGCCCAACCCGGGGCCGCAACGCCCTCGTCGATCAGCCGCTGGGCGGCGGCTCCGGCGATGGTGCCCGTGCGGACGGCGTCGACCGCGAGCAGCACCGCGAGCGCCTCCGGCGTGCCGACCTCGGCGAAGGCCGGCAGCATCCCGTCGTCAAGGGCCTCGGTGAAGTCCTCGCCGGCAAGGTCGCCGGCGGCCAGGAACGTCGCGGCGAACAGCTCGGCCTCGATGGGGTCATCTGTCTTCACCAGGTCGGCAGCGCCGGCGACCAGGTCATCGATGAAGCTCTGCGGGTCGAAGTCAGCATCCGAGCAGGCCGGGCAGTCACACTGGACCGCCTCGACGGGCGTGGCGCGACGCACGACCCGCTGGCCGGAGCGGTTGGACCTGGCACGCTTACGACGACGACTGACGGGACTCATCCGAGCATGTTTTCACGCTTGCCAGGGCTGCGCCGCGCACGACCCGCCGCGGTGGTCGGCGGGCAGGATGCAGCGGTGGCCGCCGGGCAGGCGGTGGTCACACCAGACTCGGGTACGCACGAACTGGCGGTCCTCCTCGCTCAACGTCGTCTCGCCGAAGTCGATGGCGAGCACATGGCCGAGGGAGTGGCGTAGTGCCATGGCCAGCGCCGCAGCGTCGTCGACCCGCCGCAGGGTGGTCGGCAGGTGGATGATCCAGTGGGGTTCGGTCACCGGGACCACCCGCTGTTCGCCGCGGTCGAGGTGTGCCGGCAGGCGGTGTGCCGCGACTGCCACTGCCGCAGCGCCTGCCGGATGCGTTCACCCTCGGTGTTCGCGGTGGCGAGATCGCGGGTGAGTCGTTCCAACTCGTCGGCGATCAGGTCGAGGTAGCCGTACACCTGGGTGGGGTCGAGGCCGCGCCACCGGCGGACGCCGAAGGTGGCGGCGCGGACGTGCTGGGGGAGCAGGCGCCGCATGGTCTGGTAGATCACTGTGGACCGCCTTCCGTTCGATGCTGGTGCCGGGCGGCACCGGGGCGGGCGGGGTCGACCGGCACCCGCCCCGGGCCTTCCCGTCCCGCGCAGGTCCGCGGGCACGTTCAGGTGGCGGCGGGTTCCGCGCCGGACAACCCGCCGGTGTACGACGTGAGCGCGGCGACCGCCGCGGACAGGCTCTCGGTCATCAGCCCGAGCTGGTCGGCGGCCCGGTGCCACTGCCCGGCCGCCGTCTCGGTGCTCGGGTCGCGGTGGTCGCTGCCGACGAGTTCCTGCCCGGCGATGCTGATCCGGGCGGGAAGCTGCCCGACCCGGGCTGCGGCGGCGGCCAACTGGTCCCGGACGGTGTCCAACACCTCGACCAATCCGGCGATGGTGGCCCGATCCTGGTGGCCGGCGTCGGCGCGAAGCAGGTGAACGCCGTCGCTGAGCTGCCGCTCCGCGTCGCCGGCCAGGTCGAGCGCATCCTCACCGCTGCGCCGGGCCAGCCGGATCGCCGGGTGGGCGCAGCCGGCCCCAGTCCGTTCCAGCAACACGGCGGCGGCGGCGACGGCGAGGTACGTCTCGCGCAGCTCGGCCGTCACCTGCTCGACCGACCAGATCGCGCTCGCCGCCGGCACTTCCGCCGCTGTCTCCGACACGGTCACGGGTGGACTCCTCTCGTGGGGGTTCAGGGATGCCGGGGCAGCAGCACAGGGGGGTGCTGCCCCGGCGAACCGGGCGTACCCGGGGTGAGTCGCCCCTTGTTTTGCCGACGAGGGTCGCCTCGGCCTCAACATATGATGCCTAGTATCAGTAGTGCAACCCTTGAAACACCAAGAACTTGATGTCATAAGCGAAGAGTGGTCAGATGGTGGTGCCGACGAGGGAGCACCACCATGTCAGTCACGCCGTTCTATGAGCGCATAGCCACCGAGATTCGCGATCGGATCAGGTCGGGCGACCTGAAGCCTGGTGACAAGCTGCCGTCCATCTCCGAACTGTGCGCCCACTACGGGGTGTCTACCCAGGTCATCCGTTCGGCCATGCTGACACTTCGCGCTGAGGGCCTGGTTGAGGGTCATCAGGGTCGCGGCGTCTTCGTACGTGATCGAGCCGACGACTAGTGGTAGGTGTGCCTAGCTGTGAGCACCTCGCATGCCCGCATCACGAGAATTCGAGCGCAACGCTGTCTCGGCGAGCGAGGTCGCATGACTCGCGAGACGCCTCGTCCCGGGGGTGAGGGCTGCACCAAGCCCGTGTGGGAGGTGGGCGCAACGGGCCGCACCCACAGTGTGGGAGCGTGTCCAGGGCGGCTGGCCTACCTCGACTGGCCTACCTCGACTGGCCTATTTGCGCAGCTCGGGGGCGCGGTTGTCGCGGCTGTGGCGTTGCTGCTGCTCGACGCGGGGCCCTGGGCGACGGTACATTCCGACCGGGGACTTTCCCACTAGCAAAGAAGTTATAACCGTCGATACGTTCATGCTTCACATTGAAGAGATCTGTTTCCTTCGATGGAGGTACCCATGGACGTCTCTCGGCTCGGCGGGCCGACCCTCTCCCTGTTTCGCATCGTGATCGGTCTGCTGTTCACGTTGCATGGTCTGACTTCGGTCTTCGGGTTGTTCGGCGGCAACCCCATGACCGGCCAAGCGGTACCGGTCGGCACCTGGCCCGGCTGGTGGGCGGCGCTGATCCAGTTGGTCTGCGGCGCCCTGGTGCTGGTCGGGCTGTTCACCCGACCCGCCGCGTTCCTGGCGTCCGGCTCGATGGCGTACGCCTACTTCGTCGTGCACCAGCCGGACCACCTGCTGCCACTGCACAACGGGGGCGAACTGTCGGCCCTCTTCTGCTGGTCGTTCCTGCTGGTCGCCGCACTCGGTTCCGGCCCGTGGGCGCTTGACGCACTGCTCTTCCGACGCCGCGCCGACGCACTGCCGTCCTCGGTGGCCGAGCCCAGCCCGGTGTCCGTCTGAGCAGACCCGTGCCGCGCGTCGCCGGAGCCTCGACGAGGCGGTTCCGGCGACGCGTGCGGGTTCGGGGGAGCGAGGGCGGTCCTGCCGGCCCGATGCCGCAAACGATTCAGCTCCAAAGGGCGCGCGAGAGGAGGTGGTCCCCCGCCGGGCGTGGCGGTGACGCTGGCGGGTGGGGAGCGGTCAGCCCGCCGGGCGGGAGGTGAGGACCGCGTCCAGCAGGCCGGGGTAGAGCCTGTTCAGCTCGTCGCGTCGGAGCCGCACCAGCCGGCTCGTGCCGGCGGCGCGGGTGCGGGTCAGGCCCGCCTCGCGCAGCACCTTCAGGTGGTGGCTGCGAGTCGCCTTGGAGACGCCGAAGTCGAAGCTTCCGCAGGCGGCCTCGCCGCCCTCGGCGAGCGCCCGGACTATCTGCAGCCGCACGTCGTCGGCGAGTGCGGCCAGCACGGCGGTGACCGGTACGGCGCTCAGGTCGGGTTCGTGCGGCTCCATGTGACCAGTGTAACCGTTGTTCGACAATAGTCGAACAAGCTCCTAGGGTCGGTGTCGTTGGTTCGACGATACTCGAACATTGGAGCTGCCGATGCGACCCCGCGCCGCCGCCTACCCACTGCTCGCCGCCCTCGGCTGGGGGGTGATGTTCCCGGTCCTGGCCAGCGCGTTGAACCGGGTCGACCCGCTCAACCTGACCACCGCCCGCTACCTTCTCGCCGCCGTCGTCCTGGTCGCCATCCTGCGTCTCCGCGAGGGTGCCGACGCGCTGCGGCCCGGCGTCCGGACGGTCGAGGTGGTGGTGCTCGGAGTGGTCGGCTTCGCCGGCTTCAACGTGCTCACCGGGCTGGCGCTCGAACACGCCGCTCCGCAGCAGGTGGCGCTCTTCGTGGCCACCACCCCGGTGATCACCCAGCTGGTCCGGTGGGCCCGTGACGGCGTACGCCCGAAGCCTCTCCTGCTGGGTCTCTCCCTGGTGGCGCTCCTCGGCGTCGGCCTGGTGATCACGCGCGGAAGCCTTGCCGGGCTCGGTCAGTTCGGTCTCGGCGGCCTGATGATGATCGGCGCGGTGCTCGGCTGGGGCGTCTACACGCACGGCGCCAGCCGCTTCGGCACGTGGTCGCCACTGCGCTTCACCACGCTCACCGCGCTCGCCGGCACCGCCGCCATGCTGGCCGTGAGTATCGGCGCGGACGCCGTCGGCTGGCAGCATGCGCCGGCCGCCGCCGACCTGGTGGCGGTCACCCCACAGCTGGCGTACGCCGTGATCGTGGGAGCCGTCATCGCGGTCCTGGCCTGGAACACCGGAGTGCAGCGACTCGGAGCCGCCAACGCCGCGCTGTTCATGAACCTGGTCCCGGTGACCACGTTCGCTGTGCAGATCGCCCGCGGCTACCGTCCGGAGCCGGTCGAGCTGGTCGGTGCCGCCGTCACCATCGCCGCGCTGGTCGCCGCGAACCTGGCCAACCGTCCCCGGACCCGGGCCTCGTCGCTGCCCGCCGCGAGCGCGGTGACGGATCCGATCGCGGTGACCGACCGCGAGGCGGTGAGCGCTCGCTGACCCACTGGCTGGGATCGGCGGTAGCTAGGGCGGACAGCGTTGTCCTAGACTCGGCGGCACAACTGCATACCTCATCCAGAGGGGCTGAGGGATACGGCCCGACGACGCCCCGGCAACCACCCCGCGCGCTCACCGCTGAGCGACCGGCGGGGCAGGTGCCAATTCCGTCCCCGCCGCACCGTGCGATGCGGGGAAAGATGAGAGGACTCTCGACATGACGTCGACGCTCGCCGCCTCCGGCATCGACACCTCCGCCAGCCCCGCCCGCGCCCTGGTCTGCCGTGCCTGTTCGGCGCGCTACCCGCTCGCGGCCCAGCACGCCTGTTACGAGTGTTTCGGCCCGCTGGAGGTCGAGTACGACACCGCCGCCCTGGCGACCGTCACCCGGGAGCAGATCGAGGCCGGGCCGAAGAACATCTGGCGGTACGCCGCACTACTCCCCGCCGGTCAGGACCCGAGCACCCGGGTCACGCTCGACCCGGGGTTGACGCCGCTGGTGGCGGCCCCGCACCTCGCCGCCGAGCTGGGCGTCACCGCGCCGCTCTGGGTCAAGGACGACAGCGCCAACCCCACCCACTCCTTCAAGGACCGGGTCGTCTCGGTGGCGCTCACCGCGGCGAGGGCACTGGGCTTCACCCGGTTCGCGTGCGCGTCGACCGGCAACCTGGCCAACTCGGTGGCCGCGCACGGCGCCCGCGCCGGAGTGCCCTCGGTGGTCTTCATCCCCAGCGACCTGGAACAGGGCAAGGTCATCACCACCGCCGTCTACGGCGGTGAGCTGGTCGCCATCGACGGCTCGTACGACGACGTCAACCGGCTCTGCGGCGAGCTGGTGGAGACCGACGAGTTCGAGGACACCGCGTTCGTCAACGTCAACGTCCGGCCGTACTACGCGGAGGGCTCGAAGACGCTCGGCTACGAGGTGGCCGAGCAGCTCGGGTGGCGGATCCCGGCGCAGGTGGTCATCCCGATGGCCAGCGGCGAGCTGCTCACCAAGATTGACAAGGCGTTCTCCGAGCTGGTGGAGATCGGCCTGGTCGAGGCACCGGCCGGGGGCTGGAAGGTCTTCGGCGCGCAGTCGGCCGGCTGCAACCCGATCGCCGTGGCGCTGCACGCCGACACCGACACGATCACCCCGGTCAAGCCCACCGGCATCGCCAAGTCGCTCAACATCGGTGACCCCGCCGCCGGCCTCTACGCCCTGGAGGCGGTCCGCCGCACCGGCGGCTGGATGGAGTACGCCGACGACGACGAGATCCGGGCCGGTATCCGCGATCTGGCCCGTACGACGGGTGTCTTCGCGGAGACCGCGGGCGGCGTCACCGTCGCGGTGCTGCGCAAGTTTGTCGAGTCCGGTCGGCTGGACCCGACCAAGGAGACCGTCGTGTTCAACACCGGCGAGGGTCTGAAGACCATCGACGCGGTGGCCGGTCAGGTCGGGCCGACCCACCACATCAAGCCCTCGCTGCGGGCCGCCCGCGACGCGGGTCTACTCGGCTGAGCGCGGACCGCCCGGACGGAGGGCGGGCGATCCGCCGGGTAACTGGGTTTTCGCTGGGAGTGTGGAAAACCCGCCGCTACGGACTTGACGGCAGGAACCGGACGGCGCAAGATGCTCCGTGCGGGAGGGCATTTCGCCGAAGACTTTTGAAGTTCTTACGACCCAACGCCGGAGGCGTTGTGCGAGTGTCCCTCCCGACCACGTTCGATCGGGCCAGCGAATAATTCGCTGGCCCGATCGCTTTTCCCGGGTGCACGCTCGGCGGCATGAGCATCACCATCACGTCGTTCGACGGCGCCGACCGGGCCGCTGTCGACGAGGCGTACCGGATCGGGTCGGCGGCCAACGACGCCGACCTGCCGGACTTCCCGCCCTTCTGCCGGCGACGCTTCGACGCAATGGTCCACACCCCGATGCCCGGCACCCGGTCGCTCTGGGCGCTGGCCCGACTCGACGGTGTGCCGGCCGGATACCTCCAGCTCGACCTGCCCCAGTTGGACAACACCGACAACGCCACCGTCGAGCTGGTGGTGCACCCCGACCTACGGCGGCGGGGCGTCGGCCGGGCGCTGCACGAGTACGCGGTGCGTCTGCTCCGTGAGCACGGTCGCAAGCGGGTCGTCGCGATGGCCGTCTCCGCGTTGCCCGACGGGCCGGCGCGGTCGGCCGCGGGGGACGCGTTCGCCGCCGCCACCGGCGCCCGGCCCGCGTTGGCCGAGGTGCGTCGCCGACTCGACGTCGGTGGGATCGACCGGGTCGCGTTGCGCGCGGCGCTGGCCGAGGCCCGACCCCGGGCCGAGGGCTACCACTCGGTCTGCTGGCAGGGAACAACCCCGCAGGAGTACGTCGCGGACGTCGCCTACCTGGACGGCCGGCTCATGATGGACGCGCCCATGGGCGACGTGCAGTGGGAACCGGAGCAGGTCGACGCCGACCGCATCCGTGGCAACGAGCGCGCCCTGGACGCCAGGGGCCGTCGGCGCTACCACCTCGGGATGCGACACGAGGCGTCCGGCCGGATGGTCGCCTGGACCCTGCTGGACGTGGGCGCCTCCGCCGACTGGCACGCGTACCAGCAGATCACGATCGTCGACCCGGCCCACCGGGGGCACCGGCTCGGCCTGATCGCCAAGGCCGAGAACCTGCACCACCTGCTCACCCACGAACCGGCGGTCCGCGTGATCGACACCTGGAACGCGGCGAGCAACAGCTACATGGTGGCGATCAACGAGCAGCTCGGCTTCCGCCCGGTGGACGCCTGGACCGACTGGCAGCTCACCCTCTGACGCGGCCGTTCATCCGTCCGTCCGTTTCAACCGCCCGACCAGATCGCGAATCGCGGCGTGGAAATCGTCGTCCGGTGTGAACCGGTGGCCCTGCACCGGCGGGGGCACGGTGTCGGTCGGTGGGATGAGCAATCCCTTCGGGTCCCGTACCCGACGGTCGACCCGGGCGGCCGGGTCGTCGGCACCGTTGACGAACGGGGCGAACACCGCTCCGCCCACCGCGTCGGTGTACCGCCACAGGTTGATCCACCGCCAGGCCAACCGGTCGCCGACCTCGCGCAACATCTCGTCGCTGACGTAAGCCGGGAAGACCCGCCGGTAGTGGTTTCCGAGCGGGGCGCCGTAGGTGAGCAGGGCCACCCGCCGGCGGCAGTCGTCGGGCAGTTGAAGGACCGTCGCCGCCGCGAGCACGCTGCCGTGACTCTGCCCGGACAGCAGCACCGCGTTCCCGTCGGCGGTGAGCTGGCCGATCCGACGGCTCAGCTCGGGAACCGCCCGCTCGACGTAGCACGGCGGGGCGAGTGGATGCACGGCACGCGGCCAGAAGGTGGCCAGCTCCCAGAGCACCCCGACCAGGCGGATCGCGCCGGATCGGTAGGCGACCAGCCCCAGCACGGCGAGGACTATGGCGAACAGCCCGATCAGCAGGGCGCCCAGGTCGGTCACGAAGATCACCGGACGGGCCAGCGGCTCGCCCCCGAGTCGGAAAGCGAGCGCACCCGGCCCCGGACCGATCACCGAGAGCCCGGCCGCCGCGAGGGTGAGCAGCGCCAACACCACGTACGCGGTGGCCAGCAGTGGCCCGAGCCGATCCGTCAGCCGGGCCCGCACGATCGCGTCGCGGACGGCCCGGACCCGTTCGGGGGCGGCCCGGGAGGCTTCCGGGTAGTCCCGCCGGACCAGGCCCTCGGCCTCCCGGCGGCGACGATCCCGGCCGATCCGGGGTATCAGCAGGGCCGTCACGAGCACCAGGAGCGTTGCGAGGGTGAAGCCGAGGGTTACCCAGCGGAAGGCGATCGGCGGCGACAACGGTGGCGCACCAGGCGGCAGCGGCCGTGCCGGCGTCGGGCTGGAACCACGGTCCAGATACTCGGCGAGCCCGTAGGTCAGGCCCGAGTCGTAGGCGACGCCCAACCCGATCGCGACGGTTATCAGCACCGGCGCGCCGAGCCCGGCCAGCAGGAAGAGGGGCCGGGGAAGGGAACGGCGCTGCACCACGACCACCAGGCCGAGGATCGCGAGCAGCGCCACCTGCCCCGCGAACAAGCCGGCGACCAGCATCCCGTACCCCGGCAACATGCCCTCGGCCTTCCACGGCGGCCGTGGCAGCAGTGCGTACGCCAGGGTCAGTGCGGTGAGCGCGACGGCCGCCCAGCGGATCGTTCGCGAGCTGCGCTGGTCGGTCTCCCCACGCCGCTCGATCGTCGGCCGGCAGAGCAGCACCACAGCGCCCGCGAGCAGCGCCACGTCCGCGGCCAGCAGCAGCCAGCCGGGCACTGTGGCGTCGTGCGGCGCCAGGGCCAGCAGCAGAGCGAGGTCGAGCGTGCCCAGCGCCACCGCGACGTGAACCGAGCGCAGGCGGCGCAGCAGCGAGCGGGTGTCCCAGAAGGCGGGCGCGTCGAGCCGGTCCGCACCCACCCCGGGCGCGTGGTCGCTGTCCTCGGGGAGCTGCCAGGTTCGGGCACCGAGCCGCCAGATCAGGACGATCGCGATGATCGGCGGTACGGCCAGCAGCGCGAGCCGCTGGCCGGGTGGCACGTCGCCCAGCCAGGAAATCTCCCGTCGCCCCTCCATGCACCTCGGGTAGGCCGCGCACTGCCAGGCGATCAGGTCGAGGGACACCCCGACGGTGGAGAGCACGTACATCGCGGTCATCGTCGCGGCCAGCAGTCGGCACAGCGCCCGCGCGGCGCGGCCGCTGCAACCGGTGACCGGCAGCATCCAGACCGCGATGTTGCTGAGCATGAACGGTAGAAGCAGCACCAGAGAGAACGTCCGGGTCGCGGTGCCGCCGGTCAGCCTGCTCCAGCGGTATGCCTCAAGCGCCACCCCGCCGCGGTCGGCGGGGGCACCGTAGCCGGGCCGCGGCCCGTAGAAGCCGGCGTTGTCGTCTCCCGCGACTCGCGTGACGATCGGTCGGTCGAGGATCGCCTCGGGCCCCTTGTCGGCGACCCCGTGCACCCGGATCTCGGTGATCCTCACCCGCCGCCCTCCCCTGGCCGGCTTCCCTGGCCGAAGGCCCGCGGTTACCCGCTGCCGCCGCGCGCAACCCCGCGGCCATTGGCGCTTCTGCTCCCGAACTCGACTGCGGCATGATGGCGGGCATGACGGAGACCCCGCATCCCCTGTACGAGAGGCACGCCGACACCCTCAACCGTGCGCTGACCGCGATCACGGAGCGGGGTTACTGGTCCGCCTATCCCGAATCTCCCAGCCCCCGGGTGTACGGCGAGACCGCCGCCGCCGACGGTAAGGCCGCCTTCGAGGCGTACCTCGGTGGTGATTTCCCGCTCGACCAGCCGGGCACCGGCGGGCGGGTCGCCACCGAGACGAGCCCCTTCGGGGTGGAGCTGGCGGTGCGGTACCCGCACGCCGGACCGGGCGAGCTGGTGAGTGCCGCCTCGGCCGCGCTGCCCGCGTGGCGCGACGCCGGTCCGCAGGCCCGGGTGGGTGTCTGCCTGGAGATCCTCGACCGGCTGCACAAGCACATCTTCGAGTTGGCCAACGCGGTGCAGTTCACCAGCGGACAGGCGTTCGTGATGGCCTTCCAGGCCGGTGGCGCGCACGCGCTGGATCGTGCCCTGGAGGCGCTGGCGTACGCGTACTCCGAGATGACCCGGCACCCGGGCACCGCCGGTTGGGAGAAGGCCGCCGGCAAGGGCGACCCGCTGCGGATGACCAAGACGTTCCACGTGGTGCCGCGTGGGGTGGCGCTGGTGATCGGCTGCAACACCTTCCCGACCTGGAACTCGTACCCCGGGCTGTTCGCCTCGCTGGTCACCGGCAACCCGGTGATCGTCAAGCCGCACCCGCGGGCGGTGCTGCCGCTGGCCATCACCGTGAAGTACGCGCGGGAGGTGCTCGCCGAGGCCGGCTTCGACCCGAACCTGATCATGTTGGCGGCCGAGGCCCCCGGTGAGAAGCTCGCCAGCGACCTGGCCCTGCACCAGGCCGTCAAGATCGTCGACTTCACCGGTTCGACCGAGTACGGCGACTGGCTGGAGACGCACGCCCGGCAGGCGTCGGTCTACACCGAGAAGGCCGGTCTGAACACCGTCGTCATCGACTCCACCGACGACTTCGCCGGCATGTGCCGCAACCTCGGCTTCACGCTGACCCTCTACAGCGGTCAGATGTGCACCACCTCGCAGAACATCCTCATCCCGACCGGCGGCATCGAGACCGACCAGGGGCACAAGAGCTTCGACGAGGTGGCCGGCGGGATCGCCGCCGCCGTCGGCAAGCTCACCGCCGACCCGGCCCGGGGCGTGGAGCTGACCGGCGCCATCGTCAACGACGGGGTGCTGGAACGGCTGGCCGACGTGACGAAGGTCGGCTCCCCGGTGCTGGAGTCGCAGACCGTCACCCACCCGGCGTTCCCGGACGCGGTGGTGCGTACCCCGGCGATCGTGAAGCTGGCCGCGGACGACGCGGAGACCTACGGCCGGGAGTGGTTCGGGCCGATCTCGTTCGTCATCGCGACCGACTCCACCGCGCACAGTCTGGAGCTGCTGCGCCGGACGGTCGGCGAGAAGGGTGCGCTCACCGCCGGGGTCTACTCCACCGACGAGTCGGTGCTGGACGCCACCGAGGCGGTCGCGGTCGAGGTGGGGGTGCACCTGTCCTGCAACCTCACCGGCGGGGTCTTCGTGAACCAGTCGGCGGCGTTCTCCGACTTCCACGGCAGTGGCGCCAACGCGGCGGCCAACGCGGCCCTGACCGACGGGGCCTACGTGGCCAACCGCTTCCGCATCGTCCAGTCCCGACGCCCAGCCTGACGCCCAGCGCCCAGCCGACTCCCGACGCCCGACCCCCAAGGTGATCAAGAGGTTTGCGTCAGGATCAGCGCGATTCCTGACGCAAACCTCTTGATCACCGGTCGCTGGCGGGGGAGGTCGGCGGGGTCAGGCTGGGCGGCGCATCTGCAGCTCGGTCATCGCTGGGATGTTGGGGTGGGGGACCCGTACACCGGTGTCCTCGAAGCCGAGCCGCTGGTAGGCGCGGTAGGCGCGGTCGTTGCCCACCACCACCTCCAACAGCAGTTCCGGTCGCCCGCAGGCCCGCGACCAGGCCGCGACGCCGTCGATCAGCTCGCCGAGAAGGCCGCTGCCCCGCCAGGTGGGCGTGACGTACACGGCGTAGATGACGGTCAACCCCGCCTCGTCCGGAGTGGTGGTGCCGCCGGCGTGCCCGACCAGCCGGCCGCCGCCCGGGTCCGCGACGAACTGCGCGTTGTTCGGGCCGGCGGAGGTGTAGGCGATCCGTGCGGCGTACTCGGCGTGGGACCGGGCCGCCGCGTCCGCGATCGTCTCCAGGAAGGCCAGCGGCGCGTCGGCGAGCATCTCCAGACGCAGCGCCCGCATCCGGGCGGCGTCCGTCGGCCGCACTCGGCGGATCTCCGCCTGGCGCAGGACGGGCGAGCCGGTGTCGGTGGTCATGTCCGCATGCCTACCACAGGGCGGACGGGGCTCCTGGCCACGCCTCTCGGGCCGTTGCCCCGGGGGTCGGCCTGCCCCTTCGCCAGGATCCACCGCCGCCGATCCGGCGGATCGGGAAACGGGTTCCTCGACGTCGTCGGGCCGCGCTGGAATATGCCCGATTTGCGGTCGTGCACGGCCGTCACTCCTCGTGTAGCGTGCGATTTCGGTCACCGCTTCAATGGCCGTCGTCGATTGCTGAGGCGGTGCTCCGATGGCGTCCGGCTGTGCCGTGCGCCAGGCCGGCAACGCCGCACAGAGTGAGGGAAGTGGCACCGTGGCACAGGGTTCCGTGAAGTGGTTCAACGCCGAGAAGGGTTACGGCTTCATCGCCGTCGACGGCGGTCAGGACGTGTTCGTTCACTTCTCCGCGATCGAGATGGACGGCTACAAGGCGTTGGAGGACGGCCAGCGGGTCGAGTTCGAGATCGCGCAGGGCCAGAAGGGTCCGCAGGCGGAACACGTACGCGTCATCGGCTGAATCTCCCGTACCGAGCGGCCCCGCGCGTCGGGGCAGCGGCACGGGCGCGCAACCGGGAAGATCGTGAACCGTTCCAGCCGATGCTGAGGAGCGTTCATGACCGACCAGCCACCCTCGTCCACCCCACCCTCCGGGCCAGGTGAGCCGGGCCCGTCCGACCCGACCCAGGGCCAACCCGGTGTGGGCGGTCCTCCGCCGGGTGGCGAGCACGTACAGCCGGCCAGCCTACCGCCGGGGTGGGACCCTGCGCCGGGCACCTGGGGGCCGGGCGGTCCGCCGCCGCAGGGCTGGGTGTTCCCGCCCACCGGGGGTTACCCACCCGGCGCGGGTCCGTACGGCGCGCAGCAGTGGTATCCGGGGCCGCCGGCCGGGTGGTATCCGCCCGGCTACGGGTTCGACCCGAACGACCCCCTCGTCACGCCGCCCGGCTTCGGCATCGGTGGCTGGTTCAACAGGTGCGGGGGAGCGCTGCGCCGGGGTTGGCGACAGTTGGTGCCGATCATGCTGCTGACCCAGGTGCTGCCCGCGGCGGTGCTGTCGGTGATCTCTCTCGGGGTGGACCCGTCGGCGACCTGGGCCGCCGAGGCCGAGACCAATCCGACCGCCGCACTGCCGGACGACTTCGTCGCGGAGTTGGCGGGGCTCCTGGCCGTGCTGGTCGGTGGGAGTCTGGTGATCGGCCTGGTGCAGGCCGTCGGGTGGGCCGCCGGCAGTTGGGTGATCACCCGGCAGGCAGCCGGTCAACCGGCCGGCCTCGACGCCGCGCTGCGCTACGGCCTCCGTCGGGCGCTCGGGCTGTGGGGGTGGACCCTGCTGATCAGCCTGCTCATCGGCTTCGGCATCTGCTTCTGCGTGCTGCCGGGCATCTATCTGGCGTTCGCGTTGAGCATGGCGGGCCCGGTCTACCTCTTCGAGCGCCACAACCCGATCGGCCGATCGTTCCGGATGTTCCACGACCGGCTCGGCCTGCTGCTCGGGCGGGTGGCCCTGGTGGCCCTCGCGGTGATCGTGGTCAGCTTCGTCGCGAGCGCCCTGGAAGGGTTCGGCACCTCCGCTCTCGGCACCGATCCCTTCGCGTCGGCGGGCACCGCGCTCGGCGCGGTGGTGGTGATCGGGGTCACCGCTGTCCTGGCCCTGCCGGCCCACCTCGCCCAGATGATCGGTCTGCTGCTGACGTACACCGAGCAGCGCGCTCATGAGGGGCCGGTGAACGCCACCGGACTCGCCGCGGAACTCGGCTGAGCGGCTTCGTCGTGCTTGCACTCGGCAGGGGAGAGTGCTAAACAAGTCATTGGCACTCGCATACCGTGAGTGCCAATGGTCGGGACGGTGGGGCCAGGTCGCACCGGCGTGGAGACGCCGGGGCGGCACACGGCCGGTCGTCGCGGGCTATCCGGCCCGGCCGAAGGACGTCGTCGTCGCCAGGTGGCGACGTCCCAAGGTGCGTACACCAGGCGGCCCATCCGAGGCACATCTCGGGTGGCCCGTGAGTGTCCAGGAGGACAACGCCGTATGGCCAAGATGATCGCGTTCGACGAAGAGGCGCGCCGCGGCCTCGAGCGGGGCATGAACCAGCTCGCCGACGCCGTGAAGGTGACCCTCGGCCCCAAGGGCCGCAACGTCGTGCTCGAGAAGAAGTGGGGTGCCCCCACCATCACCAACGATGGTGTGAGCATCGCCAAGGAGATCGAGCTCGAGGACCCGTACGAGAAGATCGGCGCTGAGCTGGTCAAGGAGGTCGCCAAGAAGACCGACGACGTCGCCGGTGACGGCACGACGACGGCGACCGTCCTGGCCCAGGCCCTGGTTCGCGAGGGCCTGCGCAACGTGGCCGCCGGCGCCAACCCGATGGCCCTGAAGCGGGGCATCGAGACCGCTGTCGCGAGCGTCTCGGAGGAGCTGTCCAAGCTCGCCAAGGACGTCGAGACCAAGGAGCAGATCGCCTCCACCGCCTCCATCTCCGCTGGTGACAGCACCGTCGGCGAGATCATCGCCGAGGCGATGGACAAGGTCGGCAAGGAAGGCGTCATCACCGTCGAGGAGAGCAACACCTTCGGGCTGGAGCTGGAGCTCACCGAGGGTATGCGCTTCGACAAGGGCTACATCTCGGCCTACTTCATGACCGACCCGGAGCGTATGGAGGCCGTCTTCGACGACCCGTACATCCTGATCGCCAACAGCAAGATCTCGTCGGTGAAGGACCTGCTCCCGATCCTGGAGAAGGTCATGCAGTCGGGCAAGCCGCTGCTGATCATCGCCGAGGACCTGGAGGGCGAGGCTCTCGCCACCCTGGTGGTCAACAAGGTCCGTGGCACCTTCAAGTCGGTCGCCGTCAAGGCGCCGGGCTTCGGTGACCGCCGCAAGGCCATGCTGACCGACATCGCCATCCTCGCCGGTGGTCAGGTCATCAGCGAGGAGGTCGGCCTCAAGCTCGACGCCGCCAGCCTCGACATGCTGGGCCGCGCCCGCAAGGTCGTGGTGACCAAGGACGAGACCACCATCGTCGACGGTGCCGGTGACGCCGAGCAGATCCAGGGCCGGGTGAACCAGATCCGGGCCGAGATCGACAAGAGCGACTCCGACTACGACCGGGAGAAGCTGCAGGAGCGGCTGGCCAAGCTGGCCGGCGGCGTTGCGGTCATCAAGGTCGGCGCGGCCACCGAGGTCGAGCTCAAGGAGCGCAAGCACCGCATCGAGGACGCCGTTCGCAACGCGAAGGCCGCCGTCGAGGAGGGCATCGTCCCGGGTGGTGGCGTCGCGCTGGTCCAGGCCGGCAAGACCGCCTTCGACAAGCTCGACCTGGTCGGCGACGAGGCGACCGGTGCGAACATCGTCAAGGTCGCGCTGGACGCCCCGCTGCGGCAGATCGCCGTCAACGCCGGCCTCGAGGGCGGCGTCGTGGTGGAGAAGGTCCGTAACCTCGAGTCGGGTCACGGCCTCAACGCCGCCAACGGCGAGTACGTCGACCTGCTGGCCGCGGGCATCATCGACCCGGCCAAGGTGACGCGCTCCGCGCTGCAGAACGCCGCCTCCATCGCGGCGCTGTTCCTCACCACCGAGGCCGTCGTCGCGGACAAGCCGGAGAAGACCCCGGCTGCCCCGGCCGGCCCGGGTGGCGGGGACATGGACTTCTGAGTCCAGTTCCGACACACCGAACGGGGCGGGCCGCTGACGCGGTCCGCCCCGTTCGTCGTCAGGTCGGCAGTGGGCGCTGGTTGCGCCGTTTCTGCGCCCGGTCGTACGGCGGAAGCAGTTGGATCGGGGCGTCCACCATCTCGCGCGGCTCGTCCACCAGCGGCGACTCCCCGTCGGTGGTCATCTCGGCGAGTTGTTCGGCGTCGCCGTAGTCGAGCCGGTCGAATGGCAGTCGGCCGGGTAGCTCGCCGACCGGTTTCCAGGTGATCGGCGTGCCGTCCTCGGTCTGGTCGTCATCCGTGGTCATGGCTGCCTCCTCTACCGAAACGGTAGGGGGCGTCGATGGCCGATGCGGGCGAATGGATCTATGTCCTGTTTGACCCTTTTAGTCGGTCAAGGTCCGTCGGTACAGGAAGAAGACCCGCTCGATCCAGGCGCCCGCGCTGCCCGAGTAGAACGGCACCGGCCCCACCCAGCCGATCTGCGCCCGGTCCAGCCCGGCCGCCTGCTGATCCCGCAGGCAGCGGCGCAGCAACACCCCACCGATGCCCGAGCCCTCCGCCGCCGGCGCGGTGCCCATCGGCCCGAACCAACTCGGCCGGGACGACCCGTACGCGGCGAAGCCCAGCACCTCGCCGTCCCGCTCCGCGAGGTGGCAACCGGCGCCGTCCCGACCCACCGACCCTGTCAACTCGCCGTCCCACGCGCCGCCGAAGGTGGACCGGGCGAATGCGGTGAGCGCCGGCAGGTCCCTCGGCTCCGCCCGACGTACGGTCACGCCCTGGTCGGCCAGCCGACGCTCCGCCGCCTCCGTGGACCGCAGGGCCGGCGACCCGTCGTACGACAGGTCCGCGGTCATGTTCCAGGCGGTCCGGTCCTGGTGGTAGCCGAGCGCGAGGGCGGCACACACCGCCGGCGTGTAGCGGACGTCGATGCCCGGCCACGCGTAGTACGGCGGGTTCCCGGCCAGCAGCACCTCGGTCACGCCGCGCTCGGCGAGCACCTGCTCGGCCCGCCGCAGCAGTGAACGGCCGACGCCCCGACGGCGCTGGTCCGGCAGGACCGCGACCAGGTCCACGTGCCCGATGCCCGGCTCGGTCGCCGACTCCGAGCAGATCAACACCCCGACCAGGTCCGCACCCCGGTACGCGCCCAGCCCGACCACCCGCCGGTCGGCGGCGGCCCGGGGCCAGAGCACGTCCACGACGGGGGCCGCCTCGGCGGCGTCCTCGGGCAGGTCGAGCGCCTGCTCGCAGAGCCGTACCACGGCGGGGACCAGGTCGGTGCTCAGCTCGGTGACGGTGATCTCGGCGTCCATGGTCGCCGACCCTAGATCACCGGGTACCGGGTCGCACCCCCGCGGCCGCCCGAACGGCGGCGTACGCGTCGACCTGACCGGCCCCGGTGACGTTCGACGGGGTGCCGCAGTCGTCGGACGGGTTGCGGGAGCGGTAGGTCGGCGTGGCCGCCGTCGCGGTGTCCCGCAGGATCTGCCGGGTCCGGGTCACGTCGCCGACCAGCGCCGGGTTCGCCGACCACATCAGCGCGACCACCCCCGCCACCTGCGGGGTCGCCATCGAGGTGCCGTCGAGTGCGGCGTACGTGCCGCCCGGCATGGCCGACACCACGCCCACACCCGGCGCCAGCACGTCCGGCTTGCCCACGCCGGGAACCGGTCCGCGCGAGGAGAACTCGGCGACCCGTCGCTGCGAGTCCACCGCGCCCACCGTCAACACGTCCGGGAACGGAGCCGGCGGGTCGTCGATCGACGCGCACCACGGGCCGGTGTTGCCGGCCGCGGCCGCCACGAAGATCCCGGCGGCGTCCAACGCGGCGGTGGCCGGGCGCAGCACACCCCGGTCGCACCCCTCGATGGACGGGCAGCCCCACGAGTTGGTCAACACCTGCGGGGCGCGCTCCGGGCGGCCGTCGGTGAACGGGTCACCGCCGGTCGGGAAGGGCGCCAGCATGAACTGGAGACACTGCAGGTAGTGCCCGGGGCTGCCGAGGTTGCGGTCCAGGTTGACGCAGCCCACCCACTGCGCGTCCGGTGCCACCCCGATGCCGTCCCGCCCGACCGCGCTGCCGACCGTGTGGGTGCCGTGCCCGCCCTGGTCGGTGGGGCTGCGCGTGCCGTCCCACGGGTCGTACCAGGAGTCGTCGCCACCGCGGAACTGCGCCCGCAGTGCCGGATGGGTGCCGTCCACCCCCGAGTCCGAGCTGCCGACCACGATGCCCGATCCGGTCACGCCGAGCTGGGACCAGACCTTGTCGGCACCGATCTGGCTGATGTTCCACTCCGGACCGGTGGGCTTGGGCGCGGTGCCCCGGTTCTGCCCGGCCGGGGCCGGCAGTGGGCGGAGGCGTTGGCTGATCAGCACCCGGTCCACCTCCGGTCGGCGGGCGAGCCACGCGCGCACCGCCGGGCCGCCGTCCACCTCGACCGCGTTCACGAGGTAGTACGACACCGGGTCGAGTCGAAGTCGGCTCAGCTCCCGGACCAGGTCGGCCTGGCTCTGCTCGGCGGTCGTCACCAGCCGCCGGTAGACCTCCGTCGCCCGGGCGTCCCGCCCCGCCCGACCCGCCGTGCCGGTCGGCAGACCGGTCAGGTCCGCCTGCGCGCGTAGCACCACCAGCAGTCGCTCGCCGTACAGGCCCGGTTGGCCGGGGCCGAGGTCGACCACGCCGAACGCCACCACCAGCACCACGGCGGTCACGGCGGCGAACCGACGACTCGGGGTACGCGCCGACGGCCGGGCGAGCAGCACCGCGTACCCGATGGCCACCAGGACGGCGACGGCGAGCCCGACGCCGGTGGCGGCCGCCACCCAGAACGGGACGTCCCGGGTGCCGATCAGCAGCAGGCTGATCTCTTCCGGGTCGGTGAAGGCGAGCGGGCCGAGTGCGGCCGACCCGACGAGCCAACCGGTCGCCGTCCGACCGGCACGCGCGGCGTCCGCCGACTCGTCGGACGACCGCCAGGCCGCGGCCCACAGTGCGGCCAGGGCGAAACCCGTGGGCGGCAGGGTCCACAGCGCGGGCAACTGCGCGCCGGACTGGCCGGCTCCGGCCGCGAGCAGCAGCAGCGCCACCCCGGCGACCAGGCCCCCGACCAGCACCAGCCGGGCCGGCCGCGGTGGCCAACCGACCGCGAACCGGGACCAGAACGTGGCGTCCAACAGGGTCGCGGCCAGCACACCGAGCGCGGCGGACGCCAGCAGCGCGAGCGCGGTCTCCAACAGCCCGCCGAGCGCGCCCAGCCAGGCCCACGGCAGCAGCATCGCCGACCCGGCCGCGACCGCGAGCAGCGGCACCGGCCCGGGTCGGCGGGCACGCCCGGCCGGCTCTGCCCCGGTCCGTGCGGCGTCGCCTGCCTCGGTCCATGCGGCGCCGCGGTTTTCGGTGGGTGCCGCGCCGCTGACCGCCGCGGCTGGTCCGGGGTACGCCTGCCGGCGGGTCGATCGGCGCACGACAAGCGCGGTGAGCGTGGCTACGGCGGCCAGCGCGGCGAGGTACGCCTCGTGGTGCACCGGCGGCACGACCCGCAGCGCGGTGAGCACCCCCAGTGCGACGGCCCCGACGAACCAGACCCGCCCGGTGGCCCGGACCGTTGTCGACCGGGGCACGACGGCCAGCAGCAGGGAGGGCGTGCCCACCAGCACGACAGCCGCCAGGCCGAGCACCGGCCAGAGCCAGCCGACCCGATCCCGGCCGAAGCCGAGCATCACCTGGTCGGTGACCCAGCCGCCGGACTGGACGGCCACGGTGACGGCGACGATCCAGCAGCCGACGAACACGGCCGCCACCGCCGGCCAGGGGGAGCTGCGGTGGTCGAGTCCGGGGTGCGAAGGCTCACCGTGCATCCGAGAACCTTACGACCGATGTCGAACGGTTCGGACGCGGACATCACGACGCGGGTCCGCAGTGATCAAGTGATGAAAAGTAGGTCCTGATCGTCGCAGGCGCCTATTTCTCATCACTTGATCAAGGCGGGAGGGGCGGCCACGCCGCGCGGAGAGGGGCGAAGGTAGCGACGTGGGCGCGCGCTTCGGGTCGGGCGACGAATGTCGACTGGCGAGCACGGGGTTACCGTGGACGGGTGCGTGACCCCAACATCTCCCGCTCCGTCGCCGGCCAGCTCTCGCCGGTCCGCCGTGCGTCCGACCTGCGCCGACTGCGCGCCGAGCGCTTCGACGTGCTGGTCATCGGGGGCGGGGTGACCGGTGCCGGAGCCGCCCTGGACGCGGCGTCCCGGGGCCTCAAGGTGGCCCTCGTCGAGGCGCGCGACCTCGCCGCCGGCACCTCCAGCCGGTCCAGCAAACTCATCCACGGTGGCCTGCGCTACCTGGAGCAGTTGGAGTTCCACCTGGTGCACGAGGCGCTCACCGAGCGCGGGCTGCTCGCCACCCGGCTCGCGCCGCACCTGGTGCGCCCGGTGCCGTTCCTGGTGCCGCTGCCGGCCGGGCGGGGCCTGCGCGACCTGCCGGCTCGGATTCTCCGCCGCTCGTACTACGGCGCGGGTGTGGCCGCGTACGACGCGTTCGCCGGGCTCTTCGGCGGCGGTCGGGGGATGCCACTGCATCGGCACCTGACCCGGGAGAGCGCCCGGCGGATCTTCCCGAGTCTGCGGGCCGACGCGCTGGCCGGTGCGATCCGCTACTACGACGGGCAGGTCGACGACGCCCGCCTGGTGGTCACCCTGGCCCGCACCGCAGCCAGCCTCGGCGCGACAGTGGTGAGCAGCGCCCGTGCCGTCGGGCTGATCCGGCAGGCGCGTGAGGTGACAGGTGTCCGCGTACGCGACCTGGAGGCGCCGGCCGGCTCACCGGACGCGGAGTTCGAGGTGCACGCCCGCACCGTCATCGCCGCGACGGGGGTGTGGAGCGACGACATGTCCCGGATGCTCAACGACGTGGGGCTGCGGCCCGGCATCCGGGTGCGCGCCTCCAAGGGGGTGCACCTGGTGGTGCCCCGCTCGGCGATCACCGGCGAGACGGGACTCATCCTGCGTACGGCGAAGTCGGTGTTGTTCGTCATCCCGTGGGGCGGGCACTGGATCATCGGCACCACGGACACCGACTGGCGGCTGGACCGGTCCCACCCGGCCGCCTCCGCGAGCGACATCGACTACCTCCTCGAACAGGTCAACACGGTGCTGGACCGGCCGTTGACGACCGCCGACATCGAGGGCGTCTACGCGGGGCTGCGGCCACTGCTGGCCGGGGAGGCCGACTCGACCTCGAAGCTGTCCCGCGAGCACGCGGTCTTCGAGCCCATGCTCGGGTTGCTGCTGGTGGCCGGGGGCAAGTACACGACGTACCGGGTGATGGCCTCCGACGTGGTCGACCGTGCGGCCCGTCGGCTCGGTGGGACCCGCCCGTCGCGTACCGCCGACCTGCCGCTGCTCGGCGCCGACGGGTACCCGGCGATGTGGCGGGACCGTGCCGACCTGGCTCGCCGGCACGGCGTCCCGGTGGGCGTGGTGGAGCACCTGCTGGAGCGGTACGGCAGCCTGACCCTGGACCTGCTGGCGCTCGTCGACGCCGATCCGCTGCTCGCGTCTCCGCTGGCCGGTGCTCCGGAGTATCTGGCGGCCGAGGTCGCGTACGCGGCGCGGGCCGAAGGTGCGCTGCACCTGGAGGACGTGCTGACCCGCCGGACGCGGATCTCGTTCGAGACCAGTCATCGGGGGTTGGAGTCGGCGGATCACGCCGCCGAACTGATGGGCGCGGTGCTCGGTTGGGACGCGGCGACCCGGGCCCGCGAGGTGGAGCACTACCGCGCTCGGGTGGAGGCGGAGCGGCAGTCCCAGTTGATGCCGGACGACGCGGCGGCGGACGCGGCTCGGCTCGGTGCCCCGGACGTCCGGGGTTACGCGGCCGATCGTGGTGGCGACGACGATCAGGCGGAGCTACGCACGTCCGCTCGATGACGAATTGCGACGTTACCAATGGGTAACCATCGATACCGACCCGGATGGTGGTTTCGAACGCTACCTACGGTGGGGTAGGTTTCCGCGCGTGCTACCCCGCGCGCGCCCTCGTCTGCTCACACCCCTCCTCGCCGTCGCGCTCGCCGGTGCCCTGACCGGGTGCTCGCTGTTCGACGGCGACGAGCCGGGTGAAACCGTCGCGCAACCCACCGGAGCCGCGGCGGGAGGCGGGTCGCAGTTGGAGATCCCCACCACCGTCGCCGCCGGTCAGGTCAGCCTGGTGCAACGGCTCGGCGAGGACGGCCCACTGCGCACCCTCAGCGTCGAGCGCAACGGTGCCTGGCAGTGCCTCGACTGCGCCGGCGACGGCGTGACCTCCCGGGGCACCCTGGCTCCGGAGTTGACCGAACGGCTCCAGGTGCTGCTCGCCAACCCGTCGCTGGCCGACGAGACCGACCAGGCCCGGCGCTACCGGACCACCTGCATCGACGCGCTGACGTCCAGTCTCATCACCTCGACCGGGCTGATCACCTCGCAGGACTGCCCGGGTGAGGAACGCACGCCGGTCGCCGGTGAGATCCTGCTGCTGCTCACCCAGGCGACCCCGGCCGAGGTCAAGGGCTGACCGCAGCCGGCCGAGGTCGAGGGCTGACCGCAGCCGGCCGAGGTCGAGGGCTGACCGCAGCCGGCCGAGGTCAAGGGCTGACCGCGGAAGGTCAGAGCACCTTGCCCGGGTTGAGCAGACCGGCCGGGTCGAGCGCCGACTTGATCGCCTGGTGCACGCGGACGCCGACCGGCCCGATCTCCCGGGCCAGCCAGTCCCTCTTGAGCAGCCCCACGCCGTGCTCGCCGGTGCACGTGCCACCCAGGTCGAGGCCGAGCCGCATGATCTCGTCGAACGCCCGCCGACCGCGCTCCACGCTCGCCGGGTCGGCCCGGTCGACCACGATGTTCGGGTGCATGTTGCCGTCCCCGGCGTGACCCACCACACCGATCGGCACCTCGCACTCCGCAGCGATCCGGGCCACTCCGTCCAGCAGCGCCGCGAGCGAGCCACGCGGCACCGCCACGTCGTCGATCACCAGACCGCCGTTGCCGCCCGGGTACGCGTCGGCGGCGAACTTCTCCATCGCCGGGTGCGCCAGCCGCCGGGCCTGGAGAAGCGCCGCCGCCTCCACCGCGTCGGTGGCCGCGTAGACCTCGTCGGCGCCGGCCGCCTCGCACACAGCGGCCAGACCGGCCAGGTCGTCGGCGGCCCGGGTGCCGGTGTCCGCAGCGGCCAGCAGCAGCGCCTGAGCGTCGGTGCGCAGCCCCATCGGCTGGTACGCCTCGATCGCCCGCAGGTGGGTCTGGTCGAGCAGCTCCAACAGGCTGGGGGTGAGCCCACGAGCCGCGATCTCGGCCACCGCGGTCCCCGCCGCGGCGGTGGACGGGAAGACCGCCACCAGGGTCAGCGAGTCGGCCGGTGCGGGCCGCAGCGCCACGGTCACCTCGGTGATCACGCCGAGGGTGCCCTCCGAGCCGACGAAGAGGCGGGTCAGGTCGTAGCCGGCAACCCCCTTGGCCGTACGCCGGCCGGTGCGCAGCACCTCACCGGAGGCGAGCACCACCTCCAGGCCGAGGACGTACTCGGTGGTCACGCCGTACTTCACACAGCACATGCCACCGGCGTTGGTGGCCACGTTGCCGCCGATCGTCGACGACTCCCAGGACCCGGGGTCCGGCGGGTACCAGAGCCCCTGCTTGGCGACCGCCCCGGCCAGCGCCGCGTTGACCACACCGGGTTGGACCACGGCGATCCGGCTCACCGGGTCGATCTCTCGGATCTCGTCCATCGCGACGGTGCTGATCACCACCGCCCCGTCCACCGCGTTCGCCGCGCCGGCCAACCCGGTCCGCGCGCCCTGCGGCACCACCGGTACGCCGTGTCGCGCCGCCGCCCGCACCACGGCGACCACCTGTTCGGTGCTGCGCGGGCGGGTCACCACGAGCGGGGTGCCGGCGGCGCACAGGTCGGCCTCGTCCCGCTGGTGCATCCGCAGCAGGTCCGGGTCGGTGAGCACGGCGTGGTCGCCGAGCGCGTCGCGCAGGTCGTCGAGGAGATCGGTGGGGGCCATGCAGCCGAGGCTAGGTCGCCGGCCGGCGATCATCAACATGATCGACTGCGCGGGATAGCTTGGGCACCATGCTCTACCTGGACCGGCCTGCCTGGCCGTGGCGCGGTCGGCTGTGGTCGCACCTGATCAGTGACGTCTCGTACGCCGAGCTGCACGCCTTCGCCGAGACGCTCGGCGCGCCCCGGCGCGGTTTCGACAGGGACCACTACGACATCCCGGCCGACCGGTTCGCGGCGGCGGTGTGGCTCGGCGCGCAGGTGGTGCCGAGCCGCGAACTGGTCCGGTTGCTCCGCACCGCCGGGCTGCGTCGCCCGAAGCACCTGGTCAGCCCAGGCCCTCCGGTTCCTCGCTGAGCGCGGCCAGCTCGCGGCGCACATTGTCCCGGGCGGGCTCCTCCCAGTGGGCGGCCGGCGACGGCAGCCGGAACAGCGCGGGCAGGGCCAGCAGACTCGTCAACACCGCCGCCCGCCCGGCCCGGAAGGCCGGATCCGGCACGTGGGCGTACTCCCGGCGGATCGCCGAGGCGTACCGCTCGTAGGTGGCCGGCGGCGCGGCCAGCACGGCGAGGTCCGCGTCGCAGAGCAGCGCGCCGTCCCCGTCGCCGGGTGCCACGGTGTGCCCGGCGGTGAGCAGCACCAGCCGACGCACCTCGGCGACCGCGGACGCCGGCACCCCGAGCCCGGCGAGCACCTCGTCGGCCAACGCGGCGCTGTCGCGTTCGTTGGCGTACCCGGCGGCCCGTGGGTCGTAGACGGCGTCGTGGAACCAGGCCGCCAACCGCACCAGGTCGACCCGGTCGGCGAGGTCGGCGTACTCGTCCACCACGTCGAGCACCGCCGTCAGGTGGGCCACCGTGTGATAGTGCCGGTGCGGCTCGCGCCACCGACCGAGCAACTGCTCCCCGGCCCGGGCGGACGACGCGTCCGGACTCGCGCCGGCGCCTCGTACCGCTGCTCGCCATCGCTCGAGTAGATCAACCACCGCCCGAGTCTGCCGTATCCGCCCGTGACGCGTGGGAACTGAGGATTCAGCGCGCCCACCACGGGTAGTCGCGCCCATGGCCGTGGCCCGGGACAAGCGACAGCCGATGGTGCGACGTACCGCGTTGCGTGACGGGTTGGTGGACATCGACGGTGCCCGGATCGCCGAGGCGACCGAGCAACTGCGCCATCGGAGCCGGGCCACCCTGCACGACCGTCTGCACCGGGTGCGGATGGCGGGCGGGCTGGCCCTGCAGGCCGGGCTGGCTGCCGGAATCGCGTACCTGATCTCGCACAAGGTGCTCGGCAACCCGCAACCGGTCTTCGCGCCGATCTCCGCGGTCGGCACCCTGGCCGCGTCGGTGGGCCAGCGGTTCCGCCGGACCATCGAGTTGATCGTCGGGGTGGGGGTAGGGGTGGCCGTCGGCGACCTCTTGATCTACCTGCTCGGCACCGGGGCCTGGCAGCTCGGCCTGGTGGTCACGGTGGCGATCCTGCTCACCATCTTCGCCGGGGCGAGCGTGGCCATCGTCATCCAGGCGGCGGCCACGGCGGTGCTGATCGTGACACTGAGCCCCTCCACCCAGAACCTGGAGATCCCCCGGTTCGTCGACGCTTTTCTCGGTGGCGGGGTGGCCCTCGTGGTCACCGCGTTGTTGCTACCGCTGAACCCACTACGGGTGATCAACCGGGCCGCCCGGCCGGCGCTCGACCTGCTCGCCACCCAGCTCGACGTCACCGCGGACGGGTTACGCAGCCGGGACCGCGCCGAGATCCAGCGGGCACTGGACCGGCTGCGCGACAACAAGGAGGAGTTGGCCACGTTGGGCGAGGCGATCGAGGGCGCGAAGGAGACCGCGATCCTCTCCCCGGCCCGCTGGCACCGCCGCGACGAACTGACCCACTACGCGGAGGCGGCCGACCCGATCGACCGGGCGATGCGGAACAGCGGCACCCTGATCCGCCGGTCGGTCACCCTCGTCGAGGACGAGGAACCGGTACCCGACTCGATGCCGGACTCGATCGCTCACCTCGCCGAGTCGGTCCGGCTGCTCAAGCACGAGTTCGCCGCCGGGGAGGAGCCGGAGAAGGCCCGGGAGCGGTCCCTGCGGGCGGTCAGCGAGGCCGGTCGGGCGTACGGCGCCGGGGTCGGCTTCTCCGGCAGCGTGGTGGTCGCCCAGATCCGTACCACCGCCAGCGACCTGCTGGTGGCCTCCGGGATCGAGCAGGAGGAGGCGAACCGCTGGATCCGCACCGCCTTCGGGGAGCAGGAGCGGCCGGTCGCCGAGCCGGCCAAGCCCGACGAGACGCCGAAACCGCCCACCGCCCCACCCGTCGGCTGAGCCCTCAGCCCAGTTCGGCGAGCGCGGTCAGCAGCCGGTCCACCTGCGCAGCCGTGCTGCCCAGGCCGACGCTGGCGCGCAGCGCGGTGGGCGGCAGGTCCGGTCGACCGGTACGCGCCGCCGCCTCGCTGAGCAGACGTCGAGCCAGCGGGTGGGCACAGAACAGCCCGTCGCGTACGCCGATGTGGTGCTCGGCCGCCAGCCGCGCGGCCACGTCGCTGGAGTCCCAGCCGACGACGACGAACGAGACGATCCCGACGCGGGGCGCGTCCGGGCCGAAGGTGCGCAGCTCCACGACGTGCGGCAGAGCGGCGATGCCGGTCCGCAGTCGGGTCAGCAGCGCCTGCTCCTGAGCGGCCAGCGCGGCCCGGTCGGCGTCGTCGAGCGCCGCGCACACGGCCGCCAGCGCGACCGCGCCGAGCAGGTTCGGTGTGCCGCCCTCGTGCCGCGCCGGCCCGGTAGCCCAGGTCACGTCGTGGGTCGCCGGTCCGACCCGGCTGGTGGCGCCGCCACCGGCCAGGTAGGGCGGAGCGGCGTCCAGCCAGTCCGCCCGGCCGATCAGCACGCCCGCGCCGAAGGGCGCGTACAGCTTGTGGCCGGACACGGCCAGATAGTCGACGCCGAGCGCGAGCAGGTCGACCGGTGCGTGCGGAGCGAGCTGCGCGGCGTCCAGCACGATCCGGGCGCCGTGCCGGTGCGCCACCCGGGCCAGCTCGGTGACCGGCCACAGTTCCCCGGTGACGTTGCTGGCACCGGTCACGGCGACCAGCACCGGCAGCGCCGGGTTGCTGCCCCGGCGCAGTTCGGTGAGGGCGGCGGCGAGGTCGCGTACCGCCGCGTCCGGGTCGGTGGGCACCGGCAGCCGCACCGAGCCGCGCGGCCAGGGCAGCAGGTTGGCGTGGTGCTCACCCGCGAAGGTGACCACTGTCGTGCCGGCCGGAAGGGCCCTCGCCAGCAGGTTGAGCGCGTCGGTCGTGTTGCGGGTGAAGATCACGTGGTCGTCGGCGCGGGCACCGAAGAAGTCACCCACCGTCTGCCGGGCCTGCTCGTAGGCGAGGGTGCAGCGTCGGGACAACGCTCCCGCCCCACGGTGCACGCTCGCGTACCACGGCAGCAGCTCGGCCACCGCGTCGGCGGCGGCCCGCGCACACGGCGCGCTGGCGGCGTAGTCCAGGTTGATCTCACCCGGTACGCCGAGGACGTCGAGCGGCCCCGACGAGGCCGGCTCGGGCGCGGCGTCGAGATGGGTGGATGGTGCGGGGAGAAGAGTGACGGACACGCCGGGACCTCCGGGGTCAGGGACCCCGGGTGCACTGTCGGGACGGGGTCCGCGCTTGCCCAGCACACCGATCGGGCTGGGCCCGGTCATCACCCGGGGCACCCCACCGCGAACTCGACGAGGGTTGCCGGCCAGCAAGCCGGGGCTTCGCGCTGGCACTCGTGACCTGCGGGCAGCATAGCGGCAACCGATGCGACCGGACCAGTCGGCGGCGGATGGCTACGCTGACCGCATGGCCGACACCCCGCCCGGTTCGCAGCTGCCGTCGCCGCCGCCCGCACCCACCGCCCCGTCCGTCGGCGAGGCGCCCCGGATGCCGCGCCGCCGACTGGGCTGGCGGCGGTTCCTGGCGCTGGCCGGGGTGGTGCTGCTCATCGCCGCCTGCGCGGTGTTCATGGTCTTCACGCTGGGCCAGTCGCTCGGTCTGCAGGCCCTGCTGATCGGTGTGGCCGCCGCCATCCTGCCGGTGCCGGTGCTGGTCGCCTGCTTCCTCTGGCTGGACCGGTACGAGCCCGAGCCGCTGAAGTATCTGATCTTCTGCTTCGCCTGGGGTGCGTTCGTCTCCACCGCCGCCTCGCTCACCGTGAACGACTTCGCGGCAGGCCGCTTCGCCGACTGGGGTCTGCCGTCCGCGCTCACCGGCGTGTTGGTGGCGCCGTTCATCGAGGAGTCGACGAAGGCGCTCGGCCCGATCCTGCTGCTGGTGTTCCGCCGCCGCGAGTGGTCCGGGATCACCGACGGCCTGGTCTACTGCGGGCTGTCCGCGGTCGGCTTCGCGATGGTGGAGAACATCCTCTACCTGGGCGGGCTGGGCTACGCGTCAGGTGTCGACAGGTATGGCCCGGCGACCGGCATCCAGCAGGTCATCGCGATCTTCATCCTGCGGATCCTGCTGTTCGGGTTCGCCCATCCGCTCTTCACCTCGATGACCGGTTTCGGCCTGGGCATCGCGGCGCGGACGGCGGACCGGCGGGTGCGGGTGCTCGCCCCGATCGCCGGCCTGCTGTTGGCGATGATGTTGCACGGCACGTGGAACCTGCTGCCCACGCTGACCCAGGCCACCGGCGAGGCGGTGATCATGCTGTACGGCTTCCTGGGCCTGATGGTGCCCGTCTTCTTCGGCACGGTGGGGCTGGCGGTCTGGTTGCGCGCCTGGGAGGGACGGCTCACCGAGCGCGTCCTGCCGGACTACGTACGCGCCGGTTGGCTGAGCCCGCCCGAGGTGGCCGCGTTGAGCAGCCTCGGCCGGCGGCACGCGGCCCGCAGTTGGGCGCGCCGGGTGGCCGGCGACGCCGGGGTGCGGGCGATGCGCGGCTACCAGTCCGCCGCCACCCGCCTGGCCCTGCTGCGCGACGGCACGCTGCGCGGCCTGGACCGGAAAGCCGCCGACCAGGAACGGACGGCGCGGGAGGAGCGGGAGCTGCTGGACGCGATCAGCGCGTACCGGTCGGTGTTCGTCGGTCGGGACCCGCAGGCCCCGGCCGGGCTCTGGGACGGTAGCCGCTACCACCTGCGCTTCCCGGACGGCACGCAGCGCCCGGTGAGCGCGCCGGACGAGCCGGTGGTGCCGATTCCGGTGGTGCTGACGCCCGCCCCGCCACCTGTCGGTCACGCCCCGCCCGGCTGGCCCGGCCTGCGCCCGCCCGCGCCCTGGCCCCCGGCTCACCACTGACGGCCGCCGGCCCCGTCCGGCGGCTCAGGTCATCGCGGGGCTCCGTACATCGGCGGGGCTCAGGTCATCGGCAGGGCTCCGCACGTCGGCAGGGCTCAGGTCATCAGCGAGGTGAGGAAGTCGCCGAAGCCCTGGAACATCGCGATCAACGCGGCCCCGATCGCCCGGAACATCTGCGCGGCGCCGTCCGGCCGGAAGGCCACGAAGTAGATCAGGAACGCGACGAAGCCCCAGGTCAACAGCTTCTTCACGAATACCGGCATCGTCCCTCCCCAGGGCCACGGTCGCCGGATGGCTTCCCGTCGTGCGGCCGGGCAAACGGTGCGCGGCAGGGAGGGGGTGCGTCAGAGGTAGAGGCCGGTGGAGTCGTTCTCGATCCGCTCGGCGGCCACGGCGTGCACGTCGCGCTCGCGCAGCAACACGTACCCGCGACCGTGCAGCTCGACCTCGGAGCGGTCGTCCGGGTCGAAGAGGACCCGGTCACCGGAGACGATGGCGCGGACGTTCGGGCCCACGCCGACCGCGGTGGCCCAGGCGAGGCGCTTGCCGACGGCGGCGGTCGCCGGAATGACGATGCCGGCGGTGGAGCGGCGTTCGCCCTCGCTGCCCTCCATCCGGACCAGCACGCGGTCGTGCAGCAGGCGGATCGGCAGGCCGGCGTCGAGATCGTTGTCGGCGGTCACGCCGCAGACGCTACCGTGTGGCCGACGGCGGGCTGCCGGTGGTTACGCCGGTGGGTGGCCGGGGCAATGTGTGGCGGAACTGCCCTACGGTGTCGGCAGAGAACGTATGCTGGCCGACCTGTCGTCGTGGGCGGACCAGCTTTTTCTGCCAGGAGGTGCGCTTGAGCCGCTTCGAGCGGGTACGCGGGCGGCTTCGCCGCGCCTACCAGTCGCGACAGGAGTCGGCACAGGCCGACGAGGGCACGCTGAGTGACGTGTCGGAGGGGGCCCGGGTGGCGTCGCCGGCCGTGCCGGGCCCGACCGCACCGCCGAGCGCCTCGGTCTACGGCGCCGAACCCCCGGTGGACCTGCACAGTTCGACCTCCAGCCGGGACGACGCCGACGTGCCGCACGGGTTGCGGATCGCCGCCGCGTGGTGCTGGCGGCTGATCGTGATCGGTGTGGTGGCCTGGGCCCTGCTCCGGATCGTCGGCACCATCAAGATCGTGATCATCCCGTTGGCCATCGCGCTGCTGCTCTCCGCGCTGCTCGCGCCGGCGGTGGGCTGGCTGCTGCGGGCCCGGTTCCCCCGGTCGCTGGCGACGGCGGTGGTGCTGGTCGGCGGCCTGGTCGGCGTGATCGGCACGCTGACGCTCGTGGTCAACGAGTTCATCCGGGGCGTGCCGGAGCTGAGCGAGAAGTCCTCGGAGGGCGTCCGGCAGATCCAGAACTGGTTGAAGACGGGCCCGCTGCACCTTTCCGACACCCAACTCGACCGCTACATCGACGAGGCGCAGGGCTGGATCAACAACAACACCTCGAAGTTCACCAGCGGCGCGCTGAGCACCGCGGCGACGCTGGCCGAGGTGTTGACCGGCACCATCCTGGTGCTCTTCGCGACGTTCTTCTTCCTGCGCGACGGCAACCGGATCTGGCGCTTCCTGGTCCGCCTGCTGCCGGTGGCCGCCCGCTGGAAGGTCGACGACGCCGGCCGGGCCTCCTGGCAGACCCTGGGCGCCTACGTTCGCGCGACCGTCCTGGTCGCCTTCATCGACGCGGTCGGCATCGGCATCTTCCTGGTCGCCTTCGACATCCCGTTCGCCTTCCCGCTGGCCGCGCTGGTCTTCCTCGGCGCGTTCATCCCGATCGTCGGTGCGGCGCTCTCCGGTGGCGTCGCGGTGCTCGTCGCACTCGTCGACAGTGGCCCGGTCACTGCGTTGATCATCCTGGGTGCGGTGATCGGTGTGCAGCAGATCGAGGGGCACGTGCTCCAGCCGCTGATCATGGGACGGGCGGTCGCCCTCCACCCGCTCGCGGTGATCATCGGCATCGCCGCCGGTGTCGTACTCGCCGGCATCACCGGCGCGCTGGTCTCCGTGCCGCTCATCGCGGTGCTGAACACCGCGGTCCGTCGGCTCGCCGCCCGAAGGGTTCCGGACACGCCACCCGACGCCGTGGTCGTCGCCGCCCAGGCTCCCTAACGCGAGCCGGCGAGGCGTTCCAGGGCACCGCGAGCCACCTCGGGGCGCGTCGTATACCAGAACGGGGGCAACGAGCGGCGTAGGAACGGCCCGTAACCGCGGGCCGTCTCCAGCCGCGAGTCGAGCACCGCGACCACGCCCTTGTCGCCGGTCGCGCGGATCAGCCGGCCCACACCCTGCGCCAGCCGCACCGCGGCGATCGGCACGCTGACCGCGGCGAAGCCGGAGCCGCCACCGGCGTCGACGGCAGCGGCGCGGGCCGCCGCCAGCGGCTCGTCCGGGCGCGGGAACGGCAGCCGGTCGATGACGACGAGCTGACACGAGTCGCCCGGCACATCCACCCCCTGCCACAGCGACATCACCCCGAACAGGCAGCTGGCGCGCTCCTCGCGGAAACGGCGGACCAGCAACGGCAGGGCCTCCTCACCCTGCAACAGCACGGGCAGGTCGGTCCGCGCGCGCAGCAGCTCCGCGGCCTGCTGCGCGGCCCGCCGAGAGGAGAAGAGACCGAGGGTACGACCACCGAGCGCACCGACCAGCCCGAGCAGTTCCTCTCCGGCGGCCTCGGGCAGCCCGGAGACGCTGGGGCGGGGCAGGTGCGCGGCCACGTACAGGATGCCCTGCCGCGCGTAGTCGAACGGTGAACCGACGTCGAGTGACCGCCACCCGGGGCCCTCGGTCGCCGGTACGACGGCACCGGCAGGCGCGTCTCCGGCCAGTCGACGGCCCGGCGTCTCGGCGGCCGGACGGCCCGGGCCGGTACGGGCGGCCAGCGCGGCCGACGCGGGGGACGGCGGTGCCGGTGGGGGAGCGTCCAGCCCGAGGGCGCGGGCCACCGTGTCGAACCGGCCGCCCAGCGCCAGGGTCGCCGAGGTGGCGACGACTGTGCGCTCGTCGTACAGGTGGGTGGCGAGGGTGCCGGCGACCGAGAGCGGTGCGACCACCAGGGCCCGACGGCTGCCGCTGTCGTTCTTCTCGACCCAGGCCACGTCGTGGTCGGCCTCCTCCAGCAGCCGCTGCGCGGTGCTGGAGAGTTCGTCCAGAGTGGCCTTGGCCTGCTGCTTGCGGACCGGGTCGGGATCGTCGGCCTTGATGTCGCCGATGGCGTCCAGGGCGGATCGGGTCGCCGCGTCGAGCAGCGTGCACGCCTCCCGCAGCGGCGTCGGCAGCCCGGCGGTGATGCGCCCGGCCGGCGCCTCGGCCAGCCCCACCGCGAGGGCGTCACCGGCCGCGGTGAGCGCCTCGGCGGTCTCCGGCCGCAGCAGCGTGCGGGCCCGGCGGGTGGTCCGGTCGACCAGCTCCGGCACCAGCTCCGCCTGGGCCGCGGAGGAGACCCGGTCGGCCAGCTCGTGCGCCTCGTCGACGATGAGCAGCTTGTGCGGCGGAACGATGTGCCGGTCGGCGAGCATGTCGACGGCGAGCAGGCTGTGGTTGGTCACCACGATGTCGGCCTCCCGGGCGCGGGCCCGGGACGCCTCGGCGAAGCACTCCTGCCCGAACGGGCAGCGGCTCGCGCCGACGCACTCCCGGGCGGGCATCGACACCAGCCGCCAGGCCTGGTCGTCGACGCCCGGGTCCAGTTCGTCGCGGTCGCCGGTGGCGGTCTTCTCGGCCCAGTCGCGTAGCCGCTCGATCTGCTTGCCCAGCCGGCCCGCCTCACCGAGCCACTTCGTCCCGCCGCCGGGGCGAGCCGCGGGGGCGTCGAAGAGGGTGTCCTCCGGCTCCTCCTCGGTGGAGTTGTCCAGCCGGGCGAGGCAGAGGTAGTGGTGGCGGCCCTTGAGCACCGCGAAGGTGGGTCGACGCCCGAGCACCGGCTCGACCGCGTCGGCCAGCCGGGGCAGGTCGTGGTCGACGAGCTGGGACTGCAACGCCAGGGTGGCGGTGGAGACCACCACCGGGCCGTCCACGGTGAGCGCCGGCGCGAGGTAGGCGAGCGACTTGCCGGTGCCGGTGCCCGCCTGCACGAGAAGGTGCTCGCCGTCGGCGACGCACTCTTCGATGGCCGTGGTCATCTGCAGCTGGCCGGGGCGTTCCGCACCGCCGGGCACCGCGCCGACCGCCGCCGCCAGCAGTTCGGTGCCGCTGGGCCGGGCACCCCGCCGCCGCCCGTTGGAACGGGCCGACGGGGTGGCGGAACCGGTGGCGGTGCGGGGCGGAGTCACCGTGCGACGGTACCCGTCGCCGCCGACACCGACCGCGCCCATCCGCCGCGTGGCGCGAATGCCGACCGGACCTGTCGACGTGGGGACGCGTCGCCCGGTTACCGCCGCGCTACGACGCGTGGGCGGTATCGGTTAGGGTGCGAATCATGCCGAGCGACATGGTCCGAGTGATCTACCGCAAGTACGACGGCAGCGCCCACCGCGACTACCCGGCCCGTCGGCTCACAGAGGACGACCTCGGCATCTGGCTCGGCGTGCCGGAGGGCACCGAGTCGGTCTATCACGGCCGGCCGTCGGTCGAGAAGATCCCGTTCGTGTTGCTGGTGCCGCATCGCGCCTGGTGGACGGCGATGTTCAACCCGCCGCCCCGCACCAGCGAGGTCTACTGCGACATCACCACCCCGGCCCGCTGGGAGTCCGACGACACGGTGCACCTCATCGACCTCGACCTGGACGTGGTCCGGCGTCGCGCCACCGGGCTGGTGGAGCTGCTCGACGAGGACGAGTTCGCCGAGCACCGGGCTCGGTTCGGTTACCCGGACGACGTGGTGGCCGAGGCCGAAGCAGCGGCCCAGCGGCTGTTCGGCGCCCTCGGCGACGGCACCGAGCCGTTCGCCGGCGCGTACCGCAAGTGGTTGGCCCTCGTGGTCTGACACCGCCCACGGCGGGGTCGGCTCACCAGCGCGGCGGCCAGGTGTCGTCGTCGCCCAACGGCACGAGGGCGGCGAGCTTCTCCGGATTGAGCTGGTTGTAGATGGCGGTGATCCGCCCCGCGTGCACCGCGAACGCGGTCACCAGGCGGATGGGCCGGCCGTCGCTGTGCGTCGTCTCCATCTGCAGGCCGAGCACACCGTCGACGAGCACCGGCCGGGACCGCACCCGGTGGGCGTACCGGCCGGTCCGGCCGAACAGACCGAGCGTGAGGCGGCCCACGGCGTCCGCGCCGAGCACCGGTCGCCGGGCCGCCGGGAAGTGCCCGCCGGAATCGCCGACGAACACCACGTCCGGCGCGAGCACCCGGAGCAGTTGGTCCAACTCGCCGGACTCGGTGGCGGCGACGAACGCTTCGAGCACCCGACGCTGCTCGGCCAGGTCGGCGGTGTGCCGGGGGACGTCCGGCGCGGCGACCGCCCGGCGTGCCCGGGAGGCGAGCTGTCGGGCCGCCACCTCGGTGGTGCCGAGCACGTCGGCGACCCGGGCGAACGGCACCGCGAACACGTCGTGCAGCACGAGGGCGACCCGCTGCTCAGGTGCGAGCCGCTCCAGCACCACCAGTAACGCCGCGCCGACCTGGTCGGTGCGGACCGCCCGGTCCGCCGGATCGGGCGCGTAGCCGTCCGAGGCCGGGCCGCCGGCCAACGGGCTCACCACCGGCTCCGGAAGCCACTGACCCGGGTACGCCTCCCGGCGGACCCGGGCCGAGCGGAGCACGTCCAGGCAGATGCGGGCGCAGGTGGTGGTCAGCCACGCGGACAGCTCACGGATCTCGGTGCGCGCCGTCGGGTCCGCCAGTGCCCCGGCGCAGCGCAGCCAGGTCTCCTGCACCGCGTCCTCCGCCTCGGCGCGGCTGCCCAGCATCCGGTGGGCCACCGCGAGCAGCCGGCCCCGCTCGGCCTCGAACTCCGTCGCCAGGTCCCGCACGACCCACCACCCTCTCCGGTCGGCACGTCCTGGCTACATCCTCGCGGCAACCGCACGCCCCGGCAGCCCCGTACCTACCCGGACGGCGGTCCCCTTGATAAGCGGATGGCACCCGGGTGGGCGATGATCCGTGGATGAGCGCACCCCAGCAAGGGCAGATCGTGGCACCGGCCGGCGGCTCCGTGCGGGAGTTGCTGCGGGTCGGCGCACCTGTGGATCTCGCCACCATCGACCCCCGCTCCACCCCCGGCCTGCCGGAGACGGTGGGGCGCGGCGAGCATCGCAAGACCTGGGCGCGAGAGCAGGTGGAGCTGGTCGGCGGCGAGTTGGCCCAGCAGCAGGAGATGCTCTTCGCGATGGCCAAGACCGGGTCGGATCGGCCCGCGCACCGGGTGCTGCTGGTGCTCCAGGCGATGGACTGCGGTGGCAAGGACGGCACGATCAAGCGGGTGGCCGGTGCGATGAACCCGCTGGGCCTGCACATCCGGTCGTTCGGGCCGCCGACCCCGGAGGAGCTGCGGCACGACTTCCTCTGGCGGATTCGTCGGGAGCTGCCGCCGCCGGGATACGTGGGGATGTTCAACCGTTCGCACTACGAGGACGTGTTGATCGCCCGGGTCGGCTCGCTGGTGCCGGAGTCGACCTGGCGGGCCCGCTACGACGCCATCAACTCGTTCGAGCGGGAGCTGACCGACTCTGGAATGACCCTGGTGAAGGTCATGTTGCACATCTCGTACGAGGAGCAGGGCGAGCGCCTGCTGGAACGCCTCACCGATCCCCGCAAGCACTGGAAGTACAACCCGTCCGACATCGACTCGCGAGGGCACTGGGACGACTACCAGGCCGCGTACGCCGAGGCCCTGAGCCGGTGCGGCACGGACGCCGCGCCCTGGTTCGTGGTGCCGGCGGACCGCAAGTGGTATCGGGACTGGGCGGTGGCCCACCTGCTGCGTGAGACGTTCGACACTCTCGACCTGGGGTATCCGGCTGCCGATTTCGACGTGGACGAGGAGCGGGAACGGCTGCGTGCTGGGGGAGCGGGTGCGCGTGGGGCAGCCGAGATGAACATCAGGTAAACGAGCGGTGAATGCGGCCTGGCCAGGGGTGGGCCGACGAATTCGCGGTCCAGGCGTTTCCTAGCATTCACCGAGCGGTCGCCCTTCGGGCGGCGCCACCCTTCCACCGACGCGACGAGGTCTGTGCTGTGAAGTTTTCCTTCCGCCCCACCGAGGGCGCCTTCTACGAGCTCTTCACCAGGGCCGCGCAGAACCTGGTCCGGGGCACTGAGCTGCTCAACGAGCTGGCCCTGCCCGGAGTGGACGTGCAGTCGGTCAGCGAGCGGCTGACCGAGGTCGAGCACGACAGCGACCAGATCACCCACGAGCTGTACAAGAAGATCAACTCGACGTTCATCACGCCGTTCGACCGGGAGGACATCTACCGGCTCGGCTCGCTGCTGGACGACGTGATGGACCACCTGGAAGCCGTGGGCGACCTGCTCTACCTGTACGGGCTCACCGAGCTGCCGGCACTGCCCCGGGAGCTGCACGAGATGGTCAACGTCCTCGACCAGCAGGCCAAGTTGACCGCCGAGGCGATGCCCCGGCTGAAGTCGATGAAGGATCTCGAGGACTACTGGATCGAGTGCAACCGCCTGGAGAACGAGGGCGACCGGATCAACAGGCAGTTGCTCGTCCGCCTCTTCTCCGGCGAGTACGACGCGTTGACCGTGCTGAAGATGAAGGAGGTCGCCGACGAGCTGGAGGCCGCCTGCGACGCCTTCGAGCACGTGGCCAACACCGTCGAGACCATCGCGGTCAAGGAGTCCTGAGCCGGTGTCTCCCGAACTCATCGCCGTCCTGGCGGTGATCGCGGTAGCCCTGGCGTTCGACTACACCAACGGCTTCCACGACGCTGCCAACGCGATCGCGACAAGCGTCTCCACCCGGGCTCTGACACCCCGGATCGCCCTGCTGCTCGCCGCGGTGGGCAACTTCATCGGTGCGCACTTCGGCGCGGGGGTGGCCAAGACCGTCGGCGACGGACTGGTCACCCTGCCCACCGGGGTGAGCAGCCTGGGGGTGGTCTTCGCCGGTGTGCTCGGCGCCATCGCCTGGAACCTGATCACCTGGTACTTCGGTCTGCCGTCCTCCTCCTCGCACGCGCTCTTCGGCGGCCTGGTCGGCGCGACGCTGCTGTCCGCCGGCGGCATCGTGCAGTGGGTCAACATCGGCGAGAAGGTCATCCTGCCGATGGTGCTCTCGCCGATCGTCGGTCTCACCCTCGGCTACCTGCTGATGCTGGCCATCCTCTGGCTGTTCCGGAAGGGGCAGCCGGGCAAGCTCAACCGGGGCTTCCGGTGGGCGCAGACCGCCTCGGCGGCCGCCATGTCCGTCGGCCACGGCATGCAGGACGCCGCCAAGACCATGGGCATCGTGGTGCTGGCGCTCTACACCGGTGGCTTCCAGGAGAGCAAGACGCACATCCCGGGCTGGGTCTTCTGGACGTCGGCGACCATGCTGGCCCTCGGCACGTACGCCGGTGGTTGGCGGATCATCCGCACGCTGGGCCGGAAGATCATCGACCTGGGGCCGCCGGAGGGTTTCGCGGCCGAGACGGTCGCCAGCGCGGTGCTCTACTTCAACGCCCTGGTGCTCAAGGCCCCGATCTCCACCACCCACACGATCACCTCGGCGATCATGGGTGTGGGGGCGACCAAGCGGCTCTCCGCCGTCCGTTGGAACGTCGCCGGCAACATCGTGATCGCCTGGATCATCACGTTCCCGGCCGCCGCGCTGATCGCCTGCGTCACCTACCTGCTGGTCCGGCCGCTCTTCGGCTGACCGCTCACGCCAAAGGAGAGGCCCCCGGTTTCGACCGGGGGCCTCTTACGTCACTCGTAGCGCACGCCGATCTGCTCGCGCACCGCGTCGAGCAGCGCCATCACCTCGAGGGTGGTGGCATGCGGCACCAGCGGGCTCTCGGTCAGCCCGGCGGCCAGGCAGCGCTGCACCTCCATCGCCTCGTACTGGTAGCCGTTGCCCGCGGTGTCCGCAGTGATCGTCTCCGGCTCGGCACCGGCCCGGTGCACGATGAGCGAGCCCGGCCGGAAGAACGGCTCCGGCAGGTCGATCCGCCCGGTGGTGCCGGTGATCGAGGCGGTCTGTCCGCTCAGCCCGACCATGCCGCAGCTCAGCGTCGCCAGCGCGCCGTTGTCGTAGCCGAACAGGATGCCGGTGTTCTCGTCCGTACCCTCCGGGCCGATCTGCGCCCAGGACCGGATGTGCTGCGGCACCCCGAGCAGCAGGTGGGCCAGACTGATCGGGTAGATGCCCAGGTCGAGCAGGGCGCCCCCGCCCAGCGCCGCGTTGCGCATCCGGTGGTCCGGCGGGAACGGCCCGGCCACCCCGAAGTCGGCGCGGACGCCGCTCACCGTGCCGATCGCCCCGTCCGCGATCAGCTGGACCGCCCGCAGGATCAGCGGGTTCGTCCTCATCCACATGGCTTCCATCAGGAAGACCCCGGCGGCGCGGGCGGTCTCCACCAACTCGGTGCTGGTGGCCAGGTCGAGGGTGAACGGCTTCTCCAACAGCACCGCCCGCCCGGCGGTCAGACAGGTCATCGCCGCCTCGTAGTGCGCGGAGTGCGGCGTCGCCACGTAGATCGCGTCGACCTCCGGGTCGGCGGCCAGCTCCACCCAGGAACCGTGCGCGCGCTTCGCGCCGTACGTGTCGGCGAAACGCCGCGCGCTCTCCGCGGAACGGGAACCGACCGCCACCAGCTCGGCGTCCGGCACCAGCCGGAGGTCTTCGGCGAAACGGCTGGCGATGTGGCCGGTGGCCAGGATGCCCCAACGAGTCATGCCGGAAACGCTAACCGAGCTGGGTGAACGGTTCGCCGCCGGCTCAGCCGTCGGACATCGCGGTACTGCCCGGTCGCCTCCCCGGCCCCGCCCACCTCACCCACGTCCTTTGCTCTGCTTATGCCGACGCACCACGTCGCGGCCGGATGTGGTGCACCCGCATATGCAGAGCAAAGGACGACTGGACCAATGTGGCTCCCTGGACCGTCCACGCCGCTCGGGCCGCCGCCGGGTCGATCCGTTCCGGCGCATCGGCCGGGCCAGGAGCCCGACGGAGGGAACTAGGCTCGCGGCATGACGATCGACAGTGACGGCTTCGCCGCCCCGGCCGCCCTGGTCGAGCACGCCCGCCGGTTCCGGGCCGAGGGCGGCACCCCGGCGGTGCCCCGGGTCGCGGCCACCGTGCTGCTGCTCCGCCCGACCGAGGCCGACTTCGAGGTGTACGTCATCCGCCGGGTCGCCGCCATGACCTTCGGAGGCATGTACGCCTTCCCCGGCGGCGGTGTCGACCGCTCCGACTCGGAGGCGCACCTGGACTGGGCGGGGCCGGCGCCGAGTGAGTGGGCCGGGCGGCTCGGGGTGACCCCGGACGCCGCCCAGGCAGTCGTCTGCGCCGCCGCGCGGGAGGTCTTCGAGGAGGCCGGTGTGCTGCTCGCCGGCCCGGACCGGACGACGGTGGTGGGCGACGTCAGTGGCGACGACTGGGAGGCGGCCCGGCAGGACCTGGAGGGTCGCCGGTTGGGCTTCGCGGCGCTGCTCGCCGACCGTCAGCTCACGCTCCGCTCGGACCTGCTGCTGCCGTGGAGCCGGTGGATCACGCCGGAATTCGAACCGCGCCGCTTCGACACGTACTTCTTCGTCGCCCTGCTGCCGGCGGGGCAACGAACCCGCGACGTCTCCGGCGAGGCCGACCACACGCTGTGGATCCGGCCGGCGGACGCGCTGGCCCGCGCCGAGGCGGGCGAGCTGACCATGCTGCCACCGACCCTGGTCACGCTGGCCCAGGTGGCGGCGGCCGGTGACCTGGCCGGAGTGGCGCAGGCCGCCGCCGACCGGGACGCGGCCACCCCGGTCACCCCCCGCCTGGACCTCCCCCCGAACGGCACCCCCCGCTTCGTCCTGGGCTGACGCCCGGAAACGGCACCGGCGCCCACGCCGGGAGGGCGGGGCGCCGGTGACCGGTCGCGGTCGGCTCAGCCGAAGCGGTCGGCTCAGCCGAAACGGCCGGTGATGTAGTCCTCGGTCTTCTTCACGCTCGGGTTGCTGAAGATCTTCTGGGTGTTGTCGTACTCGATCAGGCGGCCCGGGTCGCCGGTCTTCTCGATGGAGAAGAAGGCGGTCCGGTCCGAGACCCGCGCGGCCTGCTGCATGTTGTGCGTCACGATGATGATCGTGAACTTGTCCTTGAGCTGGAACATCAGGTCCTCGATCGCCAGCGTGGAGATCGGGTCCAGGGCCGAGCACGGCTCGTCCATCAGCACGACCTGCGGCTCGACAGCGATCGTCCGGGCGATGCACAGTCGCTGCTGCTGACCACCGGAGAGACCAGCGCCGGGCTTGCCCAGCCGGTCCTTGACCTCGTCCCACAGGTTCGCCGAACGCAGCGCCTTCTCGGCGGCCTCGTCCAGGATCGACTTCTTGCGCACCCCGTTGAGCTTCAGACCGGCCACAACGTTCTCGAAGATGCTCATGGTGGGGAACGGGTTCGGCCGCTGGAAGACCATGCCGATCGTGCGGCGGACCGCCGTGACGTCCACGTCGCGGTGGTAGATGTCCTGGTCGTCGATGGTCAGGCTGCCCTCGACGCGGGCCCCCGGCAGCACCTCGTGCATCCGGTTGATGGACCGCAGGAACGTCGACTTGCCGCAACCGGACGGCCCGATGAGGGCGGTGACCGTCTTCGGCTCGACAGTCAGGTTGATGTTCTCGATCGCCTTGAAGCCGCCGTAGTACGCGGTGACGTTCGAGGCGGAGACGCGCTTGGCCATTGTGGTACCTCCGGGGTTCATCGGCTGAGCCTGTTGCGACGGGCCAGCAGCTTCGCCGCGATCGTCAGGATGAGCACGAGGGCGACCAGGGTGAGTGCCGCGGTCCACGCCCGTGCCGGTGCGTACTTCGACGCGTCACCGGCCTGCTGGTAGACGAAGAGGGACAGCGACGACTGGTTGTTCTCGAACGGGTTCGTGTTGATAGCGGCGCCGCCGCCGGCGACCAGCAGGACCGGCGCGGTCTCACCGGCCGCGCGGGCGATGGCCAGCATGACGCCGGTGATGATGCCGGGCAGTGCCGTCGGCACCACCACCCGCAGGATGGTCTTCCACTTGGGTACGCCGAGCGCGTAGGCGCCCTCGCGCAGTGGCGCCGGAACGAGGCGGAGCATCTCCTCGGTCGAGCGGACGATGGTCGGCAGCATGAGCACGCTGAGCGCGAGCGCAGCGGCGAAGCCGGAGAAGCTCGGTCGACCGTCGTTGAACCACGGCGACACGACCAGCACCCAGAACGCCAGCACGAACAGGCCGGAGACGATCGACGGGATGCCCGTCATCACGTCCACGAAGAACCGGATCGCGAAGGCGAACTTACCCCGGCCGTACTCGACGATGTAGATCGCGCACAGGATGCCGAGCGGCACGGTGATCAGGGTGGCGATGCCGACCTGCTCCAGCGTGCCGACGATCGCGTGGTACGCGCCACCGTTGGCGTCGCGGGCCCCGATGTTGTTCATCGAGGTCTGGAAGAAGTTGACGTCCAGCCGGTCGGCACCCTTGCTGACCAGCGTCCAGACCACTGACACGAGCGGCAGCACCGCCACCACGAACGCGGAGTGGATCAGCGCGCTCCAGGTGCGGTTACGGGCCGACCGGCGCCCCTCGACCGCGTTGGCCGCGGCGAAGAGCCCGACCAGGTAGAGGATGGCGCCGAGGACGACAACGAGGACCGGGCCGCCGATGCCGGCGCCGTAGACGATCACGGCGGAGAGCGCCAGGGCCGCCACGGCGATGGCTGGTGCGGCGTACGCGGGTAGCCGCTTCGCCCGCAGCGACTCGGGCTGGGCCGGCGGGCGGGTGCGGTGGGAGGTGACGGTTGTGGTCATGCGGCCGACTCCGTGAACTCCCGGCGGCGGTAGATGATCGCCCGCGCCGTGATGTTGACGATCAGCGTGATGGTGAACAGCACCAGGCCGGAGGCGATGAGCGCGCCCCGACCGGTCTCGTTCGCCTCGCCGAACGCGTTGGCGATGTTGGCGGCGATGGTGTTGCCGCCGTTCTGGATCAGGTTGAACGAGATGCCGAAGGTGATGCCGAGGGTCATGGCCAGGGCGATGGTCTCGCCGAGCGCCCGGCCGAGGCCGAGCATCACCGCGGCGATGATGCCGGGGCGGCCGTAGGGAAGGACCGCGGTGCGGAGCATCTCCCACCGGGTGGCGCCCAGGGCGAGTGCGGCCTCCTCGTTGGCGGTCGGCGTCTGGAGGAACACCTCGCGGGAGAGCGAGGTGATGATCGGCAGCACCATGATGGCGAGCACCAGGGCACCCAGCATGATCGACTTACCGAACGGGCCGTCACCGCCGAAGATCGGAAGCCAGCCGAAGTGCTGGTTCAACCAGACCGAGAAGTCCCGGACCGGGTTGATGAAGATGTCCCGCCCCCAGAGGCCGAAGACCACGCTGGGTACGGCGGCGAGCAGGTCGATCAGGAAGCCGAGCGCGGTGCCCAGCCGGCGGGGTGCGTAGTGCGAGAGGTAGAGCGCGATGCCCAGTGCCACCGGCACCGCCATGAGCAGCGCCAGCGCCGCGCTGAGCACGGTGCCGAAGGCGAGGGTGCCGATGCCGAACTTCGGCTCCGTCTCGTTGGGGGACCAGCCCTCGTAGGTCCAGAAGTTCTCGGTGTTGGCGCGCAGGGCCGGCACCGCCTTGGCGATCAGGAAGATCGCGATGGCGGCGATGATGACCAGAACCGCGGTGCCGGCGGCCATTGTGAGACCGCGGAAGGCCCGCTCGGCGCCGAACCTACGGCTGCGCGGCAGCGCGCCGCCGCCGCCCAGCCCGGCGCCGCCCGGGGAACGGGTGCTGACTGGTGCCTCGGCCACACGCGCCGAGGCACCGGCGGGCCACTCGTGACTCTGGGTCACGCGCGTCCCGCCGGTGCCGGCGTCGGCCGAGCGGTGAGGGGTTTCACCCATCTGCTCGCTCGATTCGGTTGCGGAGGTGGTGGATTCGGGTCAGGAGAGGTTCTTGACCGCGGTCTCGACCTTGGTGCGGACCGACTCCGGCAGCGGGGCGTAGCCCAGGTCGGTCAGCGAGTTCTGGCCCTCGGCGCTGGCGGCGTAGCCCAGCAGGCCCTTGACCAGCGCGAGCTTGTCGGCCGCGAGGCCCTTGCTGCAGACGATCTCGTACGTCGCCAGGACGATCGGGTACGCCCCGGCCTCCTTGGTGTTGTAGTCGATCTTCAGCTTGAGGTCGTCGCCCTGGCCCTCGACGGCCGCACCGGCGATGGTCTTGCCGGCCGCCTCGGCGGTCAGCGCGGCGAACTCGCCCGCACCGTTACCGATCTTGGCCATCTTCAGGCCGGCGTTCTCGGCGAACGACCACTCCATGTAACCGATGGAGCCGTCGGCGCCCTTGACCGAGCTGGCCACGCCGTCGGAGCCCTTGGCGCCGGTGCCGCCCGGAGCCTTCCACGCCTTGGCCTTGCCGAGGGTCCAGTCGGCCTCGGCGGTCTTGGAGAGGTAGTTGGTGAAGTTGTCGGTGGTGCCCGACTCGTCCGAGCGGTGGACGGTCTGGATGGTGGTCGCCGGGAGCTTGGCGTCCGGGTTGTCGGCCTTGATGGCCGCGTCGTCCCACTTGGTCACCTTGCCGGCGAAGATCTTCGCCAGGGTGGCCGGCTTGAGCTGGAGGTTGTCCACGCCGCTCACGTTGTAGGCGACGGCCACCGGGCCGATCACCATCGGCAGGTGGATGGCCTTGCCACCGGCGCACTTGGCGTCGGCCTGCGGCTGCTCCTCCGGCTTGAGCGCGGAGTCGGAGCCGGCGAAGTCGGCGGTCCCGGCGATGAACGCCTGGATGCCGGCGCCGGAGCCGGTCGGCTCGTAGTTGATCGTGGTGCCCTGGCACTTCTGCTGGTACGCCTTGATCCATTCGGCCATGGCGTTCTTCTGCGCCGACGAGCCCTGGGCGTTCAGCGTGCCGGTAGCGCAGTCGACCGCGGCGGCCGAGCCCGAAGCACTCGCGCCGGAGGCGGGCCCGTTGTTGTCCGAGCCGCATGCGCTGAGACCGAGCGTCGCGGCAAGAGCGAGGCCGGCAATAGCGCCGTACCGCTGGAGCTTCACCTGAGGGGTTTCCCTTCGCGTCTGACTTGGCGCCCCGATCCCGGGGCCCGAGGACCGGCAGTGACCGGCTGACACGAAAGTTAGAAGTGCCAGGTAGCCGGTTCGCCGGTCGCAAGTGAACGCGAGGTGAACACGTGCGGCCCCCGAGGTGACCGCTCGCTGAGGGTGAGTTGTCCGTTAAGTGAACCCGGGTACACCTGTCGGATGTATAGGTATATTTCCGGTTCGCTGTTATGGCGCCGACGCCCGGCCGTTATCCAGCGGTGACCCGGCCGGGACGGCGGCGGCGCTCAGCCCAGGTGGTAGTTGATGTGCGCGGACCAGCGGGCGAAGCCCATCCGCTCGTAGAGCGCGACGGCGCCGGTGTTCGACTCGTCCACGTAGAGCATCACGCGGTCCAGGCCCCGCCTGTCCCGCAGGTACGCCAGCCCGGCCGTGGTCAGTGCCCGGCCGAGCCCGCCACCGTGCGCGGTCGGCTCGACCCCCAGCACGTACACCTCGCCGATCCGGGCCGAGCCCGGGCGTTCGTGCACCTTGGTCCAGTGGAAGCCGAGCAGCCGACCGGTCCCGGTCTCCTCGGCGAGCAGGAAGCCCTCCCTGTCGAACCAGGGCTCGGCCAGCCGGACCCGCAGGTCGTCAGAGGTCCAGCGCCCCTGCTCGGGGTGCTCGGCGAAGGCGCGCGAGTTGAGGGTCAGCCAGGCCGCGTCGTCCACCCCGGGCCGGAACGCGCGCAGCGCGACCCCTTCGGGGAGGCGTGGTTCACCGAGCGGGGCGGCCAGGGACCGGCGCAGTTGCCACAGCACCCGTGCGCGGGTGAAGCCGAGGTCGACGCCGAGCGCCGCCGCCGACGGGTGGTCGCCGTGCGCCCACGCCCGCAGCGGTCCGGTGGCCGACGCGAGTACGCCCCGGGCCAACGCGCGACCGGTGCCCCGCCGCCGGTACGTGGGGTGCACCACCAGCTCGACTCCGATCCCGCCGACCGGGTCGGTGGTGTCCAGGTGTGCGTACCCGGTCAGGGTGCCGTCGTCGGCGCGGGCGATCAGGTGCAGCGCCGGGGCGTCCGGATCGCGCAGTCGGAGCAGGACGTGCTCGTCGAGCGGGCTCGCGCCGTCGGTGTCAGCCGCGGTGCCGGCCAGGGCCAGCACGTCGGCGATCTCCCCCGGTGCCAGTCGGTCGGTCCGGGTCACCTGGTCGCTGGTCGGCTCCGCGCTGCTCATCCAGTCACCGTATCCGTTGCGTGTCGTGCCGCCCGGACCGTCGCCGCGCAAAGCTGCGGATCAGGTCGGATCGGTGGGCGGCGCCTCCAACTCGTGACGTGCGGTCAGGTCGGATCGGTGGGCAGCGCCTCCAGCTCGAAACGCGCGGTCAGGTCGGGCAGGATCCGGCGCAGGGCGTCCACCGTGCCCTGTCGGTCGCCGCCGGCGTCGTGCAGCAGCACCACCGAGCCGGGCGCGGCCTGGGTCACCACCGTCGCAGTGATCTTGGCAGCGCCGGGCAGGTCCCAGTCCGACGGGTCGACCGACCAGTGCAGCGGGGTCATGCCGAGCTGCCGCGCCACCGACACCACCGGGTACGTCCAGGCGCCGCCCGGCTGGCGGTACCAGACGATCGGCGCGCTCGGCACCGCCGCCCGGATCGCGTCGTTGGTGCGCAGCAGGTCGGCGCGGATCGCGTCGGCCGATCGGGCACCCAGGCCGACGTCGTGGTGCCACGAGTGGTTGCACAGGGTGTGTCCGTCGTCGACGATCGCCTGGATCAGGTCGGGATGGTTCTGGGCGTTCTCCCCGACGACGCAGAACGTGGCCCGCACGTCGAACTCGCGCAGCGTGGCGAGGACCTGCGGGGTGTACCGGGGGTCCGGCCCGTCGTCGAAGGTCAGCGCGAGGCGGGGAGAGCCGGTGGTCTCGTGGGCGCCGAACAGCTTGTCGCCGCCCGCGTCGCGGCCCGAACCGTCCTGGCCGGTCTCGGCCGGGCCGGTGCTGCCGTCGGGGCGCGGCGCGCTGTCCGGGTCGCCGTCGCTGGGCTGGTCGGCGTAGTGCGGCGCGTCGGCGTTCGTGGTCACGTCGGGGGGGTGCCGAGGGCTCGGGTCCAGGACGAGGCTCCGGCCCAGCGCGTACGCCGAGCCGAGCAGTGCCGCCAGCACCAGCGTCACGATCCCCGTCGCCTTCGCTGTCGAACTGCCCCGCGTCACGGCGTCCGCCCGGCCGGCCGGCCAGGCCGACCCGTCGCCCCCGTGGTGACTGCGCGCACCGTGGCCCCTTTCTCCGGCAAACCCGGCAGTCAGAATAGAACCGCCAAGCTACGCAAAAAGGGCATACGGGAAATTGAAGGCGTGGCTTCCGGGGGCGGACGGGCAGGGTGCCGGTCAGACGGGCAGGGGCGCGTGCTCCGCCTCGGGCAGCGACCGCGACGGCGGGACGACGAACTTGTAGCCGACCTGACGAACGGTGCCGATCATCGACTCGTACTCGGAGCCGAGCTTGGCGCGCAGTCGCCGAACGTGCACGTCGACGGTGCGGGTGCCGCCGAAGTAGTCGTAGCCCCAGACCTCGCGCAGGAGCTGGTCCCGGGTGAAGACCCGGCCGGGGTGCTGGGCCAGGAACTTCAGCAGCTCGAACTCCTTGTAGGTGAGGTCGAGCGGGCGACCCTTGAGCTTGGCCGCGTACGTGTCGGGGTCGATGGTCAGCTCGCCGGCCCGGATCGAGCCACCGGCGCCGGCCGTCGCGTTGCTCAGGCGGCCGACCGCCAACCGCAACCGCGCCTCCACCTCGGCGGGACCGGCCGAGGCGAGGATGACGTCGTCGACGCCCCAGTCGGCGTTCAGCGCGATCAGGCCGGCCTCGGTCACCACCGCGACCAGCGGCACGCCGAGCCCGGTGGCATGCAGCATCCGGCACGTCGCTCGGGCCTCGCTCAACTCCGACCGGGCGTCCACCAGAACCGCGTCCGGGCTGGGGCCCGCGACCAGGGTGCGTACGTCACGTGGCGCGGTGCGGACCGAGTGCGGCAGCAGGTCGAGTGCCGGCAGCACAGCCGACGGTTCGCCTGCGCGCGCGGTCACCAGCAACAGGATCTCCACGATCACCTCCGTCCCGGCGGCGCTCGGCCGCACGCGACCAGACACACCCACGGAGGAGTGCGCTGAGAAATTGCGTGGCCCCGGCGTCGCTGACGGGCGGGTAACGAGCTTGAGCGTAGCGGATCGCCTCGGCCGTGCCCTCAGGCCATTTCCTGTTTGTCTACCTTGCCCCTGATCGTGGAGCAGTTTTTAACGTTACCGAAACCCGGGACCACCGTCTCGGGCGGTCGGTCTGGCACGATCGGGTCGTGTTTCCCTCCACCTCGCCCGAGGCCGGCCGCGACTCGTGGCCCGCCGAGCCCCACCCGGGCCCGGCCGCCGCAGCGACCCGCGGCAACCCGCCCGCGCCGCGCACCGGTCCGGCCGCCACCGATGGCGACCGCCGTGAACGGGGCGGTCCCCGCCGGGCCCGCCGCTCCGGCGAGCCGGCCCGCCGATCCGAGGACGAGGTGGACGAGCCGGAGGAGGAGGTCGTACCCCCGGTCGAGGTGCACCGGCAGCTCTCGTTGACCATCGCCGGCTTCGCCGCGCTGCTCGGCGTCGGTCTGGTGCTCGGCGCGCAGACGTCCGGCCCCGGCCACCGGCTCCCGTTCGCCTTCATCATCTTCGGCGTCCAGTTGCTCTTCGTGCTCGCCTGGACGATGGCCATGCGCCCGCCCGCGCTGCTGGTCGTCGCCGGGATCAGCGCCGGGGCCGCGGCACTCGCCGACGTCGCCGCGGTGCAGACCGACATCGCCGGGCTCGCGCCGCTGGGCTACCTGGCCGTCGGCGGGTTCGTCGCCGCGGTGCTCGGCCAGCTGGTCCGCCGCGTCGACCGCGTCCGGGTCACCGACTCCCTCGGTGCGACGCTGCTCATCGTGGTCGGGGTCGTGGCCTTCGGCACCCTCATCGTGCTCAGCCGGATCCCGGCCGGCACCCAGGCGATCACCGTCTGCCTGTCGGCGAGCGGCGTCGCGCTGACCGTCGCCCGGCTCACCGACGCCGTGCTGCCGTGGCCCCGGCTGGCCCCGCAGGTGCCGCGCGGTGCCGCCGGCGTGGTGGCCGGCGCGATGGTCGGCACGCTGACCAGCGCGCTTCTGGGCAGCTACCTGGTGGCTCCCTTCACGCCGACGCGGGCCGCCGTGATCGGCCTGGTCGCGGCGGTCACCGCCGTGCTCGCCGACCTCGCCGTGGGGTACGCGGAGGCGGGCCGGCTGATGGCCGGGGAACCGCCCACCATGTGGGCGGCCCGGCACATGCAGGGTCCGCTCGGTGGTTTCGCCCTGGCGGCTCCCGCCGCGTACGCCATGTGCATGCTCCTGCTCTGAGTGACGGTTGAGCCCGGGGCCGGTCGGGTACCTACGGGTGCGCCGCGCTGCGGCACCGGTGTGGACGATCCGTCGCGGCGCGGCGGGCGAAGACGGGAGGCGGCGTGGCGGAGGACTATCCGGCGGGCGGGGCACGTCCCCGACGGCGCGGCCGCAAACTGCTCATCGGCCTGATCGTCCTGCTCCTGGTGGTGGCCGGGTTGCTGGTGGTCGCCGACCGGGTGGCGGTCGGGGTGGCCGAGCGGACCATCGCCGACCGGGTCGGTCAGGAGATCGCCAAGCAGGGCGCCCAGGCCGCCACGCCCGACGTCGAGGTGGCCGGCACACCGTTCCTCACCCAGGTGCTCGACGGCCGCTACCAGCGGATAACCATCAACCTGCGGGACGTGCGGACGTCGGTCGAAGGTGACGCCGTGCAGTTGCCGGTGCTGGACGTGACCGCCCGCAACGTGCGGGCCTCGCTGGACACCCTGCGCACCGGTCAGGGGGACATCATCGCGGACACCGTCAACGGCGCCGGCACCATCAGCTACGACAGCCTCGCCGCCCTGCTGAACCGCCCCGGGCTCAAGCTCGGCGAGCAGAACGGCAAGCTCGCCGTCACCGCACCCGTCGACATCCTCGGTCAGAAGCTGACCGTCGCCGGCACCGCCGACGTCACGGTCGCCGACAACGGCGCGGTCGCCCTGCGCTTCAACGACCTGGACGCGGCCGGTCTGCCGAACCTGCCGTTGGCCCGCGCCCTGGTGAACAACTACGCCAAGGGCATCTCCATCGACGTACCCCTGCCTGACCTGCCGTTCCAGTTGACCGTGCGGGAGGTTCGACCGCTGCCGGAAGGGCTGGCGGTCACCGTCGACGCGAAGGACGTACCCATCAATTCCGTCGGCTGACTTCCCGGTCAGCGCCGTCCTCCACCATTCGGTCGATCCCGGATGGTGGTCGGCTGAGTGGCAGCACGGTCACTGACTGGTAGGCTCGCTGACCATGGGGACCCACCTCACCAAACGGCGCGCGGTCGACCTGTGCCGCGTGGCCACCTGCCTGTGTCGCCCCGTCATCTGACGGCGGGGCTGTCTCCGGCCGCCTGACGGCGGCCACCGGCACGGGGTTCTCCAACCCTCCGGTCATCCCACCGAACGCCCGGCAGCGGCGCCGTCGCACGAACCCGTGATCCCGTCCTTCCGCTGGGTCCCGCGCGTGGTGCGACAGAAACCATCGAAACTCGCGCGTTGGCTCACCATCCATCCTCACCAGGGAGTGATTCGATGAGTCGCGACACCGCACTCGTTTCGGCCGAGTGGGCCGAGAAGAACCTCGACGCCCCGGGCGTCGTCTTCGTCGAGGTCGACGAGGACACTTCGGCCTACGAGACCGGCCACATCGCCGGCGCCATCAAGATTGACTGGAAGACCGACCTGCAGGACCAGGTCCGCCGGGACTTCGTCAACAAGTCCCAGTTCGAGGCGCTGCTCTCCGAGCGGGGCATCAGCAACGACGACACCGTCATCCTCTACGGCGGCAACAACAACTGGTTCGCCGCGTACGCGTACTGGTACTTCAAGCTCTACGGCCACGGCGACGTGAAGCTGCTCGACGGCGGTCGCAAGAAGTGGGAGTTGGACGCCCGTCCGCTGGTCACCGACTCGGTGACCCGCCCGGCGACGCAGTACGTCGCGCAGGAGCCGGACACCTCCATCCGGGCGTTCCGCGACGAGGTCGTCGCCGCGATCGGCACCAAGAACCTGGTCGACGTGCGCAGCCCCGACGAGTTCGCCGGTCGGTTGCTCGCCCCCGCCCACCTGCCGCAGGAGCAGGCGCAGCGGGCCGGCCACATCCCCACCGCGATCAGCGTTCCGTGGTCCAAGGCGGCCAACGAGGACGGCACGTTCCGGTCCGACGACGAGCTGCGCAAGATCTACGGCGACGCGGGGCTGGACGACAGCAAGGAGACCATCGCCTACTGCCGCATCGGTGAGCGCTCCTCGCACACCTGGTTCGTGCTCCAGGAGCTGCTGGGTCACCGCAACGTCAAGAACTACGACGGCTCCTGGACCGAGTACGGCTCGCTGGTCGGTGTGCCGGTCGCGCTCGGCGACGAACCCGGGGAGGCGTGATCATGACGCTTCCCATCGCGGCCGGTTGCGCCGCACCTGACCAGGCCGCGCCGCTGCCGGCCAGCCTGGACCTGGAGAAGGAGACCGTCATCACCGGGATCGTCCGCGCCGCTGACGACGAGCCGGTGCCGGGGGCGTACGTCCGGCTGCTCGACTCGACCGGTGAGTTCACCGCCGAGGTGGTGACCTCGACCGCCGGTCAGTTCCGGTTCTTCGCCGCGCCGGGCTCGTGGACGCTGCGGGCGCTGTCCCGGCACGGCAACGGCGACACCGCCGTCACCGCCGGCCGGGGCATCAACGAGGTCGCCGTCACCGTCGCCTGACCCACGCTCTGATCGACCGGGGCCGGTCACCCGCCAGGGGTGGCCGGCCCCCGCCGTTTGCGTCAGTACGCCTGCATCCTGCTGTGGTTGTCGGCAGGAGCTGATTCGGGTGGGACCACCTTGTAGTTCAACTCCTCGAGTGCTCGAGCGGCGATTCCCGGGGCGTCGCGTACCGCAGCCAGTAATTGAAGCTTGCGCCACTGCTCTCGGCCCTCACCGACAGCGCTCCGCCACCCCTCGACCGCGTCGACGCAGAATTCCTCGACCACGGCTTGCAGCACGTCCTCGACGCAGGGCCGGAAGCGGTGTCCGCCGAGGGGGAAGTGGAACTTAGCCAACGATGCTTGTTGTCGATGTACAGCGGAAGGTGCCGAAATCGTCCCCCTCGACGATGCCTACCATGACGCGGCCGCCGTTCCTGCCGGGCATCAGCAGCGCGGACAGATTCTTCTCTGTCCTCACCACTCGGTGCAGCCGGCTGGTGATGTCGTCGGCGAAGGCGCTGGCTTTGGCGATCAGTTCCGGAGAGACGGTCGTCCCGTCAGTTGTCATCGCCGAGCAGGTAGTCGATGGAACGGACCATCTCGTAGGCGCTGCGTTCGTCGGGACGAAGCTCGAAGTTGCGTCCCAACTCGTAGAGTGTCTCTTTGTTCATGTGGACGCGCGCCAGGAGCCGAGCGCGCCACTCCCGCAGCTGCTCCGGAGTCTTGACGATGGCGGTGCCCATTGCTGGTCCTCTCGCCGTCGACGACGTCGCTGTTGGCGTCACTCTAGTGCCTCCCTCCGACGACGCGGACCACGTTCTGGATCCCCGCGTCACTAGTCCACTACCCATCGTTAATCGACGGGACCGGCTCTTCGGGTATGGCGATGTCGGTTCTGCGACAGTCGTCAGGCTGGGGAGCCCGACCAGTCACACCAGTCACACCGACCGATAACTGTATGAGTTCGCATGATAGCCGGGAGTTGGTGCGGCTTCACCGCATCAATCGGCATGCGTCACTATCTACTGGTGGATGTCGAGGTTGGTGCGAGTGGCGGCGGCACGTCCGGTGAGAACGTTCCGATGGTCGTGTGCGTCAGCGCGGATGCCGCCATGGTCGAGCGGGTGCTCCGACGACTGGACGGGGTCGGTCAGGTGGTGAGCTGCCCGGACCTGGCCGAGTTGCGGGCGATGTTGTTCCCGTCGCCGCCCGGCCCGACGCCGGCCGCACCGCCGAGGTCGCCGCAGGAGCCGTCGCAGCCCGCCTGACCTCTGGCCGCCGCCCGAGGTCGGGCCGCGGCGCTGCCGGCTCGGCGGCGCGGGCGTGACACCATGGCCGGGTGAGCAGTGCTGTCCAGACGGGTTGGACCTCTTCGGGTGGTCCGGTGGCGCCGGTGCCGGCCCGGCCGTGGCGGCGGTGGCTGCTGGTTGCGACGGCGGCCTGGGCCGTGGTGCTGGCGGTGCTCACCTGGACATCGGTCCGCGACGACCCGCCGACAGTGCGCGAGCAGCGCTCCCTCGACCAGGCCGGCCCGGTGGTCGACCGGGCGGTCGGCGAGCTGGTCCGCGCGGCGGGGACGGCCGGTCTGCTCGACCTGGGTGCGGCGCGGGTCGCGGAAGGCTGCCGGGTCACCCCGTTCGCCGACGGGGCGAGGCTGCGCCGGGACGTGGGCGTGCTCGCGCCCACCGGCACCGAACGGGCCGTGTTGGCCGGGATCGCCGAGCGACTGCCGGCCGACTGGCGCGCTCGGGTCGGGTCCGGGCTGAACGGCCCGGAGCTCTACGCCGACGCCGGTGAGTTCGTGGCCGTCGAGGGGCGACCGACCGCGGACGGTCAGGTCCGACTGGTCGTCGACACCGGCTGCCGGCCGGTCGGCTCGGGCTACGCGCCGTCCCCGGCCGCCGCTACCGGCCCGGAGGCCGCCGCGTTGACTGCGGCGCTGGGGGTGCTCGGCGGGCCGGGCGACGCGACGCCCGAGCTGGTCAGCGCGCCCTGCCCGGGCGGCGGTTCGGCCCACACCGTGCGCTCCGTGGGTGGTCCCGGCTCGACCACCTCGCCGGCCGCGCTCGCCCCGCTGGCCGGGGGCGCCCCCCTGCTGGACGAACCACCGGTGTACGCGTACCGCACCGGCCAGGTCACGGTGCTGGCCGAGGTCGGCCCGGACGCCACCCGGGTGGCCGCCACGGTCGGCTGCCCGGACTGAGTCGAGTCAGTCGCCCTGCGGCTGATCCGCCGATTCGTGGCTGCGGCCCAACGCGTCCACCATGCCCCACCGGCCGGGGATGTTCAGCAGCTCGACGCGGCCCATCCCCGGCGGCACGGCCGGGTCGATGATCAGGTGCTCGCCCTGCGGGTCCAACCCGAGCATCACCCGCAGCAGCAGTAGTGGGGTGCCGGTCGACCAGGCCTGCGGGCTGCACGCGGTCGGGTACTCCACCGGGTAGTCGGTGAGGTCACGGGCGTAGCCGGCGAACGCCTCCGGCAGCCGTCCATCGAAGTACCGGGACGCCGCCAGCATCGTGTCGCAGATCAGCCCGGCCTCCTTCCGGTAGCCGTACCGCCACAGACCCCACGCGATGATCGAGTTGTCGAACGGCCACACCGTGCCCACGTGGTAGCCGATCGGGTTGTACCGCCCCTCGTCCGCGGCGAGCGTCCGCACGCCCCACCCGGAGAACAGACGCGGCCCGAGCAGCTGTTCGACCACCTTGCCGGCGCGGGACTCGTCCACGATGCCGCTCCACAACAGGTGCCCGATGTTCGAGGTCAGCGCGTCCACCTGCCGCCCGTCGGCGTCCAGCGCGAGCGCGTAGTAGCCGCGGTCGGCGATCCAGAAGTCGCGGTCGAACCGCCGCTTGAGATCGGCGGCCTCCCGCTCCAACCGGTCGGCGTACGCCGGGTCGTTCCAGAAGGTTCGGGCCAGCCGGGCGGCCCGGATCTTCGCGTCGTACGCGTACCCCTGCAACTCGCAGGTCGCCCGGGGGAAGCCGGGCATCCGACCGTCGGCGTAGGAGATGGCGTCCCAGGAGTCCTTCCAACACTGGTTCTGCAGACCGGTCTCCGGGTTGCGGGTCTGATACCAGAGGTAACCGGTGCCGAGCAGGTCGCCGTACGTGTCGATCCACCTCAACGCCGCGCGGACCTGCGGCTCCAGTCGGCGGACCAGCGCGTCGTCACCCGTCCAACGCTCGTACTCGTCGACCAGGATGACGAACAGCGGTGTCGAGTCGGCCGACCCGTAGTACGGCGAGTGCGGCTGCTCCTCGAAGCCGGCGGTCTCCCCGTACCGCAGCTCGTGCAGGATCTTGCCGGGCTCCTCGTCCCGGAAGTCGTCCACCCGCTGCCCCTGCAGGCCGGCCAGCATCAGGATGGTCGGCGGGACCAGCTCCGGCAGGAACGGCAGCACCTGCAACGACGTGATGATGCTGTCCCGCCCGAACAACGTCATGAACCAGGGCAGCCCGGCGGCGATCAGCCGCACGCCCAGGGCGATCGACTCGTAGCGCAGTGCGGCCAGGTCGTTGAGGCTGCGCCGGTACGCACCGGCGAGTGGCTCACAGTCGCAGCCGAGCTTCGGTGCCCGGTCGATCAGCTCCTGCTGTTCGGCCCGGATCGCGTCCGCGCTGCGGCTCCCCCCGTACGGGAGGGTCGCCCGGATGTCCTCACCGCGCGCCCCGTAGACCACGCTGGACACGTGCAGCCGGGTGGTCCACCTGCTGTTGCTGGCGATCCGGATGCGGAAGGTCAGCCCGTCGGCGTCGACCTGCGCCGGCGCGGTGGTCGTGACGGTCGTCTCCCGGTGGAACGCCTCTCGCCGGTAGCTGAGTCGCAGTTCGTCGTCGGAGGCCGTGATCGTGGTCGTGCCGCGCTTGCGGCGGGAGTCCTTGATCTCGAACAGGTCGGCGAAGTCGGCCTCGACATCGATCCGAACGGTGAACTCGACCTCCGTGCCGGTGTGGTTCAGCACGGTCAGCTCCTCCTGGAAGCTGCCCACGATGGCCCGGCTGCGGATCACCGACGCCTTCGCGTCGAGGTAGTGCGTGGGCTCGCCGGGGGCGAGGAAGAACTTGGTGCGGTACGACTCGCCGTCGTCCGTGGAGAGGGCGTGCAGCCGCTGGCCGTCGAGGGTGAGGATCCACTTGGACAGGAAGCGGGTGTCGAAGGAGAACAACCCGGTGGGGAAGTCGTGGGACGGTTCGATGTCCCCCCGGTGATCGCTGACCAGGAAGGTGTTGCCGTCCAGGATGCTGACGAGGTTCCTCACGCCGGTCGTCCGGCTGCTCTGCGCGCCGTCTCGCGGGGGTCGCGGGTGCCGGGCGGGCTCGGGAAGAACCGGCGGAAGGCGAGGAAGAGCACCACGTTCCCGCTGAACGTGCTCTCGTTGCGCAGCACCGCCGCGACACCCTGGGCCGCACCGCTGATCAGCCGGTCGAAGAGAGTCTCGCTGCTGTACCAGATGGCGTCGGCCGGGCCGCGCTCGCGCGTGACCTGCACCGACCCTGGTCCCATCCGGACCAGCCAGTGCTCGGTCCGGTGGTCGCTGCCGAGGTCGATCTGGAGGGTCCCCTCGGGCAGGCCGACCAGGACGTCGGGGGCGCGCGCCGGCAGTGATTCGAAGAACCTCTCCGCCGCCTCGGTCACATCCGAATCGTAGGCAGTCGCCCGAGATGTCGGGTCGGTATCGGCACTCCGAGGATGCTCAGTAGACCAACGCCTGAGCGCCTTCGGTCATCGCCTCCTCGACGAAGACAGCGGCACCCGCGATCCGGACCCCGGGCAGCACGTCGTCCGGGCCGATCTCCCGTCGGGCCGCGCACTGGGTGCAGGCGGTCACCCGGCCACTGGTCAGGATGACGTGCAACAACTCGGCCAGAGGCGCGGAGTGCGGCAGCTCGAACTGTTGGGCGCGACCGGGCACCGCGAACCAGGTCGATTCACCGGTCAGCCAGAGCGACACGTCCACCCCGGCCGCGACAGCCGTCGCGGCGACAGTGAACGCCTGCGCGCACCGCTCCGGGGCGTCCGCCCCCGCGGTGGCCTTGACGACGAGAGTGCGGGCCATGTGGCCCAGCATAGGATGGTCGGGATGGTTACCGAGATCGGGTTTGTCAGCCTGTTGGTCGCGGGCCTGGGCGGGCTCGCCGGTGGCCTGGTCTACCTTGCCGTACGCATGTCGAGAGGACGCTGGTGAGCGCGAGGAGTGAGCCGGGGTTGCGAGCCCCGCAGTCGCGAACGAAGGTGGTCCAGTGAGCGCGAGGAGTGAGCCGGGGTTGCGAGCCCCGCAGTCGCGAACGAAGGTGGTCCAGTGAGCGCGAGGAGTGAGCCGGGGTTGCGAGCCCCGCAGTCGCGAACGGAGACGGCTCGGTGAGCGAGAATCCGCTGCAGCCGCCGTGGCTGAACGCGCCGCCGGTTGAGGAGTACCCGTTCGAGGAGAGTTTCGACCTGCGGGTCGGGCCGAAGCTGCACCCCGCCCTGGACGGCCTGCTGCCCTACATCGGGCTGTGGCGTGGCCGGGGCAAGGGCGGCTTCCCCACCATCGAGGACTTCGACTACGCCCAGGAGATCCGGATCAGCCACGACGGGCGGCCGTTCCTGCACTACGAGTCCCGTGCCTGGATCCTGGACGAGCAGAGCAAGCCGGTCCGCCCGGCCGGTCGGGAGGTCGGCTGGTGGCGGCCGGTGCTGGTGGACGGGCGAGCGACCGATGAGCTGGAGGCGGTGCTCACCACGCCGACCGGGGTGATGGAGTTGCACCTGGGCAAGCGCACCGGCACGCAGGTCGAGTTCGCCACCGACGCGGTGGTCCGGACCCCGACCGCCAAGGAGGTCACCGGCGGTCACCGGCTCTTCGGCATCGTCGAGGGCGCGCTGCTCTACGCCCAGGAGATGGCCGCCATGGGGCACGGGCTCAGCCCGCACCTCTCCGCCCGGCTCGTCCGGGTCGGCGGCTGACCAGCCGGGGAAACCCGGCAGGCCGGCTGGTCCGGGTCGGCGGCTGACCAGCCGGGGAAACCCGGCAGGCTAGACGGGGAAACCCAGCAGGGCTTGCAGGGCGGGGGTGCGCGGGCAGTGGTCCCGGCGCACCCCGTCCAGCGTCCGGACCTCGACGAGCCCGCGTACCGAGGAGCTGAACCACACCCCGTCGGCGTCGTGCAGCTCGGTCGGCGTGACCATCCGTTCGGCGGCGCCCAGGCCCAACTCGTGGGCGTGCGCGAGCAGCCACGCCACGGTCGTGCCGGGCAGGATGCCGGTGGTGGCGGCCGGCACCGTGCAGAGCGTGTCTCCGGTGAACCACACCACGTTCGCGATCGGCCCTTCCAGGGCGTACCCGTCCGAGGAGACCCAGAGCACGTCGTCCACCCCGGCCCGGTGCGCCCAGCGGCGGGCGGCGCTGTTGACCGCGTACGAGGTGGACTTGATGCCGGCCGGCAACCAGTCGAGGCCGGTACGCGAGTCGGCGGGCACGCCCAGCGGCAGGATCGCCACGGTGATCCCGGTGCGTCGCGCCGCCCGAGACGACGCCGGCACCTCGCTCAACGTGGCGTAGACGGTCGGTGGGCCGCCGGCCTCGGAGCCTCGGGTGCAGACCAGCCGCAGCGCGCCCTCCACCTGGACGGGCCAGCCCGTGCGTACCGTGTCGAGCAGGTCGACGAGGGCGTCGGTGGGGGGCAGGTCCAGCTCGACGGCCGCCGCGGCGGTGGTCATCCGGGCCAGATGCTCGTCGCGCAGCCACGGCCGGCCCTCGCGCAGATGCATCGACTCGAAGAGCCCGTCGCCGCGCAGGACCCCCAGGTCGTCGCCGCGGAGCACGGGCTCGTCGGCAGCGATCAGGCCCCGACCGAGCACGGCGATCCGGGTGCTCGGAGAGGCCGGGGCGGTTCCGGCGGACGACGTCACCATGACCGCCGAGCGTAGCGGCGACGGGCCGCTCGCAGGGGGTCGCAGCGATTGCCGAACTATGATCGGACCGTGTCCGAATCCTCCCTCGCGGAAATGCTGCGGGCCCGTGGGCTGCGGCTGACGCCCCAACGGCAGCTCGTCCTCCAGGCGGTGCTCGATCTGGGGCACGCCAGCCCGGAGCAGGTGCACACCGCCGTGCGGGAGGTCGCCGCCGGCGTCAACATCACCACCATCTACCGCACACTCGAACTGCTGGAACGGCTCGGCCTGGTCACCCACACCCACCTGTCGCACGGCTCGCCGACCTATCACGCGGCGGGTGAGCACCAACACGTCCACCTGGTCTGCCGGGAGTGTGGCGCGATCGACGAGATCGATCCGGAGATGCTGCGCCCGCTCGCCGACCAGTTGGCCACGCAGCGGGGGTTCCGGGTGGACATCGGGCACGTGTCACTCTTCGGCGTCTGCGTACGCTGCGAGAACGGGGACGACAAATGATCGACATCGCGGGTGCGGTGGCCGTCGAGAGCATCGACGAGGCCAGCCGTGATCAGCCGGACGCGGCGCACGTCGCGGCCGGGGTGCGGGGGGTGGCCGCCCACTACGGCGACCCGTTGCGTGAGCAGCGCACCCTCGACACCGCCGTCGGCCTGGTCGACAGGTCGCACCGGGGGGTCGTCGCGGTGCCCGGGGAGGAGCGGGCGAGCTGGCTGCACACCGTCACCTCGCAGCACCTGACCGCGCTGGCCGCCGGTGAGGGCACCGAGTTGCTGGTGCTGTCCCCGCACGGCCACATCGAGCAGCACGCAGTGGTCGCCGAGGACGGCGAGACCGCCTGGCTGGACACCGAGCCGGGGGCGACCGAGGGCCTGCTGGCCTACCTGCAGAAGATGCGGTTCTTCAGCAAGGTCGAGCCGCGCGACGCGACCGCGGAGCGGGCGTTGCTGTCGCTGGTCGGGCCGGCGGCGACGGAGGCTCTGGGCACGCTCGGCGTGACCGGGCTGGCCGAGCCGGACCTGGTCGCGGTGCCGGGTCCGAAGTTCGCCCACGGTGCCGTGCCGCAGCGGGCGAGCGTCCGGTACGACGTGAAGCCGCTGCCCACCGGTGGCTGGGCCCGACGGGTTCCGCTCGGGGTGGACCTGCTGGTGCCCCGCTCGGCGATGGACCAGGTCGTGGCGGAGTTGCGGGGTGCCGGGGTGCCGGTCGCGGGGCTCTGGGCGTACGAGGCGATCCGGGTGGCCGCCCGCCGACCTCGGGTCGGGGTGGACACCGACCACCGGACGATCCCGGCCGAGGTCGACCTGATCGGTCCCGCCGTGCACTTGGACAAGGGTTGCTACCGGGGGCAGGAGACGGTGGCGCGGGTGCACAACATGGGCCGGCCGCCGCGTCGCCTCGTACTGCTGCATCTGGACGGGGTGACCACCGACCAACCGCCCGCGGCCGGTACGCCGGTGATGCTCGACGGCCGGGCGGTCGGCTTCGTCGGCACCGCCGTGCTGCACCACGAGCTGGGTCAGGTGGCGCTCGCTGTGGTCAAGCGGAACGTGCCGGACGACGCCGCGCTGCTGGTCGGCGAGACGGCGGCGGCGATCGACCCGTCCTGACCCGGGCGTCTAGGATCGCCGGCATGACGACAGGGACGTTGATCACGGTGGCCCCGACCGGCGCTGAGTCGGCCAAGGCGGAGGTGCCGGCGCTGCCGGTGACCCTCGACGAGCTGCTGCTCACCGCCAAGGAGTGCGAGGCGCTCGGCGCTTCCGTGATCCACGTCCACATCCGTGACGACGAGGCGCGGCCGACCCTCGACCCGGTGCGCCTGGCCGACACCGTGGCGGCGTTGCGGGACGGCACCGACCTGATCGTGCAGCTCTCCTCCGGTGGTGCGGTGACCGACCCGGAGGCCGCCCGGCTGGCCGTCCTCGACGCCCGACCGGACATGGCCTCCTGCACGATGGGCACTGTCAACTTCGGCGACGACGTCTTCCTCAACCGGTGGGAGTTCATCGTCGACCTGCACACCCGGATGCAGGAGCGCGGGATCGTGCCGGAGTACGAGATCTTCGACCTCGGTCACCTGTCCGCGTTGCAGCGTCTCCTCGGCAAGTACGGGCTGCCGGCCGGCGGGCACGTGCACGTCGACTTCGTGATGGGTGTGCCGGGAGGCATGCCGGGCACCACCGAGACACTGGTGGCGGCCCACCGGATGCTGCGGGACCTGCCCGAGGGCACCACCTTCTCGGCCACCGGCATCGGCCGCAGCACGATTCCGGTCATGCTGGCCTCGCTGTCGACCGGCGGGCACCTGCGGGTCGGCATGGAGGACACCGTGACGTACGCCAAGGGCCGCCCGGTGGAGTCGAACATGCAACTGGTCGCCCGCGCGGTGGGTTTCGCTCAGCTCGCCCAGCGTCCGCCGTTGACCACCGCCGAGGCTCGCGAGCTGCTCGGGTTGTAAGGCCGGAACCGCCCCGCGCTCCTGTCACCCGGGCGGTGGACCACCAGGTCACCCCGCCGACGGGCACCCCAGGACCGTCGGTACCGTCCAGCCCGTGACGAAGACGTACGAGGGTGGCGACCCGCTCGCCGAGGTGGTCCGTTCCGGGTTCGTGGAGGGTGCGCACCGCGGCTCGGTGGTGGTGCTCGACGCCGACGGCGCCGTGGTGGCGTCCGCCGGGGACGTGACCTCGCCGATTTTTCCCCGCTCGGCGAGCAAGCCGATGCAGGCGATCGGGATGCTCCGTGCCGGACTGCCGTTGACCGACCCGGCCGACGTGGCGCTGGTCGCGGCGAGTCACGCCGGTGAGGACTTCCACCTGGCCCGGGTCGGCGCGCTGCTGGACCGGGCCGGGTTGGACGCCTCGGCCCTGCACTGTCCGCCCGACCTGCCGGTGGGGGCGGCGGCCCGGGAGGCCGTGCTGCGCGCCGGGGGTGGCCCCACCCGGGTACAGATGAACTGCTCGGGCAAGCACAGCGGGATGCTGCTGACCTGCGAGGCCGCCGGGTGGCCGTTGGAGGGTTACTGGCGGCCGGAGCACCCGCTCCAGCAGCGGTTGCGGGCGGCGATCGAGGAGTTCACCGGTGAGCAGGTGGCGGCGGTGGGCGTGGACGGGTGCGGCGCCCCGGTGCTCGCGGTGTCGCTGACCGGGTTGGCCGGGGCGTTCCTCCGGCTGGTCGACGCCGAGCCCGGTTCGGTGCCGCGAACGGTGGCCGACGCCATGCGCGCGTACCCGGAGATCGTGGGCGGCACCCAGGCCGATGACAGCCGGCTGATGCGTGGCGTTCCGAGCCTGCTGGCCAAGGTCGGCGCCGAAGGTGTGATCACGGTGGCCGTGCCGGGTGTCGGCGCCGTCGCCCTGAAGATCGACGACGGCGCCGACCGGGCGCGGATGCCAGTGCTGGTCTCTGCGCTGCGGCGGCTCGGTGTGGACGCCCCGGTGCTCACCGAGTACGCCGAGGTGCCGCTCTTCGGCGGCGGAGTTCCGGTCGGGGCGGTCCGCCCGCTCTGGTGAGCCGGGGTGGTCAGCCGAGGAAGTCGAGCAGTGCGGCGTTGACGGGCTCCGGGCGTTCCAACGGCAACAGGTGCCCGGCGTCCGGGACGTCCGGCAGCCGTACCGCGCCGGGGACCTCGGCGGCGATCCGGTCGGCGAGCCGGCGGATGTCCGGTACGTCCGCCGCGCCTGCGGTGACCAGGACCGGCACCGTCAGCTCGCCGAGGCGACCGATGGCCGGCGGTGTCAGTTCGCCGACCTCGACCGCGCCGAGCGCCAACTCGGCGGCGAGCGCGCGCTGGTCCATCTCCTGCGCGAAGGCGATGAGCGCGGGGTCGACGTCGGCCGGCTGACGACCCGGGCCGACCACCCAGAACCGCACCTCGCCGGCCGCGCCCGCGACGAAGTCGTCGGGGTCGACCTCGCCGACCAGATCGTCCCAGAGGTCGTTCGCCTCGTCGGACCACTCGTTGCCGGAGACAGCGGTGTCGAACAGCGCGAGCGCGCTCACCCGGCCGGGGTGGGCGAGCGCGGTGTCGATGGCGACCGCGCCGCCGAAGGAGCAGCCGACCAGGGCGGCCCGGGGCAGGTCGAGTGCGTCCAGCAGCCCCGCCACGTCGTCGTGGTGCGCGAACGGCGTCGGCGGTAGCTCGGAGTCTCCGTAGCCGCGCAGGTCCGGGACGATGACCCGGTGGCGGGCGGCGAGCGCGGAGATCTGCCCCCGCCACATCCGCCGGTCGGCGATGCCGGCGTGCAGCAGTACGACTGGCGAGCCGGTGCCCGCCTCGTCGTACGCGATGCTTGCTCCATTGACTGTGATCTTGTGCACGGACGGACCGTACGGAGCCGCGAGCCGGGGCGCAACCGTGATGCTGAGACCTTGCTAACTCTGGCTAGCGTTTTGCTTGCAGCAGCTAGCGCGGCCGGTTAGCGTCGCAGTCATGGCCACCTCGAAGGACCTTCCCGACGTCGGCGGGTTCATCCGCGATCTGCGGCGGAACGCCAAGATCTCGCTCCGGCAGCTCGCCGAGCAGGCCGGGGTCAGCAACCCGTACCTCAGTCAGATCGAGCGCGGCCTGCGCAAGCCCAGCGCCGAGGTGCTCCAGCAACTGGCGAGCGCGCTGCGGGTCTCCACCCCGGCCATGTACCTGCGCGCCGGGCTGCTCGACGACAAGGAAGGTCACGGCGTGCTCGCTGCCATCGCCGTGGACACCGACCTGACGATGGCCCAGAAGCAGTCCCTCAGCCAGATCTACGAGACGTTCCGCCGGGAGAACACCCGGCTGGCCGAGGCCCAGGCCGCCGCCGAGGCCGGTGGCACCGGGCCCACCGGCGCCACGGCCGGGGCGACAACCCCGACCGACGTCGGCGACGAGCCGGCCGACCTGGCGAACCTGGCCGCCACCGGTCCCACCACCGCGGGCGGCACCCCGACCGAGGCCGTGATCGAGTCGGTCGCCGTCACCGAGGCGGGCACCGCACCCGCCCCGACCAGCACCAACACCCCCGAGAAGAAGGCCGCCGGTCCGGCGGCACGCAAGGCCGCCGAGGCGGCCGAAGAGGAGACGTCATGAGCGAGCCGAAGACCAACCGCATCCCCGCCCCGATCTACGCCGCCGCGGGCGCCGGTGAGCTGGCCATCGAGCAGTTGCGCAAGCTGCCGGCAGTGGTCGGCGTCCTCAGCACCCGCGTCGTCGCCGACCTGGGTGGCCGGGCCGTGCTGACCGGCTACGAGCTGCGCCAGAAGGCCAACGAGCTGGACCTGGCCAAGCTCCGCGAGTCGGCCGACCTGGCCAAGCTGCGCGACGCCGCCGACCTGGCGAAGCTGCGCGAGGTCGCCGACCTGGACAAGCTGCGGGCCGCCGCGACCCGCAACGCCGCCATGGTGGTCGCCGGGGCCCAGGCCGCCCAGGAGCGGGCCTTCGCCGCGTACGGCGCGCTGGTCGCCCGGGGTGAGCGGGTCGTCGGCGCCGGTGTGCTCGAGGCCGCCGACACGGTCAACGCCGACATCGAGGCCACCCAGGCCGTGACCCCGGCGGAGACCGCCCCGACGGCCACCGCCGCCGCCCCCGCCCCGGCCGAGGTGCCGACCCCGGCCGATGTGGCCGAGATCGCCGAGGCCAAGCCGGCCGCCGCCAAGAAGGCCACCCGCGCTCCGAAGGCCGCCAAGCCGGCCGCCACCCCGTCGGCGAAGCTGCCCCGGGCCACCAAGCGGACCCGTCCGGCCGCCGAGTAGTAGCAGTGTCGACGACCCCGGCGGCGTCCTTGTCGGACGAAGCCGGGGTCCTCGACATAAGCTTGCCGGCATGGCCAACGCCGCGCCGATCTTCGCGTTCGAAGTCCGCTACGTGATCGAGCTGATCCTGCTCGTCTTCGCGCTGATCGTTCAGGGCGTCGCCCTGGTGCACGCGATCACCCAGCGCTCCGACGCCTTCCCCGCCATCGGGACACTTCCCAAGGGTGGCTGGATCGCCATCCTGGCGGTCTGCCTCGTGCTGACCCTGCTCGGCTTCGGTCCGATCAGCCTCTTCGGACTGATCGGCATCGCCGCCGGGCTCATCTACCTGCTCGACGTGCGGGTCGGCCTGCGCGACCTCAGCGACGGCAAAGGGTTCTGGTGAGAGGTTTCCGCTGGCCGCCCCCACCCGACAGCGGGCCCCGTACCTGGGGGCCCGGCCCGGGTGGGCCGCGTACCGGCCGTCCGGCTCTGCCCGAGCCGGACACCGACCTGGTCGCCACCCCGCACGGCGTACAGCTGGAACGACTGGTCACCGGCACCGGTGACCCGGTGACCGTGTTCGCGCACGGGCTGGGCAACGGCATCGCCACCACCCGTCCGTTCGGCAGTGGGGTGACCGGCCGCAAGGTGTTCTTCCAGTTCCGCGGGCACGGCCGTTCCGAGGCGCCGAACGGGCCGTGGACGTACACCGACCTGGCCCGCGACCTTCGGGCGATAGCCGATCTGGGCGGCGCCAGCCGGGCGTTCGGGGCGAGCCTCGGCGCCGGTGCCCTCTGCCGCCTGCTCACGGAGAGCCCGGACCGTTTCGAGAAGCTGGTCTTCTTCCTGCCCGCGGTGCTCGACCAGCCGCGCGGCCCGGTGGCGGCGGACCGGATCACGGACCTGCTGGAGGCGGTGGAGAGCGGGGACGCCTCGGCGGTCGCCGACGTCGTCACCCTGGAACTGCCCGCCGGGGTGCGCAACACCCCCGCCGGCTGGGCGTACCTGCGGCAGCGACTCGACCAGCTGCTCCGCGACGGGCTCGCCGGCAGCCTGGCCGACCTCGCGGCACAGACGCCGCTGCGGGACGTCACCGACCTCGCGGCGGTCACCGCGCCGGCGCTGGTGATCGCCAACGCGGGCGACGACCTGCACCCGGTCGAGGTCGCCGAGCGGCTCGCCGCCGCGCTACCCCAGGCCACCCTGCACGTGTACGACCGGCCCGGCGTCCTCTGGTCGGAACGCGCCGACCTGCGGGACCGCGTCGCCGGCTTCCTCAACGAGTAACCTGCCCTGTCATGGGCGTCACACAGCATGGCCGGACACACCGGCTCGACCTCGCCGACCCGACTCTGCGCGAATGGACGTGCACGGTCCTGCACGCCGACGCCGAGCAGGGCATCGTTCTGGACCGCTCCGCCTTCTACCCGGGCGGCGGTGGTCAGCCGCCGGACCACGGCGTGCTGCTGTGGCAGGGTGTGCAGACCCGGATCGTCGGCACCCGCAAGGGCGACGACCTCTACCTGATCCCCGCCGAGGGTGATCCGCTCCCGCCGGTCGGCACCGAGGTCGTCGGCGCGCTGGAGGACGAGCGTCGCACCCGGCTGATGCGTACCCACTCCGGGCTGCACGTGCTCTGCGGTGTGGTGTTCCGCGACTTCGGCGCGCTGGTGACCGGCGGAAACATGGAACCCGGCGAGGCCCGGATGGATTTCAACCTCCCCGAGGTGCCGCCGGATTTCAAGAGCCGCATCGAGGAACTCGTCAACGCCGAGGTGGCCGCCGACCGTTCGGTCGCCGTGCGGGTGTTGCCACGCACCGAGGCGCTCGCGCTGCCGGACATCATCCGCACCCAGTCCAACCTGATCCCGCCGGACGAGCAGGAGGTCCGGATCGTCGACATCGTCGGGCTGGACGTGCAGGCCGACGGTGGCACCCACGTCGCGTCCACCGCCCAGATCGGCAAGGTGCAGGTGGTCAAGGTCGAGAGCAAGGGCCGGGCCAACCGCCGGGTCCGCGTCCGCCTGGTCGACTGACAGTTCGGTAATTCGGACGGCGGTTGTCAGGTATCGCTGACAACCTCGCCGGTATGACACAACCGCTCGCAGGAAAGATCGCGCTCGTCGCCGGTGCCACGCGAGGCGCCGGACGGCAGATCGCCGTGCAACTCGGGGCTGCCGGAGCCACCGTGTACGCCACCGGCCGCACCACCCGGGCCAAGCGCTCGGAGATGGACCGCCCGGAGACCATCGAGGAGACCGCCGAGCTGGTCACCGACGCCGGAGGCACGGGCATCGCCGTCCAGGTCGACCATCTGGTGCCCGAGCAGGTTCGCGACCTCGTCGCCCGGATCGACGCCGAGCAGGGCCGACTCGACGTGCTGGTCAACGACATCTGGGGTGGTGACCCGCTGGTCACCTGGGAGAAGCCGGTGTGGGAGCAGCCGTTGGACGCGGGTTTCCGGACCCTTCGACTGGCCATCGACACCCACATCATCACCAGCCACTTCGCCCTGCCGCTGCTGATCCGCAAGCCCGGCGGCCTGGTGGTGGAGATGGGCGACGGCACCAAGGCGTACAACGACGACAACTACCGGCTGTCGATCTTCTACGACCTGGCCAAGGTGTCGGTCAACCGGCTCGCCTTCAGCCAGGCGCACGAGCTGAAACCGCACGGCTGCACGGCCGTGGCGCTCACCCCCGGCTGGATCCGGTCCGAGGCGATGCTCGAACACTTCGGCGTGACCGAGGAGAACTGGCGCGACGGCGCCGCCACCGACCCCAACTTCCTCATCTCGGAGACCCCGGCCTTCGTCGGCCGGGCCGTGGCCGCGCTCGCCGCCGACGAGGACAAGGCCCGCTGGAGCGGCAGGTCCGTCGACGCCGGCTCGCTCTCCAAGGTGTACGGGTTCACCGACCTCGACGGCAGCCAACCCGAGGGCTTCCGCTACATCACCGAGGTGGTCGACGCGGGCAAACCGTCGGACGTGACCGGCTACCGGTAGAGGGCCTGGAACCGGTCGGCCGCGTCGACGAACAGCCGTCGGAGTGCGGGCGGGTCGAGGACCTCCACCTCGGGGCCGAGCCCCAGCAGTTGGTGGTACGCCACCTCGACGGACTCGACGGGCAGCCGGGCCACCACCCAGCCCTGCCCGTCGGGTTCTCCGGCGGCGGCCACGACCTCGTCGTACACGAAGGGGGCATCGACCAGGTGCCGGAGCCGGCGCAGACCCGCCGGGCTGAGCCGGACGCCGACCTCGGTCCGCAGCATGGTCCGCAGGAACGACCCGGCCTGCTCGCGCCAGTGCCCGGCCAGGTCGAAGCCCTCGTCCCGGTCGAAGCTCTCCTCGCCCACCTCGACAGCGGTGACCCGGTCCACCCGGTAGGTGCGGGTGTCGTCGCCGACCCGGCCGACCAGATACCAGGCCCCACTCTTGAGCACCAGCCCGTACGGCTGGACCCGGCGGGTCACCTCCCGGTCGCCGCGCCGGTAGCGCAAATCCACCACCCGGTCCCGCCAGACCGCGCGGGCCAACTCGCTCAGCCACGGCGGTGGGGCCGTCTCCCGGAACCAACCCGGCACGTCCAGGTGGAACCGCTGCCCGGTCCGGGCCGGGGCGTCCCGCAGGGCCGGTGGCAGGGCGGCGAGCACCTTCAACTCGGCGGCGGCGACCTCGTCGGCGAGCCCCATGTCGCCCGCCGGTCCGGGCAGCCCGGCGAGGAAGAGCGCCTCCGCCTCGTCCCGGGTGAGCCCGGTGAGTCGGGTGCGGTAACCGCCGAGCAACCGGTAACCGCCGGCCCGGCCCCGGTCGGCGTAGACCGGCACACCGGCGGCGGAGAGCGCCAACACGTCCCGGTAGACGGTCCGCTCGGAGACCTCCAGCTCCCGTGCCAGCTCGCCGGCCGTCATCGCGCCGCGAGCCTGCAACAGCAGCAGCAGTGAGATCAGTCGGGAGGCACGCACCCGCCCATCCTGCCTGGTAACGCTCGCCACCCGGCGGCGGACCGGATCGGTCGCTACGCTGCTCGATCGTGGACGCCAGCAGAATCGCCAGCCCGGTCACCGGGGCCGTCGGCCGTTTTCTCGCCGGGGCGGGACTGCTCCTGCGGGGGCTCGGTCTCTATGTGCGCAGCCCGGGGTTGATGCTGCTCGGCATCGTGCCGGCGTTGATCTCCGGTGCGCTCTTCGTGGGTGCGTTCGCCACCCTGGTGTACTTCGTGGACGACCTCGCCGCGCTGGTCACCCCGTTCGCCGACGACTGGTCGAAGACCGGCCGCAGCCTGGTCCGGGTGGTCGCCGGGCTGGCGTTCCTGGGGCTCGGCGGCCTGCTCGCGGTGGTCAGCTTCACCGCCGTCACCCTGGTCATCGGCGACCCGTTCTACGAGAAGATCTCCGAGCAGGTCGAGCTGCGGTACGGCGGTACGCCGGGCGCGGTGGACGTGCCCTTCTGGTCGTCGTTGCGCCGCAGCTCCGCCGACTCGGTACGCCTGGTGGCGCTCACGGCGCTGGTCGGGATTCCGCTCTTCCTCGCCGGTTTCATCCCGGTGGTCGGTCAGACGGTCGTCCCGGTCATCGGGGCGGCCGTCGGCGGCTGGTTCCTCGCCGTGGAGTTGGTCGGGGCGCCGTTCTACCGGCGCGGGATGAGGCTGCCGCAGCGCCGGACGATCCTGAAGGCCGACCGCCCCACGTCAATCGGTTTCGGGGTGGCCGTCTTCCTCTGCTTCCTCATCCCGCTCGGCGCGGTACTGATCATGCCGGCGGCGGTCGCCGGTGCCACCCTGCTGGCCCGCCGGTCACTCGGCCAGCCGATCGACGGCCAACTGTCCGCGCCGCCCGCCGGACAGCCCGCCGAAAGGAGCTAGCCAAGATCAGGTCAGGTCGGCCAGGCAGGTCCACTGGGCGGCCACCGGTCGATAGCCAAGCCGGGTGTTGATCGCGAGCATCGGCCCGTTCGCCTCGTCGTTCGAGGTGTACGCGGTCCGAACCCCGTCGGCGGCGGCCCGGTGCAGCGCCGCCGTCTTGGCCAGTCGGGCCAGCCCTCGCCCCCGGTACGCCGGGACGGTGCCGGTGAAGTCCGACCACATCCGGTCGCCGTCCCGCTTGACCAGACTGAACGCGGCGATCTCGCCGTCCACCTCGACCACCGTGCTGGACGCCTTGTCCAAGCCGAGGCTGTTCCAGACGTCGTACTGCCAACTCTCGTAGCTGATCGCGTCGACCGGCACGTCACCCGGCTCGTCGGCCGCCGCGGCCACGTCCGCCTCGTACAGCAGGCGCGGGTCCAGGTCGGCGATCGGGCGCAGTCGTACACCCGGAGGCGGCTCGGGTAGCGCGGGTGTCGTGTTCAGTTCGAGCGCCGAGTAGCGCACCTCGCGGCTCGGCTCATAGCCGTGGCGACGCGCGAACGGAAGCCCGTCGGGCAGGACCATGGCGCGAACCCGGCGGATTCCCAGCGGGCGGAGGTGATCGGTGGCGACGGTCAGCAGGGCCGTGCCGACGCCTCGTCGCCGGTGCTCCGGGTGCACGTGCAGCAGGTTCAGCTCACCGAAGTCCGGCGTGGACGTCCAGCCGGCGCGCTGCGCCGACACCCAGCCGACCACCTGGGCGTCGACCTCGGCCACGAAGGCCGTCCAGCCCTCCTCGGGTGGTGGCTCGGCGAGCATCTTCCGGGTCGACTCGACCCCGCGAACCAGGTACGGGTAGACCAGCGTCCGCAGCGCCACCACGCCCGGCGCGTCGTCCGGCTGTGCCACACGGATGCGCACCTCGGGCCCTCGTCCGGACGGCGTCTGCACCTCAGGCCCCCGTCCGGACGGCGGCGACGGCCTCGACCTCGACGAGCTGGTCGGTGTAGCCGAGTACGGCCACCCCGAGCAGGGTGCTGGGCGGATCGTGGTCGCCGAAGAAGTCCCGCACCACCTCCCAGACGGTGACCAGGTCCTTCTGCCGCGACGACGCCACGTAGACGGTTGTCTTCACGACGTCGGTCAGCCGGGCGCCGGCCGCGTCGAGGGCGGTGGACAGGTTCGTCATCACCTGCCGGGCCTGCGCGGCGTGGTCGCCCGGCGCGACGGTGCGCCCCTCGGCGTCCAGCGGGCACGCGCCCGCGGTGAAGACCAGCCGCGCGGGTGACTCCACGGTGGCGGCGTACGCGTACTCGGCGGCGTCGGAGAGGGCGGGGACGTGCAGCAGCGCGACAGGATCCGGCATGCCGGCGAGGCTAGCGACGATCGGCCGCCGCTGCGACGCAATAACCCGCCGCGCCACACGAAGGCTGGCAGCAACTTCGGGGAAAGTGCTGCCTCACGGCGCCGGGAGGCAGCAACATCCCGGATGCTGCGCGGATCTTGGCGTGGGCGCGTGGGGCGTGGGCGCGTGGGCGTGTGGGGGGCGTGGGCGTGTGGGGCGCGTGGGGCGCGTGGGCGCGAGGTGGGGGTGGGTGCGAGGTGGGTGCGGGGTGCGGGGCGGCGGTCAGGCGGAGGCTCGGCGGATCAACTCGGTGGGGAGCATGACCGCCTGTTCGATGGTCTCGCCGGCGGCGAGCCGGAGCAGTTGGCGGGTCATCGCGCGGCCGAGTTCCACGATGGGCTGCCGGACGGTGGTCAGCGGCGGCTCGGTGTAGGCGGCGGTCTCGATGTCGTCGAAGCCGATCACCGCCACGTCCTCCGGCACCCGCCGGCCGGCCTCGCGCAGCGTACGCAGGGCGGCGTGCGCCATCAGGTCGGAGGCGGCGAAGACGCCGTCCAGGTCGGGGTGTTCGGTGAGCAGGCGGCGCATCGCCGCGGAGCCGGACTCCCGGGTGAAGTCACCGACGGCGACCAACTCGGGCAGCCCCGCGTCGGCTACCGCGCCGCGGTAGCCGCTGAGCCGTTCGATGCCGGCGACCATGTCCTGCGGCCCGGCGATGGTGGCGATCCGCCGACGACCGCTGTCGATCATGTATCGGACGGCTGCGGTCACCCCGGCCACGTGGTCGACGTCGACGTACGGCACCGGCGCGTCGCCGAGCGGCCGGCCGCTGACCACCACCGGGATGCCGAGTCGGGCCAGCGTGCCGGGGAGCGGGTCGGCGCCGTGCAGCGAGGCGAACAGCACCCCGTCGACGTGCCGGCCGGTGGTGTAGCGCTCCACCCGTTGATGCCCGGCCGGTGAACCGGCGAGCATCAGCACCAGTTGCTTGTCGGCGGCTTCCAACTCCTGGCTGACGCCACGGATGATGCCGGGGAAGACCTGGTCGTCGGAGAAGACCCGGGTGGCGGCCTCCGGCATGACCAGGGCGATCGAGTCGGTGCGTTGGGTGACCAGACTGCGGGCGGCGAGGTTGGGCACGTACCCCAACTCGGCGACGGCCCGGGTGACCGCCTCCCGGATCGGTTCGGCGACGGTGGTGGAGCCGTTGACCACCCGGGACACGGTGGCGCGGGACACCCCGGCCCGCGCCGCCACCGCTTCGAGCGTCGGCCGCTGCGCCGTCGTCATCGCGCCTTCCCCCCGCTCGTCACAGCCCGTTCCGGGAGATCACCTCCTGGTACCACCGGGCACTGGCCTTCGGTGTGCGCCGCTGGGTCAGGTAGTCGACGTGCACGATCCCGAACCGCTTGCGGTAACCCTCCGCCCACTCGAAGTTGTCCAGTAATGACCATACGAGATAACCGCGCAGGTCCACGCCCCGGGAGATCGCCTCGTGCGCCGCGCGCAGGTGCCCGTCGAGGTAGGCGATGCGATCGGTGTCGATCACCTGGGTCGGCCCGTCGGGCGAGTCGGCGCCGGGTTTGTCGGGGAACGCGCCACCGTTCTCGGTGATGAGCAGCGGTACGCCGGGGTAGTCGGTGGCGATCCGTTCCAGCAGCCGGGTCAGCCCGGCCGGCTCGATCATCCAGCCCATGTCGGTCAACGGCCCGGTCGGCGGCACGAAGTGCACCACGCCCTCGGTGCCCGGGTACGCGCTGTTGCCGGCACCGTCGGGTCGACCTGCCACGTAACCGGGGGCGTAGTAGTTGATGCCGAGCAGGTCGATCGGGGCGGCGATCAGCTTCTCGTCACCGTCACGGATGAACGTCGGTTCGACGATCCGCGCCACGTGCTCGCGAACGTCGTCCGGGTAGCCACCGGCCAGCAGCGGGTCGAGGAAGATCCGGTTGTGCAGGCCGTCGACCAGGCGGACCGCCGCGGCGTCCACCGCGCTCTCCGGGTCGGCCGGGCGTACGTCGGCGGGGTTGAGGGTGATGCCGACGCTGCGCGCCCCGGCCGCCCGCAGCGCCCGCGCGGCCAGGCCGTGGCCGAGCAGCAGATGGTGTACGGCGCTGAAGGCCGCACCCGGGTCCTGCTCGCCGGGGGCGTGCAGCCCGTTGGCGTAACCGAGGTAGGCCGAGCACCACGGCTCGTTGAGGGTGGTCCACACGTCGATCCGGTCGCCGAGGCGGGCGTACACGGCCGTGGCGTAGGTGGCGAAGTGCTCGGCGGTGTCCCGGTTGGTCCAGCCGCCCCGGTCGCCCAGAGCCTGCGGCAGGTCCCAGTGGTAGAGGGTGACGATCGGGTCGATTCCCCGATCGAGCAGCGCGTCGGTGAGCCGGTCGTAGAAGTCCAGCCCGCGAGGGTTGGCCGGACCGGTGCCGTCCGGCTGGATGCGGGGCCAGGCGACCGAGAAGCGGTACGCCCGCAGCCCCAGCTCGGCCATCAGCGCCACGTCGTCGGCGTAGCGGTGGTAGTGGTCGCAGGCGACGTCGCCGGTGTGGCCCTGGTAGACCCGGCCCGGCGTACGGCTAAAGGTGTCCCAGATGGACGGACCGCGGCCGTCGTCGCGGGCCGCACCCTCGATCTGGTACGCGGCGGTGGCCGCACCCCAGAGGAAATGTTCGGGAAATCGGATCTCGCTCACGCCTTGACCGCACCTTCCATGATCCCGCCGATGATCTGCCGGCCGAACAACACGAACACCAACAGCAGGGGCAGCGTCGCGATGGCTGTCCCGGTGAACACCTGCGACATGTCCTGGTAGTACCCGTCCGACAGCGCCCGCAGGGAGAGTTGCACAGTCGGATTGGACGGATCGTTCAGCACAGCGTACGGCCACAGGAAGTCGTTCCAGGTGGTCATGAACGTGAGCAGGCCGAGGACGGCGGCGGCGGGACGCAGCGCGGGCAGGACGACGTGCCACCAGATCCGGGCGGTGCCGCAGCCGTCCATCCGGGCGGCCTCGATCAGCTCGTCGCTGACCGCCTGACCGGCGTACTGCCGCATCATGAACACCCCGAAGCCGGTGACCAGCGCGGGCACGATGACCGCGGGGAGTCGGTCGTTCCACTCCAGCTTGGTCATCAGCAGGTACAGCGGGATCACGCCGAGCTGGGTCGGCACCATCATGGTCGCGATGATGACCAGCAGCAGCGCGTTGCGCCCCCGGAACCGCAGTTTGGCGAAGGCGAACCCGGCCAGGCTGGAGAAGAGGACCACGGAGACGGTGACCGTGGTGGCCACGATCGTCGAGTTGATCAGCCCGGTCAGGAAGTACGCGTCGGCGTTGTCGAACAGCCGGGCGATGTTGGCCCCGAGGTTGCCGCCGGGCGTCATCGGCGGCGGCAGTTGCCCCATCGCGTCGCTGGACCGGCTGGCCACCACGAACATCCACCAGATCGGGAAGACCGACAGGCCGCCGGCGACGCACAGGGCCAGGTAGGTGAGCGGGCTGGCCCGCCAGAGTCGGCTCATCGTGCCGCTCCCTTCCGGGTTGTGGGGCCCGAGTCGCCGCCGAGACGGCGGAGGACCAGGACGTTCACCGCCGCGACGATCGCGATGAGCGCGAAGAGCAGCCAGGCCACGGCCGAGCCGTACCCGAAGTTGTAGTGCGGCGCGAAGGCGTTCTCGAACATGTACATGGTCAATGTCTGCGACTCGCGCATGGTGCCGCCGCGGATCGGGTTGGTGCCGGAGTGGAACAGCCGCGGCTCGGTGAAGAGCTGCAACCCGCCGATGGTGGCGATGATGGCGCAGAAGATGATCGTCGGCTTGAGCAGTGGCACGGTGATGGACCAGAACTGCCGGGCCCGGTTCGCGCCGTCGATGGACGCCGACTCGTACAGGTCGCGGGGGATGGCCTGCATGGCGGCCAGCAGGATCAGCGCGTTGTAGCCGGTCCACCGCCAGTCGACCATCGCCGAGATGGCCACCCAGGAGGCGAACCGGTTGGACTTCCAGCCGATCGCGTCCACCCCGACCATGTCGAGCAGCCAGTTGACCATGCCGAACTCGCGGCCGAAGATCACCCCGAACACGATCGCCACCGCGGCGGTGGACGTGACGTTGGGCACGAGCACGGCCATCCGCCAGGCGGTACGCGCCCGCAGGCCCCGGTTGAGCAGGTTGGCCAGCCAGAGCGCGGCGAGCAACTGCGGCACCGTCGAGATGACGAAGATCCCGAGCGTGTTGACCAGCGCGTGCCAGAAGTCGACGTCGGCCAGCAGGCGGGTGTAGTTCTCCGCCCCGACGAAGGGGTGCTCGCTGCCCAGCAGGTCCCAGTCGTGCAGCGAGACCCAGAAGGTGTACGCCAGCGGGTAGGCCCCGAAGACGGCGAAGAGCAGGAAGAACGGGGCGATGTAGAGGTACGGCGAGAGCCGGGTGTCGAGCCGGCTGAGGCGACCCGTCGAACGCTTGGGTGCCGGTACGACCGGCGGACGGGCGTCGAGCTGGACGGTCATGCCCGGGGACTCCTTTCCGTCGTGCGGGCGGGACTCCGGTCGCCGGAGCCCCGCCCGCACGCTGGTTGGGCTACTTGGCGGCGGCCTTCTTCGCGTTGGTCACCGCGTCGGTCCAGCCCTGCCCGGGGTTGCGCTGGCCCAGCTCCACGGTCCGTACGGCGTTCTCCACCTCGGTGCGGACGGCCTGGTTCTTCGGGCCCATGTAGACCGGCTTGAGGCTCTTCGCGCCGGCGCCGAAGATGGTGCCGACCGGCGCCCCGGAGAAGTACGCGTTCGTCGCGCCGGCGATCGCCGGGTCGTCCAGCGCCTGCGGCGAGGAGGGCAGCGGGCCCTTGGCCTTGAACGCCCCGATCTGACCCTTGGCGCTGGTCAGGAACTTGGCCAGCTCGATCGCCTCGGCCTGGTGCTTGCTCTGCTTGGGTACGGCGAGGTGTGACCCACCCCAGTTGCCGCCGTTGCCGGGCACCCGGGCGATGTCCCACTTGCCCTGGGCGGCCGGGCCGGCGTTGCCCTCGATCACCCCGGTCATCCAGGCGGGGCAGGCGATGGTGGCGAACTTCGACTGCTTGAACGCGGACACCCACTCCTCGGACCACGAGCCGTACTTGCCGGAGAGGCCGGAGTCGATGATGTCCATCGTGGTGTCCCACGCCTGCCGTACCGCCGGGTTGCTGTCCACGACGAGGTTGCCGCTGGTGTCGTAGTAGCTGTAGCCGGTGGTGTTGCCGGCGGTCTGGAGCAGGATGGTGTTGAAGGTGTTGGTGGCCCCGTCGAGGAAGGACGCGCCGGTCTTGGCCGCGACGAACTTCTCGCCGGTGGCGATGTAGTCCTGCCAGGTCGGCCAGAGTTGGGAGACCGCGTCCCGCTCGGTGGGCAGGCCGGCCTTCTCGAAGAGGTCCTTGCGGTAGCAGATGGCGATGCCACCGACGTCGGTGCCGAGGCCGATCAGCTGCTTGCCGTCGGCGGTCAGCCCGGCGTTCCACTTCCATTCGAGGAAGTTGCCCTTGAGGTCGGCGGCGCCGTGGTCCAGCAGGTTGACGAAGTTGCCGGGGTTCGCCTTGTACTCGACCATCAGCCCTTCCTCGATGGCCACGATGTCACCGGCGCCACGACCGGCGGCGAGCCACTGGGTCAGCTTCGGGGAGTACTCGTCGAGGTTGGTGCCGGCGCCGCGCTCGACGATCTTCACGTCGGGGTTCGCGGCCATGTACTCCTGGTAGAGCTGCTCGTAACCGAACTGGCCGAACACGTCGACGGTGAGGGTGACCGGTTCGTCCCCACCCTGCTCGTCGCCGCCACCGCAGCCGGCGGTGACGAGCAGGGCGGTGGTCGCGGCGAGGGCCACCGCGGCGAGGCGGCGGCGCGGGAAGACAGCCATGGGTTTCGACCTCTCTCAAGGTGGTCGGTGGTGATCGATAGGCAAGAGAGCGCTCTCACGACAGGGTGGTGGGCGGTCGATCAGCTGTCAAGAGAGCGCTCTCTTTGATATGCCGACGTGACCCACGACGTAGCCGAGGGCGTCACCCGTCAATGGGTGACGCCCTCGACGGGGCAGGCCCGGTCAGCCGGTACGCAGACCGTTCAGCAGGTTGGGGTCGCCGGCCACGTCCAGCGTCTCGAAACTCACCCGCCCCCACAGAGCCAGCAGCAGGTCGCTGGCGGTGCCGCTGACCTGCGCCCGGGCATGGTGGTCGTCGTGGTCGAAGATGGTCGCCGTGTCGAGCAGCGCCACCCCCTCGCCCCGGAGCCGCAGATACCACTCCTGGGCCGCGTCGGTGGCGGAAAGCTGCACCACACCGTGCCAGTCACCCGGCACCTGCCGCCGACCGGCGGGCAGCCAGGTGTCCAGAACCTCACTCACCCCGTCGGCCGCCAGCTTCGCCTCGACCGGGTCGCCCGCCCCGATCGCGAGCTGGGCGTCCCACCGGTGCACCGCCGTCTCGTGCGCCATCCGACGCGGCCAGAAGCCGGCCTTCTTCGGCTGCGGGGCCCAGTTCCAGGCCGGTGCCTCCGGGTCGAGCCCGTCGAACACGGTCAGCAGCCGGTCGTACCCCTGCTCCCAGAGCTGGAGCGGGCTCACGCCCGGGGTCGCCTCAAGCGGCTCCCGGCGGGCCGGCTGGGCGGTCGAGCCGGAGCCGACGAACGACGACACCCAGTGGTAGATGCCCGCGAGGTGCAGTGTGAGGTCGTTGACCGTCCAGCCCGGACAGGACAGCACCGGTGTCTCCGGCGGCGCCTCGGCGACCGCCGCCGCGAAAGCCGGACCCTCCGCCCGGAGCGCCCCGATCCAAAAATCCTTGCTGCCCTGCAGTCTGCTCATCGCCATCCTCCCGGGGGTGCCGGGCGACCAGTGGGTGCCACGGCTATCAGTCAGCCTAAGGTGAAGGGCGTGCCAGACGCCTCCGCCCAGCCGACAACCGCAGCCGATCGTGCCATCCCCGGTCCACTGGCGGGCTACACGACTCTAGGGACGGGTGGGACGGCCGCGCGGATCGTGGCCGCCGGCAGCGCCGACGAGATCATCCAGGCGGTCCGAGCCGCGGACGAGCCGGTGCTGATCCTGGCCGGCGGCAGCAACGTGGTGATCGGCGACGCCGGCTTCCCCGGCACCGTCGTCCTGGTGCGCTCCCGTGGCTTTCGCGTCGTCGCGGAGGACGCCGAATCGGTGACCGTACGGGTCGACGCCGGCGAGCCGTGGGACGACCTGGTCGCCGCCACCGTCGCCAACGGCTGGGCCGGTCTGGAATGCCTCTCCGGCATCCCCGGCTCGACCGGTGCCACCCCGATCCAGAACGTCGGCGCGTACGGCCAGGAGGTCGCCGAGACGATCACCGGGGTCGAGGTGTACGACCGGGTGGACGGCAGCCGCCGGATCATCCCCGCCGCCGACTGCGGGTTCGCCTACCGGGGGAGCATCTTCAAGTACGGGGACCGCTGGGTGGTGCTCGCCGTCGACTTCCGGCTCACCCGGTCCCCGCTCTCCGGGCCGGTGCGCTACGCCGAACTGGCTCGGGCCCTCGGTGTCCAGGTCGGCGACCAGGTGCCGCTGGCGGACGCCCGAGCGGCGGTGCTGCGGCTGCGGGCCGGCAAGGGCATGGTGCTCGACGCCACCGACCCGGACACCCGATCGGTCGGCTCCTTCTTCACCAACCCGGTGCTCGACGGGGCGACGTACGAGCTGCTCCTGGAGCGCGCCGCCGACCTGGGCGACCCGCCCGCCTGGCCCGGGGCGGACGGCATGGTCAAGGTCAGCGCCGCCTGGCTGATCGACAAGGCCGGCTTCACCAAGGGCCACCCCGGGCCGGGCGGCACCGCCATCTCCAGCAAGCACACCCTCGCCCTCACCAACCGCAGCGGCACCGCCCGAACCGCCGACCTGCTGGCCCTGGCCCGCGACATCCGCGACGAGGTCCACAACCGCTTCGGCGTGACCCTCCACCCCGAACCGGTCCTGATCGACTGCGCCCTCTAAGCCCCCGTCGATCATGAAGTTATCGTTGTCCGGATCGGCGTGTCGGGACGACAACTTCATGATCAACGCGTCAGGTGGGGGCCACTGACGCCCAGGGGAGGGTGACCTCGCCCTGGCGCCAGCGGGTGGGGCCGCCGAGGACCGGCCAGCCGGTCTCCCGGAGGCTGCCCACCGCTCTCAGCCAGCGCTGGCGGGGGCCGAAGGTGGCGTAGGGGGCGGCGGCCTGCCAGGCGTCGTCCAGGGCGCGGATCAGGGCGTGCACCGGTTCACCGGGGACGTTGCGGTGGATCAGCGCCTTCGGTAGCCGCTCGGCCAACTCCGCCGGGCTGCCCAGCGTGGTGAGCTTCGCGGCGAGGGTCAGCGTCCGAGGACCGTCGGCGTCGATCAGCAGCCAACCGGCGAGGCGGCCCAACTCGTCGCACGTGCCCTCCACCAGCGCGCCGCCCGGGGCGAGCGCCCCGGTCATCGTCCGCCAGGCGTGCGGCACCTCGCTCTCGTCGTACTGTCGCAGCACGTTGAACGCGCGGACCAGCACCGGCCGGAGCCCGGCCAGCTCGAACCCACCCCGGGCGAACGTCAGGCCGGGTGGGTCGGCGGCCGGCGTCGCGGCGGCCACCCGCGCCGGGTCGATCTCCAGCCCGACCAGGCGTACGTCCCGACGGACCCCGGCCGCCAGTCGGGCCCGCAACTCCACGGCGGTGACCGGCGTGGCGCCGTAGCCGAGATCCACCACCAGCGGATCGTCCGCCGCCCGCAGTCGCTCGGCGCAGGTCGCCACGATCCAGTTGTCCACCCGGCGGAGCCGGTTCGGGTTGGTGGTGCCCCGGGTGACCACGCCCAGTGGTCGGCGTCGGGGAGCCCCGCTCATGCGCCCGGTCCCCGGAGTCAGGAGACCCGGTGCACCTTGTGCTGGGCGGCCTGCGCCCGTGGCCGGACCACCAACCGGTCGACGTTGACGTGCTCCGGGCGGGTGGCGCACCAGGCGATGCAGTCGGCGACGTCCTCGGCGACCAGCGGCCCCGGCACCCCGGCGTAGACGGCCGCCGCCCGCTCCGCGTCGCCCTCGAAGCGGACCAGCCCGAACTCGTCGGTCTTCACCATCCCCGGGTCGATCTCGATCACCCGCAGCGGCCGGCCGCACAGCTCCAGACGGAGCGTGCCGGCGATGGCGGTCTGCGCGTGCTTCGCCGCCGTGTAGCCGCCCCCGCCCTCGTAGACGGTCAGGCCGGCGGTGGAGGAGACCACCACGATGGTGCCGGACCCGGACGCCTCCAGCGCCGGCAGCAACGCCTGGGTGACCCGCAGCGTGCCGAGGACGTTCACGTCGTACATCCACTGCCAGTCGGCGACCGAGCCGGACTCCACCGGGTCCAGCCCGCGCGCTCCGCCCGCGTTGTTGACCAGCAGGGTGACCGGCCCGGGTGCCTGGGCGGCGGCCTCGGCCAACGCGGCCACCGACTCGTCCGAGGTGATGTCGCAGGTCACGGCGGTGGCCTGCCCACCGGCGGCGGTGATCTCAGCGACCAGGTCGGCGAGCCGGTCGGTGCGGCGGGCGGCGGCGAGCACGTGGAAGCCGTCGGCGGCGAGCCGGCGGGCGCTGGCCGCGCCGATTCCGCTGGACGCTCCGGTGACGATGGCGACAGAGGTCATTCCGGCATTGTCCCCCCGGCCGTGCGACCCGTCCCGACCGGGCGTGGGCCGGCCATCGACGGCTCCGGTGATGAGGTCCGTCACGCGCGGGGGCCGCGCTGGGGAATTTCCGATGCCCGATGGGGAAGATGACATCCGGCGTACAGGTTGACCGAGAAGCGCCGGTCGTGCGAGACGGCATCAACCGTGAAGAAGGAGCGGATGTGGCGGAAATGCACACCGGTGTCGGACGTCAGCGAGGTGCCCGACCGTGGCCCCGCCCCCGCCGCATCGCCACCCTGTCGGTGCACACCTCCCCCCTGCACCAGCCCGGAACGGGCGACGCCGGTGGAATGAACGTCTACATCCTGGAAGTCGCCCGGCGGCTCGCCGAGGCCGACGTCGAGGTGGAGATCTTCACCCGGGCCACCTCCGGCGACCTTCCCCCGGTGGTCGAGATGGCACCCGGCGTGCAGGTCCGGCACATCACCTCCGGCCCCCTGGAGGGCCTCACCAAGGAGGAGTTGCCCGGGCAGCTCTGCGCCTTCACCGCCGGGGTGCTGCGGGCCGAGGCATCGCGCCCGCCCGGGCACTACGACCTGATCCACTCCCACTACTGGCTGTCCGGCCAGGTCGGCTGGCTGGCCAAGGAGCGGTGGGGCGTGCCGCTGGTGCACACCTCGCACACCCTCGCGAAGGTCAAGAACGCTCAGCTCGCGGCGGGTGACCGGCCGGAGCCGAAGGCCCGGGTGATCGGCGAGGAGCAGGTCGTCGCCGAGGCGGACCGGCTGGTCGCCAACACCCGGGTCGAGGCCACCGACCTCCTCGCCCGGTACGACGCCGACCCGACCCGGGTGTCCGTCGTACAGCCGGGAGTCGACCTGGACCGGTTCCGGCCCGCGCCGGGCGACCGGTCCGCGGCTGCCCGCGAGGCTCGCCGCCGGCTGGGACTACCGACCGATGGGTACGTGGTCGCCTTCGTCGGTCGGATCCAGCCGCTCAAAGCCCCCGACGTGTTGATCCGCGCGGTCGCCGCCCTGCGCGAGCGCGACCCGGCACTCGCCGACCAGGTGACCGTGGTGATCTGCGGCGGTCCCAGCGGAAGTGGGCTGGACCGACCGACGGCGCTGATCGAGCTGGCCGCCACGCTCGGGGTCGCCGACGGCGTCCGATTCCTGCCCCCGCTCACCGGAGACGACCTGCCGGCGCTGTACCGGGCGGCCGACCTGGTCGCGGTGCCGTCGCACAACGAATCGTTCGGGCTGGTCGCGCTGGAGGCGCAGGCCTGCGGTACGCCGGTGCTGGCCGCCGCGGTCGGAGGACTGGTCACCGCCGTGCGGGATCAGGCCAGCGGAGTGCTGATCGACGGGCACGACCCGGTCGACTGGGCCCGTGCGCTGGGGCACCTGCTGCCGGACCGGGCACGCCGGGCGATGCTGGCCCGCGGTGCCGAGCAGCACGCTCGGCGCTTCTCCTGGGACCGCACGGTCACCGGCCTGCTCGGCGTGTACGGCGAGGCCATCGCCGCGCACCGCGCTCGGCGCGCGGCTGACCTGGCGTGCGATCCCGCGCTCTCCTGCTCCTGGTGACCCCGGGGGCGCTGGTCGCCGACGGGTGAGCCGGCCGGGTCGGTCGTAGAGTGGGTCCGGTGAGCCCGAAGAGCGATCTTGCGACCCTGATCGAGTCGGTCTGCGCCGAGCGGGGCCTGGCCTGGGAGTCGACCGGCCCCGACTCGTACGCGGTGACCCTGCCGGGCACCCACAAGCTCAAGACGATCTGCAACCTGATCGTCGGCGAGCACGCCCTGCGGATCGAGGCTTTCGTGATGCGCCAGCCCGACGAGCGGCGCGAGGAGTTGTGGGCCTGGCTGTTGCAGCGCAACGCACGGATGTACGGCGTCTCGTTCTCCACCGACGCCGTCGGCGACGTCTACCTGACCGGGCGGGTCAACCCGGCCGGGGTGGACGCCGACGAGTTGGACCGGCTGCTCGGATCGGTGCTCACGTACGCCGACGAGTCGTTCGACACGATGCTGGAGATCGGCTTCGGCAGCTCGATCCGGCGCGAGTACGAGTGGCGGGTCAAGCGAGGCGAGTCGACGGCCAACCTGGCCGCGTTCGCCCACCTCTTCGAGCCCTCCGGCACCGGCCCCGACCCGGCCTGACCGCCCGCCCACCGGCACCCCGCCCGCCCGGGGGCCTTGCGCCCCCGCGCCCCGCGCCATGATCGTGCTCGATCCAGGAAGTAGTGGTCTGGTCCCCGCGCCGAGGCCACTACTTCCTGGAACCAGCACGATCATGGGGAACGGACGGAGGTTCGGACTGCTCCTGACGGGTATGCCGCACCGCGCGGTGCGGCAAGGGACCCCCGCGCGCCGAGGACGGAGTTCAAGGAGCGGAGCGTCCCATGGCTCAGCGGAACAGCTCAGGTCGCGGCGCGACTGCGACCAGGACGAAGCGACAGGCCGGCAACCAGACGCCGGGTACCCCAGGGGTCTCCGAGTCGGAGATCTCCCGGATGCGGGTGGACGACATCCGCGGGCAGCTACGCAAACGCGGGGTCTCCGGGATCTCGGCGCTGCGCAAGCCCGAGTTGGTGAAGCAGTTGGTCCGCTCGCTGCGTTCCGGTGCCTCTGGTGCGGCCCGGCGCAGCACCGGACCGGCTGGTCGGGCCACCGGCACCAGGGCGTCGGCCGGTCGGGCCGCCGCGACGAAGAAGTCGGCGTCGAGGGCGGCACCGAGTCGCGCGAAGGCCGCACCGGCGAACAAGAGTGCTCCCGCCAAGCGGGCCGCCGCGAAGAAGACGACGGCCACGAAGAGGACGACGGCGGCCAGGAAGACGACCGCCGCGAAGAAGACGACGTCCGCGCGGGTGTCGACAAGCGGGGCGCGCAAGACGGCTCCCGCGAAGAAGACGGCGGCGGCGAGCAAGTCGACGACCGCCCGCAAGACAGCGTCGGCGAGCAAGTCGACCGCCGCGCGCAAGACGACGACGGCGAGCACGTCGACGGCCGCGCGCAAGGCGGCGACGGCCCGTACGACGTCGGCGCGCAAGGCCGCCACCGCGCGCAAGGCGGCGTCAACGCGGAAGGTGGCTGCCAAGAAGGCGCCGGCCAAGAAGGCTCCGGCGAAGAAGGCGTCGGCGCGGCCGGCGGCGAAGCGTGCGGCACCCGCCAAGCGCACCGCGCCTCCGTCGGCGGCGGCCGGGGGGATCCGGACCGGACGGGGGACCGGGCGATCGGTCCGTAGTTCGCAGGTGATCTCGTCGACGATGGATCGGCCGGAGCGGCCGGGGCGAAGCCTGATCACCGCGAACCACGAGGTGATCCAGCGGTGGGCTCGCGATCGTGGTGCGAAGCCGGCGACCATCGCGGGCACCGAGCGGGATGGTCGCGTGGGTGTGTTGACCTTCAACATCCCCGGATATCGGGAAAGCAGCCGAATCCGTGAGATCACCTGGGATGACTGGTTCTACACCTTCGACCTGCGCCGACTGAACCTGATTTATCAGGAACAGTTGCGTGACGGCCGGCCGAGCAACTTCTTCCGGACCGAGTCACCCGATCGGGAAGACGGTTGAGGTGTTTGCGGGAATGGCTGCCGGGTACGCGGCTGTTGCCAATGACCGAGGCCGGAGCAGCGGATACTCGTCAGTTGTGACGGGCGAGACAGCCGTTGTGGGTTGAATCCAGAATCCGGGCGAACTAGCTTTATTGCGCCGCGTCACGCTTGGAAACGTTCGGGGGAGCGGCGGATCGATCAGATCCGTGCACCAGGCGAGACGCGAGGGGACGGGTGGATTAGCCGTTGGGGGACGGTGACCACCTGTTTGGACCGGCGGCGTGAGCGGGCGATGCTTACGGGGGTGAGTGTTGCCCGCCGCCGCCGGCCCCACCGGCGGGTGCCCACCACCACCTTCGGGTAGTGGTGGGCGCTTTGCGTTGTAATCGCGATTACGACGCCGATACCCGTTCGGCGGGTGTCGGCGGTTCCCCCGCTTTCCGTAGTGCGGCGACGTGCCGTTCCCGGGGTGGCCCGGCCAACAGGTGGCCGAGTGCGGCCAGCAGGCCCAACCCGCCCACGATCAGCCAGTGCCGGTCGCCGAGGTGTTGGAGGCTCACCCCGCCGAGGGTGGGGGCGACGAATGCGGCCGCCGGGAACGTCAGGTAGAAGACCGACTGGTACCGCGCCCGTAGTTGGGGTGGTGCCAGGTCGGCGTTGATCTGCGCGTTGGGCGGAGCGGCGATCATCGAGCCGACCGTCCAGACCACCGCGGCGGCCAGGTAGACGGCCAGTTCGTCGGCGACGGCGAGCACCCCGAAGCCGAGAGCGAGCAGCGTGGTGGAGGCGGCCAGTACGACGTCCTTGCGGTGCCTGTCGATCAGCCGGGGCACGAACAGTTGCCCGATCACGATCAGCGCTCCGCCGAGCGCCACCACCAGCCCGTACGCCGACGGGCCCAGGCCGTCGTCGCGCATGGCCAGCGGCATGATCGTCGAGGTCTGCATGGTGAGCACGGCCAGGACGAAGGTGAGCCCGACGAAGACCAGGAAGGTGCGGTCGGTCAGGGCGGTGTGCAGCCCCGGCCGGCGAGGTCGCAGGGACCTCGGTGGCGGCGGCTGGTCTGCCGTCGACGTGGCCAGGCGCAGGGTCTCCGGTACCTTCCAGCCGATCACGACGGCGGCGGTGAGCGTGGCGGCGGCGTCGACCAGGAACAGCGCGGTGAAGCTCGCCTCGGCCAGCACCCCGGCGAGCAACGAGGCGACCGCCATGCCCAGGTTGAACGCCCAGAACTGAAGGTTGAACGCCCGCGAGCGGCGTTCGGCGGGCACCACGTCGACGATCGCCGCGACGAACGCCGGACTGGGCATCGAGTGGACCACGCCGACCAGCGCGGCGAGCACCGCGATGAGGAGAAGGGACCGGCTGAAGGCGAGCGCCACCATCAGCGCGGCGGTCGTCAGGTGCGCGGCGAGCAGGGTCGCCCGTCGGCCCCACCGGTCGGCCAGCACTCCGCCGAGCAGCACACCGGCAGCGCCACCTGCCCCGTACAGGCCGACGACGGTGCCGGCGAGCCCGACGCTCGCATCGCGCACGTCGGTGAGATAGAGCGAGAGGAACAGCATGGCGAAGGCGCCCGCCCGGTTGATCAGGAGGCCGACCCAGAGATACCAGAAGGTGGCGGGAAGCCCGCCCGCGGTGTCGTGCCACCAGCGCCGCACGGCGTGCAACCGACCTCCCGACAGTTCAGCTTCTTAACCGTTTCCTCTGCACGGTAGAAACCCGGGCCGCGTCGCGCCAGTCGAATGCTGATCTTCGGGCGTGTCGTCAGGCGAGGGCCTCGGCGGGCTGCGGCCCCCGGTCGGCGGTGACCGGCGTCAGGGCTTCGCCGGAGCGGCGGAGGTCGGCGGCCCGCCGCTCCCGGGCGGGCCCGGACACCAGGTGGGCCACGGCGGTGAGAACACCCAGCGCGGCGCAGCCGTACCAGAGTGCGTCGTTGCCGGCGTGCTCGCGCACCAGGCCACCGAGGATCGGCGCGCTGGCCCCGGCGATCTGCCAGGAGAGGGAGAACACGCCCTGGTAGCGACCGCGCAGATCGGCCGGGGACAGCTCCGCGATCAGCGTGGAGTTGGACGGCGAGTTCAGCATCTCGCCGACCGTCCAGATCAGCACCGTCAGCCCGTAGAACCAGGCGGTGCCGGCGAACGCGGTCAGACCGAACCCCAGGCCCATCACCACTGACGCCAGTGCCAGCACGTGTGAGCGGCTGCGCCCCCGGATCAGCCGGGGCACGAAGAGCTGACCGACCACGATGAGGATGCCGTTGAGCGCGATGACCGAGCCGTAGGTGGCCGGGCTCAGGCCGCTGTCGCCCATCGCGATCGGCAGCATCGAGATGTGCTGGAGGAACACCAGCGCGGCGAACAGGTTGAGCGCCACGAAGCCGAGGTAGACCCGGTCGGTGAGGATCGTGCGCAGGGCGCCGCGTGACACCTTCGCCGCGCTGGCGGTGGGAGCGCCGGCCTGCCGGGTCTCCGGCACCCTGACGAAGATGATCAGCGCAGTGATCAGCATGGTGCCGGCGTCGACGACGAACAGCAGCAGGTAGTCCGCCTGCGCGGCGAGGCCGGCGAGGACGGCGGCGCAGGCGAAGCCCAGGTTGATGGCCCAGTAGTTGAGCGAGAACGCGCGCAGCCGGTCCTTCGCCGGCACCACGTCGATCATCATCGCGCCGAACGCGGGTCGGGCCGCCTCGGCGAACATGCCGAGCAGCAGGGCGCCCAGCGCCACCGCCCAGAGGTCCCGGGCCAGCCCGAGCGCGAGCATCATGGCGGCGGCGCCCACATGGGCCGTGAGGAGGGTCGGCCGCCGCCCCCACCGGTCGGCGAGGGTGCCGCCCGCCGTGGTGCCGAACGCGCCGCCGACGCCCCAGAGGCCGATCACGAGCCCGGCCTGGGAGGCGGAGAAGCCGCGTTCCTGAGTCAGGTAGATGGCGAGGAAGACGAGGACGAACGAGCCGAGTCGGTTGATCAGGGTCCCAGACCACAGGTACCAGAAGGTGGTCGGTAGCCCGCCGGTGGTGTCCCGGAACCAACTCCGCATCGTCCGCATAAGGCGCCCCGTATACAAGTAATGACCGATCTGACTGCCGTGCCTTACAACCCTAGTGGCCGGCGGAGTCGCTGGTCATCCGCATTTTCACGTGGTGGTCGTCACGACGGGTGCCCGCGTGTCCACTCGGCGGTTGAGGCAGGATGATCCGCATGACTGCGAGCGAAGGGCCCACCGTCGGGACGCTGGTCCTGCTGCGACACGGTGAGAGCGACTGGAATGCCAAGAACCTCTTCACCGGCTGGGTCGACGTCGACCTGACCGAGAAGGGCGAGGGTGAGGCACGGCGCGGCGGCGAGTTGCTGCGCGAGCACAGCCTGCTGCCGGACGTCGTGCACACCAGCGTGATGCGTCGCGCGATCCGCACCGCCGAGCTGGCACTCAACGCCGCCGACCGGCACTGGATCGCGGTGCGTCGGTCGTGGCGACTCAACGAGCGGCACTACGGCGCCCTGCAGGGCAAGAACAAGAAGCAGACCCTCGACGAGTACGGCGAGGAGCAGTTCATGCTCTGGCGCCGGTCGTACGACACGCCACCGCCGCCGATCGACGACAACGACGAGTGGTCGCAGGTGGGTGACCCTCGTTACGCGCTGCTGCCGACCGAGCTGATGCCACGGACGGAGTGCCTCAAGGACGTCGTCGACCGGATGCTGCCCTACTGGTACGACTCGATCGTGCCGGACATCCTGGCCGGCCGGACGGTGCTGGTGGCCGCGCACGGCAACTCGCTGCGCGCCCTGGTCAAGCACCTCGACCAGATCTCCGACGAGGCGATCGCCAAGCTCAACATCCCGACGGGCATCCCGCTGCGCTACGACCTCGACCCGCAGCTGCGTCCGCTCAGCCTGGGCGGCACGTACCTCGACCCGACGGCAGCGAAGGAAGCCGCTGCCGCGGTCGCCAACCAGGGCCGCTGAACCCGGACGGAGGGCCCCCGCGACGCGGGGGCCCTCCGTTTTCGCGTCAGTTGGTGGTGGGGCTGTTCTCCCCGGTGATCAGGTAGATCACGTGCTCGCCGGCGTTGACCGCGTGGTCGGCGAAGCGCTCGTAGAAGCGGCCCAGCAGGGTGGCGTCGATGGCGGTCTCCACCCCGTACGGCCAGTCGTCGCCGAGCAGCACCGCGAACAGATTCTTGTGCAGCTCGTCCATGGCGTCGTCGTCGCCGTCCAACTCGCCGGCGAGGTCGACGTCGGGCTTCGCCAGCACCGAACCGATCTTCACGGCCATCCGGTCGGCGATCTCGGACATTTCGGTGAAGACCGCCCGCAGCTCGGCCGGGACGGCGGGCGAGGGGTGTCGGCGCAGCGCGGTCTTCGCCACGTGCTCGGCCAGGTCGCCCATCCGCTCCAGATCAGCGGCCACGTGCAGCGCGGTGATCATCGCGCGGAGGTCGGAGGCGACCGGCGCCTGTCGGGCGAGCAGGTCACAGACCCGCTCCTCGACGTGCCGGTAGAGGTCGTCGATCTCGGCGTCCCGCTCGATGACCGTCTCGGCGGACTGCCGGTCGGCGGTGAGCAGGGCCCGGGTGGCCTGGCGCATGGCGGCGCGGACGCCCTCCGCCATGTCCACCAGCAGTTGGCTGACGATCTGGAGGTCGGCCCGGAACTCGTCGCGCATCATCACGTCCTGTGGTCGGTCGCCGCCGACGGGTGCCGGCGCAGGGGGTTGAGCAGGTGCGACGCCAACGGTAGGGCGCGCGGACGGACCCCTGATGAACCACGGTGAACGACGCCAGACGTGGGGGTGAACACTTCTCTAAGTGCGGGTGTTTCGTCCCGTTCTGTGTGGTAGCCAGGTTAACAATGACCCTACGATCGCCGGGTGGAGTGGGCGGTGGCGGTCGTGGTGGCCGTGGCGTTGGTGGCCGGGATGGCCGCCGGTCTCCTGCTGCCCCGGTTCCTGCCCGCGCGGGACGGTCGCTCCACGTCGACGGGCAGCGCGAGCTCCCGCTGGAGCAGGGGGAGGCCCGCGATAGCCGACGAGCAGCAGACCGGGCTCGGCCGCCGGACGATCGACTCGCTCCGCGCCGGTGTCGTGGTACTCGACAACGACGACGTCCCCGTGCTGATCAATCCGGCTGCCCGCGCGATGGGGCTCCTCCGTACCGGCAGCACTCCCGGCTCGATCGCCGCGCACCCATTGATCCGTACCCTCGCCGGCCAGGTGCGCCGCACCGGCGTGCGGCGCGAGATCGAGCTGGACCTGCCCCGAGGTCGCGACGGCGCGGGGGAGAACCCGCTCGGCGTGCACCTGCGGGCCATGGGCATCGGCAACGGCTTCATCGCGGTCGAGGCGGTCGACGTGACCGAGGCGCACCGGTTGACCCGCGTACGCCGCGACTTCGTGGCCAATGTCAGCCACGAACTCAAGACCCCGATCGGGGCGCTGCAACTACTCGCCGAGGCGTTGCTGGACGCGACCGAACCGGCCGACGCCGCGGCGCCCGACCTCTCCGAGGACCTGGTCGCCGCCCGCCGGTTCGCCGAACGCATCCAGCACGAGTCGACCCGGTTGGGTCGGCTGGTGCAGGAGTTGCTGGAGCTGACCCGGTTGCAGGGGGCCGAACCGCAGCCGCCACCGGAGCCGGTCGCCCTGGACTGGGTGATCGCCGAGGTGGTCGACCGGACCCGCACCACGGCCTCCGCCCGGGGGATCGAGGTGACCGTCGACGGTGAGCGTGGCCTCACCGCGTACGGCAGCGACTCCCAGCTCGCCACCGCGGTGGCGAACCTGGTGGAGAACGCCATCAACTACTCGGGCGAGGACACCACGGTCCGGGTCACCCTCCGCGGCGACGACGAGCACGTCGAGGTCGCCGTCGCTGACCAGGGCATCGGCATCGCCCCCACCGACGTGGACCGGATCTTCGAGCGGTTCTACCGGGCCGACCAGGCCCGCTCCCGGGCCACCGGCGGTACCGGGCTCGGGCTGGCGATCGTGAAACACATCGCGAGCAACCATGGCGGACGGGTCGAGGTGTCGAGCACTCTTGGTGGTGGGTCGACGTTCACCCTCCGGCTGCCTGCCAGTCCACCGGACGACCTTCTGGCGACACTGCCGCCGGTTGGGATCGACTCCGGTCCGGCCGGGCTACGGCAGGTCTGACAGCAATGGAAAGGAAATCCCCGTTGAGCCGCGTTCTGGTGGTCGAGGACGAGGAGTCGTTCTCCGACGCCTTGTCGTACATGCTCCGTAAGGAGGGTTTCGAGGTTTCGGTCGCCGCGACCGGGACCGACGCCCTCACCGAGTTCGACCGGACCGGCGCCGACATCGTGCTGCTCGACCTGATGTTGCCCGAGATGTCGGGCACCGAGGTCTGCCGGCAACTGCGGCAGCGGTCGGCCGTGCCGATCATCATGGTCACCGCCCGGGACAGCGAGATCGACAAGGTGGTCGGGCTGGAGATCGGCGCCGACGACTACGTCACCAAGCCGTACTCTCCGCGTGAGCTGGTCGCCCGGATCCGGGCGGTGCTGCGCCGGCAGAGCCCGGAGGTGGCCGAGACGGGTGCTCCCACCCTGGCCGCCGGGCCGGTGCGGATGGACATCGAGCGGCACGTGGTGACCGTCGACGGTGGGGCCGTGCAGCTGCCGTTGAAGGAGTTCGAGCTGCTGGAGCTGCTGCTGCGCAACGCGGGCCGGGTGCTCACCCGCGGCCAGCTCATCGACCGGGTCTGGGGCGCCGACTACGTCGGTGACACCAAGACACTGGACGTGCACGTCAAGCGCCTGCGCTCCAAGATCGAGCCGGAGCCGTCCGCGCCCCGCTTCATCGTCACCGTCCGGGGTCTGGGCTACAAGTTCGAGCCGTGATCGGCGTACGCGAAGGGGGCCCGCGCTCGGCGCAGGCCCCCTTCGGCCTCTTCCCGCTCGGTCAGCGGACGACCTTGATGTTGAAGTCTGCGGTGTCGAGTCGACCGTAGAGTCGCAACCAGAGCGGCAGCAGCATCTCGGTGCCCCGCGCGGTGGAGAGGTCACCGAGGTCGATCACGTCGCTGTGCCCGAAGCTGATGAGCAGCCCCGTGACGATCCGCTTGGCCTCCGCGTCATCGCCGGAGACGAAGACGCTGTGCGCGCCGTCGGCGAGCCGGCGCGGGTGCACCATCAGCTCGGCGGTCATCGTGTTGAGCGACTTGACCACCTTGGCCTGCGGAAACTCCCGTTGGATCCGCTCGGCGAGGGAGTCGGTGTTGTGCACCGTCAGGGTGGGCGGGAAGCCCGCACTGAAGTCGAGCGGGTTGGCGATGTCGAGCAGAACCTTGCCGGCCAGGTTCGGTGCGCTGGCTGTGGTCAGTGCGGGGAGCGAGCCGTTGCCGTTCGTGGCGTTCACCACCAGCTCGGCGCCGCTTGCGGCATCGGCGAGGGTCGCCAGGCCGACCTCGGGGTGCTGCGCCGCCCAGTGGGCGTGTTCGCCGGCCCGGACGGCCGTGACATCGCGGGTGCCGATGGTCACCTGGTGACCCAACTCCGCCGTGCGGGCGGCGACAGCTCGACCGACCGAGCCGGTGCCGAGAACTGCGATACGCATGTCGATCGATCCTCCGTCGGGGCATCCAATCGGCTCGTGCCGATTGCGAGCAGGCTAACAGACAGGTCTGTCTACCGCTGCCCCTGTCGAGCTACAGAGGGTGTCGGCGTGCAGCCCTCTCTGGACGCCCGGAGGGCGGCAGTGCGGGTGGCAGCCCTTTGGAGCTGATGTCACAAACGAGTCATCCGCCGTCGCCGGCCGGTGTCCTCCGCTGATGCCACAAGCGATTCAGCTCCAAAGCGCCCTCGACCCATGTCCCGCCCTCTCGTCCACGGGGACCGTCGCGAGGTCGTCGCGCCATGGCCGCGTGGCCCCGGCTGGATCACCGAAGCCGAGGGCACTGCCTCCGCAGACGAAGCTGTCTATAGGATCAGGGCTGTCATCAGCAGAACGAGGGAGCACCGATGTCCGCGCCCCGCACCCCGGCCGGCTCGGCCAGGGACCGGATCCTGGACACCGCGTTCCGGCTCTTCTACGCGCACGGGCCGCGCGGCGTGGGGGTGGACACGGTGATCGCCGAGTCGGGCGTGGCCAAGGCGACGCTCTACAAGCACTTCCCGCGCAAGGACGACCTCGTGCTGGCGTACCTCGACCGGGTCGACCAGGCGTGGTTCGGCGCGCTGCGGTCCGCGGCCCGCGATGCCGGCGACGAGCCACGCGACCAACTGGTCGGGATGTTCGACGCGCTGACCGGCGCCTGTCGCCGGGAGGGCTACCACGGCTGCGCGTTCATCAACACCGCTGCCGAGTCGTCCGCCGCCGGGCCGGTGCACGCCCGGACGGTCGAGCACAAGGCCGTGGTCCGCGCCTGGGTGACCGAGCTGGCCCGCCAGGCCGGCGCGGCCGACCCGGAACTGCTCGCCCGGCAGCTCACCCTGCTGCTCGACGGCGGGCTGGCCGCCGGTGTGCTGGACGGGGACCCGCTGATCGCCGACGCGGCCCAGCGCAGCGCCCGCACGCTTGTCGACGACGCCCTGCGCTGATCAGCTACAACTCGTCCGCGGGGTGCGGGGCGACCATGCCCTGCCGGGTCCGGGCCGCGCACAGCTCGGCAAGCCGCTCGTACGCGGCGGCGCCGATCAGGGCGGTCAGCTCCGGCCCGTACGACAGGTACATCGGCTCGGCGCCGACGTGCGCGTCCGTCGAGGAGGTGCACCACCAGTCCAGGTCGTGCCCACCGGCTCCCCAGCCCCGCCGGTCGAACTCGGACAGAGTGGAGACCAGGACCTTGGAGTTGTCCGGTCGCTTGACCCAGTCCTGATCGCGGCGGATGGGCAGTTGCCAGCAGACGTCCGGCTTGTATTCCAACGGGTGCACCCCGTCGCGCAACGCCTGGGCGTGCAGGGCGCAGCCGCCGCCACCGGCGAAGTCGGCGTCGTTGAGGAACACGCACGGGCCGTCGCTGCCCTGGGTCGCGGTGCGGCGGGCCGGGTTCTTGCCGTCGATCGTGTCCTGGTCGGTCCAGTTCTTGAACCCGCGCCGGAAGTGCTGCCAGGTCTCCGGGGTGAGCCGCTTCACGGCGGTGCGAACGCGCTTCTCGTCGTCCGAGTCGGTGAAGAACGCCCCGTGCGAGCAGCAGCCGTCGGCGGACCGACCGGCGATGATGCCGTGGCAGCCCTTGCCGAAGATGCAGGTCCAGCGGGAGAGCAGCCAGGTCAGGTCGGCCCGGATCAGGTGCGTCTCGTCAGCCGGGTCGGCGAACTCGATCCACTCCCGGGGGAAGTCCAGCGGCACCTCGCGGCTACGCGGATCACCAGGGTCGTCCACCAGCACACGGAGCTCCATCGTCACCCGGCCCAGCGTACGCGCGGTGCGGTCGGCAGGCCGGCGAGCCGCGCAAACGTGTTGCGCCTAGGGTCTTCATCATGCGACTGGGTGTCCTCGACGTCGGATCCAACACGGTGCACCTCCTCGTGGTGGACGCGCACCACGGCGCGCACCCGTGGCCGGCGCACTCGGAGAAGGTGGTGCTCCGGCTGGCCGAGCAGATCGGCCCCGACGGCGCGCTCACCGAGGCGGGCGCGGACGGCCTGGTCAAGGCCGTCGGGATGGCCAAGGCGGCGTCCGCCGGGTTGGAGGCCGACGACCTGATCGCGTTCGCCACGTCCGCGGTGCGGGACGCCACCAACGCGGCCGACGTGCTGGCTCGGGTCCGCGACGAGACGGGCGTACGCCTGGCGGTGCTCTCCGGGGCGGACGAGGCGCGGATGACGTTCCTGGCCGTCCGGCGGTGGTTCGGCTGGTCGGCCGGGCGGCTACTGGTGTTGGATATCGGCGGCGGCTCCCTGGAGATCGCGGCCGGGATCGACGAGGACCCGGACGTCGCGATCTCGCTGCCGCTCGGCGCGGGCCGGCTGACCCGGGAGCGGCTACGGGTCGACCCGGCCAGTGCGTCGCCGCCGTCGGCGGAGGCCGTCGAGAAGCTCCGGGAGTACGTCGAGGGGCGGCTGGACAAGGTGGCCGACCAGATCACCCAGGTCGGCTGGGACCGGACGGTCGCCACCTCGAAGACGTTCCGCACCCTGGCCCGGCTGGCCGGGGCGGCGCCTTCCGGTGCCGGGCTGTGGGTGCGGCGCAGCCTGACCCGCGCCGGGTTGCGGCAGGTCATCGGGTTCATCCGGCACATCCCACCGGCTCAGCTCATGGAGCTGGAAGGGGTCAGTTCGGGTCGGGCCCACCAGTTGCTGGCCGGTGCGGTGGTCGCCGAGGCGGTGATGCGCCGGCTGGACATGGACTCGCTGGACATCTGCCCGTGGGCCCTGCGCGAGGGGGTCATCCTCCGTCGGCTCGATCAACTCGAACCGATCTGATCGGCGTTCCGGTTTCGGGTGGTTTGCCGGCGCTCGTCACGATGTCCCGGCGTCGCCGGGCTACGCTGGCTGATGTGACTTCCCGCGTTCCCGTGCTCCTGTCCAGCTCGTCGGTCTTTCCCGAGCCGACCGCGGCGGCGTTCCAACTGGCTGCGGCACTCGGGTACGACGGCGTCGAGGTGATGGTCTGGACCGACGTGGTCAGCCAGGACGCGGGCGCGCTGCGCGGCCTGTCGGAGCACTACGGTGTGCCGGTGCTCTCGGTGCACGCGCCCTGCCTGCTGGTCACCCAGCGGGTGTGGAGCCCGGACCCGTGGGAGCGGCTGCGCAGGGCCGCCGAGTTGGCCGAGACGCTGGAGGCCCCGACCGTCGTGGTGCACCCGCCGTTCACCTGGCAGCGGGACTACGCCCGTAACTTCGCCGAGGGGTTGGCAGGCGTCGGGGAGCGGTTCCCCGGGCTGCGGTTCGCCGTGGAGAACATGTACCCGGTGCGGATGGCGGGGCGGCAGTTCGTCCCGTACGTCCCCGGCTGGGATCCCACCGACACCGGCTACCCGGCGTACACCCTGGATCTTTCGCACTGCGCGGCCTCGCACAGCGACCCGCTGGAGATGGCCGACCGGATGGGCGCCGGGCTGGCGCACGTGCATCTCGGTGACGGCACCGGCGAGGGGCGCGACGAGCACCTGGTGCCCGGTCGCGGCACCCAACCCTGCGGTGAGCTGCTCTCCTCGCTGGCCGGGCGTGGCTTCACCGGGGCGGTGGCGGTCGAGGTCGCGACCCGGGGCGCGAAGAGCCGCGCGGTGCGCGAGGCGGACCTGCGCGCCGCGCTGGAGTTCGCCCGCCAGCACCTGACCGCGTCCTCCCCGGTCGACGCCTGACCGTCCACCCGACCGGGCGACGGCGGCGTCAGCTGACCGGCGAGAGGGAGTCGACGCCGGTCGTCGGCTGCGCCGCGACGGTCACCTGCTCGCCGACGGCCGCCCGCTTGCGGGCCCGGTGCGCGGCCACGTGCGAGCGGGTGGCGCAGCGCTCGGAGCAGAACCGCCGGCAGCAGTTGGACGACGTGTCCAGGTAGACGTTGCCGCAGCGCTCGTCGGCGCAGACCCCGAAGCGGGCGCTGCCGTACTCGCACAGCCAGACGGACAACCCCCACGCCGCGCCGGCCAGGTATTCCGCGCTGACCGACGCGCCCCGGCTGGTCACGTGCATGTGCCAGTCACTGGAGTCGTGCCCGGAGATGCGCGGCTGGACCGGGAACGCCTCCAACAGCGCGTTCAGCTCGGTCACCGCCTGGGCGTCGCGCCCCGAGGTGCCGTACTCGAAGACGTCCCGCAGTCGCTTCTGCGCCCGCCGGAAAATCGCCACATCCCGTTCCACGACCTCGTCGCTCATCCAGGAGTGGTCCTCGGCGAAGAGGGCGCGCAGGTCGTCGAGGTCGTCCAGACGGGCGTTGACCAGGTCAACAGCGGTCCGGGCGTACGCGTCGAAGTTCACGCCCCCAACGGTAGACGACTCACGGGGTGCGTGGCGCGTCGATGTAGTGCGGCAGGAACCGCGCGTAGCCGTCGGTGATCAGGCTGGCGCTCTCCCGCACCCCGACTCCGGCCGACTCGCCGTCGACGATCCAGCTACCCAGCACCACCCGGTTGCCGGCGAACTGCGGCAGCGCCCGGAACTCCTGGTAGCACCAGCCCTCGTCGCCGTAGATGCCCGGGTTGGTGATCTCCTCGTCGGCGGTGACGATGCGTACCGAACCGCCCTCCCGGCCGAGCAGCGGCTTGGCCACGTACTCCGGCATGCCGCGCGGCGAGTCGAGGTAGGCCGGGAGCAGGTACTCGTGGTCGGGGTACAGCTCCCACAGGACGGCGAGCAACGCCTTGTTGGACAGCAGCAGCTTCCAGGCCGGTTCGATCCAGGTGGTCGGGGTGCCCGGAGCCAGCGCCGCCGACCCGTACGGCTCGGCCAGCATCCACTCCCACGGGTAGAGCTTGAAGCACGTGGTCACCGGTTGGTCGTCGGCGTCGACGAAGCGCCGACCGTCCCAGCCGATCTCCTGGATGGGCTGCAACGTCACGGTCAGGCCGGCCTGTCGGGCGGTCTCGGCGAGGTAACCGGCGGTCATGTGGTCCTCGCCGGACTCCTCCTCGTTCGACCAGAGCACGTGCACCCGGGGCTCGTGTAGCCCGGCACCGATCTTCGCCCAGGTGCCGACCAGCCGCTCGTGCAGGCTGTTCCACTGGTCCAGCTCCGGCCGGCTCTGCTCCAACCAGTACCACTGGATGATGCTCGCCTCGACCAGCGCGGTCGGGGTGTCCGCGTTGTACTCCAGCATCTTCGGCGGCCAGGTGCCGTCGTACGCCAGGTCGAAGCGCCCGTAGAGGGTGGGGGGCGTCTCGCGCAGCGACCGGGCCACCGCGTCGGCTGCCCAGGCCGGGATGCCGAACTCGGCGTACCGGCGGTGGGTGACCACGTGTTCGGCGGCGGCCACCGACATCCGGTGCAGCTCCTCGGTGGCCTCCTCCAGCCGCAGCACCTCGTCCAGGTCGAACGCGTACGCGGCGGTCTCGTCCCAGTACGACATGATCCCGCCGTCGGGCAGCTCGGTGTCGACGTAGATCAGCCCCTGCTCCCGGATGGTGGTGTTCCAGTCGGGTCGGGGGGTGACCGTCTCGCGGCGCACCTCAGCCGCCGCAGGCGGCGAGGTGGGTGCCGAACCCGCCGCGATCGGGCAGGGCGGCGGTGGTCGGCTCCGGAGCGGTGCGACCGGCGGCCGGGTCGGGGACCCGCATCGCCAGCGCGACCGTGTCGCCGCCGCCGACCGGCCCGAGGGCGCAGTCGTCGTCATCGTCGTCGTCCGAGGTCATGTTGCAGCCGGAGAGGGCGAGCGCGAGAGCGGTGAGCGCGCCGAGCTGCACGGAGGCCGACCGGAGCCGGCGGCGGGGGCGTTGGTCCACGGCATCGTTGTAGCCGATGCGCGCCAGCGCCGCAGCCCCGGCCGCCCCTCGGCGGGGGCCCTGGCAGGGGCGTTACGCTCGGCTCATGCTCCGTTCCGTCATCCTCGCCGCCTCCCGGTCATCCCAGGTCGAGCGGCTCGTCGCGACCGCCCCGTACACCCGGGACGTCGTTCGCCGGTTCGTCGCCGGCGCTGCCACCGACGACGCGTTGCGCGCGACCCGCGGGCTCGTCGACGACGGTCTCGCGGTCACCCTCGACCACCTCGGTGAGGACACCGTCACCCCCGAACAGGCCACCGCCACCCGTGACGAATACCTGAAGTTGCTGAAGTCGCTCGCCGCCGCGGGGCTCACCCCGGCCGCCGAGGTCAGCGTGAAGCTGTCCGCCCTCGGCCAGATGTTCGACGAGCAGTTGGCGTACGACAACGCGCGGGCGATCTGCGTGGCGGCCGACGCGGCGGGCACCACCGTCACGCTGGACATGGAGGACCACACCACGACGGATTCGACGCTGGAGGTGCTGAGCCGGCTGCGCAAGGACTTCCCGTCGACGGGCGCAGTGCTCCAGGCGTACCTGCGTCGGACCGAGTCGGACTGCCGGGAGCTGTCCTCGGCCGGGTCGCGGGTGCGGCTGTGCAAGGGCGCCTACAAGGAGCCGGAGTCGGTGGCGTACCAGTCGGCCCGCGAGGTGGACAAGTCGTACGTGCGCTGCATGAACATCCTGATGTCCGGCGACGGCTACCCGATGCTGGCGACCCACGATCCTCGGATGATCGCCATCGGTGAGGACCGGGCCCGTTGGTTCGACCGGGGGCCGGAGCGCTTCGAGTTCCAGATGCTCTTCGGCATCCGCCCGGAGGAGCAGGCGCGCCTGGCCGGCGAGGGCTACACGGTGCGCACCTACGTCCCGTACGGCGACGAGTGGTACGGCTACCTGATGCGCCGGCTCGCCGAGCGTCCCGCGAACCTGGTCTTCTTCGGCCGGGCTCTGGTCTCCAAGAAGTAACCCCCCGAATCCGGTCGACGGGCCGGCGGTGACCCCGGTGGTCCCGCCGGCCCGTTCGCGTAGGCGCCTTGACGATGCTGGCTAAGCAAGTTAGCTTTATGGCTATGACAGCTAGCCAGGTCCGCCGCGACGGCGGACACATCGCGTACGAGGTGCACGGCGAGGGCCCTCTGGTCGTCCTCGCGCACGGCATGGGAGAGAACCGGGCGAGCTACCGGCACCTGGTGCCGCTGCTGGTCGCGGCCGGCCACCGGGTCGCCTCGGTCGACGTCCGGGGTCACGGCGAGTCGAGCGTCGGCTGGCCCACGTACGCCCCGGCGGAGGTCGGCGCGGACCTGCTGGCCGTGGTCCGCGACCTCGACGGCGGTCCGGCCGTGCTGGTCGGCAACTCGTCCAGCGCCGCGGCGGTGGTCTTCGCGGCGACCGACGCGCCCGAACTGGTGGCCGGCATCGTGCAGGTCGGCGCGTTCGTCGGTCAGCCCAAACTCAACCCCTTGGTGCGGATGGCGATGTGGTCCGTGCTGCACAGCCCCCGACTGTTCGGGATGTTCCACAAGACGCTCTTCCCGGTGCACCGGCCCGCCGACGATGACGCGTACCGCCGATCCATGGTCGCCAACCTGCGCGAGCCCGGCCGGATGGCCGCGATGCGCGGCGTGATCGTGCCGGTCGAGCCGCACTGGACCGCCCGCGCCCCGCAGGTGCGGCAGCCGGTGCTGGTGCTGATGGGCGCCAAGGACCCGGACTTCCCCGACCCGGGGGCCGAGGCGCGAGCGGCCCGGCGGCTGTTCCGCACCGCCGAGGCCCGGATGATCGAGGAATCCGGCCACTACCCGCACGCCGACCGACCGCAGCGCATGGCCGACGAGCTGCTCGCCTTCCTGGCGGTGTGCACCGGTGCCTAGGGTCGGTCTCAACCAGCAGACCGTGGTGCGGGAGGCGGCCCGGCTGGCCGACGAGGTCGGCTACCAGCAGCTCACCCTGGCCGCGCTCGCCGGCCGGCTCGGGGTGGCGCTGCCCAGCCTCTACAAGCACGTGCGGGGCGCGGACGCGCTGGCCCAGAAATTGTCCGCGCTGGCCACCGCCGAGTTGGCCACCGCGCTGACCACCGCCGCCGCCGGACGGGCCGGTGGGGACGCGCTGCGGGCGATGGCCGACGCCTACCGCGACTACGCCCACCGGCACCCCGGTCGCTATCCGGCGACCCAGCGGGTGCCCGACCCCACCGACCCGGAGCACGTCGAGGCGGGCGAGCGTGCGGTCGGAGCCATCTTCGCGGTGCTGCGCGGCTACGGGCTCACCGGTGACGACGCCGTGGACGCGACCCGCGCCCTGCGCAGCGCCCTGCACGGCTTCGTCGCCCTGGAGGCCGCGGGTGGTTTCGGCCTGCCCCGCGAACTCGACCGCTCGTACCATCGACTGGTCGCCGCCATGGACATCTCGTTCCGCTCCTGGCCGGCGGCCGACGCGTGAGAGCCGACCGCCGACGCCCGGGACGGGCGGCCCGGGGTGGCCGCACCCCGCACAGGTAATGGTCGTACCCTTCGGCGGGTGACTGACGGGATTGACGAGGTGCAGCAACGGCCGGCACCACGGCGGCTCTGGCCGCTGTGGACGGTGTTCCTGGTGGTCGTCGTGCTGCTGGGCTGCGGCGTGCCGGCGGTGCTCGTCGTCGGGGTGATCCGGGAGAACGGCGCCCGGTCCACGTTCAGCCGCGCCGGCGTCTCGACCGCCGACGATCCCGCCACCGTGGCGGCCCGAGCGCTCGCCGACCGGATGACCGCCCAGCTCAACCGCCAGTCCACCGCGCTACTCGGTGGCGACCGTGCCGGCTTCCTCGCCATCGCCGACCCTGCCGCACACGGTGACCTGCGCCGACGCTTCGCCGCACTACGCGACCTCAAGGTGACCGTGTGGCGGGCCGAACCGAGCGGCCTGCCCGCGCCGATCGTCGGTAAGCCGGGGGAGTGGCGACTCCTGGTGCGCTTCCAGTACTGCTTCGTCGCACCGAACTGCCGCCCCAGCCCGGTGCTCATCGGCACCCGGTGGCGGGAGAACGGCGACCAGCCCCGGCTGGTCGCCGTGGAGGAATCCAAGTCGGTGGAGACCGGCACCCGACCGTGGGAGATCAGCGACCTGGCCGTGGTGGTCGGCGCGCGGACCATCGTCGCCACCACCCCCGCGTTGCGCGGCAAACTGCCCGGCCTGCTCGCGCAGGCCGAGGCGGCGGCCAAGGTCGCTGACGGGTACGCGCTGACCGGGTCGCCGCCGGACCGCTACCGGATCTTCTACGCCGGCCGGACGGAGTGGCAGCGCTGGTACGGCGGCGACCGGCCGGAGTGGACCGGCGGGTACGCGGTCACCGTGGGCGGCGGCCACCACGAGGTGGTGCTCAACGCCGAAGGGCTGTCCAGCAGCGGCACCGACGACCTGCTCCGGCACGAGTTGACCCACGCGGCCTCGTTGCCCGAGCGCGGCTACCCGGGCAAGACGACCTGGTGGCTGGTGGAAGGGCTGGCCGAGCTGGCCGGTGCCGGCGGCCAGGCGGTCGACAGGTACGAGGGCATCGCCGAGGTGCGCACACTGGTCCGGGGCGGTTGGGACGGCCAGTTGGCGGGCGTCAACCCCGCCGACGACGCCCCCGCCGAGCGGGTCGCCGGCAGCTACGGGGTCGGCTACCTCGCCGTGCGGCACCTCGTCGACAGGTACGGGCCGCAGCGGCTGCTCGCCTTCTTCAAGGCGGTGGTGCACGAGCGCGACACCCTCGACGTGGCCGCCGAACAGGCGTTCGGTGAGAAGTGGTCGACGCTGCACGACGAGTGCGTCGCGTACGTCCGCGCCGCCTCCGCCTGACTGTCCCGTCGGCGGTGTGCCGGCCGGTCGTACCATCGATGGGTGCGCCGCCCCCAGTTGCCGCGGCCGGCCGGCACCACGCGGCCCCGCCTGCTCGTCGCCCTGACCGCCGTCGCCGTCCTCACCGCCACCACCGCCGCCTCCTGCGGTGACGACACCCCGGACCTCGCGTTGGCGTCGGCGGCCCGCAACCCGGTCAGCGAGGTGATCGACGCGCCGGCGACGGTGACCGCCCGGGCCGCCGCCACCCTCACCGCCCCCGCCGACGGCACCCTGGCGAGCCTCCGCGTCCAGCCCGGACAGTCGGTGCAGCGTGGCCAGGTTCTCGCCGTGGTCGACTCGCCCTCCGCCCGGCAGCGGCTCCGGCAGGCGAAGGAGGCCCTGGACGCGGCGAAGCGCGCCGGGCGAGGTGTCTCCACGGGTGACCTGACCAGCAGCCGACGCGGCACGGACAAGGCCGCTGACGAGGCGTTCGACGCCGCCCGTGAGGCCGCCGAGAAGATCGCCGACCCGAAGGTGCGCGACGCGCTGCTGACCCAGGTGACGTCCGCCCAGCGGCAGTACACCGCCGCCGCACGCAGCGCCGACCAGGCCGTCCGCGCCGTCCAACGCGGCATCAACGGGCTGAGCTCCGCCGTCGGCGCGCTCTCCGCGGCGCAGCGGCTCCAGGCCCAGCAGGGGTACGACCTGGCGAAGGCGACAGTAGACGCGTTGACCCTGCGCGCTCCGATCGCCGGTGTGGTGCAACCGGGCGGCACCCGGGCCGGCGGCGGCGCGACAGGTGGTCTCGCCGGGCTGTTGGAGCAGGCCGGCGGCGCCCAGGCGGCCGGTCTCGACCCGTCCGTGCTGGCCCCCGACCAGGGCGGGCCACCGGCCGGGGTGGACGACGCGGTGGCGGTCGGCGGTCGGGTCACCGCCGGCACGCCGGTCCTGACGGTCGTCGACACCGGACAGTTGGGGCTGCTCGCCGAGGTCGACGAGACCGACGTCCTGCTGGTCAAGGCCGGCGTGACCGCCACCGTCGAGTTGGACGCCGTCACCGGAGCCAGCTACGACGCCACCGTCCGCTCGGTCGACGTGCTGCCCACCAACTCCGCCCAGGGCGGGGTCACCTACCGGGTACGCCTCGCTCTGGGCGCCGGGAAGCTGGCCGAGGACGAGCCGGCGCCCACGCCCCGCCCCGGCATGAACGCGGTAGTCCACCTGCGCGTACGCGAGGCCGCCGACGCCGTGACCGTTCCCGCCTCGGCGGTGTTCTCGGCCGACGGCCGGGACGCGGTGTGGGTGGTCCGGGACGGCCGGGCCGGCCGGGCGGCGGTGACCGTCGGCGTCCAGGGGGCCGATCTGGTGCAGATCCTCAACGGCGTCCAACCCGGCGACCGGATCGTGGTGCGCGGCTCCGACCAGGTCCGCGACGGCCAGGAGGTGCGGTGACCGGCACCCCGCCGGCGATCGAGGCGGTGGACGTGTCCCGGACGTACCACCTCGACGGGGTCTCCGTCGAGGCGCTGCGCGGGGTGTCGCTGGTGGTGCGACCGGGGGACTACGTGGCCCTGGTCGGCCCGTCCGGCTCGGGCAAGTCCACGCTCATGCACCTGCTCGGTGGGTTGGACCGCCCCACCGGTGGCCGTCTGGTGATCGGCGGGCGGGACGTCAACGCGCTGGCCCCGCCGGAGATGGCCACCCTGCGCAACGAGACGATCGGTTTCGTCTTCCAGGCGTTCCACCTGCTGCCGCGTACCTCGGCGGTGGAGAACGTCGCACTGCCGCTGGTCTACCGGGGTGTGCCGGCCCGGCGGCGGCGGGAACGGGCGGCGGCGATGCTCGCCCGGGTGGGCCTCGGCCACCGGTTGGACCACCGCCCCAACCAGATGTCCGGCGGCGAGCAGCAACGGGTCGCCATCGCCCGCGCGCTGGTCACCGAGCCGACGGTGCTGCTGGCCGACGAACCCACCGGCAATCTGGACAGCGCCACCGGTGCGGCCGTGCTGGAGTTGTTGGAGCGGTTGAACGCGGAGTCGGGTGTGGCCCTGGTGATGGTCACCCACGACCAGGAGGTCGCGGCGCGGGCCCGCCGCCGGATCACCATGCGCGACGGGGTGGTGGTGGCGGACAGCGACGACCCCCGCACCACCCATGATCGACCGCCGTCCGTCCACCACGGTCGACCTGCGACACTGGTCCCCGCTCCCAGCGCGGAGCCCCGGTCCGCGTCCGGAAGCGGCCCGGGGCACCCACCCGGTGGCTCCGGTGGCGCCGCCGGAGCCACCGGGTGCCTTCCGCGCGAGGTCGAGCAGCGCGAGGCAGCCGCGGGTCAGCCCGAGGTCGAGCAGCCCGGCGGCGCGGCGTGAGGGTCGCCGAGGCATGGCGGGTCGCACTGGACGCCCTCCGGGCCAACCGGCTGCGCAGCGCCCTGACCATGCTCGGGGTGATCATCGGGGTGGCCTCGGTGGTCCTGCTGGTGGCCATCGGCACCGGCACCAAACAAACCGTCGAACAGCAGGTCGAGGGCCTCGGCTCCAACCTGCTGCTGGTCGTCCCCGGCCGCATCGAGGTCGGCAACGCGCCGGTGGTGTCGCCGTTGACCCTCAGGGACGTGGACGCCGTCACCCGGGTGGTCGGCGACCCGGACCGGGTGGCGGTCACCGTCGCCTCCGGGGCGACCGCCCGAGCCGGCAACCGCTCCGACTTCACCACCGTGCAGGGGGTGCTGGAGAGCACCCCGGCGGTGTTCACCAGGTCGTTGGCCCGTGGTCGCTATCTCACCGGCACCGACGTGGACACCAGCCGTCGCGTCGCGGTGCTCGGCGACTCGGTGGCCCGCGCGCTGTTCCCCGACCGGGACCCGCTCGGCCAGCAGGTGACACTGGCCGGGGTGCGGTTCCGGGTGATCGGTGTCTTCGCGCCGCTCGGGCAGAGCCTCGGCGTCGACCGGGACGACGAGGTGCACGTACCGGTGACCGCCGCGCAGCGGCTCTGGGGCACCCAACGGGTGGACGGCATCGCGGTGAAGGCGCCCGACCGGGAGCGGATCGACGAGTTGGGCGAGCGGATCGTCGCCGAGCTGAACCGCCGCCACCCCGACACCGAGTTCAGCGCCGTCACCCAACAGCAGATCCTCGGCGTGCTCGGCGACATCCTCGGCGTCCTCACCGGCGTACTGGCCGCCATCGCCGGCATCTCGTTGCTGGTCGGCGGCGTCGGCGTCTCCAACATCATGCTGGTCAGCGTCCGGGAACGGACCCGGGAGATCGGTCTGCGCAAGGCGGTCGGCGCACGCCCCCGCGACATCGGGGTGCAGTTCCTGCTGGAGGCGGTGCTGCTCACCACGATCGGCGGGGTGACCGGGATGGCGGTGGGCGTGGGGACCGCCCTGCTGGTCGACGCCCTGTCGCCGATCCCGGCCGCGATCACCTGGTGGTCGCTGGCACTCGCCTTCGGGGTGTCGGCGGTCGTCGGCATCGTCTTCGGGGTCGTCCCCGCGCAGCGCGCCGGCCGGCTCGACCCGGTGGTGGCGTTGCGCGCCGAGTGACCAGCGGCGCGACGACCGGGACGGCGAGCCCAGACGGGCACGAATCGGGAGCGCGGATCGGGTGAACCGCGAGCAGAAACATGATCAGTTGTACGAAGGGATCGCGCCGGTCACAACCGCCCCGCTACCGTACTGGTAACACGCGCGTCGCCGGCCCGGCCCGGAGCATCCGTCGGGTTGGCACGCGCCGGGCATGGGATGGGTCGGTGAGCCATGGCCGGGTCGCAGTCCGACGGACGGCTGTCGGAGGTCAAGTTCCTGACCGTCGCTGAGGTGGCGACGGTCATGCGGGTGTCGAAGATGACGGTCTATCGCCTGGTGCACAGCGGTGAGCTCACCGCCGTCCGGGTCGGCCGCTCATTCCGGGTGCCCGAGCATGCGGTGCACGAATATCTCCGGGGTGCTTTTCAGGAAACCGCCTGAGCCACCGTCACCCCCTTCCAGCGCCCCCTGAGCGGCATCGACGGGGGCGCGTTGGTCCGGCTGACGCTCTCCGGCTACCCTGGAGCCCGACCGAGACCCCACCGGTGCGCCCCGCCGCCCAGACTGGTCCGGTCCGTTGTCCGCAAGCGGTCGCCGTCGCCACCTGCGTGGTGTCATCCGGTCCGCCCCGCACGTTGTATCGAAAGGCTGTCGTATGGGCTCGGTGGTCAAGAAGCGCCGTAAGCGCATGGCTAAGAAGAAGCACCGCAAGCTGCTGCGCAAGACCCGCGTCCAGCGTCGCCGTCTCGGCAAGTGATCGCCGCCGGGCTTTAACGGACAGGCCGGCGGCGCATGCCGCGCCGGAGCGCCCCCGGCCCATCCGGCCCGGCTTTCGGCGTCACTTGCCCAACAGTCGATCCCCGGAGGCTCAGGTGATCAGGCCGTGGTCGTCCCGGCTCGGTCCTTCCTGCCGGGGTAGGTGCGTCAGATGACCCCCGGTGGCACCTCAGGTGCCCCGGGGGTCGTCGTCGTCACCGGGGTAGGCCGCTACCTGGGTGCCCACGTGGCAGCCCGACTGGCCGCCGACCCCCGGATCGAACGGGTCATCGGGGTGGACGCCCCGGATTCCGGCACCGAGTTCACCGACCTGCTGGACCGGGTCGAGCGGATCCGCCTCGACAGTGACTCGCTCGGTGGCCTCCTCGCCGATCTGGACGTCGACGCGGTGGTCCACCTCGCCCTGGTCAGTGCCCCCGACCAGCAGCACGGTGGCCGGTCGGCGATGAAGGACCAGAACGTCATCGGCACCATGCACCTGCTGGCCGCCTGCCAACGGGCCCCCCGGCTGCGCAAACTCGTGGTCCGCTCGTCGACGGCCGCGTACGGGGTCTCGTTCCGGGACCCGGCGGTCTTCACCGAGGAGACCGAGCCGCGCGAGGTGCCGCGCGGCGGGTTCGGCCGCGACATCCTCGACCTCGAGGGGTACGTCCGCGGGTTCCGCCGCCGTCGGCCCGACGTCACCGCGACGGTGCTGCGCTTCGCGCCGTTCATCGGCTCGACCGCCGACACCACGTTGACCCGCTACTTCGCGCAGCCGTTCGTGCCGACCGTCTTCGGCCGTGACCCCCGTCTGCAGTTCCTGCACTTCGACGACGCGTTGGAGGTGCTGCACCGGTCGATCGTGGAGGACCATCCCGGCACCTACAACGTCGCGGGCCCGGGGGTGCTGTCGCTGTCGCAGGCGATCCGGCGCGCCGGGCGGGTGGCCGTGCCGGTGCTCGAACCGGGTCTCTCCGGTGCCGCCGCACTGGCTCGCACCATGGGTTTCGGGCGTTACGGCCTGGACCAGGTCGACCTGTTCGTGCACGGCCGGGTGGTCGACACCAGCCGGCTGGAGCAGGAGTACGGTTCCACGCCCCGTTCCACAGCCGAGGCGTTCGAGGACTTCATCCGCGCCCACCACGGTGGGGTGGTGGTGACCCGCGACCAGTTGGCCGTCGCCGAGCAACTCGTCCGGAACGGCATCCGGCAGGTCCGCGCGGCAGTACGGGAGCGCAGGCCGTGAGCGCGAGGAGTGAGCCGGGTTTGCGAGCCCCGCAGTCGCGAACCGAGGTGGCACCGTGAGCGCGAGGAGTGAGCCGGGTTTGCGAGCCCCGCAGTCGCGAACCGAGGTGGCACCATGACCGGGCCGACGGAGGGGCGTGACCCGCAGGGGGTCGGGCGTTTCGACGTACCGCAGCAGTCGCCCGCGCCGGACGCGGAGCCGGCGCGGCGGAACGGGCATCGGCCGGTCGCGCGGGTCGCGCCGACCCCGACGTCGCCCGACGACGAGGTCGACACCGCGGCCACCGACGAGCCCGTCGCGGAGTCGGGTGACCCGGCGGGTGCCGGGACGCCGGGTGGCACCGAGCCGGCCGTGGCGGACCGGCCGGGTGATCACTGGGACCGTAAGGTCGCGAACGGTCTGGCGTTCCTGCGCCGACGGCTGTCCGGTGACTACGAGGTCGACGAGTTCGGCTTCGACTCGGAGCTGACCGACGCGGTCTTCCATCCGCTGCTGCGGCTGCTGTATCGGGACTGGTTCCGCACCGAGGTCAGTGGGGTGGAGCATGTGCCGGTCGACGGGCCCGCCCTGGTGGTCGGCAACCACTCGGGGACGGTGGCGCTGGACGCGTTGATCCTCTCGGCGGCGCTGCACGACAAGCACCCGGCGCACCGCTACCTGCGGCTGCTCGGCGCTGACCTGGTGTTCCGGATGCCGGTGGTCTCCGAGATCGCCCGCAAGACCGGTGGCACCGTGGCCTGCAACCCGGACGCGGAGCGGCTGCTCGGCGGGGGTGACCTGGTCGGCGTGTTCCCCGAGGGCTTCAAGGGGATCGGCAAGCTCTACGCCGACCGGTACAAGCTGCAACGGTTCGGGCGGGGTGGTTTCGTCTCGGCGGCGCTGCGCACCGGCACGCCGATCGTGCCGGTCGCCATCGTGGGCGGCGAGGAGATCTACCCGATGCTCGCCGACATCAAGCCGCTGGCGCGGCTGCTCAAGCTGCCCTACTTCCCGGTCACGCCGACCTTCCCGTGGCTCGGGCCGTTGGGCATGGTGCCGCTGCCCAGCAAGTGGCTGATCGAGTTCTGCCCGCCGATCCCCACCGCCCACCTGACCGACTCGGCGGACGACCCGCTGGTGGTGTTCAACCTCGCCGACCAGGTGCGGGAGACCATCCAGCAGACCGTGCACACACTGCTGGAGCGACGGCCCGACCCGTTCGGCCCCTGAGTGGGCGCGGCGGCGTGGCGTGCGTCAGCCGCCGCGGCGGCGTCGTTGCAGGGCCAGGCCGGCGGTGACCGCGCCGACGACCAGTCCGGCTGCCGCGGTCGACGGCACGGCGATCTTCACCGCCCGACGGCCGGTGCGGAAGTCCCGCACCTCCCACCCGTGTCGGCGGGCCTGCCGCAGCAGGCTGCCGTCCGGGTTGACGGCCACCGCCCTGCCCACCGCGGAGAGCAGCGGCAGGTCGTTGGCGGAGTCGCTGTAGGCGGCGCAGCGGGTCAGGTCGAGCCCCTCCACCGCGGCGAGCTGGGTGACCGCCTCGGCCTTCGCCGGCCCGTGCATGAGGTCACCCACCAACCGCCCGGTGTACGCCCCGTCCACCACCTCGGCCACCGTGCCGATCGCACCGGTGAGGCCGAGCCGGGCGGCGATCACCCGGCCGATCTCCACCGGGGCGGCACTGACCAGCCACACCCGCTGCCCGGAGTCCAGGTGGCGTTGGGCGAGTCGGTGGGTGCCGGCCCAGATCCGGGGAGCCATCATCTCGTCGAAGATCTCCTCCGCGAGGTGCTCCACCTCGTGGACCCGCCAACCCTGGACGAAGGCCAGCGCGGCCTCCTTCGCCAGTGACATGTCACCTGCGTGCTCCCGGGCCAGCAGCCGGAACCGGAGCTGCTGCCAGGCGAATCGGGCCAGGTCACCGGTGGTGAGGTAGTTGCGGGAGGCGAGCCCACGGGCGAACCAGTAGATGGACGCGCCCTGCATCATCGTGTTGTCCACGTCGAAGAACGCCGCGGCCGTCGAGTCCGGCGCGGTGGCCGGGGCCAGGTCGGTCTCCGCCCAGCCCGCAGTGTGCCCCTCGGCGTCGGTGCTGACCGTCACCTTACGGCTGCGCGCCACGCGACTTCCTTCCTCACCGGTACGACGGATGCCTCTGCGAGGGTATCCGGCGCAGACGGTCGACCGGCCGAGCACACAGCGAACTGTGGCGCGGCCGGTCGGACGTGCGGTATAGGTCAGCGGGACCCGGGGCAGGTCTTCGGGTCGGGCCCGAGGGTGTCGCTGGCGGTCGGGGCGGGAAGGCCACAGGCGATTGCCGCGCGCAGCGAATCCGAACGTTCCCGGATGCTGTCCAGCAGGAGCAGCGACCGCTGGGTGCGTTCCCGTTCGGCGCGGGTGGTCCCGTCGAGCAGGCCGCTCACCGCCCGACGTTGGCCGGAGACGAAGGTGTTGAGGGTGTCCAGGCTGCCCGGGTCGGCACGTTGCACCGCAGCGGAGGTGAGCAGGCGGACACCCTGCCGGGTGTCGGCGTCCATGTCGTCGAGGACGGCGCTGTAGCCGATCCGGTCGCCGCGCAGTTTGGCGGCTTCGCCGAGTCTGGTCCGGGCGAAGTCCAGGAAGAGTTGGCCGCGGCTGATGTCCGAGCTGGCCAGCGCGAGCTGGGCGCGTTCGGTCGAGCGCTTCATGCCGTACAGCGCGTCGCCGGGCACCGCGTTCTCACTGGCGGCGGAGATGCCGGAGACGGCGATGGCGCCGGCGGCGATGCCGACGAGGATCGCGCCCCGCGCTCGGGCCCGCCGCGCGGTGACCGCCGGTAGCAGCCGTCCGCGTGTCGTCGTGGTGGCCGGTTCGCCGGCCGCCGGTGTCGCGCCCAGCCCGTCCCGTTCGGCGGTAGCGAGCAGCATCGCCCGCAGGCCGGTCCGGAACTCCGGGTTCACCTCGACAGCCGGGGGGTCGACGCTGAGCCGCTGACCCACCGCGACGAGTGGCGCGAGTCGGCCGTCCACCCGGGATCGCACGTGGTGCCGCCGAGCGCCGTTGGCCTCGTCGAGAAGCTGCGCGAAGCGCTCGGCGCGCCGGCGGGAGAAGAGGATGTCGTCCACCGCAGGCACCTCCTCTCGCTGGTCACGGCCGGTCGGCCGCCGTCGTTACCGGCGACCGGGCGGCAGTGTGACACCACGGAGGTGAGGTGCCGCCGGCGTGCCGGTGGGACCTCGGTGCCCGGGCCTGCCGGGACATCCACCGGTCGCACCCGGAGAAACGCGGCGGACCAGGCACGGGTTACGGGCCAGGCGGGGCGGAAATTACAGAAAGTGATGGTCGTCACCAGGTCGCATCGGCTCTGAGCTGGGCAGATGGTGATCGACATCCATCGGTGTCTGGAAACAATCTACGGTTGGAAGCCGTCTGGGAGGAGTCGGGCCAGGGCGCGAACGGCTCGGTACTGGAGGGCCTTGATGGCACCCTCGTTCTTGCCCATGGCACGGGCCGTCTCGGCCACCGAGAAGCCCTGGAGGAAGCGGAGCACGATGCACTCCTGCTGCTCCGGGTTGAGTTGCTTCACGGCGGTGAGGAGCGCGACGTTGGTGATGTGCTCCACCACCGCGGCCTCCGGGCTGCCCTCCGGACCCCGGTCCTCCCGGTCGGCGTCGAGCACGTCGCCGGTGGTGACCTCCAGGCGGTAGCGGCCCGACTTGAAGTGGTCGGCGACCAGGTTGCGGGCGATCGTCACCAGCCAGGCGCCGAGGTCACGACCCTGCCAGGTGAAGCTGCCGATCCGCTTGAGCGCGCGCAGGAAGGTGTCCGAGGTGAGGTCCTCGGCGAGCTGGCGGTTGCCGACCCGGAAGTAGACGAACCGGAAGACGGTGTCCACGTACCGGTCGTAGATCAGGCCGAACGCCTCGGAATCGCCGGACTGGGCCCGCTCGATCAACGTCCAGACCTCGGTGGCCGGGTCGGACGGGTCCGGGCGGCTCGGGAAGCCGGTCGGGGTGGTAACGGGTTCGGCCGGCACCGCCGGAATGACAGCCGTCTCGCCCGCCGCCGGGTCGGTGGCCACCGCCGGTGTGTCGCTCACCCGTCGACCCTGCGCGGGCAGCGGCCGGGGAGGTGCGCCGACCCGACCCCCGGGCGACTTGGCGTTACCGCCGGGCACCGCCGGTCTCGGCGTGGGTTCGTTGTGGTGTGGGCGGCTGCGGATCCGGTGCGCCGCGCCGTCGCCCCGCACGGCGGTGCCGTGTGGATCGTCCAGCGGGGAACGGGCCGTGGGCCGCTCGTTGACGTGGGAGCGCGCCGGCTGACCGGTCAGGCCGAGCGGGCGTTCCGCGTAACCGAAGGTGGTCACCGTGTCGCCTCCGCCCCGGTGGTCGTCGGACGGGTCGGTCTGTGGGTCGTCGGGGCGGGCCGACCGGGCTCCCGGTCGGGCAGGACGGTCGCGGGGGTTGCCGGCGGACGGCAATTCCCCTGGAGGTGCTGGTCCAATGCGCTCACAGGCACGGGGGCCTCCTCGGGCTGAGGGGTGTCGACTCACGGCAAATGGGGTGACCCGACCCGAGTGATGATAGGGCCAACGTCACCCGCGCGTGGCAAGTCCGTTACACAAGGCGGAAGTATTTCCCGCTCCGTCGCACCAATGCCGGACCGGTTGTCCGTCGTGTGCGTTTGACTTTCCGTTCACGCGCTGTTCCAGGATGGATTGCCAGCTAGCGGGCTTGATGGACGTTCGGTCGGCGCGCCGCGCCGGGTGGCCGTCCGGGTGCGGCCGAAGCGCTTGTGGACGCCGTCGCCCGTCCCACCGACAGGACCTGATCGGCCCGCCGGTGGCACACCGCGCAGTCCCGTCGGTGGGACTCTCGCGGCGCCGTCGCCCACGCGCGGGGCCGGCCGTCGGGCGTGGCCTGTCGTCGCCCGCTGTGCCAGACTCGATCACCGTGCAGGACGTCTCGGTAAACCCCGCGCCGAACCTCGCCGACCGGGTTCGTCAGGCGGCTCACGGCCGCGCGGACGGGGCCGCGCTGCACTGGCGCGACCAGACACTCAGCTGGTCCGACCTGGACGTCGCGGTGGACGCCGCCGCGCGTGGCCTGTCGACCGCCGCGCCACCCGCCCACCCCGGCGACACACCGCCACGCGTCGCGATCGCGCTGCCGAACACCGTCGACTTCGTGGTCGCCTGGCTCGGCGCCCTGCGCGCGGGACTGGTCGCCGTGCCGGTCAACCCCGGCCTCACCGCACCGGAGTTGCGGCACGTGTTGTCCGACTCCGGCGCGTCGGTGCTCGTCGCCACCGACCGGGTCCGAGGTCTGGTCGCCGACCTGACCGGCGACCTGCCCGCGCTGGTCGCCGTGCACGGCACACCGCCGACAGCCGAGACGCCCGGTCCGACCCGCCCACTCCGAGGCGGCACCGACCTGGCCGTACTCCTCTACACCTCCGGCACCGAGGGGCGGCCCAAGGGGGCGATGCTCTCGCACCGGGCGCTGCTGGCCAACCTCGAGCAGGTCGACGGGATCGAACCGCCGGTGGTCGGGCCCGCGGACACCGTGCTGCTCGCGTTGCCGCTCTTCCACGCGTACGGGCTCAACTCGGGGCTCGGCGCGGTCATCCACCACGGCGCGACCGGAGTGCTGCTCGACGAGCTGGGCCCGACCGCGGGGCTGGACGAGATCGCCCGGCACCGGGTCACCGTGCTGGTCGGCGTACCGTCGATGTTCTCGACCTGGGCCGATGCCCCCACGGTCCGGGCGGCGACCGCGTCGGTGCGGGTGGCGGTCTGCGGCGCGGCGCCGCTGGAACCCCCGGTCGCGGCGCGCTTCACCGAGGCCACCGGGCATCGGGTGCACATCGGGTACGGCCTGACCGAGACCGCGCCGGTGCTCACCTCCACCCTGGTGGGTGGTGTGGCCAAGGCCGGCTCGATCGGCCGGCCGCTGCCCGGGGTGGGGTTACGCCTCATCGGCGCCGACGGGGTGGACCTCTGGCTCGACGGGCTCGCCGTCCCCGACGACGACCCGGACGAGCTGGACCTCTCCGACGTGACGCCGGGCACCGACCCGGGGCAGATCGTCGTGCGCGGCCCCAACCTCTTCGACGGCTACTGGCCCGACCGGCGGGGTGGGCCCGACGCCGACGGCTGGTGGGGCACCGGGGACATCGCCTACGCCGACGAGGACGGGGACCTCTTCCTGGTCGACCGGCTGGGCGAGCTGATCCTGGTCAACGGGTTCAACGTCTATCCGCACGAGGTCGAACTCGTGCTCAGCGGGCATCCCGGGGTGGCCGAGTCGGCGGTACTGGGTGTGCCGCACCCGCGGACCGGCGAGACTGTGCGGGCGTACGTGGTGCCGAAGCCGGGGCGACCGGTGACCGGTGAGGAGTTGCTCGCCCACTGCGCACGGAACCTGGCCCGGTTCAAGTGCCCGACCGCCGTCGAGATCGTCGACGCCCTGCCCCACTCGGCGATCGGCAAGGTACGCAAGACCCAGCTCCGGTCGGCGGCTCCGGCCGGCCCGCCCGCACCCGCCGACACCCGCACGGAGGTAACCGATGGCCACTGACGCCCGGCTCGCCCTGATCACCCGACCCGGCTGCCACCTCTGCGACGACGCCAAGGCGGCGCTCGACCGGGTGGTGGCGGTCACCGGCGACAAGTGGGTCGAGTGGGACGTCACCGGCGACGAGGGCCTGGAACGGGAGTACGGGGACCGGCTGCCGGTGGTGATGCTCGACGGCAAGGAGCACGGCTACTGGCGGGTCGAGGAGGACCGGCTGCTGCGGGACCTGACCACGCCACAGCTCTGAGGGGTGCCTAGGGTGCTCTGATGACCCCTGCGCACCCGCACCTCGTCTGGGACTGGAACGGCACCCTGCTCAACGACCTCAGCCTGGTGGTGTCCGCCACCAACGTCGTGTTCGCCAGCCTCGGCGGGCCGACCGTCACCCCCGACGAGCACCGGGTGCGGTTCCGCCGCCCGATCGCCGAGTACTACGCCGAGGTGCTCGGGCAGGCCGTGGACGCCGACGAGTTCGGCCGCCTGGACCGGATCTTCCACGACGCGTACCGCACCGGGTTGACGACCTGTGAGCTGGCCGCCGACGCCCGCACCGCGATGGCCGCCTGGCCCGGCAGCCAGAGTCTGCTCTCCATGTGGTTCCACGAGGAACTGGTGCCGACCGTGCACACCTACGGGCTGACCGGTCAGTTCACCCGGGTCGACGGGCTGCGGGCCACGGTCGGCGGCGACCGGAAGGCCGAGTCGCTCAAACTGCACCTGGCCGAGCTGGGTGTGGACGGCGCCTCCGTGGTGCTGATCGGCGACTCCATCGACGACGCGGACGCGGCGACCGCGGTCGGCGGCCGGGCGGTGCTCTACACCGGCGGGTTCACCGACCCGGCCCGGCTGCGCGCCTCCGGCCACCCGGTGGCCGACACCCTCACCGACGCGGTGGCCCTGGCCCGGCAGGTCAGTTCCGCAGATAGGTGAGGACGGCCAGCACCCGACGGTGCTGCTCGGTGTCCGGCGGCAGGGTGAGCTTGGTGAAGATGTTGCGCACGTGCTTCTCCACCGCCCCGTCGCTGACCACGAGCGCGCGGGCGATGGCGGTGTTCGAACGCCCCTCCGCCATCAGCGCCAGCACCTCCCGCTCACGCGGGGTCAGCTCGCTCAGCGGGTCGTCGCGGCGACGCCGGGCGAAGAGCTGACCCACCACCTCCGGGTCGAGCACCGTGCCGCCGGCCGCCACCCTGCGCAACGCGTCCAGGAACTCGTCGATCGCGGCGACCCGGTCCTTGAGCAGGTAACCGATCCCACCACCGGAGCCACCGGTGGTGGCGAGCAGATCGTCGGCGTACGAGACCTCGACGTACTGGGAGAGCACCAGGATCGGGGTACGCGGCACCAGCCGGCGGGCCTCCACCGCCGCGCGCAGCCCCTCGTCGGTGTGTGACGGCGGCATCCGGACGTCGACGATCGACACGTCGGGCTGGTGCTCCACCACCGCCTCGACCAGCGCGTCGCCGTCCCCGACGGCGGCCACCACCTGGTGCCCGCTCTCGGTCAGCAGCCGGACCAGCCCCTCGCGGAGCAGGACGGCGTCGTCGGCGATCACGATGCGCATGGCTGTGTTGTCTACCACGTCGGGGCCGCCTTTCGGTGGTTCACAGCGGCAGGCCGGCGCGGACCTCGGTGGGGCCGCCGCTCGGGCTGACCACGGTCAGCTCACCACCGGCGGCCCGTACCCGGTCGGCGATCCCGGCCAGACCGTGCCCCTTGGCGAGGTGCGCGCCGCCCTGCCCGTCGTCGCCCACCCGCACTTGCAGGTGGGAGCCGTGCCGGGCGACGGCCACGGTGGCCTCGGTGGCCCGGGCGTGCTTGGCGACGTTCGTCAGCGCCTCGGCCACCACGAAGTACGCGGTGTTCTCCACCGCCGGGTCGAGCCGCCCGGCCGGGGTGCCGAGCTGCGGATCCACCTGTAGCTCGATCGGGATCAACCCACGGGCGGCGATGGCGGCCAGGGCGCTGGGCAGGCCCCTGTCGACCAGGATCGGCGGGGCGATGCCCCGGGACAGCGCCCGCAGCTCGGCCAGCGTGTCCCGGGTCTGGCTGACCGCCTCGTCGATGGTCCGACCGGCTGCCTCCGGGTCGGAGGCGAGCTGCAACCGGGCCCGGCTGAGGTCCATCGCCAGTCGGACCAGTCGCTGCTGGGGGCCGTCGTGGATGTCGCGTTCCAACCGGCGCAACGCGGACGCCTCGGCGGACACGGCGGCCCGCTTCTGCTCCTCCAGCACGGTGATCCGGTCCCGCATCTCGGCCACCCCGGTCAGCATGGCCCTGGCGAAGCTGGCCTGCAGCAGCGCGCAGCCCCGGACCACGATCGGCAGGGTGATCAGGAAGAACACCCCGAGCGCGGTGTTCAGGCCGATCCGGGCGGTGGTCGAGTCGCCCAGGCCGAGCAGTTGGGCCAGATTCTGGTCGCCCTCCCCGGACGGGTGGGGAATGGCCCAGTCGTAGGCCCAGTAGAGGGAGCCGGCGATCGCGAGGGCCCACCAGACCATGGTCACCACGAAGGTGCCGACCGCCGCGATCAGTCGCAGGATGCCGTGCGCCAGGTCGAGCCAGGACTGGGCGTCCCGCATCGGCACGAAGATCCGCCGCCAGGCGTTCGCCCCCGCCTCGGGCAGCCGGTAGTGCGGCCGGATCCGCGGCTGGCGGAGCACCGCGGGCAGCCGGAGCCGCTCGACGTCGGCCAGCGCGCGGGCCGCGTACAGGGTGCCGCTGAGGATCGGCAGGCCGATCACCGTGACCACCAGGCCGACGCCGACCGAGAGGCCGACGATGAGGACGACGAAGCTGGCCAGTGCCAGGGGCAGGCCGAGCAGTACGTACCCGGAGTCGACGAAGAGTTGGCGGGGGATGCTCGGTGCCGGCGTCGGCGGGTCGCTGGTGGCGGCAACGGTGGTCATGCCCCAAAGGCTAGGCAGCCGGGCCTCCCGTCCCCATCCCGAAGCCCCGCCTCTCCGCCGTAGTGCTGCCCCTACCACCTGCGGGACGACCCCTGGACGGCCCGGCGCGGGATTGGTCAGAGAAGTCGGGATTGAGCAATAATCGCCCGGGCGGCGCGCGCGGAAGACCCGTCGGATCGATCTTGCGGAATGGAGGTGCTGGTGAGGTTGCGTCACGCAGCGGCAAGATCGCGATTTGTGCACGTCTTCACAAGCGCCTACGCTGTGACTCCGACGCGCCCTGCTAGCACAGCCGGCAACCTCGGTCGTCAGCGGGAGTCCACAAACGGCCGACCAGCGGAGTTGGCCGAGGATCGCACCGCACGGAGTCTCATGAGTCAGCACCGTCACCCAGGCGCGCCCGGCCGCGCCGGTGCCGTACCAGCGCTCCCGGACCTGCCTGAGGCGACCGTCGCTCGGCTGCCGGAATACCTGCGCGCGCTGCACAACCTCGCCGAGACAGGGCACGAGACGGTCTCCAGCGAGGGCCTCTCCGCCGCCGCCGGGGTCAACTCCGCGAAGCTCCGCAAGGACCTGTCCCACCTCGGCTCGTACGGCACCCGGGGCGTCGGCTACGACGTCGCGCTCCTGATCGAGCAGATCGAGTATGTGCTCGGGCTCACCCAACGACGGGCCGTCGCCCTGGTCGGCGTGGGTAATCTCGGTCACGCTCTGGCCGGCTACGACGGCTTCGCCAGCCGAGGCTTCCGGATCGCCGCACTGCTCGACGCCGATCCCTCCCGGGTCGGCGAGGAGATCAACGGCCTGGTGGTCAGGCATGTCGACGACCTGCCCACGGTCGCCGCCGAGGAAGCCCTCGCGATCGGCGTGATCGCCACCCCGGCCGCCGCCGCCCAGCAGGTCGCCGACCAACTGGTCGCCGTCGGCGTGACGAGCATCCTCAACTTCGCGCCGTGCGTACTCTCGGTTCCGGAGGGGGTCGACGTGCGCAAGGTCGACCTCGCCATCGAGCTGCAGATTCTGTCCTTCCACGAGCACCGCAAGGCGTCGCTGACCGCGCTGCCCGCCACCGGCGGGTCCGCTCTCACCGCCCTGCCGGGCGGGTTCGCGGCCACCGACACCCAGGAGGCGATCGGCACGTGAAACTGCTCGTCGTCGGCGCGTCCTACCGGACCGCCCCGGTCGCCACGCTGGAGCAGCTGGCCGTGCCCCCGGCCGACCTGACCCGCACCCTGGACCGCCTGATCGCCCTGCCGTACGTCTCCGAGGCGGTGATCGTCTCCACCTGCAACCGGGTGGAGGTGTACGCCGCGGTGTCCGGTTTCCACGGCGGGCTCGGCGACGTCTGCGCCGTCCTGGCCGAACAGGCCGGCAGCCCTCCGGCGGCGCTCGCCAGCCACCTGTACGTGCACTACGACAACGCCGCCGTGGACCACGTCTTCCGCGTCGCCACCGGCCTGGACTCGATGGTGGTCGGCGAGGCGCAGATCCTCGGGCAGTTGCGCGACGCGTACCACTGGGCGACCGGTGCCGACTCGGCCGGCCGCCTGCTGCACGAGCTGATGCAGCAGGCGCTGCGGGTCGGCAAGCGGGCCCACGCCGAGACCGGCATCGACCGGGCCGGCCAGAGCGTCGTCACCGCCGCGCTGGAGTTGGCCGCCGGATACCTCGACGGCGACCTCGTCGGCCGCCCGGCCCTGGTGGTCGGTGCCGGCGCGATGGGCTCGCTCGGAGTGGCCACCCTGTCCCGGCTGGGCGCCGGGCCGCTCACCGTCAGCAACCGGGGCGCCGACCGGGCCGTCCGGCTCGCCGAGTCGTACGGGGCGAGTGCCGCACCGATGGCCGAGCTGGCCGACACTCTCTCCACAGTGGACATCGTAGTGGCCGCCACCGCGTCCACCGAACCGGTCCTCACCCGGTCGGTGGTCAGCGCGGCGCTGGCCGAACGGGACCCGGCCCGGGGCCCGCTGGTCCTGCTCGACCTGGCCGTTCCACGCGACGTCGAGGAGGGCGTCGCCGAGCTGCCCGGCGTCGAGGTGATCGACATCGACCGGATGGCCGCACTGCTCGCCGACGGCCCCGCCGCCGCCGACGCCGCCGCCGTCGAGCGCATCGTGCTGAGCGAGGTGGAGGGTTTCCTCACCTGGCTGCGCGGCGCCGACGTGGCACCCACCGTGGCCGCGCTGCGCGGTCGCGCCGACGACGTCGTCACCGCCGAGCTGCGCCGACTCGCCCAGCGTCGCCCCGACCTCGGCGACGACCTGCGAGCCGAGGTGGCCCGCACGGTGCACCGGGTCGTGCAGCGACTGCTGCACCAGCCCACCGTCAAGGTCCGCCAGTTGGCCGCCGAGCCCGGCGGCGACCAGTACGCGGCCCTGCTGCGCGAACTGTTCGACCTCGAAGTCCCGCAGACCTCGCCGGTGGACACCGTCCCCGACGTCCTCACGCCCGACCTGGGCCTGCCGATGCCCGGCACCGCCCCGATGCCCATCGCCGACGCCGCCGAGCCGACCCCGCCCACCGGAGGTGCGCGATGACCGCCCCCCTGCGCCTCGGCACCCGGGGCAGCGCCTTGGCGATGGCCCAGTCCGGCCAGATCGCCGAAGCGTTGACCGCCGCCACCGGCCGCCCGGTCGAGCTGGTCGAGGTCGTCACGGCCGGCGACCGCTCCACCGCGCCGGTGCACCGGCTCGGCGTCGGGGTGTTCGTCTCCGCGCTGCGCGACGCGCTGGCCGCCAGGACGATCGACTTCGCGGTGCACTCGTACAAGGACCTGCCCACGGCTGCCGCCGCCGGGCTGCACATCGCGGCGGTGCCGGCCCGGCAGGACCCGCGCGACGCGCTGATCGCCCGCGGCGGTCGGACGCTCGCCGAGTTGCCGCCCGGAGCCACCGTGGGCACCGGCGCGTTGCGCCGCATCGCCCAACTGCACGCGCTCGGTCTGCAACTCGAGGTCACCCCGATCCGCGGCAACGTGGACACCCGCCTGGCGCGGGTGCTCGGCCCCGACGCCGACCTGGACGCCGTCGTCCTGGCCCGAGCCGGGCTGGCCCGACTCGGCCGGGTCGACGTGATCACCGAGACGCTGGACCCGATGCTCATGCTGCCCGCGCCCGCCCAGGGCGCGTTGGCAGTGGAGTGCCGGGCCGACGACCAGGACCTGGTCGAGCTGCTCGCGGTGCTCGACCACGCACCGTCGCGTGCCGCGGTCACCGCGGAACGCGCGTTTCTGGCAACCCTGGAGGCCGGGTGCAGCGCACCCGTCGCCGCCTATGCCATCCTCGCCGAAGGCGAGCCAGTCGGCTCTGCCGCCGAAGGCGATGTTGTCAATGAGATCTACCTGCGCGGGGCGGTGATCAGCCCGGACGGCACTCGTGACCTCCGGCTTTCCCGCACCGGAACGCCCGCCGACGCGGCGGAGATCGGTAAGGCACTCGCCGCCGAACTCCTCGACCTCGGCGCCGACTCGATCCTCGGCCACGAAGGACACACCGGCCCGGGGACCCAGCAATTTGGGAGCACAGAATGACCCGCACCCGTAAGCCCGTCGGCCGTATCGCGTTCGTCGGGGCTGGCCCCGGTGACCCGGGCCTGCTGACCCGTCGGGCGCACGACGCCCTGGTCGACGCCGACCAGGTGATCTACGACCGGGGTGTCCCGGAGTCGTTGCTCGCCGTCGTCCGCGCCGAAGCCAGGGACGACGCCGAGTTCACCCCCGCCGAAGGCGTGCCGGGGGACGTGGCGAAGGTGCTGATCTCCGCTGCCCGTTCCGGGCTGAACGCGGTGCACCTGGTCGCTGGTGACCCGTTCGGCCACGACTCGGTGGTCAAGGAGGTGCAGGCCGTGGCCCGCACCGCTGCCCACTTCGAGGTCGTGCCCGGCGTCGGTCAGGCCGAGGGTGTGGCCACCTACGCCGGTGTTCCGCTGCCGGGTGTGCGTACGGCCGCCGACGTCGAGGACGTCAGCGCACTGGACTTCGAGGCGCTGGCCACGGCCGTCGGCCGGGGTTCGCTCGCGCTCGCCGTGGACGCCGGTGACCTCGCCGCCGTCCGCGACGGGCTGCTCGCCGCCGGGGTCGACGGCACCACCGGAGTCGGTGTGACCGGCGACGGCACCGGCGAGACCCAGTACACGACCACGTCGACCGTGGACAGCTTCGTGGCCGCTGCGCTCGGCTTCACCGGCCGGGTGGTGCTCACCGTCGGTGTCGGGGTGGGCCAGCGCGACAAGCTGAGCTGGTGGGAGAACCGCCCGCTGTACGGCTGGAAGGTGCTCGTCCCCCGCACCAAGGAGCAGGCCGGCGCGATGAGCGCCCGACTGCGCGCGTACGGGGCGATCCCGTGCGAGGTGCCGACCATCGCGGTCGAGCCGCCGCGTACTCCGGCGCAGATGGAGCGGGCCGTCAAGGGCCTGGTCGACGGCCGGTACGCCTGGGTGATCTTCACGTCGGTCAACGCGGTCCGCGCGGTCTGGGAGAAGTTCGCCGAGCACGGCCTGGACGCCCGGCACTTCGGTGGCGTCAAGATCGCCTGCATCGGTGAGGCCACCGCGGACGCGGTCCGCGCGTTCGGCATCCAGCCGGAGCTGATCCCCGCCGGGGAGCAGTCCTCCGAGGGGTTGCTGGCCGAGTTCTCCCCGCACGACGAAATCCTCGACCCGGTGGGCCGGGTGCTGCTGCCGCGCGCCGACATCGCCACCGAGACGCTCGCCGCCGGGCTCACCGAGCGCGGCTGGGAGGTCGACGACGTGACGGCGTACCGGACGGTGCGGGCCGCGCCGCCGCCCGCCGAGATCCGGGACGCGATCAAGTCGGGCGGGTTCGACGCCGTGCTCTTCACCTCGTCCTCCACCGTGCGCAACCTGGTCGGCATCGCCGGGAAGCCACACGCCCGGACGGTTGTTGCCGTCATCGGGCCCAAGACGGCGGAGACCGCGACGGAGTTCGGCCTGCGGGTCGACGTCCAGCCGCCGCACGCCTCGGTGCCCGACCTGGTGGAGGCGCTCGCCGCCTACGCCGTCGAGCTGCGCGAGAAGTTGGCCGCCATGCCGGCCAAGCAGCGCCGCGGCTCCAAGGTGCAGGGCCCGACCGCCCTGCGCTTCCGGTAGTCGTTCGAGGAGGCCCTTCCATGTCGTACCCCGAGATCCGGCCCCGCCGGCTGCGCCGCACCCCGGCGATCCGCCGGCTGGTCTCCGAGACCCGGGTCGACCCGGCCGAGCTGGTCGTGCCGATGTTCGTCAAGGAAGGGCTGCGCGAGCCCCGGGCGATCGGGTCGCTCCCGGGAGTGCTCCAGCACTCCCGGGACTCGCTGCGCAAGGCAGCGGTCGAGGCCGTCCAGGCCGGTGTAGGCGGGATCATGCTCTTCGGTGTGCCGGAGCAGCGCGACCCGACCGGCTCCGGCGGCATCGACCCGAACGGCATCCTCAACGTCGCCATCCGCGACGTGGTCGCCGAGGTGGGCGACGCCACGGTGGTGATGAGCGACCTGTGCCTGGACGAGTTCACCTCGCACGGGCACTGCGGGCTGCTCACCCCCGACGGTGAGGTCGACAACGACTCCACCCTCGCCGCGTACGCCGAGATGGCGGTGGCCCAGGCCGCCGCCGGGGTCGGCATGGTCGGGCCGTCCGGGATGATGGACGGTCAGGTCGGCGTGGTGCGCCGGGCGCTCGACGCCGCCGGGCACCAGGATGTGGCGGTGCTGGCGTACGCCGCCAAGTACGCCTCCGCCTTCTACGGCCCGTTCCGCGAGGCGGTCGAGTCGGCGCTGGAGGGCGACCGGCGCACCTACCAGCAGGACCCGGCCAACCTGCGTGAGTCGCTGCGCGAGGTCGCGCTCGACGTGGCCGAGGGCGCCGACCTGGTGATGGTCAAGCCGGCGCTGCCCTACCTCGACGTGGTGTCGGCGGTGCGGGCCACCGTGGACGTGCCGGTCGCCGCCTACCAGGTTTCCGGCGAGTACGCGATGGTCGAGGCCGCCGCCGCGAACGGCTGGATCGACCGGGAGCGCGTCATGCTGGAGACGCTCACCTCGATCAAGCGGGCCGGCGCGCAGGTCATCCTCACCTACTGGGCGGTCGAGGCCGCCAACCTGCTCCGCCAGCGCTACTGACCCCGGGCGGGCCTGTCCCCTCGGCCGGCGCCGTGCCGGCTGCGCCGTCTCCCGCAGCGTGGCGGGAGGCGTGTCGGTTCGCGCGCGTGCAGCCGCCTCTCGGCCGCCTCGTCTCCCGGGTTTGCGGGCGGCGGCGGTAGGTCTTGCCCGACGCACCGCTTCGGGGGCCGACGGGCCGACGGGCTCTGCGCCCACGCCGACTTGCGGGTCAGGCTATGCCGGTTGCTTAGCGTGACCCTCCATCCCGGCAACCACCACCCCCCTTCCGTCCTTTGCTCTGCACCCACGACGGCGACGCACACCCTCGGTGACTGGTGCATATCGAGCTGCAGAGCAAAGGGGCGGGTCAGGGTGTGTGGTGCCCGGCGGCCGGAATCGTGATCTCCCTGGTCAGGCGTGGGGTGGGATCGGTTGGCGGCGGCTGGGCCCGACGGAACAGCGTGACACCCGTTGCTCCGCGTAACGGCGACGGGCATCGAGTCTAAAACACGGACAGTGACCTGCCGGCCGCAGGAGTTTTCCACAGCCCAGTTGGTTGTCCACAGCTGAGGCATTCGGGATTGCGGCCGGCCGCACCAGGCGGGACCGTGACGGCGTGAGCGATTCCTCAACCGAGCCGGTCCTGATCACCGAACCCTTCGACGCGCCCTGGCCGGCCGCCGGAATCGTCCGCGCGGTCCGCCGCCGTGCCGACCTCAGCCAGCGCGAGCTGGCCCGGTGGGCGGGTGTGCACCACGCCACCATCGGCAGGATCGAGGCCGGTCGCATGGTGCCGAGCATCGTCCTGCTCCGGCGCATCATCGGTGTGGTGGGCTGCCGGCTGGCCGTGGTGGACGAGTTCGGCCGGGTGCTGAAACCGATGCGTGACTGGCAGGACACTCGCAACGGCGCGGAGCGTCGCTACCCGTCGCACCTGGACACCATCCTCGACCCCGAGCCGGGGGAGTGGTGGGCGGACGTCTACGGGCTCGCCCGCCCGCCGGAGACGTTCCACCGCAACCGGGAGGTCCGGGACGCGATGCGTCGGCGCAGCCAGTGGGAGGTTCGCGTGGCCCAGCACCGGCACCTGCCCCGACCGCCCTGGCCCCCGCGTGGGCCGGTGTGAGCCCGGCACGGGCGAGGCCCGTCGATCCGGACCGGAACGACGGGCCTCACCGGAACGCGCGACGTCAGTCGTCGTTGGTGATCCTGCCGACCGCGAGCGGATCGGCCAGCCGCAGACCGGGTACGCCGGCCACCAGCAGTGTCAGCTTCTCGTCCGCCTCCCGCTTGCGGTCACCGCGCACCGTCACCGGGAACACCACCGACGTCTGCCCCGCCGCCAACACCTTGCAGGCGGCGTACGCGTCGAAGTCCGAGCCGACCTGCGCCGTGACACCGACGGTGGCGGCGCAGAGCAGCACCGGCTGGGACAACGGCCGGGACACCGTGGCCGTGAAGGCGAGCTGCCGGCTGCCCTGGTCGCCCTCGACCACCGCCGTGTCGGCGACGGTCAACGACGCCCGGGACCGGAACCGGGCCACCTGCGGGTCGTGGTCACTGGAACCCCGCGACCCGTCGCCGGTGAACTCCGCCGGCCAGTCGGCGTTGACGTGAGCCGCCCGCACCTGCACCAGGTCGTCGTGGAGCACGTCGTTGACGAACAGGTGGTCGAGCGTCTGCGCCTGCCCCTCGAAGCTGTACGAGTAGGCCGACGACGGCACGTCCGCGACCAGGTCGTCCCACAGGTTGTGCAGCCCGGCCTCGTAGAGCGGGGCGAGCTGATCCGACGGGGTCGGCTGGTCACCGGTCGCGATGGGATCGTCCGGGCGGGGGAAGACGTTCAGGTCCCCGCCGTAGACCACCCGGGCGGTCTGGTCGGCCGCCTCGATCGCCGTGACGATCGCCGCGCCGTAGCGCGCCTGCTCCCGCCGCTGCCCGACCCGGCTGTCCGGGCCCGAGGAGTAGTGGTTGCTGAGCGCGTACAGGGTGAACCGCTCCGACGCACCGGGTGCCGCTGCCACGCTGAACTTGCCCAGCTGGGGGGCACGGGTGAAGACGTTGTTCCCGTCCTTGCCGGTGGAGGTGTCCACGTCCGACGGCAACACCGCGTTCAGGGCCTTCGGGTTCTGCACGTCGGCATTGGTCGGCAGCCCCGCCGCGCGGTACTGGACGGTCGGCGTCGAGCCCAGCAGCGGGTCGCCCGCCGTCGCGGCGGCCAGCGACAACCGGTCCGTGCGGTAGAGGAACGCGGCGGTGATACCGCGGGCGTCCGCGCCGGTCCGGTCATAGGCAGCGGCGTACGCCGGCCCGCCGGCAGCCGCCACGCTGAGCGCCAACTCCTGGAGGCTGTCCGGCGCACCATCGGCGTCGTTGGTGTCGCCGCAGCTCAGCGCAGTACCGGAGACCGTGCAGATGTCCTGGTCCTCGGCTTCCTGCACCAGGATCAGATCCGGAGCGTGCAGGTCCTTGACGATCTGGTCGGCCAGCGCGGCCAACTGCTGCCGGTAGTCCGCCTCGCTGCTCGGCACGTAGTCGAACGGCGGGCTGACCCCGGTGCAACCGGCGTTCCCGGCGAAGTCACAGCCGTCGAACGGGTCGTCGCGGTAGTCGTACAGGTTCTCCACGTTGTAGGTGGCCACCGCCACCTCCTGCGACCGGTCGGCCGGCTTCGGCGGGTTGTTCTTCGACGGGTCGGCGCCGGCGTCGAACTCGGCACTCTCGACCTGGACGCCGTACTTCTCGAACGAGTAGTAGACGCCACCCACCGCGTCCGCGCGCAGCGTGTCGAAGGTGTGCGCCGGCGGGAGCAGCGCGGCGCTGTCCCCGGCGGTGGCCTTCACACCCATGCTGCCGAGCAGCGTCCGCTGACCGTTGCCGTCGTCGAAACGCCGGGTCGGGTCGTTGTCCAGCGGGTGCGCGTCCCGGAAGACCCGCCGGGAGTACGGGTCGGCGCGGTCCAGCAGCGGGTCGTCGCGGTCGACCACCCACAGCTCGGCGTCGGCGGTCGACGAGAACACGTCCCGTCCGCTGACCGCGCCACTGCCAGCGCGTACCCGCATCCGGGCACCCTCGTGCCGCTCCCAGAAACGCTGCGCGTCGGTCAGCTCGACCGGTGGCACCGCGTCGGTGACCGCGACCTCGGTGTCCACGGCCAGGCCACCGGCGATCCGGCGGACCAGCGAGGCACCGGAGAGTTGGGTGAAGTCGTAGTACTCCGAGACCCGGGCCCGCAGCACGACCTCGTCGCCGACGGTCGGCACGTAGCCGCCGATCAGCGAGGTGAACGTGCCCATGAACACGAAGATGCCGTCGGAACTGGTCGGGTCGCCGTCGGTGTCGCCGGTACGGCTCTGCAGGAAGAAGCCGTGCTGCTCCGCCCCGGCCGACGTGCGGGCCAGCGTCAACTGGGTGATCACGCCGCGAACGTCGTACAGCGTGCTGCTCGTGCCGTTGCCGCTCGCCGGTGCGAGCGGCGACCGGTCGGTCGGACCGGACTCGGTGTCGGTGGTCGGACCCTGCACCTCGCCGACGGTCAGCTCCCGGGTCACCTGCACGGCCAGCGCGCAGGTGGCGGTGCCGCCGCCCGCGTCGGTCGCGGTGAGGGTGACCGTGTACGCCCCGGCGGCGAGATCGGCACTCGCGCTGACCGTGGCCCGTGCGGTGCCGCCCAGCCCGTCCGCGGGGGTGAACGCGGTACGGGTGATCGAACCGGTCGACGGAGTCGGGCTGACCGCCGTTACGGCCAGCTCGACGATCGTGTCGTCGGGGTCGGTGGCGGTGACCTCCCGGGTCGCGGCCGTCCCGGCCGCGGTGACCAGCGGACCACCGCAGGTCAGCGATGCCGGCACGTCGACCGGGCCACCACCGTCCACGGTGTGCGTGCCGAGCCCGTCGAAGGTGTCGACCGGGAAACCGGCCCACTGCGCGGCCGGGTCGAACGCGTCCGACGGGTCCGTGTCGCCGACGGTCACGGTGGGAACCCGACGCAGGGTGTTGTCCGCGGTGCTGGTGGTGCCGGCACCCCACTCGGTGCCGGGGTCGACGCCCACCTGCCCGATCGAGTCGAGCACGGTGGTGCCCCGACGCAGCACTATCGCGTCGTCACCGTTGAACAGGCTCGCCCCGGTGGTCTGGTCGGCCTGGGCGAGGATGGCGGCCCCGGCCGAGGCGCTGGCGAACACGAAAGCGTCACCCGCGGCGACGCTCCCGGTCAGCGCGATCGTGGTGGCCGTGGTGGAGCCGTTGAAGTAGAGCTGCAACTGGTAGCCGCCGGCCGTCAGGTCGACGGCGGCGCCCGTGCCGTTGAACAGCTCGATCGCCTTGTTGTTCGACGAACCTTCGACGTACTCGGAGATGAACAGGTCGGTGGGCGCGGCGCTGGCCGCGGTGGGTGCGACGCCGAGCGCCGTGACTGTCACGGCGGCGGTGGCGGTCGCGAGCGCGGCGAGTGAGCGGCGCGGGCGCATAGGGCCTCCACGATGGGTGGATGGGGGTCAACGCACGTTAAGGTGCGTGACTGTCCACCGTCCATCCCCTAATGGACAGTTTCGTGAATTCCCTCAGTGCGGCGGGTCGAGGCGATGCACCAGCTCAGCGACGTCGACGCTGTATTCGCACCAGTCCCGGTCGGATCGGTAACCCAACTCCGCGTTGACCTTCAGCATCGCCTCGTTGGCCTGCGCGTTCCAGGTCTGCACCTCGATCAGCTCCGGCTCGGCGGAGCGCAACTCCAACAACATCCGAGCCTTGATCGCCCGATCGATGCCGTAGCCCCGGTGGTCCTGCGCGACGATCGTGTCGTACTGGTCGGCGCGGGTCGGGTGCTGCGCCGGCACCACCACCTCGGTCAGGCCGGCGACCTCGCCGCTCTGCTCGTGCCGGGCGAGCACGATGTACGGCTTCATGCCCCGCCGGTGCAGGGTGTCGAGGCTGTCGCGTAGCCGCTCCGGGTCGTAGGAGCTGGGGCGCAGCTCACCGTCCTCGACGTCGCGCACCTCGGCCTTCGCCCGCGCGTACGCCTCGATCAGGTCGTCCGGTGGCCCGCCCGGGAAGAACTCCAGGTGGTAACCCGCGCCGATGCCGGCTGCCATCTCGGCCAGCTCCGCCCAGTCGACCGAGGTCAGGTCGAGCACACTGCGGGTCTCCACGTACTCCCGGGTGAAGCCGAGCGACTCGTAGAAGGCCACCGCCGGCGTGTCGCCGACGACCTCCACCCCGATCGACTGGAAGCCCTCCTGGTAGACCCGGCGGGCGGCGCGCAACACCAGGTCACGACCGAGGCCACCGCGCCGCACGGACGGGTGCACCAGCACCTCGAGCACGCCGATGTCGCCGAGGAGCAGCACGTGGACCTGGCCGAGCACCGCGCCCGGGTCGTCCGGGCCGGTCGGCTCGGCCTGGGCGATCCAGGAGATCCGCCGCTCACCCGGCATCACCTCGGCGAGGTACTCCCGCAGCGACGTCTCCCGCCACGGCGGGTCCTGCGGCAGATCGGTCGCCAGAACCGCGTTCAGCGTGGCCAGCAGCGACGCGATCTCGGCAGACGACGCGGTCCTGGGGTCCCACTCGCGCACCATCACTCGTCTAGCTTGCCGCTAACAGCTTCGCGGGGGAAGTGTCCAGTTCTCCAACGTATCGAGACGATCACTTCACTGGCGACTGGTCCGTCCGTACCGGTTCGCGGTGTCGTAGACCTCCTGGGCGTACCGCCGGACATCGTTGTAGGAGAGGATCGCGTTCCACCAGTCGCCCGCGATGCTCAGGTTCCGACCGCCCTTGCAGAGGTAGTTTCCCGCTGCCAGGGCGGCGTCGTCCAGGTCGTGCGGGTCCTTGCGCCCGTCGTTGTCGGCGTCCGCGCCGATCTCCCGCCAGGTCGTCGGGATGAACTGCATCGGCCCGATGGCGCGGTCGAGGACCCGGTCGCCGTCGAGGTCTCCACGGTCGGTGTCGATGATCCGCATCCGGCCGTCCTTCCCGTCCAACGGCAGCCCGATGATCTGCGGTAGCGCCTTGCCGTCCTGGCCCAACCGGGCACCGTTGGCCGAGCCGTGCCCCGACTCGACCTGGCCGATCGCGGCCAGCGTGGTCCAGCTCAGCGCGCAACTGCGGTTGGTCTGGGCGAGGACGAGTTCGGCGTAGCCGTACGCCTGCATGGCGACGGCCGGGATGCCCACCTTGGCACCGACCTGCTGAGCCCAGCCGGCCAGGGCGTCCGACGGCCGACCTCCGATCACCGGCCCGATGGTGGGCTGCCCGGTCGGGAACCCGCTGGGTAGCCCGCCGCCGGGCACCGAACCGGTCGGGAGCGGGCCGGTGGGGAGTGGGCCGGTCGGGAGTGGGCCGGTCGGGAGGCTGGACGGTGCCGCGGGCGGTGCGCCCGCCGTCGCCGTGGCGTCGGCCGCGACCGGTCGGGGCGCGCGGATCGTGGCCGGCACGAGCAGCGCGCCCGCCGCGGCGGTAGCGCCGACCAGCGCCAGCAGGAACACACCGGGCAGGGTGAGCCGACCGCTGGGCCGACGGGCCCAGGCGCGGGTCGCGTGGGCTGCGGTGGCGGCGGCCCGGCGTGGCTGCACCCGTACCGCGTGCGCGAAGGGCACCCGCCGTCGCCGGGCCGGATCGGACGCCGGCACCACGGGCAGTTCGTCCACGGTGGTCTTCGCCGGATCCCCGTCGGCGGCCACCGTGGCGGGTCGCGTGTCGGCCCCCTCGGCGTCCGTGGCCTTGGTTTCGGTGGTCGTCGGGCCCGTCACCTTCGGGTCCGCGGTCTTCGAGTCCGCGACCGTTGCGGCCTCGGTCTTCGGTGTTTCGGCGGGCGCGTCCTCGCGCTTGCCGTCGGGGGCCGTAACCGGCGTGGGCGGGGCCGGCGTGCCGCTCGCGCCCTGGTCGGGCTCGGCCGGCGTGGCCGCCGGTGTGGTCGTCGAACCCCCGGAACGTCCGCTCAGCCAGGGCCGGCGTGGGCGGGGTACCGCAAGCACCGGATCAGGCGCCGCCCCCGAGCCCTCCAGCGACCCGTCCAGCGGAGCGGCCGGTCGTAACCGTTGCACACGCGTGTCGTCCTCGCCGTCCACCACCCGTCGAGTATCACCCATGCCACGCCAAACGCCAGATCCACGTACCCTGGCTTCATGCCCCGGTACGAGTTCCGCTGCCGCGCCTGCGGCGACACCTTCGAGGTCAACCGTTCGATGGCGGCGGCCGGTGAGCCGGCGAACAGCCCGCACGGTCACACCGACACGGTCAAGCTGCTGTCCGCGGTCGCGGTCACCGGCCGGGGTGGTGCCGCCGGTGGCCCCCCCGCGTCCACCGGTGGCGGTTGCTGCGGGGGCGCGTGCGGCTGCTGATCGAGCCGATTCTCTGCCGCATGGTGGGCGGGCCTTGCCGGGAGCAGGGCTGAGTGGCACTTTGAGGCGGCACCTGCCCGGCCGTTCTCACGATGTGTGACCGCTCGGACTCAGGCAGCATGAATCCGACGTCACGGGCGGAGGTTCCACGCATGTCGCCACGGATCCAGCTCCCGAGCGGTTGGGTGACCTTCGTGTTTACCGACATCGAGGGCTCGACCCGGCTGGCCCAGTTGCTCGGCCCGGACTACCGGCCGGTGCTCGCCGAGCATCGGCGGCTGCTGCGTCGAACACTGGCCAGCACGGGTGGGGCGGAGCTGCTGACCGAGGGCGACTCGTTCTTCCTGGCCTTCGAGGACGCCGCTGCGGCGCTGACCGCGTGCCTGACCGCCCAGCGGGCGTTGTCCAGTCACGACTGGCCCACCCCGGACGCGGCCCCACGGGTGCGGATGGGCCTGCACACCGGCTACGCCGAGCCGCGCGACGGCGAGTACGCCAGCCCCGAGGTGCACCGGGCCGCCCGGGTGGCCGCCGCCGCGCACGGTGGGCAGGTGCTCTGCTCGGCGTCCACGGCACGGCGGGCCGAGCCGTTGCCGCCCGGTGCGACCCTGCTCGACCTGGGCCTGCACCGGTTGCGCGGCTTCGACGATCGGGAACGACTGTTCCAACTGGTCGCACCGGGTCTGGAGCGGCAGTTCCCCCGCCCCCGCACCGCCGACGCGGTGGCGCACAACCTGCCGACCCAGGTGACCTCGTTCGTCGGCCGGCAGACCGAGCGCGTCGAGTTGGGCCTGCTCGTGCGGCAACACCGCCTGGTCACGGTGCTGGGCGCGGGCGGCGCGGGCAAGACCCGCCTCGCGGTGGAGTTGGCCAGCGGCGTGGTCGAGGCGTACCCGGACGGGGTCTGGTTCGTGGACATCGCCGCGGTGACCGACCCGGGGCTGGTGGCGTTCGCGATCGCCGCGGTGCTCGGCCTGCGGCCCGAGCCGGGCCGCCCGATGCTGGACACCCTGGTCGAGTACGCGGCCAACCGCCGCATGCTGGTCGTGCTGGACACCTGCGACACCCAACCCGCAGCCTGCGCGGAGGTGATCGCGCGCCTGCTGTCCGGTGGGGGTGGCGTGCGGGTGCTGGCCACCAGTCGGGAGTCGTTCAGCCTGCCGGGTGAGGTGGTGTGGCGGATCCCGCCGCTCTCGGTCGACCCGCAGACCGACGGTGCGGAGAGCGACGCGGTGGCGTTGCTGCTGGACCGAACGGCGGCGGCGCGTGGCGGGCGGCAACCGGACCCGGCCGAGTCGGCCGACCTGCGCCGGGTGGTGCAGCGGCTGGACGGGTTGCCGCTCGCCATCGAGTTGGCCGCCGCCCGTTTGCGGGTGCTGTCCGTCGGTCAGCTCGCCGAACGGCTCGACGACGTGCTCGGCACGTTGGACGCCGGGCGGGACGACCCGGAGCCGACACCGGTGGAGCGGGGTTGGTCCGGCAACCAGCAGGACACGGTGGACCTGGTCGCCGCCGCGGCCGGGGCGTCACCGCCCACCCCGGCGAGCCGGGCCGTGCAGCGCTCCGCGACCGAGCGGCACCTGACCATGCAGGCCACCGTCACCTGGTCGTACCGGACGCTGGGGCCTCGCGCCGCCCGCCTGCTGCGGTGGATGGCGGTCTTCGCCGGGCCGGTGGACCTGGCGACGGTGGAGTGGCTGCTGGGCGACGACCCGCTGGACCCGCTGTCGGTGCTGGTGGACAAGTCGATGGTCCTCGCCGAACCGCGCGCCTCCGGCAGCACCTACCGGATGCTCGACCCCATCCGGGCGTACGCGGCGCGGCGGTTGGCCGAGGCGGGCGAGGAGCAGGCCGCCCGGAACCGGCACGTGGCGTGGTCGGCGCATGCGTTGGACCGGGCGCACCTGGGGCAGGACGGCCGACCGGTCACGCTGTCGTTGTACGCGCTGGACCCGCTCGCCGGGGAGTTGCGCGCCGCGCTGCGGTGGTGCGCCACCGGGGGCAGCGCCCGGGCCGGTCTCGGTCTGGCCGGTGGGCTGGACCAGTGGTGGCTCGAGCGGGGCCTGGCCCGGGAGGGGCGGCTGTGGTTGTTCCGGTTGTATGGGCGGATCGCCGAGACGGGGGAGCGCATCCCCGAGTCCGAGCTTGCGGCGGCCTACCACATGCATTCGTTGCACGCCGGTGCCGACGGCGAGTTCGCCGAGGAGTTGCGCTACTCGCAGCGGGCGGAGGCGGCGGCCCGGCAGGCCGGTGACGCGGGGCTGCTCGCCCGGGTGCTCGCCGGCAGGGCGGCGCCGCTTGTGGACATGGGACAGTTCGTCGAGGCCGAGCGGGTGTGCCGGGAGGTCATCGACTGGGCGCACGGGCAGGACGTGGTCGGCGAGGCGCTGTTCGCGGTGTTCAGCCTGGCCGAGTTGCTGTGGCGGCGGGGTGCGCTGGAGGAGGCGGCGGAGCTGCTGGGTGCGGTCCGCCCGGTGGAGGCGGCCCGGCCGGTGGAGCGGGGCCGGCGATCGGTGGACATGCTGCTCGGCATGGTCGCGCTGGCCCGGGGCGACATCGTCGCCGCACACGAGCACCTGCTGGTGGCGTTGCGTTCCCGGATGGGCCACGGCTACCACGGCCGGGCGTGCGACACGCTCAACGCGGTGGCGGTGCGCTGCGCGATCGGCGGTGACCGGTTGACCGCCGCCCGCCTCTTCGGTGCCGCGCAGGCCACCCGGGCGAGCATGCGGGCCACCCCGGGCATCTACGGCGGCTACTGGGCGGAGCAGCAGGCGGAGTTGCGTACGGTGCTGGGCGACACGGCCTTCGACGACGCGTACGGCGAGGGTGCCGAGTTGGGGTTGGACGAGGCGGCGGCGCTGGCACTCGACGTGGAACACCCGGACCTGGCGGCGGATTCGACCCGCTTCAGCACCGGCCTGTCCCAGCCGACCCCGCGCGTCCCCGCCGACTCCGACCGCCACCCCGCATCCCGAACCGAACGCGCCTGACCCTCCCCCCAGGCCCCCAGGAACCCCCGCCCGTTCCCTGTTGACCAAGAGGTTTGCGTCATCGGGAGCCCGAATTCTGACGCAAACCTCTTGATCACCGTGGGAGGGGCGGGGTGGGTGGGGGGAGGGGGCGGGGGTGGGTGGGGGTTAGGCGCGGGAGGAGGCGGCGGCTTCGGCTTGGGCCTTCATTCGGGCGGCGCGGTCGATGTCGGCCTGCTGGACGGCCGCCACCGAGCCGAAGATGCTGACCGCCTGGTAGTAGGTCCAGGCCAGGCTGTAGCAGGCCGGTCGGACGACGGTGTTGTACGTGGCGCAGACGCGCTTGAGGTCCTCGTAGAAGGCGCTGTCCAGGCGGGACTTGTTGGCCGGGAACTGGCCGACCGCCTTGTAGTTGCGGTAGCCGAAGTCGTGCCGGTAGCAGCCCAGGTTGAAGGTGAAGCCGAGCGGGTTGTCCGGGCTGGACGAGCAGTAGTCGGTGGACCAGTTGAAGTTGTACTCGGCCCAGGGGGCCCGGTTGACCCGGGCGTTGTTCCAGGAGTTGTAGCTGGACGCGCTGGTCTGCGTCCAGCTGGACAGCACGGACAGCTTCTGGGCGGGGGTGACGGCGGCGGCGGGGGAGGCGGCGACGAGGGTGGCGAGTAGTGCGAGAGCGCCCGAGGCGAACAGGGTGGCGAGACGTCGGGGCACGGGTTACCTCCGCGGGGTGAGCGGGTGGGACGGGAAGTTACCGGCGGGTCACCGGATGTCGATCAGTGTCGATCAACTGATCAACTAGGCGGTATGTGTCTCGCCAACTATTGGTGACATGCGTTCAAACAGACGAATGCCCCGGACGCCGGGGCGACCGGGGCACTCGCACAGGCAGGTCAGCGCACTGTGAACGCCGGCGGGCTGGTCGGGCTCTCGTTGGCCGACCGGTCCAGCGCGGTCACCTGGTAGGTGTAGCGCCGGCCGGGCTCGGCGGTGGTGTCCACCCAGGACTGGCTGCCACCGGAGGCGGCCCGCACGGTGTCGACCAGGTGCGCGGCGTCCGCCGTCCCGCACCGGCCGGGCAGTGTGGTGCCGTCGAACCGGTAGATCGCGTACGAGGTGGCGGTGCCGAGTGGGCGTACCCCGTCAGCCGGCTGACGCCAGCTCAGCCGGACCCCGTCGGCCTGCCGCGTGGCCTTGGTGATCACCGGGAAGAGCAGCGGCTTGGCCGGCAGGTGTGGCATGGCCGGTACGAGCGCCGGGCGGGAGTAGTGCTCGGCGGCGTAGATGTCGGTCGCCCCGAGCCGGTTGGCCCGCACCTGAACGGCGGAGAAGTGCACGTTGCCCTGCACCTCCGGGTACGACCGGTTGAGCGTCAGATGGTCGGACAGCTCGCGCGGGTTCTGCCAGAACGGCCCGTACGCCGGATCGCCGCTCTTGTAGTCGGCCTGGCCGATGTAGAGCTGCACGCGGGTGCCGCGCACCGTCTCGGCCCACCACGGCACGAGCCGGGCGTAGTCGGCGGCCGGGTACTGGCCGATGTACCAGTAGAGCTGCGGTACGACGTAGTCGATCCACTCCTGCTTGATCCACTTGCGGGTGTCGGCGGAGATGATGTCGTACGACTGGCTGCCGGTGGTGTCCGAGCCGAGCGGGTCGGCGGCCTTGTTACGCCAGATGCCGAACGGGCTGACCCCGAACTTCACCCACGGCTTCGCCGCCTTGATCTTGCCGTTCATCTCCTGGATCAGCAGGTTGATGTTGTCCCGCCGCCAGTCCGCCCGATCGGTGAAGCCCCGGTTGTGCGCGGCGAAGGTGGCGTCGTCGGGCACCTGGTAGGTGCCGCTGGGGTAGGGGTAGAAGTAGTCGTCGAAGTGCACGCCGTCGACGTCGTACCGGCGGACCGCGTCCATCATCGCGGTCTGCACGAACTCGCGTACCTCCGGAATGCCGGGGTTGTAGTAGAGCCGGCTGCCGGCGACGCCGGCCGGCGGGTAGGCGAAGGTCCAGTCCGGGTGCTGCCGGGCCGGGTGGCCGGGCGCGAGCTGGGTGAGGTCCGCGCCGGCGCCGCCGGGTGCCGGCATGGAGACGCGGTACGGGTTGAACCAGGCGTGGAACTCCAGGTTGCGTCGGTGCGCCTCGTCGACCAGGAAGGCCAGCGGATCCCAGCCCGGGTCCTGCCCACGGACGCCGGTCAGGTACTCCGACCAGGGCTCGTACCGCGAGGGCCAGACGGCGTCGGCGGTGGGCCGGACCTGCACCACGACGGCGTTGTGGTGCAGCCGCTCGGCGAGGTCGAGCAGCTCGCGATATTCGGCCTGCTGGGCGGCGACCCGGTCGGGGCTGGCCTGGGACGCCTTGCTGGGCCAGTCGATGTTGACCACCGACGAGATCCACATGGCGCGGAACTGCCGCTTCGGCGTGGCCGGGTCGGTGGTGCAGGTGGTGGCATTGGTGCTGCTGTTGCGCGGTGTCGCGGTCGCGGGGGTGGCGGCGACGAGGGTGCCGAGCAGGGCGGTGACGAGCCCGGCGGCGCCGAGTCGAGTTGCCTTCATGCGGTGTGTCCCTTCGTTGGGGCTCCCGTGTGATCAGCGCGGCGTGTCGGAAAGATTCGCCGACGACGATCTGCCGCTGGTAGGAAATTTTCACACTCGGGTGCGAACCGCAAGGGTTCGTGGTTGACCATTCGCGCCGCTGGGTAGCAACGCCGGTCACCGGCCGCCACCGAGGTGGTCGCACGGTGGGAGGGGTGACCACGTGTCCGTGCTACGAACAAAACCGATCAAGGACGTGATAGCCCAGAGCGAGGCGGACGGCACCGAGGGTGGGCTCGGGCTGAAGAGGCGACTCGGGGCGTTCGACCTCACCGGCTTCGGCATCGGCATCGTGATCGGCACCGGCATCTTCACGCTCACCGGCATCGAGGCCCGGGACAGCGCCGGGCCGGGCGTGGTGATCTCCTTCGCCATCGCCGGCGTGGTCGCCCTGCTCGCCGCGCTCTGCTACGCCGAGCTGGCGTCCAGCGTGCCGACCGCGGGCAGCGCCTACACCTACGCGTACGCCACGATGGGCGAGATCGTCGCCTGGATCATCGGCTGGGACCTGCTGCTGGAGTTCGCGCTCGGTGCCGCGGTGGTGGCCCGAGGCTGGTCCGGCTACCTCGCCGAACTGCTCGACCTGCCGACCCGCTGGTTCGGCGAGGAGGGCAGCACCGTCAATGTGGGCGCCATCGCCATCGTGCTGATCCTCGGCATCGTCGCGATCGTCGGCATCCGCGAGTCCGCCCGGATCACCAACCTGCTCGTGCTGGTCAAGGTGTCGATCTGCGTCTTCGTGGTGGTGGCCGGGCTGTTCTTCGTCCGGGCCGCCAACCTCACCCCGTTCATCCCGCCGGCCGAGCCCGCGGGCAGCGGCGACGACGGCATCAAGCAGCCCGTCACCCAGGCGCTGTTCGGGCTGGAGCCATCGGTGTTCGGCTTCGTCGGAGTGCTCAGCGCGGCTGCGGTGGTCTTCTTCGCGTACACCGGCTTCGAGGCCGTGGCCAACCTGGGCGAGGAGACGCGCAAGCCCAAGCGGGACCTCACCCTGGGGTTGCTCGGCACGCTGCTGATCTCCACCGTGCTGTACATCGGCGTTTCGCTGGTCGTGGTGGGCATGGTGCCGTACACCGAGATCGACCGTGGGGCCCCGATCGCCTCGGCCTTCGAGGCGGTGGGCGCGGGCTGGGCCGCCGTGCTGGTCTCCATCGCCGCGGTCGCCGGCCTGACCAGCGTCATCCTGGTCGACCTGGTGGCCATGGGCCGGATCGGCTTCGCCATCGCCCGGGACGGCCTGATCCCGCCCTCGATCGCGACGGTGCACCCGCGCTGGGGCACCCCGTACCGGATCTCGGCGATCATGACGGTGGCGGTCGCGCTGCTGGCCGGGTTCCTGCCGCTGTCCGCCCTGGCCGACCTGGTCAGCATCGGCGCGCTCTGCGCGTTCGTGCTGGTGTCGGTGGCGGTGCCGATCCTGCGCCGGAGGCGCCCGGACCTGGAGCGACCGTTCCGGGTGCCGTTCTCCCCGGTGCTGCCGATCGTCTCCGCGCTGGCCTGCCTCTACCTGATGCTGAACCTGTCGGTGGAGACCTGGCTGCGGTTCCTGGCCTGGATGCTGCTCGGCGCGCTCATCTACTTCGGGTACGGCTACCGCCGCAACCGGTTGGCCCGTCACGAGCCCGCCGTCGCCCCGCAGCCGCGCGAGCCGAGCGCCTGACACCAGCCACGCGAAAGGGCCCCCGCCGCGGGGGCCCTTTCGCGTGCACCGTTGCGACGGGGTCGACGAGGTACCGTGCGCTGGGTCACATCGGGGAGGTTGCGACGTGCGGCACAGGCTCAAGGACGTGGCCGAGCGGGCCGGGGTGTCGGTCAAGACCGTGTCCAACGTCGTCAACGGCTACGTGCACGTCCGAGCGGACACCCGAGCCTGCGTCGAAGAGGCGATCGCCGAGCTGCACTACCGGCCCAACCTCTCGGCGCGGCACCTGCGCAAGGGCCGTCCATCCCCGCCCTGAGCACCGTCGCACCGGACAAGGAGCGGATCGCCCACCTGGCTGTCGACCTCCTGGCGAACCGCCTCGACGGCGAACGGGCCGCCCCGGCGACGGTGCTCTCCGCTCCGTACCGCCTGGAACTGCGCGAGTCCACCAGGACCCCCTAGTCGAAGAAGCGGGCCAGGTGGGGCTTGGACGCCAGGTCGGCGTCCGGTGGGAGGGGGGTCAGGTCAGCGAAGATCGAGGCGCCGTCGCAGCCCGCGTGCAGCGGGTACCACCGTGGGGTGCCCGGCGGCCGGCCCTGGCAGATCCCCTTGAACGTCTGCACGTCCAGCAACCGGACGTGGGTCGGGTCGGCCACCGCGTTGACGTGCCCCCACCAGGGGCTCATCACGTGCAGGACGCCACCCGGACGCAACACCCGGTGGCACTCGTCCACCAGCGGCAGGAAGTCGATCAGATGCTCCAGGATGTGCACCGCGAAGAGGACGTCCACCGAGTCGTCCGCCAGCGGCAGCGAGCCGGACAGGTCCGCGACGGCGTTCACCCCCGGCGCGGGATAGATGTCGAGTCCCAGGTTGCTCGACCACTGCTTGGTCGGCCCGCAACCGAGGTCCACCACCACCGGCGCGCGCCCGTCGATGCCGACCCGGCACCAGACGCCGTAGACGCCCGCCAGCTGCCCCACCAGGTCCCGGACCAGCCGTAACTCGGCGGGCTCGGCGACGTCTCCGCTGAGGTGGGCCACCCCCCGGTCGAACCGCACCTCCACCGTCAGGCCGCGCAGCCGGTCGTCGTGCCGCACCTGGTCCGCCCAGGCGTCAGCGAGGAATTCGTCGATCGCCCGCAGCCGGTCGGCCGAGGGCGGAGTCTGTGCCAAAGCGACCATTCGGGCCACCTCCCGCCGCGCGATACCCGCAATCGCGCCCGATATGCCCCGCTCGTCGGTGGATCGGCTTGCCCACCGGTGGATCGGCCAGGCGTGTCGACGGACGTGCCCCAGCCTCGCCGCCCGGGCGGGTATAGCCGCGATGAGCGATATACCTGTGAGTCATAAATATGACGCAGAGGTATATCGCCCTTCGCGAACATCGGGCTGACGCAGCGACACGCCGCCGTGGGACCTGCCGCGGCAGGTCAGGTGCCTGCGAAGTCAGCCACGCAGAGCCGGAGCGGCCACGCCCTGAACGGTCGGGTCAGCCCGAGAGGGTCCGGCGACCGCCGCGCATTCGTTGGCGGGGCGGCGGGTCGGCCGGCTTCGGCCGTTTCAGGTGATAGCGGTGCAACTCGTGGTTGCCGGGCAGGGACGGGTCCTCGCTCATCGCAACCAACTCCCAGCCCTGGTCGCCGGCCCGGTTCAGGTGGGCCAGCGAGGTGTCGCCGTAGGGCGTCACGTCGACCATCGAGCCGTCCGGGCCGTACCAGACGAACACGACCTCCCAGCCGAGGTCGTTGGTCGCCGCCTGGCGGCGGCGGACCAGCAGGGCGTACTCCCACTTGAGCATGGCGTCATTCTCACCCCGCGGCGGCCCGCGGAGCTGCATCAATCTTCGGCGATCCGCCCGCCGTCGACCCGGAGCCGCCGGTTGGTCTCGATGGCGGCCAGCATCCGCCGGTCGTGGGTGACCAGCAGCAGCGTTCCGGGGTAATTGGCCAGCGCCGATTCGAGCTGCTCGATGGCCGGCAGGTCCAGGTGGTTGGTGGGCTCGTCGAGCACCAGCAGGTTGACCCCGCGACCCTGGAGCAGGGCCAGCGCCGCCCGGGTGCGCTCACCGGGGGAGAGGGTGGCCGCCGGTCGGGGCACGTGCGCCGCCCGCAGGCCGAACTTCGCCAGCAGGGTCCGCGCGTCGGCCGGCGACAGGTGGGGTACGGCCGCGTGGAACGCGTCGATCAGCGGCGCGTCGCCGAGGAACAGCCCACGGGCCTGGTCCACCTCACCGACCACGACACCGGGACCGAGCGAGGCGGTGCCGGCGTCCAGCGGCAGCCGACCGAGCAGCGCGGCCAGCAGGGTGGACTTGCCCGAGCCGTTCGCCCCGGTCACCGCCACCCGGTCCGCCCAGTCGATCTGGAGGTCGATCGGGCCGAGGGTGAATCCGCCTCGGCGTACCACCGCACCTCGCAGCGTGGCCACGACGGCGCCGGCGCGGGGCGCAGCGGCGATCTCCATCCGCAGCTCCCACTCCTTGCGGGGCTCCTCGACCACCTCCAGCCGTTCGATCAGCCGGTCGGTCTGCTTGGCCTTGGCGGCCTGCTTCTCGCTCGACTCGGCCCGCAGCTTGCGGCCGATCTTGTCGTTGTCGGTGGCCTTGCGGCGGGCGTTCTTCACGCCCTTCTCCATCCAGCCGCGCTGGGTGCGGGCGCGGGCCTCCAGCCCGGCCTTCGTCTCGGCGTACTCCTCGTAGTCCGCGCGGGCGTGCCGCCGCGCCACCTCGCGCTCCTCCAGGTAGGCCGCGTAGCCGCCGCCGTAGTGGTTGACCTGCTGCTGCGGCAGGTCCAGCTCCAGCACCCGGGTCACCGTGCGGGTCAGGAACTCCCGGTCGTGGCTGACCAGCACCGTGCCGGCGCGCAGCCCGGTGACGAACTCCTCCAGCCGCTCCAACCCGGCCAGGTCCAGGTCGTTGGTCGGCTCGTCGAGCAGGAACACGTCGTACCGGCTGAGCAGCAACGACGCGAGCCCCGCCCGGGCCGCCTGGCCGCCGGACAACCCGGTCATGGCGTGGTCCAGGTCCACCGCCAGACCCAGGTCGGCGCTCACCTGCTCGGCCCGCTCGTCGAGGTCCGCGCCGCCGAGGGCGAGCCAGCGCTCCAGGGCGTCGCCGTAGGCGTCGTCGGCGCCCGCCGACCCGGCGGTCAACGCCTCGGTCGCGGCGTCCAACGCCGCCTGCGCGGCGGTCACCCCGGTCCGTCGAGCCAGGAAGTCACGCACCGTCTCGCCCGGTCGCCGTTCCGGCTCCTGCGGCAGGTGCCCGACGGTCGCGGTGGGCGGGCTGAGCCGGACGCTGCCGGCCTCGACCGGCAACAACCCGGCGAGGGTACGCAGCAGCGTCGACTTGCCGGCCCCGTTCGGCCCGACCAGGCCGACCACGTCACCGGGGGCGACCACCAGGTCCAACCCGGCGAAGAGTGAGCGGTCGCCGTGCCCGGCGGCCAGGTCCTTGACGATCATCGTGGCGCTCATCAGGACGGCAGCCTATCCGGCTGCCCGCATACCAGCCGACCGCAGCGGGCAGACTCAACGGCGTGGTGACCACACTGGCGATCGACTGCGGCGGCGGAGGCATCAAGGCCTCCGTGCTGGACGAGGCGGGCACGATGCGGGCCCGACCGTTGCGGGTGCCCACCCCGTACCCGTTGCCGCCCGCGCTCTTCGTCCGGACCCTGCTGGATCTGGGCGGACGCCTGCCGGCGGCGGACCGGCTGACCGTCGGCGTACCCGGGATGATCCGGCACGGGGTGGTGGTCGCCACGCCGCACTACGTGACCCGCAGCGGCCCGCGCAGTCGCGTCGACCCGGACCTGCTCGCCGAGTGGTCCGGCTGGGACGCGCGGGGCGCCCTCGCGGACGCCTTCGGGGTGCCGGCGCTGGTGCTCAACGACGCCGAGGTGCACGGCGCCGGGGTGGTCGCCGGCACCGGCTGCGAACTGGTGCTGACCCTCGGGACCGGGCTGGGCAGCGCGCTCTTCGACGGCGGGGTGCTCGCACCGCACCTGGAGCTGTCGCACGCGCCGGTGCGCTGGGGCACCACCTACGACACGTACGTGGGTGAGCCGGAACGTCGGCGGCTCGGCGACGCCTTCTGGTCCCGCCGGATCCGGCAGGTGGTCGACGGGCTGCGCCCGGTGTTCCGGTGGGACCGCCTCTACCTGGGCGGGGGCAACTCCCGACTGATCCGGCCCGAGCAGCTTGCCCGGATGGGTGACGACGTGGTGGTGGTGCCGAACACCGCCGGAATCGTCGGCGGTGTCCGTGCTTGGGAACTTTCCGCCGGACGTCGGGACGCCCGCACCTGACCCCTTCTCGACTCCGGGGAACAGTCGCCAAACGTCCGGTGTTGTGCCAGCGTCGGAACAGGTGACGGTACGAGGCGAGGGGGTGGGGCAGATGGATCTTCTGGCGGACTACCGGCGGGCGACCATGTTCTTCGAAACCGGTGACCCGAGCGGAGCGGCCCGACTGCTGGAGCCGATCGTCGACGCCGAACCCGGCAACGCGGCCGTTCGGCAGCTGCTGGCCCGGGCGTACTTCCAGTCGGCCCAGCTCAACCGGGCCGAGGAGCACCTGCGGGAGCTGATCGACCGGGACCCGAGCGACCACTACGCGCACCACGTGCTCGGTCGGACGCTGGAGCGGCTCAACCGGCACAACGACGCGCTGCGGCACCTGCGGATCGCCGCCGCGATGTACGCGACGAACGACGACTACCGGACCGCGCTGGAGCGGGTGGAGACCCGAGTGGGCGGCACACGCTGAGGCGTGAACCGGTGATGTGGCAGGGGCGGTCCTCCGGGGCCGCCCCTTCGTCGTCCGGCGGCTGTCCCTGGTCGTTCGGGGGCTGCCCCTGGTCGTTTGGTGGGCGGGCCGTCCGGCGTGCCTAGGATGGCGGACATGGGACCTGACCGGCCGGGGGCTGCGGCATGAAGCTCAAGCTGGACCTGCACGACATCTTCAACAAGGGCCACGACATCGACCGCGCGCTGCGCGGGATCATGGACGAGGCGGTGGCGAAGAAGGCCACCCTCGTCGAGATCATCCCCGGCAAGGGGTCCGGCCAGCTCAAGAAGCGCGTGCTGCGATTCCTCGACCAGAAGGACGTCAAGCAGCTCTACCACCGGGTGGAGAAGGACTCGAAGAACTTCGGCCGCCTCTTCGTCCACTTCCGCTGGAAGTAGAGGCTGCGCCGCCTCCGACCGGCGCGGTCGATCCATGCGGTCATCGGCCTTTGGGTTTAGGTAGATCGTTCCGAAGTAAGACTCGATCTAGCTTCGGCAAAATCTGGCCACTGCGCCTGCCGACGCCGAGGGTTCGATTCCCGAGGAGGTTCGGCATCGGGTGGAGCGGAATTTTCGTCATGAGGCGCGGCCATGCGTCCGCGTCAGCGGTCGGATACTGGGCGGGTGACGGAGGAGCAGGTTACCGAGCCGACGCGGTGGACGATTCACGGTGAGCGGGTGGTGGACGGCAGCCGGCGGGCGCGGCTGAGCATTGCCGACGTGGAACTGCCGGACGGGGTTCGTTTCGAGCAGTACGTGATCAGGGCGCCCCGGTCAGCCATGGTTGCGGTGCTTGACGAGCAGGAGCGCCTGCTGCTGATGCGGCGGCACCGGTTCGTGTTCGACCGGTGGGTGTGGGAGCTGCCTGGGGGTTACGTCGACGACGGTGAGCAGCCCGAAGCGTGCGCGGTCCGGGAGGTTGAGGAGGAGACCGGATGGCGCCCGGGTGCGGTGGAGCCGATGCTGTCGTTCCAGCCGTGGGTGGCGACGGCGGATGCGGAGAATCTGTTGTTCCTCGCGCGCGATGCGATACATGTCGGTTCCCCGGTGGACGTCAACGAGGCCGAGCAGGTGGCCTGGATGCCGTTGGCGGAGGCGCGCGACCTCGTGTCCCGGGGTGAGATCGTAGGGTCCGGCACGGTGATCGCGGTGTTGGAGCTGGTCGCGCGCAAAGCCCGGGGTGAGCTGTAGCCAGCGGCGTGGACCGAGAGTCGCGTCGACGCGGCTGATGAAGTATCGGACAGCTGGCCGGCGGCGGTGCGCGGTGCCCGCACAGCCGGCACGTCGCTGATGTCGAAGCCGGTCAGACGATGCCCAGTCTTGGCGAGGAAGCGGGCGACCGGCACCCCGCGGCCACACCCGAGCTTCGAGGACCGCTGCCGCGGCTGGTAGCCGCTGGTGTAGGCCCGTGAGCTAGGGAGCGTACTGGCCGTCGTCAGCAGGTTCTCCAGGTCGGCGTCGGGCCTGCGGGGTCTATTGCGGAAGTGGGTTGGCGACGTAGACGCCCTTGCCCTGCCGGCCGTCGATCAAGCCCTCGGCTTTGAGTAGGAGCATGGCGGCGCGGATGACGGTGTTGCTGACCTCGTAGTGCTCGCAGAGTGCAGCAAACGACGGCAGCTTGTCGCCCGGCTTCAACTGGCCGGAGCTGATCTGCTCGCGGATATCTCGGGCGACCTGCAGGTACGCAGCTTCAGACATAGGTGGTGCTCCCAGCTTGGCGGCTGGTGCAAGCAGACCACATCTCTGGTTCGACTTACAACGCTATGTGTCGTAGCTGTTGACCCTGCGCACATTGCGTCTTATGTTGCTTGTGGGGCTACCCAGCTTGGCGGCCGGGTCGTCCTGCCGTGGGTGCCCTGTCTCCGGACACCGTTGACCGGGTGCCCACGGAATCCCAGGCGTCGGCAGGAGGCATCGTGACCAGACCGAACGGTGCAACTGCCGCAACCGCGGGCGCCCGCGACGCTGCCAGGGATTCCGGTGCTGGACAGCCGCGACTGGAGAGCGCCCAGCGGCGCGTGTCATACGACGAGTACGTCATCGCAGTGGCGCTCACCCTGGCGCGCCGCCATCGGCCCATCTGGTCCTGGCAGCACTGGCGACGCGTCTGTCGCTGCGGTGCCGACCTGCCATGCAGAAGTCGCCACCGCATCCCGATCAGTAGCCGTCACTGGCCGAGTCAGGACGGAACACGATGACGAGCCACCTCGCGATGACCCCGGGCTGGACCTGCGGCGGCTGCGGTGCCGATTGGTCCTGCCATACCCGCCGCCAAGAGCTGCAAGCGGAGTACGACAGAGCGCCGGTGTCACTCGCCCTTTACCTGGCCGCCCAGTTGGTTGACGCTGCTCAGGACCTGGCCCACGTTCCGGCCGGCCATCTGCACTACCGCTTTCTGGGTTGGACCCGATGAGCATCCTTCGTGCGGGTGACGAGAAGTTCCACTACAGCGACGGTTCCCACAGGTGGATCCCGCCGGGCCCCGACTACGACCAGGAGGTCTGGGATGAACAGGTTCGCCAGCACAAACACGGCCACCTGAGGAACGAGCGTCCGAAGATCCGCATCCAGCGGCTGGTCTGAGGCGACGGGCGGTGGTCAGAGGCTGGCGGCGACGAAGCCGCAGACGGCCAGCGGAAGTACTGCGGACAGCGTGCCCACCACTGCCGACGAGCGGATCCGGGTACGGGAGACGAGGACCGCGAGCATCGCCAGGCTGACCAGCAATGCAAGAAACAGCGCGGGCGTGGCCACGTAGAGCACGAAGAGCAGCGCCCGCGACCGTTCGGAGTCGCATGCCTCGCCGCAGCCTGCCGGGACCGATCCGGAGAGCGTGCCGAGGAACAGGCCGAACGACACGACGACGGCCACGTACCAGCCGGCCAGCACCAGGAAGGATGAGCGCGCGTCAACGAGACGGGTACGTGACGGTGCCAGGGTCATGAGCGGAGTATCCACCGTCGGGTGAGCGGGGTCAGCCCCCGATCTCGGCGACCATCGTGTCCGCGTCCTCAAAGGACTCGACAGTGCGGAAGCCTTCGGCGGCGTACAGCCTCGCGGCGAAGTTGGCCCGCTCCACGCTCAATGACACCGTGCGGATGCCGCGTTCTCCTGCGGCGTGCAGGACGGCGCGCAGGAGCGCTCGGCCCACACCCCGGCCCCGGCAGGATTCCACCACGCCGATGGTCAGCTCTGGAACGTCGTCACTCACGTACCCGTAGCCCGGATCGGCGGCGCTCAGGAATCGGAACCAGGCCGCGCCGACCGGCCGATCCGTCGGGTCCATCGCAACGAGGCCGAAGTCGTCCGGCCGCATCCAGCCGATGACGTAGTGGGCCAGCGCGGGGTTCGCCAGGATCTCTTCGCGGGACCAGTTGCGCTCGGGTAGCCAGTTGACGGCCTCCACGAGCATGTCGACCAGGAATTCGGAATCAGCCGGGGTGGCCGCACGGATGTCGAGGTCAGTCACCGCCGAAGCGTCGCACACAGGATCGGCAGCGCCAAGGTCAGCACCGGTGCGGTGAAGCCCTGGGGCAGGGTACGAAAGGGTCAGTGACCTGTCGCGTCGACGCGGGCGCCGTGGCCGACCGAGCGGCGGGACCAGCACTGGGGGCGCTGGCGGACGGCCAGCTCCAACGCCAGGTGATCGGACTCGATCATTTCCCGGGCTATTCGACGTGCCATTTCCAGGCGGTCGACGTATGAGTCAAGATCCGCCGAGCCGGCGCCAGCCATATCGAACTCCTCGTCAGCGTTCGAGCTAATCGCATCATGCGGCATGTCGGGAACCGTCACCATTCCCCGATCGGTGGAAAACGCCCGCCGTACGGCTCGGTGTCGCGTACCCCGGTTGCGCTGATGGTAGCGGCGGCCGTGCCACCCCGCTCGGAACTGACCGAACCTGGTCTTGCTGGCGGTTTGTACATTGCAGTGTGCGCGGACTGGGGGGCGCGACATGTCCGGTGAGGGATCTTCGTTACGGGAGGACCGCCGTGCAGCATCCGATCACCACCGATCCGTTGTTCGTCGCCGTCGAATCAGACTCGCTCACCCGTGCGGACATCGCCGGGCTCATCGCGGGGCGACTGGCCGCCATCCGGGTGCCGGGGCTGCTGTCCGCGGCCCGGTGTCACGCGATCACGGCCGCGCTCGCCGACGCGCCGATGGACCGCTACGACGAGAGCCGGGTCTTTCCGGTCGTCGCCAAGTTCGGCCCGGCCATCAACGACCACCGGGCCGCCGGTGAGCTTCGGGACGACTACTGGGACGCGGCCCGCGCGGCTGACAAGGTCTGGACGACGTTGGGCCTGCCGGATTCGCCACGGGAGTTGTGTCTGGCCGCCTTCCGGTCCGCCTGGCCGGATGTCGCACCCGGCCGTCGGCAGGGTCGGGAGATGCACGTCGGCATCGTCCGCGAGATCAACGCCGGCCTCCAGGTGCACTTCGACGACGCCGTCCGGGAGTACGCGGGGCGGCTGCTCGACGGTGATGTGGTGGCGCAGTTGGCGTTCAACATCTACATCCGGGTTCCACCGGCCGGTGGCGAGACGGTGCTGTGGCGGCGGCGGTGGCAGCCGGGCGACGAGGAGCGGCGGATTCCCGGCGGGTACGGCTTCGACGAGTCGGTGACCGTCGAATCGCAGTCGTTGACCCTGCGGCCCACGCTCGGGGAGGGGTTCCTGTTCGATCCCCGGCACTATCACACGGTGCGTCCCGCGACCGATGGCCGCCGGATCTCCATAGGATGCTTTGTCGGGCTCACCGACGATGGCCGACTGGCCCTCTGGTCGTAGTGAAGGGCGTTTCCCCATGGTGGACAGAAGCGACGTCGAGGCGGCTGCCGCACTTGTCGAGGGGCGGGTCCGGGAAACCCCGGTCATCGCCGTCGACGGTGCCGACCTGGGGGTGCCGGGGCAGCTCAGTCTCAAACTGGAGTTGCACCAGCACACCGGCTCGTTCAAGCCGCGCGGCGCGTTCAACCGGATGCTCCAGGGGTCGTTGCCGGCGGCGGGGGTGATCGCCGCGTCGGGCGGCAACCACGGTCTCGCCGTCGCGTACGCGGCCCGGTCGCTCGGCGTTCCGGCGGAGGTCTTCGTGCCGGTCACCGCCTCACCGGTGAAGGTGCAGCGGTTGGCCGGGCTGGGCGCCCAGGTGCGTCAGGTCGGTCAGCACTACGCCGAGGCCCTGGCGGCCAGCACCCAGCGGGCCGGGGAGACCGGCGCGTTGGTGGTGCACGCGTACGACCAGCCGGAGGTGGTGGCGGGGCAGGGGACCGTCGGTCGGGAGTTGGAGCGGCAGGTCGACGGGATCGACACCGTGCTGGTGGCGGTCGGCGGCGGTGGGTTGGTGTCCGGCATCGCCAGTTGGTTCGACGGGTCGGTGCGGGTGGTCGCCGTGGAGCCGGAGCAGATCCCCACCCTGCACTCGGCGCTGAAGGCCGGTCGACCGGTCGACATCGAGGTCGGCGGCATCGCCACCGATTCGCTGGGTGCCCGCCGCATCGGTGAGATCGCCTACGACACCGCCCGCCGGACGGGTGTGGTGTCCGTGCTGGTGCGGGACGAGGACCTGGTGCGGGCGCGCCGGCTGCTCTGGTCGGAGCTGCGGGTCGCCGCCGAGCTGGGTGGTGCTGCCGCGTTGGCCGCGCTGGTCGGCGGGGCGTACGTGCCGCAGGCGGGGGAGCGCGTCGCGGTGGTCATCTGCGGTGGCAACACCGACCCGAGCGACCTGGGCCCGGCCGCGCCGCACTGACCGGGCCGACTACCGACCGGGCCGGGCACCGACCGTGAGCCGGGCACCGACCCGGTCAGTCGCCGTTGCGCAGGCGGCGCAGCGCGTGTTCGATCTGGAGGGTGTCCAGGTGGGTGTCTCCGAGTAGTCGGCGGCGGTCGGCCAGCAGCCGCTCGTACTCCTCGATGGCCGGTTCCAGTCGCCCGTCGAGCAGGAGCACCGCGGCCAGGGTGGCCCGGATGGCCAGCACCTCACTGCGGTCGGCGTGCCGGGGCTCCACGGTGGCGAGGGTGGCCCGCAGCTCGGCTTCGGCCTCGGCCAACCGGCCCTGCGCCTGCATGCACCGGGCCAGCGTGTGCCGGGCCTGCCAGGTCTCCGGTTGGTTGAGCGGCCACGTCCGGTAGCGGACCTCCAGGATGGCGTGCAGCATCTCCTCGGCCTCGGGTGCCCGCTGTTGGGCGAGCACCGCCAGCGCCAGGCTGTGTCGCACGATCATCGTGTCCCAGTGCTCCGGGCCGCGGACCTGGTCCTCCGCGGCGACGATCTGCCGCAGCTCCGTCTCGGCCTCCGGCCACTGGCGCTGCGCCATGATCGCCTTGGTGAGCTTGTGTCGGCTGGCGAGGGTGTCGGCGTCGTCGCTGCCCAGCACCCGGGTGCGGTCGGCGATGACGTCGCGGAGCACCCGGTCGGCCATCTCGGGCTGGTTGCGCTCCAGCCAGGTGCGGCCCAGTTCGTGGCGGAGAGCGAGCACCTGCGGCCGGTCCAAATCGTGGTCGTACGCGGCGCAGCCCCGCACGATCGGGTCGAGGATGTCGAAGGCGGAACCGGGTAGGCCGACCGCGATGAGGTAGCGGGCGGTGAGTCGGGCCAGCTCCAGTGCGCGGCGTACCGTCTCGGGGTCGTGCTTGTGTTTCTGCGGCACGAGGTATTCCCGCACGGCCTCGACCAGGTGCGGCACCAGCACGTCCCAGTTGGGCCAGGCCGCCGAGTCGTCCGGGTTCTGCCCTTCGGTGGCGGCGAGCAGCAGCTTCATGACCAGGCCGTGGTATTCGGCGATCTGCTCACGCACCTCGTCGCGGTCGCGGAACATGGCGTGCACCAGCGGGTGCAGCGACAGCACGTGCGCGAACGCCGGGTCGGTGACCTCGTCGTGGACGTCGAAGTCGACGAGGGCGAGGTCGGCGATGCCCTCCAGCACCCGCACCCGCTGCTGGGCGGTGAGCCCTTCGAAGAGTGGCGACTCGGCCAGGATGGCCGGCTTGAGCACCACCTCGTAGGGCACCGGGGAGACACTCAGGCAGGCCAGCACGTTGAGCAGCGGCCGACTCTGTTGAAGCTTGCGGCGGGACAGCAGGTCCAGGGAGAGGTCGTCGACCTCGCGGACGATCTCCAGGCCGAGGGACTCGTCGAGGTCGACGTCGGGGGCGTCGAGCGGGGCGCGGAACCGGCGCTGCACCGCGATCCGGTAGTCGGCGAAGGTGGTGATGGTGGAGGAGCCGCGCCAGACCGGGCTGGCGTTGACCGACTTGAGGTAGTTGCCGGCGGCGCGCAGGGCGAGTGGCAACCCGCCCAGCTCCCGGGACAGCTCCCGGGCGTCGGCCACGTCACCGGCCTGCGGACCGGCCCGGTCGATCAGCACCTGTGCGCCGGCGTCGGCGTCGAGGGGGCGCACCTGGTGCAGCGTCGACCAGGTGCCCCAGGTGGCCCGGTTGCCGTCCCGGGTGGTCACGATGACCACACCGTCGTCGGCCTCCGGGCGTCGCAACCAACCGGTGCCGTCGGCGAGCACCCCGTCGGTGGGGCCCAGGGTGGCGGGCTCGTCCGCGCTGTCGAAGATCAGCAACCAGGGCTGCGCGGCCTGGTTGAGGTAGCGCCACACCAGGTCGGTCGCGCTGATCATCCCGGCCCAGGCCTGGTCGACCTGCGTCTCCGACGCGCCGAGCTGGCTGACCACCTCCCGCATGCCGGAGTTGAGCCGCCCGGCCTGCACCCACCAGACCGTCCGGCCGTCGGCCCGTGCCCGGCGGGCGATCTCCAGGGCGACGTGGCTCTTGCCGGAGCCGCCCATGCCGCACAGGATGTGCACCGAAGGCTCCCCGGTGCTTTCCTCCGGCCGCATGATCTCGTCGATCAGGTCGTTTCGACCGTGCAGCGGGCTGTCCAGTCGCCCGAGGGGTGGGTCGACGGAGACGCGACTCGGCCGGTCGTACGCGGGCCGGGGCACGCTGACATCCTCGGGTGGAACGTCCGCAGTCAATGCGGTCCCCCTTCGGTGGCGAAATTGCAGTGGGCCGGCGGGAGATCCTGTCCATCTGGTGGACAGTCGGAGGGATTGTCGCCGGCGCCACGTCAGCCACAAGCGTATCCACCGCTGTGCCGGGTTGCACACTCACCGTTTAGGCCACCCGGACGACCGTAATCGTGGCCCCGATTCCCATTTCGCAGTCGAATCCAGCCGATCCGCCGTACGCGGCACTCGACAGGTGCATCCACGATGGACTGATGAACTGGTCACCAATCCAGGACGTGGTCGACTGGGGTTCCGTACCGGACTGGTTCGGCGCGGTCGGGTCCATCGCCAGCGTGTTGTTCGTCTACCTCGGACTCCGGCGGGAGATCCGCGCCCGGCGCAGCGACGACCTGCGGATCCGGGCTGCCCAGGCCCGGCTGGTGTCGGCGGTCGTCGAGATCCGGGGCACTTCGGTGCTGCGGGTCGCCGTGGCCAACGAGAGCGACGCACCGGTGCTGGACGTCGCGGTGCTGGCCCGGCTCGTCGCCCCGGACGGCGCACCCGTCGAGTTGGCCGCGCCGAAACACGTCCGCCGGATACCCGGCCGTGACGTGCAGGACCTCTTCGTCACCGTTACGGCCGAGCACCGGTTACGCCCGGGCGACACCGTTCTGGTGGATCTCACCTTCACCGACCATGACGGAAATCGCTGGCACCGTATCGGTGCCGGTCAACCCGAACCAGTGGAGTGACCACATTCCGACTCAACGGATCCGAAAGGGCGGTCGGCATTCCGGTGGCCACGAATAGCTGTGGTCCGGCGGGCGAATCTCCCGCCGGACCACAGTCGTGTCCGTCAGATGGGATAGGTGCGGGCGACGGCCAGCATCTCCGAGCTGTGCGACCCGACGACGCCGACGGCCGGCGGCCGGGGCCGGAAGCCGGGTAGTGCCTCCAACCCGTCACTGGCGTCCATCACCCGCAGCGACACCTGCCCGGCCCTGGGCCGCACGGTCAGCGTGACCTCGACGCCCTCCGTGGGCGGGGCGTGGAAGACCAACCCGAATCCCCACTTCCCCTCGCGGGGTTCCACCGGCACCGACCGTCCGGCCACCTCGGCCCGCAGCACGGTGGCGGTCGACGTGTCGACGTGCAGGGTGGCGAGCCGGGCCACCCGCTGCGGGATGAGCCGCAGCCGCAGTGTGCGTTCGCCGCCGGCGGTGGCGTCGCCCAGCACGTCGAGCTTCGGCGCGGGCAGGTTCGCCGCCTGCGCCGGCCCGACCCGCAGCTCACCGTCGCCGAGCCCGGGGAAGTCGTCGCCGACGTCGGCCGTCCCGTCCACGTAGCCGTCCGTCCACGGCTGCGGGTCGCCCTCGTGGCTGAGCCAACGGGCCTGACCGGTGCCGGCGTCCATCGCGTACATCAGGTGGGTGGGCGCGGGGTGCGCGGCGTCGAAGCGGTCGACGGCCAGCCCGACCCCGGCGAGCACCACCGCCGCCACGGCGGCGGCCCCGGCCGGCAGCGCCCCGAGCCGTCGGGCCCGCAGCGCCGGCCGGCCGCGCCGGCCCCCGGCCTGCGGGTGCAGGAGGTCGACGACCGGCAGGGCGGCCAGGCCGAGCAGCACCGCGACCAGCGCGGCCACCCCGCCCATCGCCATCCCCAGCGCCGGGAAGAGCAGCACCACGGTGGGCAGCAGGATGACCACAGCCACGGCCGCGGCGGCCGTCACGGCCACCACCGGCCACGGCCCGGTCTGCCGGGTACGCAACGCGACCAGCCCGCCGAGGGCACCGGCCAACGCCGGGACCGTGGTGAGGTACGCCCCACCGGGCACCGCCACGGCGAGCAGCACTCCGAGCAGCGCCAGCCAGGCCAGCCCACCGACGGCGAGGGCGGCCGGGCCGATCCGACGGCGGGTCAGCGCGTACCAGGTGAACAGGATGGCGGCGGCGAGCCCCAGGACGGCCAACCGGTACCAGATCGGTCGGTACGGGTCGAGCAGTTCGGCGTACCCCGGTCGGATCGTGGTGATCGCGAGCCAGAGCAGTTGGGCGGCGACCGGCGCGACCACGATGGGCGCCAGGGCCAGCCCGAAGCCGGCGGCCAGCCGGCCGGTGGAGGCCCGGCCCTGCCGACGGGTCAGCCAGCCCAGCGCGGCCACCGCGGCCACCGCGAGCAGGGCCAGCGGCAGCGTGAGCCAGCCCGGGTAGCGGACCAGGCCACCGGGGACCGGAAAGTAGGTGGCGTCGTGCCCCGAGCGCAGGTCGGTCAGGTCCACGGCGCCGAACTCCCGGGCCAGACCCAGCGCGTTGTCGCCGTGCTGCTGGAGGCTGCCCCGGTCCATCGCCGCCGGGGTGTCCAGCGGGGTGTGGTAGATCGCGCCGCCGTCGATGTACGCCGAGTTCAGCCCGACGAACTTCTGGTCGAGGAACGCGGTGAAGTCGGTGTCGTTGGGCAGTGCGCGGTAGATCTCCACGGCGAACGAGGTGCCGACCGGGTGCGGGGCGGCCCGGCCGAAGACGTCCACCAGCTTCGCGTTGTCAGTCGACGTCTCGAACATGATCACCGGCCCGGTGGAGCCCCGGGCCTCCAGGTTCAGCACCACCCCGCCGTCGGCGGCCAGCGGATGACCGGCGGCGAACGCCGACGCGCCGCAGAGGCACGCCTCCTCGGCGTCGGTCAGCACGAAGACGATGTCGTTGCGCGGCCGGGGGCCGGTGGTGAGCGCGCGGGCCACCTCCAGGATGGCCGAGGTGCCGGCGGCGTCGTCGTTGCCGCCCGGCCCGGTCTGCACCGAGTCGTAGTGGGCGACCAGGAAGATCCGGCCCGTCGACGCGGTGCCGGGCAGCCGGGCCACCACGTTGCGGACCCGGGCCATCGTCGCCCCGCCCGCCGCCCCGCTGAGCTGGCCGGCCTCCGGTGCCACCGTGTCCTGCACCTCGGTCTCCAGGCCCAGGCCGCGCAACGTCTGCTCGATGTGCGCGCGTACCTGGTCGTTGGCCGGGCTGCCGGCGGGGTGCGTCCGGGCCGCGATCACCTGGACGTCCTCGTACGCCCGCCCGGCGCTGAACTCACCGGCCGGCGCGTCCGCCGGCTTCGGCGTCGGGGTGCGCAGGTCGAGCAGGCTGCCGGCGCCGACGGCGACCAGCGCGGCCACTGCCGCCACGGCCGCCAGGAGCCGCCGTCGAGGTCGCGTCAGCGCCCGGTCGGCCGGGGGTACGCCCCGAATCGGGCGGGGCGGCGTGCCCGTCGTGGCCGGGGTGGTGGGTGCGCCCACGGGAACTCCTCGGGGGGTGGTGGGGCCTGGGGGTGGCACCATCCTGCCCCTCGGTGCCCCCGGATGGGATGGCCGGTACGCCGTACCTCGCCCGCCGCCCGGTTTGTCGCTCGGTGGGCAGTGACGCGGTCCATCCCCCTGCCCGCCCGCGCCGGAGGCGTCGTGTTGTGTGCGACCGTTGTCTAATACAGGATCAGCAGGGCACTCGGAAGGAGCCCGACATCACCAGCGAACTCCCGCGCCTCGCGGCGGTGACCCGGCCGACCCGGGGACCCGGTCTGACCGGTTCCCCCGTCGTGCCGTACCCGCACGGCGGTCTGGCGCGGCACGCCAACCTGCCACCCGGTGAGCGGTTGCGGGTGCTGCTGGTGGAGGACGACGAGGGCGACGCCTTCCTGGTCGGTGAGCTGCTCGCCGAGACCAACTCGATGATCGACCTGCTGGTCGCCACCAGTCTGAGCGAGGCGCGGCAGCGGATCACCGACGTCGACTGTGTCCTGCTCGACCTGGGCCTGCCCGACGCGCAGGGGCTGGACGGGCTGCGTCAGGTGCTGGAGATGTCCAGCGGGGCCGCGGTGTGCGTGCTGACCGGTCGCTCGGACGAGCACCTCGGCGTCGTGGCGGTCGCCGAGGGCGCACAGGACTACCTGGTCAAGGGTCAGGTCGACGGGGTGTTGCTGACCCGGGCACTGCGCTACGCCGTGGAGCGTAAGCGCGCCGACGTGAACGCCCGCCGGCTGCGCGAGGTCGAGTTGCGCCAGGCCGAGTCGGCCCGCCTCGAACGCGGCCTGCTGCCGCAGCCGCTGATGACGACCGACCAGGTGGCGGTGCACACCTTCTACCGGCCCGGCCGGCACGCCGCGCTGATCGGCGGGGACTTCTTCGACGTGGTGCAGACCCGCCCGGACCGCCTCGACCTGATCGTCGGCGACGTCTGCGGGCACGGGGTCGACGAGGCCGCGCTCGGCGTCGAGCTTCGGGTGGCCTGGCGGGCGCTGGTGCTCGCCGGGGTGCCGGACGACGAGGTGCTGCCCGCGCTGGAGCAGGTGCTGATGAGCGAGCGCCGGCTACAGGAGATCTTCGCGACGGTGGCCACCACCCGACTGGACCTGGACGCCAACCGCGCCACCGTCCGGCTCGCCGGGCACCCGCCGCCGCTGCTGCTGTCGGGCGGTCGGGTCGCTCCGGTGCCCGCGCCCGGTGGCCTGCTGCTGGGCGTACGACCCCGCCGGCCGATCGCCTACGACCTGGAGTTCGACACCGATGACTGGTCCCTGCTGATGTACACCGACGGCCTCATCGAGGGGCGGGTGGGCGAGGGCAACGAACGCCTCGACGTGCCGGGTCTGAGCGGGTTGCTCGACGAGCCGGCCAACCGCGAGGTGTCGCTGACCGAGCTGCCGGCCTGGCTGGTCGGTCGAGCCGAGCGGCTCAACGGTGGCCCGCTCGCCGACGACGTGGCGATGCTGCTGGTCAGCCGGGGCGGTGGCCGGTGAAGCCGGTGGTCGGCGGCTGGAGTCTGCGCCGCCGGGTCGTCACCCTGCTCGCCGTCGTGGGTGTGCTGCTGATCGGCCTGGCCGCCGCGGAGGCGGCGGTGGCGGCGCGCAACCGCACCCAGATCGACGCCGTCCTGAACCAGACCGGTCCGCTGCGGGTGCAGTCGCAGGAACTACTCAACGCGTTGCTCGACCAGGAGACCGGGATCCGCGGGTACGCGGTCAGCGGTGATCCGGCCGACCTGAGCCCCTATCGGGAGGGGCTGGCCCGGGAGGCGGACATCGTCTCCTCGATGCGGGTGCTGCTCAACGACTATCCGCAGATCGGGCGGGAGTTGCGGACCGTCGAGGAGCGCAGCTCGCAGTGGCGGCAGTCGGTGGCGGAGCCGGTGATCAGCACCACCGAGCAGAGCGGTACGAGCGCCGGGCAGGCGTTGATCACCGAGGGCGCCCGGCAGCAGTTCGACGAGGTGCGCGCCGCGGTGAACGACCTCCAGGAGGAGATCCTGGCCGCCCGGGAGCAGACCGCCACCGCCGTACGGACCAGCAGCAACGTGCTCGTCGTCCTGCTCATCGTCGCCGCCCTGGTGGTGGTCGTGGCCGGCGCGGTGCTGCTGATCTCGCTGGACCGGATGGTGGTCCGGCCGCTGACCGGCCTGGCCGACCAGGTGCGCGAGGTCGCCGAGGGCGACTACCAGCACCGCATCGCCACCGTCGGCCCCCCGGAGTTCGTCCGGCTCGGTGACGACGTGGACGCGATGCGTCAGAAGATCGCCGCGGACCTGGCCGAGGTGCGGGGTGCCCGCGAGCGCATCGAGTGGGTCAACAGCCAGCTGCAGAAGCAGGCCGAGGAGCTGACCCGGTCCAACCGTGACCTGGAGCAGTTCGCGTACGTGGCCTCGCACGACCTGCAGGAGCCGCTGCGCAAGGTCGCCAGCTTCTGCCAACTGCTGCAACGCCGCTACGCCGGGCAGTTGGACGAGCGGGCCGACCAGTACATCGCGTTCGCGGTGGACGGTGCCCAGCGCATGCAGCGCCTGATCAACGACCTGCTCGCGTTCTCCCGGATCGGGCGGCTCACCACCGGCTTCGTCGAGGTCGACCTGAACAAGGTGATGGGCGACGTGGCCGGTCAGACCGAGGCCGCCCGGCAGTACGCCGACGCCGAGCTGACCTGGACCGACCTGCCGGTGATCTCGGGTGAGGAACCGCTGCTCACCAACCTGCTGGCCAACCTGGTCAGCAACTCGATCAAGTTCCGCCGCGCCGACGTGCCGTGCAAGGTGCACGTCTCGGCCCGCCTGGTGGGCGCGGAGTGGGAGATCAGCTGCGAGGACAACGGCATCGGGATCGAGCCGGAGTTCGCCGACAAGATCTTCGTGATCTTCCAGCGCCTGCACTCGAAGGACGCGTACCCGGGCACCGGCATCGGGTTGGCCATCGTCAAGAAGATCGTCGAGTACCACGGCGGCCGGGTCTGGGTGGACACCGACGTACCCGAGGGCACCGCGATCCGCTTCACGCTGCCGGCCCTTCCGGCGGACGTGGAGGCGGCTGCCGCCGTCGAGTCGCCGGAGCAGTCGACGGCGTCGACGGCGGACGACACGACGCCCTCGGACGACGCTTCGGCAGCGCCGGCCGAGCAGTCCGACGGGTCGGACCGGCCGGACCGGGCCGACGAGCCGCCGGGAAGCGGTAGAACGGGTGACATGAGGGAGACGGTGGGATGACCGCGCCGGCGGATGGCAAGAGCCCGATCGAGGTCCTGCTCGTCGAGGACGACCCGGGTGACGTGTTGATGACCCAGGAGGCGTTCGAGGAGCACAAGCTGCGCAACCGCCTGACCGTCGTCTCCGACGGCGCCGAGGCGCTCGCCTACCTGCGCCGGGAGGGCCAGTACGCGGACGCGGTCGCGCCCGACCTGATCCTGCTCGACCTCAACCTGCCCCGCCGCGACGGCCGGGAGGTGCTGGAAGAGATCAAGAAGGACGAGCAGCTGCGTCGGATCCCGGTGGTGGTGCTCACCACCTCGCAGGCCGACGAGGACATCCTGCGCAGCTACCAACTGCACGCCAACGCCTACGTGACCAAGCCGGTGGACTTCGAGCGATTCATCTCGGTGGTCCGTCAGATCGACGAGTTCTTCGTCAGCGTGGTCAAGCTGCCGCCGCGTGGCTGACACCCTGCTCGACGACGTCGGCGACCTCCTCCGGGAGGCCGCCGACCAGGTCGTGCTGCCCCTGTTCCGCAAGCTCGACGACGAGGACGTGTCGGAGAAGGCGCCCGGTGAGGTGGTGACCGTCGCCGACCGCCGGGCCGAGGAGTTGCTCTCGGCCGGTCTGCGTCGGCTGCGGCCGGGCTCGCTGGTGGTCGGCGAGGAGGGCGTCGCCGACGACCCGGGGCTGCTGCGGCACCTGCGCGACGGCGGGGACGTCTGGTTGGTCGACCCCGTCGACGGCACCGCCAACTTCGCCGCGGGCCGTCGGCCGTTCGCCCTGATGGTGTCGCTGCTGACCGACGGGCGACCGGCCGCCGGCTGGATCCTCGACCCGCTCGCCGACACCCTCGCCGTCGGCACGGCCGACGACGGCACCCTGCTCAACGGCCGACCGGTCGACGGCAGCGCCTCGACCCCGCCGCTCGGCGAGCTGCGCGGGGCGGCGATGACCCGGTTCCTGCCCCTGGAGACCCGGGACCGGGTGCGCGCCGGCGGCCGGCGCCTCGGCGAGCTGCTGCCCGGCCAACACTGCGCCGGCCGGGAGTACCTGGACATCCTCACCGGAGAGCAGCAGTTCGTCCTCTTCTGGCGGACCCTGCCATGGGATCATGCGCCGGGCACCCTGCTGGTCCGCGCGGCCGGTGGCGTCGCCCGCCGGTTCGACGGTGTCGACTACCACCCGGCCGACGACGGCCGCGGTCTCCTCGTCGCCGCCAACGAGCAGGTCTGGGCCGAGGTCCGCGAAGCCCTGCTCGACAGCTGATCCGCGCCCTGCGCGACGGTGCCGAGACGCTCTGTCGACATCTGGGCGGCCCGGAGGTCGGGGGGCTGGTCAGCAGGTCATCGTCCGGTATCGTGACCGGCGGTCTCCGCCAGCAGGCCGCCGACCGGGGCCGGCGGGGACGCCGCCGCAGTTGGTTCACCGGCGGTCGACGGAAGGACGCTTTCGTGCCCAGGACCAGGCTTCGCCCGCGGCTCGGTCGCCGCACCCTGTTCGCTCTGCTCGCCACCGTCGCGCTGGTGCTCGGCGGTTCCGCCGTGCCCGCGTACGCGGAGCCCGGCGAGGGTGGCAGCAAGAAGCTCCAGGACGCGTTGGAGCTGACCGCCAAGGGGCACATCGAGGCGAAGGCCAAACTGGACAACTCCAAGCGTCGCCAGACGGCGCTGGCCGGGGAGCTGACCGCGGTCGAGGGTCGGCTGGTCGGGCTGACCGCCCAGGTGGGCGAGGTGGCCGCGCAGTCGTACCGGCTCGGTCGGCTCACCCCGGCGACGATGTTGCTCAACACCACCACGCCGCAGGCGTTCCTGGAACGCGTGAGCGACCTCGACCTGATGGCCCAGCGCGACAGCAAGCGGCTGCGTGACCTCGTCGAGGCCAAGGAGCAGGCGCAGCAGGCCAAGCTCGCCATCGACGCCGAGGTCCGCGAGCAGCAGAAGCAGCTCGCCGTGATGGCGAAGAAGAAGAAGGAGGCCGAGGCGGCCCTCGCCGAGGTCAGCTCGGGTGGCAGCAACGGCTTCAGCGGCGGCAGCTCCACCTCGGCGAAACCGGCGCCGCGCAACTCCGACGGGTCCTGGCCGTCGGAGTCGTGCTCGGTGAAGGACCCGACCACCTCCGGATGCATCACCCCGCGCACGCTGCACGCGCTGAAGGAGACCCAGGCCGCCGGCTACAAGCGGCACGTCTCCTGCAAGCGCAGCGGTGGCGGCGGCGAGCACCCCAAGGGTCGGGCCTGCGACTTCTCGGCCGCCACCAACGGTTTCGAGGACAAGAACGCGACCGGCGGCGACAAGGCGTACGGGGACAGCCTGGCCGCCTGGCACGTGCGCAACGCCGAACGACTCGGGGTGCTCTACGTGATCTGGTACCGGCAGATCTGGCATCCCGGCACCGGTTGGCGCGCCTACAGCGGCAGCGGCAGTCCCGCCGCATCCCACACGAACCATGTTCATCTCTCGATGTACTGACCCGAAGCGCCAGCTTCGCTGCGTACCATCGCGACGATGAGCTCCCCACCGTCCGACGTAACGGCCCCGCCGGCGTCCCCGACCTCGCCCGTTGCGGTCACCGGCCGGGCGTTGCCCAACGGCCTGGCCGCCTTCCTGGTCTTCTTCTCCAGCGGTGCCGTGCTGGTGCTGGAGACCGTCGCGCTGCGCCTGGTCGGCCCGTACGTCGGGGTGACCCTCCAGGTGACCAGCTCGGTGATCGGCATCGCGCTGGCCGCCATCGCGTACGGGGCGTGGTCCGGCGGTTGGCTCGCCGACCGACGTAACCCGCGTGGCCTGCTGGCACCGGCGCTGGTGCTGGCCGGCATCGCCACCGCGATCACCCTGCCGGTGGTCCGTTACGCCGGTGAGGTGCTGCGCGGCGGCGCGGCCAGCGGCATCCTGCTGTTGGTGGCGTTGGCGGTGTTCGTCCCGGCCGCGCTGCTGGCCGCCGTCACCCCGCTGGTCGTGAAGCTCCAACTCGCCGACCTGCGTCGTACCGGCCAGGTGGTCGGTCGACTCTCCGGGATCGGCACCCTGGGCGGCATCACCGCCACCCTGCTCACCGGCTTCGTGCTGGTCGCCGCGCTGCGCAGCACCGTCATCCTGCTGACCCTCGCCCTCGCGCTCGGGCTGGTCGGTATCGGTCTCGGCTGGTACCTGCGCCGGCAGGAGCCCACCGAACTGCCCGGCCCGGCCCGGACCCGGGCCGCGTTGGCGGTTCTCGGCCTGGTCGGGGCGGGGCTGACCACCGTGGCACCGAACCCGTGCGACATCGAGACCGCGTACCACTGCGCCCGCGTCGTGTCCGACCCGGACCGGCCCACCGGGCGGACGCTGCTGCTCAACTCGGCCCAGCACTCGTACGTGGACCTCGCCGACCCGAAGCACCTGGAGTACGCGTACACGAAGTGGATCGGCGCGGTCGCCGACGTCGCCGCACCGGCCGGGAAGCGCCTGGACGCGCTGCACCTGGGCGGCGGCGGGTTCACCGTCCCGGGCTACCTGACCGCCACCCGGCCGGGCACCGACAACCTGGTGTTCGAGATCGACGGCGGCCTGGTCGAGTTGGGTGAGCAGGAGTTGGGCGTACGCACGGGGCCGGAGCTGCGGGCGGTCGTCGGTGACGCCCGGATGCTCGTCGCCGGCGAGCCGACGGACAGCCGTGACCTGGTCGTCGGGGACGCGTTCGGTCACCTGGTGGTGCCCTGGCACCTGGCCACCCGGGAGATGGCGGCCGAGGTCCGGCGGGTGACCCGCCCCGGCGGCGTGTACGTGCAGAACGTCATCGACTACCCGCCGCTGCGGTTCATCCGTGCCGAGTTGGCCACGGTGGCCGCCGAGTTCCGGCACGTCGCGTTGATCGCGCCGCCGGAGGCGCTCGCGGAGCAGCGGGGTTCCAACTTCCTCATCGTCGGCTCGGACGTGCCGCTGCCGCTGGACGCCGTCCGCGCCCGGCTGAACGAGGTGGACCCCAAGGTCAGCCTGCTCTCCGGTGCGGAGCTGACGGAGTTCGTCGGCTCGGCGCTGGTGTTGACCGACGACTACGCCCCGGTGGACCAACTGCTGGCGACCGCCTGATCGGGTGACTTTCCCGACCGATTCCGATCCTTGAGGTGTAGGAGCGCCCGACCTGGGCAACAACGGCCACCATGGGCGGTGGGGACCGGAACAACGCGCAACTCCTCGATGAGCGGTACCGGCTCGTCGAGCAACTGGGCGCGGGTGGCATGTCGGTGGTCTGGCGGGGCTACGACGAGGTGTTGGGCCGCCAGGTCGCGGTGAAGGTGCTGGCCTCCCGGCTGGCCAGCGACCGGGCGTTCCGGCATCGCATCCGGGTGGAGGCGCAGGCCGCCGCCCGGCTCTGCCACCCCAACATCACCAACGTGTACGACTACGGCGAGTCCGAGCAGGTCGGCCTGACCGTGCCGTACGTGGTGATGGAGTTGGTCGACGGCACCTCGCTGGCCAGCCGGCTGGGCCGGGAGGGACGCCTGCCGTGGCGGGAGGCGGTGACGATCGGCGCCGAGGTCAGCTCGGCGCTGGCCACCGCACACGCGCGTGGTGTGGTGCACCGCGATGTCACCCCGGGCAACGTGATGCTCACCTCGACCGGTGTGAAGGTCGTCGACTTCGGCATCTCGGCGCTGGTGGGGGAGAGTGAGAAGGGGCCGGACGGCGCACTGCTCGGCACCCCCGCGTACCTCGCTCCGGAGCGGCTGGACAACGGCCAGGTCTCCCCGGCCACCGACGTGTACGCCGTCGGGCTGCTGCTCTACCGGATGCTCGTCGGCCGGTTGCCCTGGCAGGCCACCACGACCACGCAGATGCTGCGGGCGCACATGTACAACGACCCGGACCCGATGCCGCCGGCGCCCGGCCTGCCCGACGAGGTCGCCGATCTGGTGCGGCGCTGCCTGGCCAAGCGGCCCGGTGACCGCCCGGTGACCGCCGAGCTGGCCCGGACCCTCGCCGAGGCGGCCGGGATGCTCGCCGCGGTCGCGGTCTCCCCGGCCGGCGGGCCACTGGACCCGGCCGCGCTGGCCAATGCGGGCACCACGATCCTGCCCTGGTCCGCGGCGACCGACGCGTTGCCGCTGTCGCGTACCCGTAACCGGAGCCGGCGGACGGACCGGCGTCGCCGGCGGGTGGAGGCCGGGGTGGCCGCCGTCGGCCTGATCGCGGTCACCGGTGCGATGTGGGGATTCACCTCGCGCAGCCCGGCCAGCGGCGAAGACCGGCCGACCACCGAGGCCCGGATGGGTCTGCCGCAGGCACCGACCTGCGACGTGACGTACGCGCTGCGGGCCGATACCGGCAAGGACTTCGCCGCCGAGCTGACCCTGACCAACAGCGGCAAGCAGGAGCTGCGGGACTGGACGATGAACTTCACCTTCCCCGGTCAGCAGACCGTGACGAAGGCGGAGCCGACGTCGGTGCAGCAGCAGGGCAGCAAGGTGCTGATCCGACCCGCTGCACAGCGCACCACCCTCGCGCCCGGCGCGGCCGAGAAGCTCACCCTGTCCGGGACGTACAGCGGGGCGAACCCGCTGCCGGTGGAGTTCCGGCTCGGCGACGTGACCTGCGGCGTACGCGTCTCCGGGGTGGCCGGCAGCGTGCCGTCCACCGCACCGGCGAGCACGGCCGCCACCACGAAGAAGGCCCCGCCGAAGAAGGCGACGACACCCAGCGGCTCCGGCGGCGGAGCCGCCCAGAAGGCGAAGCCGCCGAAGGTGGCGAAGGCACCGGCGAAGCCCGCCGAGGGCAAGGGGCCGGGTGGTCCGGGAAAAGGGTGAAGGGCCCCGAGAAGCACGGCGGGCCGAAGAGGTGACTGTCAGCGTCGCCCCGCGAACCGCTGCACCTGGTCGATCCCGCCCTCCACGATCAGCACCCCACCCTCGGTGAGGGCCGTGTCGTCCGAGGCGTACCGGAAACGCTCACCGGGCACCTTCGCGCCGATCACGCGTACCCCGGAACGCTCCTCCGGGCGCAGGTCGAGCAGGGTGCGCCCGACGAACGACTCCGGAACCCGGACGGTGGCGATCGCGAAGTCGTCGTCGAACTCGACGAAGTCCAGCAACCGGCTGACGATCAGGTGCGCCACCCGGTCGCCGGTCTCCGCCTCCGGAAAGATCACGTGGTGTGCGCCCACCGACGACAGGATCTTGGCGTGTTTCTGCGAGGTGGCCCGCGCCCAGATCTGCGGCACACCCAACTCGACCAACGCCAGCACGGTGAGGACGCTCGCCTCCACCGACGCCCCGATGGCCACCACCGCCCGGCCGAAGCTGGCGACGCCGAGCTGACGGAGCGCCCCGTCCTCGGTCGAGTCGGCCTGAACCACCCGGTCGAGCTGGTCGGAGAAGCGTTGTACCTGCTCCGGGTTGCGGTCGACGGCCAGCACCTCGCGGTCCATCCGGCTGAGCGACGCGGCCAGGTGGCAGCCGAAACGGCCCAACCCGATCACCACGATGCCGCCGCCGTCCGATCGTCTCGCGGACACCTCGACCCTCCTCGCCTCTAGCCGACAATTGGTTGTTCCTGGGGGTAGCGGTAGAGCCTGCGTCGGGTGTTCAGGGCGATCGCCGACCCCAGGGTGAGCGGCCCGACCCGGCCGATGAACATCAGCACGGTGAGCACCAGTTGCCCGCTGGTCGGCAGCTCGCCGGCCAGACCGACGGTGAGCCCGGTGGTGCTGAACGCGGAGGTGACCTCGAACAGGGCCGCGACGAACCGCACGCCCTCGGTGAGCAGCAGCAGGAGCATGGTCCCGGCCGTGACCAGCGCGACGCTGAGCAGGGCCACCGTGACGGCCTGCCGCTGGCTGGCGGTCGCCACCCGGCGTTGCCCGACCGTGACGTCCGGCTCGCCGCGCAACTCCGCCCAGATGGTGAACCCGAGCAGGAAGAACGTGGACACCTTGATGCCCCCGGCCGTGCTGGCGCTGCCGCCGCCGATGAACATCAGCACGATCAGCAGCGGATAGGTCTCCTCCTGGAGTTCGGCGATGTTCAGCACGCTGAACCCGCCGGTGCGGCTCAACGCGATCTGGGTGAACGACGCGAGCGTCTTGCCTGCGGCGTCGTACGAGCCGATGGTGTTGGCGTTGGTCCACTCGGCGGCGAGCAGTCCGGCGAAGCCCAGCAGCAGCAGGACGAGGCTGCCCCAGATGGTCAACTTCGTGGCCACCACCCACCCCGCCGGCCTCCGCCACTCGCGGACGGCCTCGAACAGGGCGGGAAACCCGAGCCCGCCGACGATTCCACCGAACGCCAGCGGCAGCGACACCCACGGATCGCGGGAGAAGGCCAGCAGACCGTCGCTGTAGAGCGCGAATCCACAGTTGTTGAACGCCTGGACGGTGTGGAACACCCCCGACCAGAGGGCCCGGCCCGGCCGGTAGTCGTACGCCCACCAGAGCCGGCCGGCGACCAGCGCGGTCATCACCGCCTCGCAGGCGAAGACGGTCACCGCGATCCGACGCAGCAGGCGGGCCACGTCGGCGATCCCGAACTCCGCCGTCTCGGCCTGCACCAGCAGGCGGTTGCGCAGGCCCAGTTGGCGCGAGACCGCCAGGATGACCAGCGCCGCCGCGGTGAGGATGCCGAGACCGCCGAGCTGGGTGAGCAGGGTGATCACCACCAGCCCCGCACCTGACCAGTAGTTGGGGGTGTCGTTGATCGCCATTCCGGTCACCGACACCGCGGAGGTGGCGGTGAACAACGCGGTGACCAGGGGTGGGCGTTGGTGATCGACCGTTGCCCAGCGCGCCATCAACAGCCCGGTGCCCAGCAGGATCGGCACCAGGAACCCCAGCGGCACCAGCCGCACGGGGTTGCGGAAGAACCAGCGCACCAGACAATCTTCCTTTTCCGGGCGAACGCCGGAGCGGGAACGCCCATTCCGGAGATTCACCTCCCGGCCAGTCGCCGACAAACTCCCGGCCAATCACGGGCGGTCTGCTGACGGGCAACCCCCGATGACAGGAGACGGCGTTGCGACGTACCCTCTCGACCCTCGGCGTGGCCGGCGTGCTGCTCGCCGCCGCCGTGGCCGTGCCCACGATGGCTGCCGCCGAGCCCTCGACCGAAGCGGACCGCACCCGGGCGACCGACCGTCCGATCGTGATCGGTCACCGAGGCGCCAGCGGCTACCGGCCGGAGCACACCCTGGAGGCGTACCGGCTGGCGATCCGGATGGGCGCCGACTACATCGAGCCGGACCTGGTGTCGACAGCCGACGGCATCCTGGTCGCCCGGCACGAGAACGAGATCTCCGGCACCACCGACGTGTCGACCCACCCGGAATTCGCGGCCCGCAAGGCGACCAAGACCATCGACGGTGTCGCCGTGACCGGCTGGTTCACCGAGGACTTCACCCTGGCCGAGCTGAAGACGCTGCGAGCCAAGGAACGACTGCCGCAGGTACGGGTGGCGAACACCGCCTTCGACGGCCGCTTCGAGGTGCCGACCCTCCAGGAGGTCATCGACCTGGCCCGGACCGAGGGGCGGGCACGGGGCCGCACCATCGGCATCTACCCGGAGACCAAGCACCCGACCTACTTCACGTCGATCGGCAAGCCGTTGGAGGAGCCGCTGCTGAAGGTGCTGCGGCAGAACAAGCTGGACCGAAAGAACTCGCCGGTGTTCATCCAGTCGTTCGAGACGGCGAACCTGCGTCGACTGAGCCGGCTCACCGACGTGAAGCTGGTGCAGCTACTCGACGCCACCGGCCGCCCGTACGACTTCACCGTCGCCGGTGACACCCGTGGCTACCAGGACCTCGTCACGCCGGCCGGGTTGAAGTGGATCGCCGGGTACGCCGACGGCATCGGCGCGAACAAGAACCTACTGGTGCCCCGGGACGCGGCCGGCAACCTGCTCGCCCCCACCAACGTGGTACGCGACGCGCACCGCGAGCGGCTGCTCGTGCACTCCTGGACGTTCCGCGCGGAGAACCAGTTCCTCCCCGTGGACTTCCGGATCGGCACCGATCCCAACGCTCGCGGCGACATCACCGCCGAGTACGAACTCTTCCTCGGCCTGGGCCTGGACGGCGTCTTCAGCGACCACCCGGACACCGCCGTCGCCGCCCGCGCCGGCCTCGTCTCCTGACCCCGGCCCGGAGCTGATCCGCTCCGAGCCGACCGCTGGGCCGATCACGCCCGGCCCACCCGCCGGCCCGTCGTCCGCCACCCGGACGACGGGCCGGCTCTGTGCCCGCCCTGCCCTCGCCGCAGTGCCCTGCCCCGAATGCGTGGCGGGGTGATCGACTCCTGGTCGGCGATGTGGGGGTGTCCGCCGCTCGGGATGGCACCACCTCGTCGAGGTGGAGTCGATCATCGAACGGCTGAGCGGCGGATGGCGCGAGGAGACACACGTCGAGTGCGGTCCGTGGTGATTCGGGCCATCAGCGCCGATTGCTCTCCGGTGGGCGGGTGGCCCGTTGTAACCTCCGGCCACCTCATTCCCGTTACTTGTGTGTTTCCGCCACATAGCCCGTGGGTGACGTCACTTCTAGCGTGAGCCGACAACACAGCATCCTGTCCTCACCTGGAGTCGCGATGACGGTCCGGCACACGCGGCGGGCGTTCCTGTCCGCCGCCACGATGATGGCCGCGGCGCTGGCCGCCACGGCCTGTGGTAGCCCGCAGGACACCGCCACCGGCGGCGGCGACAGCGCCGCGCCGGTCAAGGTCGGCTTGGTGTACTCCCAGTCGGGTGCCCTGGCCAGCTACGGAAAGCAGTACATCGAGGGGTTCAAGGCCGGGCTCGACTTCGCCACGAAGGGCACCGGCAAGGTCGGCGACCGGAAGATCGAGTTGACCGAGGTCGACGACGCGGGTGACCCGGCCAAGGCGGTCTCCGCCGCGAAGGACCTGATCGGCAAGGGCACGAAGATCATCGCCGGTTCCACCGCCTCCGGCGTCGCGTTGCAGGTCGCGCCGATCGCGGCGCAGAACAAGGTCCTGTTCATCAGTGGGCCGGCCGCCACCGACGCGGTGACCGGCGCGAACAAGTACACGTTCCGTTCCGGTCGACAGTCCTACCAGGACGTGGTGACCGCCAAGTCGTTCATCGGCGATCCGACCGGCAAGAAGGTGGTGGTCTTCGCGCAGGACGGCGCGTTCGGTGACGCCAACGAGGCGGCCGTCAAGGCCGTCATCGGCGGGGCGGGAGCCACCGTGAGCAGTGTCCGGGCCCCGGCGAGCGCCACCGAGTTCACCCCGTTCGCCAGCCAGATCAAGGCCGCCAAGCCCGACCTGCTCTTCGTGGCCTGGGCGGGCACCACCGCCCCGGCGATGTGGCAGACCCTCGACCAGCAGGGCGTGCTCGCGTCCACCACGGTCGTCACCGGCCTGGACATCCGTGCCTCCTGGCCGACCTTCGGGGCCGCCGGCACCAAGATCTCCTTCCTGTCGCACTACTTCGACGGTGCCAGCGACACCGAGGCCAGCAAGGCGCTCAAGGCGAAGGTCAACACCATCGACCTGTTCCACCCGGACGGCTTCGCGGCCGCCCAGATGGTGGTGCGGGCGGCACAGGAGGGCGGGGACGACGTCGACAAGATGGTCACCGCTCTGGAGGGCTGGAGCTTCGACGGGGTCAAGGGCAAGATGACCATCCGGGCCGCCGACCACGCGCTGCTCCAGCCGATGTTCCAGGCCAAGCTGACCGGCAGCGGCACCGAGTTCACGGCCACCGCGCAGAAGAGCCTCACCGGTGACGAGACCGCGCCACCGGCCGTGGCCATGAAGGGCTGAGCCATGCTCGCCACCCGCGGTCTGACCTGGCGGATCGGTGAGGTCGCCATCGTCGACAGCGTCTACCTCGACCTCGAGCCCGGGGAGTTCCTGGGCGTCATCGGGCCGAACGGCGCCGGCAAGACCTCACTGTTCAACCTGATCACCGGCCTGCGCCGGGCCACGGAGGGCCGGATCACCCTGGACGGGCAGGACATCGGGGCGCTTCCGCCGCACCGGCGGGCCCGCCTCGGGTTGGGCCGTACCTTCCAGGCGTCCTCGGTCTTCGGCTCGCTCAGCGTGCGGGAGAACGTCCGGCTCGCCGTGCAGGCGCACCGCGGGGGCTCGATGGCACTGTGGCGGCGGGCGGCGGCCGACCGGGAGGTCGCCGCCGCCGCCGACACGGCGCTCGACCGGGTCGGCCTCTCCCACCGGGGTACGGCGCTCGCCGGCACCCTGGCCCACGGCGAGAAGCGCAAGTTGGAGATCGCCCTGCTGCTCGCCGGTGAACCCCGGGTGATGCTGCTGGACGAGCCGATGGCCGGGGTCAGCGCCGAGGACATCCCGGAGCTGGTCGCCGTCATCAAGTCGCTGACCGGCGACAGCGGCCGGGCGGTGCTGATGGTCGAGCACCACATGGACGTCATCCTGGAGCTGGCCGACCGGATCGCCGTGATGCACCACGGCGCGCTGCTGGCCTGTGACACCCCGGAGACGGTGATGGCCAACCCCACTGTGCAAGAGGCCTACCTGGGGGAGTCGCTCTGATGGAACCGATCCTCAGTGTGGAGGAGCTGTCGGTCCGGATCTCCGGGCTGCACATCCTCCAGGGGGTGTCCTTCACTGTCGCCCCGACCGGCGTGACGGTTCTGCTCGGCCGCAACGGCGTCGGCAAGACCACCACGTTGCGCGCCATCCTCGGGCTCACCCCGCCCGCCGGGGAGGTCCGCGGCACCATGCGGATGGGCGCGCAGAGTCTGCTGACCCAACCCACCCACCGGCTGGTCCGCGGTGGGCTCGGCTACGTGCCGGAGGACCGGGACGTGTTCGCCGGTCTCACCGTCGCCGAGAACCTCCGGCTCGCCGAACGGCGCGGCACCAGCCCGGCGTACGACAAGGTCTTCGCGCTCTTCCCGGAGCTGGACCGGCGCGGACGGCAACGGGCCGGCTCGCTCTCCGGCGGGCAGCAGCAGATGCTCGCGATCGGTCGGGTGCTGCTCAACGACAACCGGCTGCTGCTCGTGGACGAGCCGACGAAGGGGCTGGCGCCCAAGGTGGTGACCGAGGTGGCCGAGGTGCTGGAACGGGTCGCGGAGTCGGTGCCGGTGCTGCTCGTGGAGCAGAACCTTGCCGTCGTACGCCGACTGGCCCGCGACGCGGTGGTGCTGGCCGCCGGTCGGGTGGCCTGGACCGGCGACGCCAACGAGCTGCTGTTGGAGACGGCGTTGACCAAGTCGCTGCTGGGTGTGGGGTCCGGCGAGGCGCACCGCCCGACCGGGTCGGACCGGGCGCCGTTGGCCGGGAAGGACGCACACTGATGGGGACCGTCATTCTCCTGGCGTTGACCGGGCTCGGCCTGGCGGCGCTGTACTTCCTGGTCGCCTCCGGCCTGTCCCTGGTCTTCGGTCTGGCCGACGTGCTCAACTTCGCGCACGGGCTGTTCCTCGGCGTCGGCGCGTACGGCACCTGGTGGGCGGCGGGCAACCTACCCGGCGCGGGGCCCGACGGGTTCGGCTTCGTGCTGGCCGTCGCGTTCGGGGTGGTCGCCGGCACGCTGGTGGCGATCCTGGTCGAGCTGGTGCTGATCCGTCCGCTCTACTCCCGCACCATCGAGCAGGTGCTGGTCACCGTCGGCCTCTCGCTGGCCGGGGTGGCGCTGTTGCAGGCCACCTGGGGTGCGGACGCTCGACCGTTCCCGCGCCCGGACTGGACCCGGCAGGTGACCGGGATCCTCGGCGCGCAGGTGCCGAACGGCGGCCTGCTGCTGATCATCGCGGCGGTGCTGGTGCTCGGCGCGATCCTGGCGTTCCTGCGCTGGACCCGGTACGGCCTGGTGATCCGCGCCGGGGTGGAGAACCGGGAGATGGTGACCGCGCTCGGCATCGACGTGCGGAAGGCGTTCACGCTGGTCTTCGCGATCGGCGGGGCGGCGGCGGCGCTCGCCGGGGCGCTCGGCGGCGTCTACTTCGGCACCGTCTCGCCCGGTCAGGGCAGCTCACTGCTGATCTTCGCGTTCATCGTGGTGGTGATCGGTGGGATGGGCTCGGTGGTCGGCTCCGCGTACGCGGCGGTCGTGGTCGGGCTGGTGCAGCAGTTCGTCAACTACTACGGCACGTCCGGGCTGGGCGACATCTGCGTGGTCGGGCTGCTGGCGGTGGTGCTGCTGCTGCGCCCGCAGGGCATCGCCGGAAAGGTGGCAACGGCATGACGGTGATCGACGCGCCTCGGGCGCAGGTGCCCGACGAACTGAGTCCGCAACGGGGGCGGTGGCACCGGGTTCGGCCGTTCCTGCCACTGGTAGCGCTGCTGGTGCTGGCTATCCTGCCGTACTCGACGATCTCCCTGCCGGGGATCTTCGAGGGGCCGGTCAACTCGCCCGGCACCCTGCAACTGCTCGCCATCTGCCTGATCTTCGGCGGGCTGGCGGCGGGTTACGACCTGCTCTTCGGCCGGACCGGGATGCTGTCCTTCGGGCACGCCCTGTACTTCGCCGCCGGCGTCTACGGCACCGACATCCTCGTCACCCGGGCCGGCCTGCCGCTGTGGCAGGCGGCCCTGCTGACCGTCACCGGCGGCACGATCCTCGCCGCGCTGCTCGGCGCGGTGGCGCTGCGGACCGTGGGCATCGCGTTCGCCATGGTCACGCTGGCCTTCGCGCAGGTCGGGGCGATCCTGGTGGCCCGCGACTTCGGTGGCCTCACCGGCGGTGAGGAGGGACTGCCGCTGGACGTGTCCGGGCTGCCCGCCGGGCTGGTCGGGGTGACCAACACCGTCAACCTGTACTGGCTGGCGCTGGCCTACCTGACGCTCGTGGTCTTCGTGGTGCACCGGGTGAGCGGGTCGCCGACCGGTCGGGTGCTCGCCGGGCTGCGCGACGACGAGCGGCGGATCGGCGTGCTCGGGTTGGACCCGTACCGCTACAAGCTTGTCGCGTTCACCCTGGCCGGTGGGTTGGCGTCGACGGGTGGGGTGGTCTACGTCCTGATCGTCGGCGGCGCGTCGCCGCACATCACGTCCTCCGAGCTGACCCTGTCGCTGCTGGTCATGGTCGTGCTCGGCGGGCCGGGCACCCGGTGGGGGCCGGTGCTCGGCGGTGTCCTCTACATGTACCTGGACCACCGGCTCACCGCCTTCGGCACCAGCGACGCCGTCGACAACCTGCCGGCCGTCCTCAGTCACCCGTTGAGCCAGCCGCTGTTCGTCCTGGGCACGGTCTTCATCCTGGCCGTCTACTTCTTCCCCGGCGGCCTGGCGGGCCTGGCCCCCCGCGTAGCCCACCTGACCCGAGCCCTCCGCCCCCGCCGCTGACCCCGCCCCCGCCCCTGACCGTGTTGATCAAGAGGTTTGCGTCAGAATTCGGCCGAACGATGACGCAAACCTCTTGATCAACAGGGATTGGGCGGCGGCCCCCCGTGTGGCCGCCGCCCGCCCGTATGGGTCAGCCGTTGAGCATCTCGTACGCCATGGCCGGGGCCTTGGTGGCGGCGCTGCCGGTGGGGACGGAGATCTTCGGTGCGGTGCCGTAGTCGGTGTAGGTGACGACGTAGTCGTACGCCTTCGCCTTGCCGGCGGCGGGGATCTTCAACGTCAGCGAGGTCAGGCGCTTCTCCTCGTCGACGACCGCGGTGAACGGCACCGTCTTACCGGCTTCGCCGAGTGCCGCCGCCTCGCCGTCGTCCAGCACCTCGGCCGCGTTGCCAGCGCTCACGTCGACGACACCGACGTACTGGCCGGGGCTCTGCTCCTGCACCGAGGTGGCCGCCTCGATGAGCGGACCGGCGTTGCCCTGGTCGGCGCTGTCGTAGGCCGGGATGGTGTCGCTGCCGGTCAGCTTCGTGCGGTCCAGCTTCATCCACTTGTCCGGGAACTTCGGCAGGCCCGGCTTGCCGCTGAACTTCGCCTTCAGCCACGCCTCCTCGCCGATGAGTAGGAACGACATCTTCGTGGTGATGCCGTCGGAGCCCGGCGCGCCGGTGATGCTGAGTTCGACAGCCTTCGACGCGGGGTCGACCCGACCGGTGTGCGTGTTGGTGGAGTCCTTCCCACTGAATTGGAACGTCCCCTCGGTGCCGTCCGGGACGGCGTCGAGGAGCGCCCGCTTCGGATCGACCGTCGGGCTGGCGCTCGGGCCGCTCCGCGGTGCCGCGGCGGGCTCGTCCTTCGGCCCGCAACCGCCGAGGAGGGTGGTCGCGGCCAGTACGGCGGCGATCGTGCCGACCGTCCGTCCGAAGGTGCCGGCGGTGCCCGTTGCCTGTGTCATCGCATGTCTCTTTCTCGCTGCGTGGCTTCTGCCGATGACGATGTTGCGGACCATCACGGCCGTCCGGCTGCCGATATGCTGCCGTCCGGCTGCCGGGCACTGCCGTCCGGTGCACGCGGGGGTGTCAGGAGCGGAAACTCGCATGTCAGGACAGCTGCGTTTCGAGATCCTCGGGCCTCAGCGGGCCTGGTATTCCGACCGGGAGATCGACCTCGGTCCGGGCAAACAGCGCGCGGTGCTGACCGTGCTGCTGCTTTCCGCGGGCCGTCCGGTGTCCACCGGGCAGATCATCGAGGCGGTCTGGCCGGAGGATCCGCCCGCGAACGGCCCCAACGTCGTGCAGAAGTACGTCGCCGGGCTGCGCCGGGTGCTGGAGCCGGACCGTTCGCCGCGTACCCCCGGGCAGGTGTTGGGCCTGACCGATGCCGGTTATCTGCTCCGCGTGGATCCGGACGCGCTCGACGCGGTCCGTTTCCAACGGGGCATCCACCGCGCCCGGCAGCGGCGGGCCGAGGGCCGTGCCACCGAGGCACTGACCGAGCTGGCCACCGCCCTGGCGCTCTGGCAGGGCGAGCCGTTCGGCGGCTTCACCGGGCCTCCTCTGGAGGCGGCCCGGCAACGGTTGGTCGAGCTGCGGGCCGTCGGGTTGGAGACCCGGGCCGACCTGATGTTGGATCTCGGCCGGCACCGGGAGATGGTCGGGGAGTTGGTGGAGTTGGTGGCCGAGTTCCCGGTCCGGGAACGACTGCGGCACCAGCTCATGCTGGCGCTCTATCGCAGTGGGCGGCAGGCGGAGGCGCTCGCGGCCTACCGGGAGTTCGCTGACCTGCTCCGGGAGGAGCACGGCATCGGACCGGGCGAGCCGCTCCAGGAACTGCACCGGCGCATCCTCCGCTCCGACCCGACCCTCGTGGTGGCGGAGCCGCCGGGTGAGCCGGAGTCGCCCCGCCCCCTACCGACCCCCAGCCCGCCCGCACCGATCAGCCCACCGGCGCCGACTGGCTCACCCGAGCCGACGAGCCCGGCCGCGCCGACGAACCCAGCCGCGCCGGCCAGCCCGCCCGCACCGATCAGCCCGCCCGCGCCGACGAACCCGCCCGCGCCGCCTGGCCTGACCGGCCCGATGCCCGCCCCGCAGCCTGTCCCGTCTCCGCCCTGGGCGCCCAGGGACCGGCACTCATCCCGGGACACCTCGGCGCACTCGGTGCCGCGCTGGCTGAGTGTCACCTCGACGATCGTCGGCACCCTCACCGCCGTGTTCTCCTTCGGTCTCCTCACCTGGTTGGTGGTGCTGGTCTACGCCAGTTGGCGGCGGAGCTGGCGCAACGGGCTCTTCGCCGTGGCGTACCTGGCGCTGTCGGTCACCTTCATCGGCGTACTCGGTAGCGGCGACTCGGAGGAGGTGACCGACGCCGAGGGTGTCCTGATCCTGGCCTGGCTGCTCGGTTGGTTGCTCGGCGTCCTGCACACGATCCTGCTCAACGGCGCGATCTGGTCGGCCCTCACGAACCGGATCGGGGGGTCGTCCGAGCCGGTGGTGGACGACCGTCGGGTCCGCCGTGAGCAGGCCCGCTACCTGCTGTACCACTACCCGGCGGCGCGGCAGGAGCTGCACATCGGCCGCCCCGACCTGCCCCGCACCTTCGACGACGGTGGCCTGGTGGATGTCAACGCGGTCCAGGAACGGACGATCGCCGAGCTGCCCGGGGTCACCGCCGGGCAGGCGCGGCAGGTGGTGATGGACCGGTGGCTTCGTGGGCCGTTCGGCTCGATGGAGGACCTGGCGGCCCGCTGCCTCCTCCCACCGGCGCTCACTGATTCCCTGCGCGAGCTGCTCATCTTCCTTCCCCCGCCGGCCGTGCCCGCCCCACCCGGCCGGGTCGAGTGAGGCGACCGGCACCGGGCGCGACGGGCCGGGCCGTCCCCCACTCCTGGTAGAAATGCCGGATGAGCCACGATCGAGCGGCGGTACGGGAGCGGGCCGAGGCGGTGCTGCGCCGGCTCGCCGGTGACCATGCCCGGCTGCGCGAGGACCAGTGGCGGGCCATCGAGGCGCTCGTCGTCGACCGGCGGCGGGTGCTCTGCGTGCAGCGCACCGGTTGGGGCAAGTCGGCTGTCTACTTCGTGGCGACAGCGCTGCTGAGGGACGGCGGAGAGCACGGCCCGACGGTGATCGTGTCGCCGTTGCTGGCGTTGATGCGCAACCAGGTCGAGGCGGCCGCCCGGGCGGGCATCCGGGCCCGCACGATCAACTCGGCGAACCTCGACGAGTGGGACGAGATCACCGCCGAGATCCAGTCCGGGGCCGTCGACGTGCTGCTGATCAGCCCGGAACGGCTCAACAACCCGGACTTCCGCGACGGCGTACTGCCCAAGCTGGCCGCGACCACCGGGCTGCTGGTGGTCGACGAGGCGCACTGCGTCTCCGACTGGGGGCACGACTTCCGGCCGGACTACCGGCGGCTGCGCACGTTCCTCGCCGAGCTGCCCGAGCGCACGCCGGTGCTGGCCACCACCGCCACCGCCAACTCCCGCGTCACCCAGGACGTCGCCGAGCAGTTGGGCGACGCCCTCGTCCTGCGCGGCACCCTGGACCGCGAGTCGCTGCGCCTCGGGGTGCTCGACCTGCCCAGCCCGGCGCACCGGTTGGCCTGGCTCGCCGACCACCTGGACCAGCTGCCCGGCTCCGGCATCATCTACACGCTGACCGTGGCGGCGGCGGGGGAGACGGCCGAGTTCCTGCGTTCCCGGGGCTACCCGGTGGCGTCGTACACCGGGCAGGCCGACGACGCCGACCGGCGGGCCGCGGAGCAGGACCTGCTCGACAACAAGATCAAGGCGTTGGTCGCCACCAGCGCGCTCGGCATGGGTTTCGACAAGCCCGACCTGGGCTTCGTCGTGCACCTCGGCGCACCGCCCTCGCCCATCGCGTACTACCAGCAGGTCGGCCGCGCCGGTCGCGCCGTGGAGCACGCCGAGGTGTTGCTGCTGCCCGGCGTCGAGGACGCCGCGATCTGGCGATACTTCGCCTCCCTGGCCTTCCCGCCGGAGCAGCAGGTCCGGGCCGTGCTGGCCGCCCTGCAGACCGACCGCCCGCTCTCCACCCAGGCCCTCGAACCCCTCGTCGACCTGCGCCGGGCCCGCCTGGAACTGATGCTCAAGGTGCTCGACGTGGACGGCGCGGTCCGTCGGGTGCGCGGTGGCTGGCTCGCCACCGGCGAGCCCTGGACCTACGACGAGGCCCGGTTGCGCCGCGTCGCCGAGGCGCGCACCGTCGAGCAACAGGCCATGCGGGAGTACGCGACCACGTCCGACTGCCGGATGCGGTATCTACGGGAACGCCTGGACGACACCGGGGCGGTCGACTGCGGCCGCTGCGACAGGTGCGCCGAGCCCCTCTTCGCCGCCGACGTGTCGACGGCCGCTCTCGCCGCCGCGCAGACCTTCCTGGGCCGACCCGGTGTGGAGATCGCCCCGAAGAAGCTCTGGCCGACCGGGCTCGACGCGGTGGGCGTACCCCTCAAGGGCCGGATCGCCCCCGCGGAGCAGGCCCTGCCGGGCCGGGCCGTCGGGCGTCTCTCCGACCTGGGTTGGGGTGGTCGACTGCGGGATCTCGTCGGCGCGGAGGCGGCCGACAGGCCGGTGCCCGACGACGTGGCCGCGGCCGTGGTGGAGGTGCTGAAGGCGTGGGCGCACGGCGACGACCCGTGGCCCCGCCGTCCGGTGGCCGTGGTCGCGGTCGGCTCCCGGCGGCGGCCCCGGCTGGTCGGGTCGCTCGCCGAGCGGATCTCCGCCGTGGGCCGGCTGCCGCTCCTCGGGCAGGTCACACCGGCCGGTGCGGGCGGCCCAGGCGGGCCGCGCGGCAACAGCGCCCAACGGGTACGCGCGCTGCACGACACCTTCACCGTGCCGACCGATCTGGCCGACGCGCTGGCCGGCCTGGACGGCCCGGTGCTGCTCGTCGACGACCTGATCGACTCGGGTTGGACGATGACGCTCGTGGCGCGGGCACTGCGCCGGGCCGGTGCACCGGACGTGCTCCCGCTCGCCCTGGCCGTCGCCGGGTGACCCGCGCGGCGGCTCGCTTCGGTGCCGGTCGGTGGACAAGTTCCCGCGTAGCGGCTCGGTGATCGCGCGGTGGTGTGGTGGTCGCGCGGCGGCTCGCTCAGGTGCCGGTCGTGGAGAAGTTCCCGGGCGGCGTCGAATGCGATGGTCGCCACGCCGTCCGGGCGTCGGTCCGGGTCGGCCCGGCGCGACGGTACCGTGGGCGGCATGACCGACCAGCAGCCCGACACCCGCGCCGTCGCGGGCCGGACCGCCGCCGACCAGGCGGTTCACGTGCTGGGCGTCGGCGGTGCCTGACCAGGTCTCCGCCGTGCCGGTGTCCGACGAGGTCTCGGCCGCGCCGCTGCCTGACGAGGTCTCGGCCGCGCCGGACCGAGCCACACTCCGGCTGGCACTGGTGGTCGGCGGGCTGGTGCTGGCGGTCCTGCTCGGTTTCGGTCTCGGCCGGCTGAACGAGGGCGGCACCACCACCGGCGCGCCTTCGCTGGCCGCCGAACACAGCGACCCACCCGGCGTCGGCCCGCACAACCACGGCGCCGCCACGGGCACCGACCAGGGCGCGCCCACCGAGCCGGGTGGCCTGGCGGTCAGCTCGGCCGGGCTCACCCTGGTGCCGTCGTCCACCGAGTTCGCGGCCGGTCGCCCCGGACAGCTCCGCTTCCAGGTACGCGACGTGCAACGCCGACCGGTCACCCGCTTCGCCGTCGTGCACGACAAACCGATGCACCTCATCGTCGTCCGCCGGGACCTGACCGGCTACCAGCACCTGCACCCGACCATGGCGGCCGACGGCACCTGGTCGGTGCCGTTGACCCTGGCCCAGCCCGGCGTCTGGCGCGCGTACGCCGACTTCACAGTCGTCGCGGACAACGGCGCGCAGACCGCGGTGACCCTCGGCACGGACCTGGTCGTGCCGGGTGACTACCAACCCCGTCCGCTGCCGGAGCCGGCCACCTCGACGACTGTCGAGGGGTTCGCGGTCGGCTACCAGGGCACCCCGCAGGCCGGGACGACGGTGCCCCTGACCTTCCGAATCGACGGCGCGGACGGTGCCGCCCGGCTGGAGCGTTACCTCGGTGCGTACGGGCACCTGGTGGCACTGCGCGAGGGGGACCTCGGCTACCTGCACGTGCACCCGGAGCCGGAACTGGTCGACGGCCAGGTCAAGTTCTGGCTGACCGTCCCCGGCCCGGGTCGCTACCGCCTCTACCTCGACTTCCAGGTAGGCCCCACCGTCCACACGGCCGAGTTCACCCGAACCGTCCCCTAAAGCCCGCTGGGTGCCTCCCAGCCCCGGCCCCGTTTGGAGTCGGAGTCGTGTCGGTCATCCCTGACGTCGTGCCTGCCGGCACCGGAGTGTTCTTCACCGGGAGATCCGCGCAACATCGGGGATGTTGCTGTGTCCCGCGTGTCTGAGGCAGCAACATCGCCGATGTTGTGAGGATCTGGGGCGCGGGGCGCGGGGTCAGCCGGCGCGGCGGATGGGGCGGCGGGCGAGGTAGCGGAGCAGGTCCCGGATGTGGTGCTTCTCCTCGGCGGGGACCGTGGGGTCGGCCAGCCGATCCAGGATGGCGCGGACGTCGGCCTCGACCGGGCCGTCGTCGTGACGTCGTCGGGGCGTGGGGCCGGCGTCGGGTAGCCCGAGCGCGCGGAAGGCTGCCGCGACCGGCAGATCCAGTGCGGCGCAGAAGCCGCGCACCTTGGCGAGTTCGGGATAGTCCTGCCAGTCACCCGCGAGCCAGCGGAACACGGTGGAGCGACCGACGCCCGTGTGCGAGGCAAGATCGGTCACGGTCCAGCCGCGTTCGTCGCGGGCGTCATCGATGGCGCGCCGGACGAAGCGGGCGAAGGCCATCTGCGGTGATACGTCGGCTGATGCCATCCCTGTGTGACTTCCCCTCCTGCCGGAGCACGGGACGATGCGCCTTCCGAGGGTAGTACGCCCAGCGGCGGAAACAATTGACTGACCGCACAAACTGTCCCGTGGATGAGACTTTTCTCCGGCAGCATGATGCGGACCGGAACCTGCATCGAGCGATCATCATCGTTGTTCCACTAAGCTCGTGCCCGTCCCGGCCTGGCGTCCTTCGCCTGCCGACGTCCGACCGCACCACCGCCGAGGAGCACCATGGCCGACCCGAGCCGCCCCCAGCCGTACCAGCCCGGTGCGGTGAGTCTCTTCTTCGTCGCCAAGGCCGGCGTCTTCGCTGCCGGGTTCTGGATCTGGCTGCTGGTCCTGGTGCTCCGCACCGGTTCCGCGACCGGTCTGCACGTGTTGGCCGCCACCGGCGCGATCACCACGACGCTTGTCGGTGTCGTGCTGGGTGCCCGGATGGCGTTGCAACACAACGCGGCCACCCGGCACGCCGAGATCAAGAAGCTGTTGGTGGACATCTCCTGGAACGCCTTCGCGGCGGCCGGCAACGCCGAGAGCGCGGGCAAGGTCGTTCCGTTCCCGACCGCCCCGGGGGACAACCATCGGTCCGGCACCGACCGGGTGTCCGTCCTCGACGGGGGCGCCCGCGACCGTAGCGACCGCCGCCGTTAGGGGCGTTCCCAGGGGCTGTTTCACAAGAGCCGGCGGGCCCGGACTACGCCCGGTGGCGTTGTGGTCGCATCCGGATACGACGCCGGTATCCGAACGCGACCGCGTCTTGCCGGATCGCCGCCCGGACTCCGCCTCGGTTCGCCCGCCCCTATGAACTCGGCTCGACCGCCCTTATGTAACAGCCCCTACTCGCCGGAGAGCAGGGTCTCCAGCCGAGGTGTGACCTGCCACTGGTCGACCAGCTCGCGGTACTCCGCCCGCTGCGCCTCGGTCTGCCCACCACCGGTACGACGGGCACGGATCAGCAGGTTGCGCGGCGTGTGCTGGGAGTCCACGAACTCCACCACCTCGGCCCGGTATCCGTGGACTCGCAGCAATCCGGCGCGCAGCGCGTCGGTGAGCACGTCGGCGAAGCGCTCACGCAGGATGCCCTGCCGGGTCAGCAGCTCGTACGGGGACGGGGTCGGCTGGGCGCGGAGCTGCTTCGCCAGGTCGTGGTGGCAGCACGGGGCGGCCAGCACCCAGCGGGCGTCCCATCGCACCGCGCGGGCCAGCGCCTCGTCGGTGGCGGTGTCGCAGGCGTGCAGCGCCAGCACCAGGTCGGGTGCGGGGTCGACGACGGCGTCGGCGATGGTGCCGGCCACGAAGCTGACCTGGTCGGCCCAGCCCAGCCGTTGCGCCAGCTCGGTGTTGCGCTGCCGCTGGTCCTCGCGGACGTCCACGCCGACCAGGTGCACGTCCAGCCCTCGGCCGGTCAGGTAGCGGTACGCGGCGAACGTCAGGTAGGCGTTGCCGCAGCCCAGGTCGACGACCCGCAGCGGGCCGGTCAGGTCGTCGGGCAGGGTCGCGGCCAGGGCCCGCAGGAACGCGTCCACCTGGCGGCGTTTGGCCGCCGAGCCGCCGATCTCGGCGAAGATCGGGTCGCCCGGGTCCAGCAGGTAGTCCTTGGCCCGGTCGTTTCCGCTGGGCGTGGCCGCGACGCGGGTGGTCGCGGCCCGGTGTACCTGCGCCTCGCCGGACTTGGTCACCCGCAGTTGCAGCGTCGCGTCGGCAGTCTCCACGTGCCAGTTACCGAACGGCTCGGCCAGCAGTTCGTCGACCGCCACGGCGGCCTCCGCGCCGGGGGCGACGTTGCGGGTGTACGGGCGAGCGCCGTCCGACGTGGCGATCTGGATGCGGGGCCCGGCCTTGAGCGTCACCGGCCGCAGTTCGGCCCGAACCACGGAGGGGCGGTGGCCACGGCGTCGTCCGGCGGCGACCGCCCGGGTCAGCGCGGGGTCGAGTAGCAGCGCCCGGACCTCGGTCAGGGCGGCGTCCAGTGGTTCCGGCATCGTTCCATCTTCGGCAGGCGGGGTGGGAAGGGAACATCCCCCGTACCGCGCGGGGCGGTGCGGGGGATGTCAGGTGTGGCAGTCGGTCAGTCGGCGGTCGCCTCGGCCGGCGTACCCGCACCGGAACCGCCACCACGGCGACGCCGGCGGCGGCGGGGCTTCGACGGCTCGCCGTCGGATGCGGCGGCCGGCTCGGTGGCACCGGGCTCGGCGGCGATCACCGTGGTCGCCTCGCCCGCGACCACCTCGCCGGCCCGGCGGCGACGCCGGCGGCGGGGGGTACGGGTGCCTTCGTCGGCGGCGTCGCCGGCGGGTGCCTCGGCGGTGGTCGCGGTGTCGGCGTCGGAGCGGCCGCGACGGCTGTCACCTCGACCACGGCGCTCGCCACGGCCCTCACCGCGACGGGAGCCCCGACCGCCGCCGTCACCCCGACGGGAGCGGGTCGTGCCACCCAGGTCCTCTTCGATCTCGGCGGCCAGCCCGGCCCGGGTGCGCTCGGCCGTGGGCAGCGTGCCGCTGACCTCGGTGGAGATGTGCAGGTCGGTGTAGAGGTGCGGCGACGTGTGGTACGTCTCCGGCGGCTCCGGCATCTCCAGACCGAGGGTCTTGTCGATGATGCGCCAGCGCGGCATGTCGTCCCAGTCGACGAAGGTCACCGCGACACCCGTCGCGCCGGCCCGGCCGGTACGACCGATCCGGTGGGTGTAGGTGTCCTGGTCTTCGGGGCAGTCGTAGTTGATCACGTGGGTGACGCCGGTGACGTCCAACCCTCGGGCCGCCACGTCGGTGGCGACCAGAATGTCGATCTTGCCGGCGCGGAAGGCGCGCAGGGCGCGCTCACGAGCACCCTGGCCGAGGTCACCGTGCACCGCGGCGACCGCGAACCCGCGGAAGTCGAGGTCCTCGGCGACCCGGTCGGCGGCCCGCTTGGTACGGGTGAAGATCATGGTCAGCCCTCGCCCCTCCGCCTGGAGGATGCGCGCCACCACCTCGACCTTGTTCATCGAGTGGGTGCGGTAGACGAGCTGCTGGGTCTGCGGCGACGGGCCGGTCTCGGCGGTGTGCCCGGCGTGGATCGTCATCGGCTGGCGCAGGAAGCGCCGGGACAGGGTGACGATCGGGTCCGGCATGGTGGCCGAGAAGAGCATCGTCTGCCGGTCTTCCGGAAGCATCGCGAGGATCTTCTCGACGTCGTCGAGGAAGCCCAGGTCGAGCATCCGGTCGGCCTCGTCCAGGACGAGCGCGTGCACCCGGTCCAGACGGAGGTGCTTCTGCTTCTGCAGGTCCATCAACCGGCCGGGGGTGCCGACCAGGATCTCCACGCCCTTGCGCAGCGCGTCGATCTGGGGCTCGTACGCCACGCCGCCGTAGATCGGCAGCACCCGGACGCCGCGCGTCCGGCCGGCGGCGGCCAGGTCCTTGGCGACCTGGATGCCCAGCTCACGGGTGGGGACGACGACCAGCGCCTGCGGGACGCCGTCGCCTCCCTCGCCCGGCGCGAAAACCCGATCCAACAGGGGTACGCCGAAGCCGAGGGTCTTGCCGGTGCCGGTGGGGGCCTGGCCGATCAGATCGACGCCGCGCAGCGCGATCGGGATCGCGTACTCCTGGATGGCGAAGGCGCGGGTGATGCCGGCCGCGGCCAGGGCCTCGACGGTCTCGGCACGGGCGCCGAGTGCGGCGAACGTGGGGGCCTCCGGTCGAACCGGGGCGGTGGGGGCCAGTTCCTGGCCGTCCATCAGATCTTGAGTCAACTCGCTCATCTGGATGTGGGGGTGCCCTCTCGTGGGTGCGCCCGTCATGTCCTCAGGGCGCGTTCGGTATGACGCGGGCCACACGGTCGGCGGCAGACTGCCGAGCCGGACCGGGCCGCACGCGCGCCGCGGGCTGAGCTTCGATCAGATCGGCGCCCACGGCAACTGCTCCATGCTACCTGAACAGGCATGCCCCCGTCCCGATTCCCATCCGGCCACTCGCCACGCGGGGCAAGTAAATGTGACCTACGTCACACAACTTCGGGTGTTCGGGTACGGGGTAACCTGCGCTCGTGTCCACGCCGACCACCCCCGGTCCCGCCGTCGCCGACCTGCTGGGCCTGGTCGCCTTCGGGGAGCTGCTCGCCTTCGAACGAATGGCCGGTGATGCCCGGCTCGCCCCCGACCTGCGCCGACGAGCCGCGCTGAACGAGATGGCCGCCGCCGAGATCGTCAACTACCGGCGTCTCGCCGACCGCCTCGACGCGCTGGGTGTGCCGCCGGAGGCCGCGATGGCCCCCTACGTCCAGCCGCTGCAGGCGTACCACGACTCGACCGAGCCTCGGGACTGGGCGGAGGTGGTCACCAAGGCGTACGTCGGTGACGCCGTCACCGACGACTTCATCCGGGAGATCGCCGACGTGTTGGAGGAGCCGGACCGGGCACTGGTGCTCGACGTCCTGCACGACTCCCGTTACGCCGAATTCGCCGCGACCGAGATCCGGGCGGCAGTCGCCGACGACCCGAGGGTGGCCGGTCGGCTCTCGATGTGGGCGCGGCGGCTGGTCGGCGAGGCGCTGTCCCAGGCGAGCCGCGTCGCCGCCGAGCGGGCCGCACTCACCACGCTGGTCGCGCGGGATGACCGGGTCGACGTGCCCGGGCTGTTCGGCCGGCTCACCGCCGCGCACACCACGCGGATGGCCGCCGCCGGGCTGAACAACTGACCGACCGGGCGAACGGGGGGCGGGGTGGCCCTGCGGCGGTCGGGGCCGGAGCCGGCCCGCGGCAGGCGGGCCGGACGCCGACCTGCCGCGATGGCCGGACCGGTCAGCGGACGGTGAAACCGACCGCGCGGGGCGACGCCTCGGCGATCTCGACGTAGGCGACCTTCTCGACCGGAACGATGACCCGCCGGCCCTTCTCGTCGGTCAGGGAGAGCGTGCCGCCGTTGCCGGCGAAGGCGTCGGTCACGATCTGCTCGATCTCGGCCGGCGACTGCGCGCTGTCCAGTACCAGTTCGCGCGGCGCGTACTGCACGCCGATCTTGACCTCCACTGTGCCTCCTCAACTGGGGCGATGGAACCGCCCTGCGAAGGCTATCCGATCACGGGCCCGGCGGTCAGGCTGACTCACCTTGCAGCGGGAAGCTCGCGATCCCCCGCCACGACAGCGCGGCCACCAACGCCTCGGCCTCGGCCTTCGGCACCTGCCGGCCGCCGGCCAGCCAGAACTGGGCGGCCGTCTCCGCCGCACCGACCAGCCCGGAGGCGAGCAGTTCGGCGTGCGCCCGGCTCACCCCGGTGTCCGAGATGATCGTGTCGGTGATCGCCGCGATGCAGCCCTGCTCGACCCGTTCCACCCGTTGCCGCACCGCCGGGTCGTTGCGCAGGTCCGACTCGAAGACGAGCCGGAACGCCTCGCTCTCGTGGTCGACGAAGTCGAAGTACGCGCGTACCGACGCGCTGACCCGTTCCTTGTTGTCGCTGGTGCCACGCATCGCCTCGTGCACCTTGGCGACGATGGCGTCACAGTGCGTGTCGAGCAATGCCAGGTAGAGGTCCATCTTTCCGGGAAAGTGCTGGTAAAGCACCGGCTTCGACACCCCGGCCCGCTCGGCGATGTCGTCCATCGCGGCGGCGTGGTAGCCCTGCGCGACGAACACCTCCTGCGCCGCAGCGAGAAGCTGCTTACGACGCGCGGAGCGGGGCAGGCGGGTGGGCCGGCCAGCGGTCTGTGCACCGTTCCCCGCAGCGGTCATGGGATCCTCCGAGTTCTCCGTACGAGCCGGCATTTTTCCCCGACCGGCGAGGTCACCGACCACAGTCGCGGAAATGCCCCGCCGCTGTAACTTATCGCCACTCTCGGCACACGGTAGCCTCAGCGGGGGCGACCAAGGAGCGCGCGGTGAGTGAAACAGGGCAACCCGGAGCCGCCACCCCGGGAGAACACGGTGACGGAGCGGGTCAGCACGACGACCCGAGCCGTCCCGTCAGTGGGTGGGCGCCTCAGGCGGGTGGGTGGCCTCGCGCCGCCGACCGTGAGGACGCCCGGGAGCAGGCGCCGCGCTGGCAGCCCGACCCGGCGTCCGGCTGGCGCACCTCCTCGAAGCGGCACGGTGACCTTCCGCCGCCGCTGGCCGAGCCGCCGGGTGACCCGGAGCCGCCGGGCCGGGTCAATGGTCATCACGCCAACGGTGTGCACCACCCGGAGGACGCCAACGGCGTCCGTCGCCCCGGTCTCGAACCGACGGTGGGCCGTCCCACACCGGTGAGCGCACCACCCGGGCTGCCCAGCGACGGGCGGTCCGAGCAGCCCAGCGACCGGCTGGTGGTGCCCGCCCAACGTCCCGCCCCTCCGGCGGAGCAGGGCGCGGGCGAGCCCGACACGGGCACCGGTCAACGGTCCGCCGATCCGACCGCCGCGCACCGCGCCCGCTGGGCCGAGCCCGGGCCACCCACCTCGGCACCGCCGGCGGTCCAGGTGCCGCCAGTGGGCACCGCCGCGTCGGGTTTCGAGGTGCCGCCCGGCTTCCACGCGCCGATCGGGGAACGCCTCGCCGCCGACGACCCGTCGGCCACGCCACGCGACTGGCGCGAACCGCTCACCCCGGAGCATCCGACCGCACCGGGACGTGCGCCCGGGCCGGTCGGGCACGCCGACGCCGCCGAGGGCCCCCACCCGGGAGACACGCACCGAGGCGGGGAGCCGCCGACGGTCGAGCCGGACTGGTCGGGGCCGAGCTGGGACCGCGGTTGGGCGCCACAGTGGTCCCGTCAGTCCGACGATCCGGACGTTCCGCCGACGCGCGACGAGTCCGCGCCGGGCTGGGTCGCCGAGCCGGTCCAGCCGTACGAGCCGGTGCGGGCCGAGTCGTCCCGCCCGTACGAGCCGGTGCGCGCCGACTCGCCGCGTGGGTACGACCCCGCCCGACCTGAGTCCGTGCCGGAGCGCCCCGCCGACCCGGCCAGCGTGCCGCCGACGGACCGCCCGTCCTGGGCCGCTCCGTCGGCTGTCCCACCTGCCGACCGTCCCCTCCGGTCAGTCGACTCGGACCCGTCCCCGACCAGCGGTCCGCCGGTGTCGTCGCCGCCCGCCGTCGAGCGCCCGAGTTGGGCCGGTGGCCCGACGGCGACCAGCGGTCCGCCGGCCGACCGGCCGTCCTGGGCCGGGTCCGGGGCGACCCGTGCGTCCCGGGCCGACCGCCCGTCCTGGGCCGCGGGAGCTGATCCGGAGCCGACCGGCGCTCCGCCGTCCCGCCCGTCCTGGGCCGGAGGGTCCGATCCGGAGCCGACCGGCGCTTCGCCGTCGCGCCCGTCCTGGGCCGGAGGGTCAGACCCGGCACCGACCAGTGCTTCGCCGTCGCGTCCGTCCTGGGCCACCAACCCGGCGTCGCCCGCCACGCCACCTCCCGCGCCGGCGGGGGCACCTCCGACGTCGGCCGACCCGCCGCCGGCTCCGGCGGGTCCACCGCTGGTGGCGGAACGCCCCTCCTGGGCCGGCGGTTCACCGAAGCCCAACCATGAGGAGCGTCCGGACTGGTCCGAGGGGCGGATTCCCGCCGCCCCGGTCGAGCGTCCGTCGTGGGCGGCGATCCAGTCGGCCACGTCGCCGCGTGGGGGTGACGACGAGACTCCCGGCAGCCCGGTCCGGCCGACTGGGCCGTTCCGGCTGCGCCCGGCTGCGCCCGAGCCGCCCGGCCCCGTCGACTCGCAGCGCCCCTCCGCGCCGACGAACGTGCCGTCGAGCACCGACGTCAGGTCCTCCTCGTCGGGGGTGACGCCACCGTCGGCGAACGGGCCCGAACCCCGCGACCGGCCCGCCCCAGCGCCCCCCTCTTCCTACGCGGCGCGCCGATCCGCGCCCGACCCGGCGTCGTCCGCCGACGACGACCGGCAGTCGGACCCGAAAGCGGTGCTGCCGCAGCGCGTCCCCGCAGAGCCGGACGTGCCTGTCGTGCCGGAGCCGCCAGCCGTGGACCCGCCGGCCGAAACCCCGGAACTCGCGCGCATCGCGACGCACCTTCGCCGCGACGACGAGCCGGCACCGCTGCGGGAGCGCCCCGAGGGGTTCGACGTCAACGCGATCCTGGACGCCGTTCGGGAGGTGGCGGGTGTCCGCGACGCCGCGCTGCGGCGTACCCCGGCCGGGGCGCACAGCCTGCGACTGGACCTCGCCGACGGTGCCGACCCGGCCGAGGTGAGCCGACAGGTGGCTCGGCTGCTCCAGGATCGGATGGGGCTGGCCGCCGCCCCGCAGAACGTGCCCGGCCTGCCCAGCACGCCGCCCCCGCCGGTCCGCCGTCGCGTGGCCGAGCCTCGGGTCGCCGAACGGCGTACCCCGGATTCCCAGACGCGCGACGCCGGTGCCGACCCGCGTGACGGTGAGGCCCGGGCGGCCGAGTCGACGTCGGGTGGCCGACCGTCCGGCGGTCGGGTGCAGGCCGCGCCGACGGGCCCGGAGCAGCGACCGGGCACGGAGACCTCGCGCCGCCGCCGGTCGAACGCGCCGCACCGGGGTCGCGCCACCGTCGAGGAGCCGGGTTCGGTCTCGGCCGCACCGGCCGGTGCCGCCACCGGCAGCCCGGCGACGCTCGGCACGTCGTACTCCGGTGGTCAGGTGACCACGACGGAGTCGGCGCCGTCCCGGCCGTTGGAGACGGGCGGCGCGCCGGGGCCGCGGGTGGTGATCGACCACGTGCAGGTCAGCACCTTCGGCCTGGACGCGAACGTGGAGGTCCGGCTGCTGGCCGGGGGCGAGAGCGCCTCCGGGTACGCGACCGGGCCGGCGGTGGACGGCTACGTGTTGCGGCTCTGCGCGGTGGCGGCGGCCGCCGCTGTCGACGAGTTGCTGCGCGGCGCCGACAACGCCGATCGGGGGCGCTGCTTCGTCGAGCACGCGGCGGTGGTGCCGTTCGGCAACTGTGAGGTGGCCACTGTGGTGGCGCTCCTCGTCTGCGAGGGCTGGGTCGAGCAGCTCGCCGGTTCGGCTCTGGTCGCCGGTGATCCCCGGCAGGCCGTGGTCCGGGCGACGCTGGCAGCGGTGAACCGTCGGCTGGAGGCGCTGCTGTCCTGAGTGGTCCGGGGCAGACTGGAACGATGAGACGTGCCACCCTCTGGCCGGACCACCTGCTCCCCGACGACCGTGTTCCGCCGCCGTGGCCGGGCCGGGAGGTCCGCCTCGACGGCCTGGTCACGTACGTACGGGACACGCCGGCCACGGCGGCCGGCGCGGAGCCGGCGCTGTACGTGCACGGGCTCGGCGGGTCGTCGCAGAACTGGACGGACCTGGCCGGGTTGCTGGCCGACCGGCTGGACGGGCAGGCCATCGACCTGCCCGGCTTCGGTCGCAGCGAGCCGGGGCCCCGCTACACGATCCCGGCGTTCGCGGACCTCGTCGTCCGCTGGATCGAGCACTCCGACCGGGGTCCGGTGCACCTGTTCGGCAACTCGCTGGGCGGGGCGGTCGCGGTCCAGGTGGCCGGGCTCCGGCCGGATCTGGTCCGTACGCTCACCCTGATCTCCCCGGCTCTGCCGTTTCTGGATTTCCGTCGTTCGTTGCAGGGGCGGATGCTGCCGGTGCTCGCCATTCCGCGTGGCGAACGGTTGGTCGCCCGGCGGCTCACCCAGCTCCCTCCCGAGGTGATGGCCCAGCAGGTGTTGGAGGCGTGCGTCGCCGATCTCAGCCGGATCTGCGACCAGCGCCGGGCCGAGGCGCTGGAGGAGATCCGAATCCGCTACGAGGCGGACCACTACGCGGCCGCGTACGTCCGGACGTTCCGTGGTCTGGTCTCCAGCTTCCTGCGGTCGTACCTGCCGGGGCCGGGGTCGCTGTGGCGGCTCGCGGAGGCGGTACGCGCACCGACGTTGGTGGTGGGCGGTCGACAGGATCGTCTGGTCGACGTGCGGGTCGCGCCGCAGACCGCGCGGGTCATCCGCGACAGCCGGTTGATGATGCTCGACGGCGTCGGGCATGTGGCGCAGTTGGAGGTGCCCCGGCTGGTGGCCAGGGCGGTGGTCGGCCTGCTCGCCGAAACGGGGGACTCCGCCGGGCGGTCCGATCTGGCAGGCTGACCGGGATGCCCAGCTCAGCCCGCCTCCCGGTCCGTCGTCAGCGACGCTTCGCGCTCTTCGCCCAGTTGGTCGCGGTGGTGCTGGCGGTGGGCGCGGCGGTGGCCGTGATCGCGGAGGGGCCGGGTGGGCACCCCGGCGCCGAACGGTTGGCCGCCGACGAGATCTCCACGGTGCCGCCGCTGGTGGCCGCGCCGCTGCCGCCGTCGGTGAGCCCGTCGCCCTCCGCGGTGGTCCCGTCCAGCCCGGCGCCCCCGGTGCTGCGGATGCCCGGTGCGGTTCCGAGCGCCGGCACCGGCGATTTCGGGTACGACGCCCGCTCCGGCCCGGTGTTGGGGCGAGCGGGTGAGCTGCGGCGTTACCGGGTCGCGGTGGAGTCCGGCAGCGACGAGGACGCCGCCGACTTCGCGGTGGCGGTCCAGACGGCGCTCGCCGGGCCGGGCAGTTGGGTGGACAGCGGCCGACTGCGGCTGCAACAGGTGCCGGGGGGTGCGCCGCGCGACTTCACCGTCTACCTGGCGACCGCCCGCACGGCGGGTCGGATGTGCGCGGACGGGGGAGTGGACATCCGGGTCGGGGGTCGGCCCTACACGTCCTGTCGCGCGCCCGGTCAGGTGATCATCAATCTGGATCGGTGGCGGCTGTCCGTGCCGCACTTCGTCTCCGCCGGGGTGCCGTTGGAGGTCTACCGGACGTACGTGGTCAACCACGAGGTGGGTCACCAACTCGGGCACCGGCACGAGCGTTGCCCGGGTGCGGGCCGGCCGGCGCCGGTGATGATGCAGCAGACGCTCTTCCTGAACGGGTGCCGGGCCAACCCGTGGCCGTACGTCGACGGGCGCCGGTACACCGGCCCGGCCCTCTGAGCGACACGCCGTCTGCCACCCCTCCATCAGGCGTCTTGCGGTAATAGCGGCGAAAACGGAGAAATGCCCGAATAATCTGGCAGGCTCGACGTCATGACGCCGTCGTCCCGATACGGCCCACCCCAGCCGCCCGACCCCTCGGGCCGGTCGGCGTACGTGCGTCCCACGCTGGCCCTGATGCATCGGCGACGTCGCCGTACCCTGCTGCTCGGCCTGCTCGTGCTCACCGCCGCCATCGGTGTGCCGCTGGCCGGGGGCGACGGCGAGCCGGCAGCGGTCACTCCCGCCGTCACCACCCAGGGCGGTACGGGTCGCGGCGGCGGTGCGGCGCATCCGGCGCCGACCGGCTACCCGTCGGTCGGGGCGGGACGCTTCGCGGCGGCCGACGGCGAGACGCCCGTGCACGGCACGGACGGGCCGCTGCGGCGGTACCGGGTCGTCGTCGAACGCGGCACCGGCCAGGACGCCCAGGCGTTCGCCACCCGAGTGGACGAGGTGCTGGCCGACCCACGGAGCTGGATCGGCTCGGGCGAGCTGCGGGTGCAGCGGGTCGCCGACGCCGGGGCCGCCGACTTCACCATCTACCTGGCCACGCCTGTCACCTCCGAGCGGATGTGCGCCGAGGGTGGGCTGACCACGGAGCAGTACACCTCCTGCCGCCTGCCCGGTCAGGTCATCATCAACCTGGCCCGCTGGATGGAGGCGGTCCCCGACTACGGTGCCTCGCTGGACACCTACCGGACGTACGTGATCAACCACGAGGTCGGTCACGAGTTCGGCGAGCAACACGAGGCCTGTCCCGAGCCGGGCGAGCCCGCCCCCGTCATGCAGCAGCAGACGTACGGCCTGGAGGGGTGCGTCGCCAACGCCTGGCCCTACCTCGACGGCCGACGCTACGCCGGTGACATCGTCCCCTGATCGGCCGCATCGTCGGTTATTCCCGCTCCCGCATCGCGGACCACGTGTCGTCCCTCATGGCCGAGGGGGGTCTGCGCGAGCGACAATGGCGCGGTTCACGCCGCCGATCCCGGGGAGTCCACCGTGTCGTTGCCCCCGCTCGTCGAACCCGCCGCCGAGCTGACCGTTGACGAGATCCGCCGTTATTCACGCCACCTGATCATCCCGGATGTCGGGGTGGCCGGGCAGAAGCGGCTCAAGAACGCCCGGGTGCTCTGTGTCGGCGCGGGTGGCCTCGGGTCGCCCGCCCTGCTGTACCTCGCCGCGGCCGGGGTCGGCACGCTCGGCATCATCGACTTCGACACCGTCGACGAGTCGAACCTGCAGCGCCAGGTCATCCACGGCGTGTCCGACATCGGCCGGTCCAAGGCCGAGTCCGCCGCCGCGTCGATCCGCGAGATCAACCCGCTGGTCACCGTGGAGATCCACAACACCGCGCTCGACCGGGAGAACGTCCGCGAGATCTTCGCCCAGTACGACCTGATCGTCGACGGCACCGACAACTTCGCCACCCGCTACATGGTCAACGACGCGGCGGTGCTGCTCGGCAAGCCGTACGTGTGGGGCTCGATCTACCGCTTCGACGGCCAGGCGTCGGTGTTCTGGGCCGAGCACGGCCCCTGCTACCGCTGCCTCTACCCGGAGCCGCCGCCCCCCGGCATGGTCCCCTCCTGCGCGGAGGGTGGCGTGCTGGGTGTGCTCTGCGCGTCGATCGGCTCGATCCAGGTGAACGAGGCGATCAAGCTGCTCACCGGCATCGGTGAGCCCCTGGTCGGCCGTCTGATGGTCTACGACGCCCTGGAGATGGAATACCGCAAGATCAAGGTTCGCAAGGACCCGAACTGCGTGCTCTGCGGCGACAACCCGACGGTCACCGACCTGCTGGAAGACTACGAGGACTTCTGCGGCGCGGTCTCCGAGGAGGCCCAGGAGGCGACGGTCGACTCGACCATCACCGCCCTGGAACTCAAGGAGTGGCAGGACGCCGGCAAGGACATCTTCCTGGTCGACGTGCGGGAGCCCGCCGAGTACGAGATCGTCCGGATTCCCGGCGCCACCCTGATCCCCAAGGGCGACATCATCTCCGGCGAGGCCCTCGCGAAGCTGCCGCAGGACCGGCAGATCGTGCTGCACTGCAAGTCCGGCGTCCGCTCGGCGGAGGCGCTCGCGGCGCTCAAGGCGGCCGGTTTCCGGGACGCCGTGCACGTGCAGGGCGGCGTGCTCTCCTGGATCAAGCAGATCGACCCGTCGCTGCCCGCGTACTGACCGAACGGGTCGGGGCGGCCGAACACCGCCGCCCCGGCCCGCCCCGGGCCTGCGCTGCGCCGGCCCTGTCGCGCCGCCCCGGCCCACGCCGCGCCGCGCTGCCGGCCTGCGCCGCGCCGTCCGCCCTGGGCCACGCTTCCGCCCTTGCAAATCGACGCAGATGACGCCGAGCAGCCCGACGGTCGGAGCGACGCAGCCAGTTCGGGCTGGCCGATTCTCTGAGGCGGCATCGCGTCTGCGCAGGTAGCGTCTCCGCCGTGGTCGACTTGGAAGCCGCGATCGGGTTCGTCGTGGCGCATGGGGATGCGGTGGAACGTGCCCGCCTCTCCTGGCTGCGCAACGGCACCCCCGTGCCCGCCGAGTTGCTGGAGACGGCCGAGGTCGGCCAGTCACCGGATGGCGGTTGGCCGGCCACCTGGGGCGGCCCGATCGCCTCGATCGACGCCACCTGTTTCCGGCTCGCCGAACTGGACGACCTGGGCGCGCTCGGCCGTCCCGCAGCCCGACGGGCGCTGGACTGGCTGGCGTCCCGGCAGCAGGCCGACGGCGGTTGGGAAGAGGACGCGTCGTTGGCCGACTCGGCGCCGGAGTGGGCCCGGCCGGGCGATCCGGAGGCCGGGTTCCTCGTGTCCGCCAACGCCGGTTTCTGGCTCACTGTGGCCGGCCTGGATGCCCGAGCCTCGGGCCCGCTGGACCACCGGGTCGGTGGGGCGTACGCCGGGGTGGTGCAGGCGGCGGCCCACTCGCTCGCCGCGCGGCTGCGCCCGGACGGCAGTTGGCCGTCGTTCCTCGCCGCAGGCTGGCTGAGCGCGGCAGTACTGCACCGGCAGGAGATGTTCCAGGAGTCGGCGCGGATCCAGGTGGTGCTCGCCGAACGGATGCCGAAGATGTCCCCGGGCAACGTGGCGTGGTTGGCGGCCACGCTGCGCCGGGCCGGCGTCGACCCGCAGGACTGGATCATGGTGCGGGCGCTGCGCCGGCTGGCCGAGACACAGCGCAGCGACGGCGGTTGGGAGAGCGACGACGGCCACCAGTTCGACGTACACGCCACACTGGCCGCGATCCGAGCCGCCCGGCCCGCGACGGCCGGATCCGCCGCGTAACCGGCTAGGGGCTTTGACCCGCCCTAGCGCAGGTGCCCGTCGCCGGTGACCACGTACTTGGTGCTGGTCAGCTCGGGCAGACCCATCGGGCCCCGGGCGTGCAGCTTCTGGGTGGAGATGCCGATCTCCGCCCCGAACCCGAACTCGCCGCCGTCGGTGAACCGGGTCGAGGCGTTGACCATCACCGCCGCCGCGTCCACCCGGGCCACGAACTCGCGGGCCGCGCCCGTCGAGTCGGTGAGGATCGCCTCGGTGTGCCCGGTGCCGAAACGGCGGATGTGCGCCACCGCCGCGTCCAGTGAGTCGACCACCGCGACCGAGATGTCGGCGGACAGGTATTCGGTGGCGAAGTCCTCCTCGGTGGCCGGAACGACGGCCGCGGAGTACGCGGCCACCTCGGGGGAGCCGTGCACTGCCACCCCCGCCTCGGCGAGCGCGGCCAGCATCGGCGGCAGGAACGCGTCGGCGACGTCGGCGTGCACCAGCAGCGACTCGGCGGTGTTGCAGGTGGACAGGCGTTGCGTCTTGGCGTTCAGCGTCACCGCGACGGCCTTCGCCACGTCGGCGGCGGCATCCACGTAGACGTGGCAGTTGCCCACCCCGGTCTCGATCACCGGCACTGTCGACTCCTCGACCACCGTGCGGATCAGCGACGCGCCGCCGCGCGGGATGAGCACGTCGACGAGCCCTCGGGCGCGCATCAGCTCCTTGACCGAGTCGCGGGAGCCGGCGTCGAGCAACTGCACCGCGTCGGCGGGCAGCCCGGCCCCGGCCACCGCGTCGCGCAGCACCGCGACGAGTGCGGCGTTGGAGTGGGCGGCCGAGGACGACCCGCGCAGCAGCGCCGCGTTGCCGGACTTGAGGCAGATCCCGGCGGCGTCCACCGTCACGTTCGGCCGCGCCTCGTAGATGATGCCGACCACCCCGAACGGCACCCGGATCTGACGCAGCTCCAACCCGTTGGGCAGGGTGGAACCACGGACCACCTCGCCGACCGGGTCGGGCAGCGCGGCCATCTGGCGCAGCGCGTCGGCGATGTCGGCCACCCGGCCCGCGTCGAGGGCGAGCCGGTCCAGCACGGCCGCGCTCAGCCCGGCCTCGCGCCCGGCCGCCAGGTCCGCCTCGTTGGCGGTGAGGATCTCCGGGGTACGCGCCACCAGCGCGTCGGCCATCGCCACCAGCGCGGCGTCCTTCACGGTACGGGTGGCAGTGGCCAGGTCGGCAGCGGCGTCCCGCGCCCGACGTGCCTGCTCGACGACGGTCATGCCTGCACTCCTCACAGCAGCACGAGGTCGTCGCGGTGGACGACCTCTCGTTCGTACGCCGGGCCGAGCGCCGCGGCGAGTTCGGACGTGGAACGGCCGAGCAGACCCGGTAACTCCACCGCGTCGTAGTTGACCAGCCCTCGGGCGACCGACGCCCCGGCGGTGTCCACCAGGTCCACCGGGTCGCCCGCGGTGAACGTGCCGTCCACGGCGGTGATGCCGGCCGGTAGCAGCGACTTGCGTCGCCCGACGACCGCGGCCACCGCGCCCGGGTCGAGGTGCAGCCGCCCTCGGGGCGACGTGGCGTGGGCCAACCAGAACAGTCGGGCCGTCGGGCGTTGCCGCTGCGGGTGGAAGAGCGTGCCGACGGGCTCGCCGGCCAACGCCGGGCCGGCCAGGTCGGCGGCGGTGAGCACCACCGGGATGCCGAAGCCGGTGGCGATCCGGGCCGCCTCGACCTTCGTCACCATCCCGCCGGTGCCGACGCCGGAGCGGCCGGCACCGCCGATGGTGATCCCGGCGAGATCCGCGTCGTCGCGGACCTCGGCGATCCGGGTCGACTGCGGGTTGGTGGGGTCGCCGGTCCAGAGCGCGTCGACGTCGGAGAGGAGCACCAGCAGGTCGGCGTGCACCAACGCGGCCACCAGGGCGGCCAGCCGGTCGTTGTCGCCGAACCGGATCTCCTGGGTGGCCACCGTGTCGTTCTCGTTGACGATCGGCACCGCCCGCAGGTCGAGCAGTTTGCGCAGCGTGCGGTACGCGTTGCGGTAGTGCGCCCGCCGGGTCACGTCGTCTACGGTGAGCAGCACCTGCCCGACCGTGCGGCCGTGCCGGGCGAAGCTGGTCGCGTACCGGCCGATCAGGAGGCCCTGCCCGACGCTGGCGGCGGCCTGCTGGGTGGCCAGGTCGCGCGGGCGTCGGGGCAGCCCGAGCGGGGCGAGGCCGGCGGCGATCGCGCCGGAGGACACCAGAACCACCTCGCGCCCCTCGGCGGTCAGCCGACCGAGGATGTCGACCAGCGCGTCGACGCGCTGGTCGGCCAGACCGCCGGTGGCGGTGGTCAACGAGGAGGATCCGATCTTGACGACGACCCGCCGGGCCGTCGTGACTGCGTCACGCACCCGCCCATTCTGCGTGGTCACGGCCGCACCGCCCGGCGGCGTTCCCATATGGTGGCGGATTGTGACACCTGACGAGTACGTCGAGGCGGTGCTCGACCTGGTCGAGCGGATCCCGGAGGGCCGGGTCATGTCGTACGGGGCGGTCGCCGACGCGCTCGCCGAGCGGTCGGGCCGCACCTCGGCGCGACTGGTGGGCAGCATCATGGCCCGCCACGGCGGCTCGGTGCCCTGGCATCGGGTGGTGACGGCGGCGGGGCGGCTGCCTCCGGGCCACGAGCGGGAGGCGCGGGCCCGGCTGCGCGCCGAGGGGGTGCCGCTCCGGCCGGCCGGGGTGGACATGGCGGCGGCCGGTTGGTCGCCGGACGAGGATCGGTGACCGGCGCCGAAGCGACGTGCGACGCGGTGCCCCGTTCCGGGTGGGGAACGGGGCACGGCGAGGCGGGTCAGAGCGGCATGGGGGACCGGACCTTGTTGTCGGCGGGCTTGAGGTCGGGCCAGGGGCGGTCCTGGGTGTCGTGGTGTTCGACCTCGAAGGTTCTGGTGTGCGCGTCGGGCCCCGGTTCACCCGGCACCAGTTGGGTGAACGTGTAGCGGCGCGACTCACCGCCCGGCACCCCGGGTAGCAGGCACGACAGCACGTACTTCTGCGGTGCGGGGTTCGGGTCGCACTTCGACCAGTCCCCGCCCGCCCGTTCGCCGACGTCGATGGAGTGGAATGCGACCTGCGGCGCGTCGAGCGTGCCGGCGTTGGTGACGGTGAAGACGGTGGTCAGTTCGCGCCGGGTGTCGGCGCCGGGGACGTCGACCAGTTCGTGGGTCATGCTCAGCCTCAGGTCGGTGCGTCGGGGGTCCGTGCCGAACGCGGTGGGGCCGCCGGTCTGCGCGAACCGCTCGCCGTCCCACCGGTACGTCCGTACCTGCTCCCGCCGCAGGTAGGTCGGTGTGCCACAGCACGGCACGAGGTCGGCGACGCGCACCTCGATCGACCCGGTCTGGTTCACCTCCACGGCGCGAACGTCCATGAACCCGTCGCCGGTCCGCACCACCCTGCCCACCGTCACGATCCGACCCTCCGGATCCCGGTCGAAGGCCACCACCTGCTTCGCCGACGCCTCGCCGTACCGGCAGGCGACGACGGCGAGGGTCTCGACGGCACCGTCGTCGTCCAGGTCGCCGTACCGGAAGGCGTCGTCCGCCAACTCCGGCACGAACAAGTCGGTCGTGTTGGTCTTGAGACGAACCTTCGAGGTGGTGCAGCCCTGCTCCGCCAGGCTCGACGGCCAGCTCGGCAGGTCGACGCGGGTGGCGAGCAGTTGGGCTCGACTGATCCGTCCGTCCGGGGCGCTCGGGGTGCCGGTGGTCGCCGACGGCGATCCGGTCGGTGGGGGCGTCGGCGGCGCCGACGTCGGTGGGGCCGTCGGCTCGACGGACTCGGCCGGCACCGGCGGGTTCCGGTCGCCGCGCAGCGCGGCGTTGGCGACGACGGGGGCCACCACCAGGACGACCGCCGCGGCGGCCACGGCCACCGCCGTCATCCGTCGGCGTCGGCGGAGGAGATGCCGGGCCTGGTCCGGGCCCGGGCCGGCGGCCTTGGTGACCACGTCGTTGCGGTAGGCGGTGAGCCGCTCGCGCAGTCGCGCATCCAGGTCAGACATCGCGCACCCCCTCGATGTTCTCGTCGAGCAGCCCGGCCAGGGCTGTCCGACCGCGGTGCAACCAGGACTTCACGGTGCCCTCGGCCACCCCCTCCTGGACGGCGATCTGACTCACCGACAGATCGGCCAGGTAGTGCAGGATGACGGCCCGGCGGTGGTTGGCGGGCAGTTGCGCCAGCGCCGCGTCGATCGCCACCCGGTCGGGGTTCGGGCCGGCGACCTCCGCCTCGCCGGGCCGCTGCCGCAGCAGGTGGTTGCGGGCGGTACGCAGGCGTCGCCAGCGGCTGCGGGCCAGGTTCCAGGCGACCCGGCGGACCCAGGCCACCGGGTCGTCGTAGCGGACCAGGCGGTCCCAGCGGGCCAGCGCCCGGTAGAACGCCTCCTGGGCCAGGTCCTGCGCCTGTCCGAGATCCCCGGTGTACGCGCACAGCTGGGCGGTCACGCTGCCGAAGTGCGCGTGGTAGAAGTCGTCGAAAGTGATCGTCACCTCGGCCGGGTCGGCCGTTCGTGCGGCCGGTGGCTCGTTGGCGCGGGCTCCCATCGTTGCTGTCACTGCCCCTCCCCCGTACCGCCGGGCTGGTCTGCCGTCGGCGCTGATAACACTCCGCGAGTGCGGAGGCGGTTGCGTGTCGTACTGCCGTCAACCCGACTGTGCGGATGCCCGTCAGTGCCGACGGATGAGGGGATGTGACCTCCGACATAACGTGAGTAACATTCGGGCCCATGGAAAAGCCGCCGGGCACCGGCTCGTCAGCCGCCGGTCCGCTGCCTCGCCCGGTGCACGCCGGCTACGCGCTCGGCTCGCTGGCGACCGGTGCGTTCGGCACCGTGCCCGGCCTGCTGCTGCTGCCGTACCTGACCGACACGCTGGGCGTCGCCGCCGGACTGGCCGCCCTGCTGGTGCTGCTGCCGAAGGCCTGGGACGTACTGGTCAACCCGGTCGCCGGGCGGATCTCCGACCGCACCCGGTCACGCTGGGGGGCTCGCCGCCCGTACCTGCTCGTCGCCGGTCTCGCGCTCGCCGTGCTCTTCGCGTCGATCTTCGCCGCGCCGTTCGGCAACGGCCCGGCAGCCGCGGCGTACGTGGCGTTCGCCTTCCTCGCCACCGCCACCGCTTTCGCCTTCTTCCAGGTGCCGTACGTGGCGATGCCGGCCGAGTTGACCGACGACTACGCCGAACGCACCAGGCTGATGACCTGGCGGATCGCGGTTCTCGCGTTGGCCATCCTGGTCTCCGGTGCGGTCGCCCCGCTGGTGGTGAGCGCCGGTGGTGACGGTGTGGCCGGGCACCGGTGGATGGGGCTGTTCGTGGCGGCGCTGATCGCCCTCGGCGCCCTCGGGGCGTTCCTGGGCACCCGGTCCGCTCCGACCGGCACGGTGGGCGGGAGCGAGCCGACCCTGCGCGCCCAACTCGCCGTGGCCACCGCCAACCGTCCGTTCCGGGCGCTGCTGATCTGTTTCGTCGTGCAGTCCGCCGGGGTGGCGACGATCCTGGCCGGGGTCAACTACTTCGCCGGGCAGATCCTGCGCGACGACGAGAGCGGGCCGACCCTGCTCTTCGTCTGCTTCGTCGGGCCGGCGCTGCTGGTCATGCCGATCTGGTCCCGGGTCGGTGCCCGGCTGGGCAAGCGGACCGCGCTGGTCGTCGCCTCGCTGATCCTCGCCGCCGGGGCGCTCGCCCTGGTCGCCGCGTCGGTGCTGCCGACTGTCGCCGTCTACCTGGTGGTCGCGCTGATCGGCGTCGGGTACGCCGGGCAGCAGGTCTTCGCGCTGGCGATGCTGCCGGACTGCATCGCGTACGACACCGCGCGCACCGGTCGGCGACAGGCGGGTGTGTTCACCGGCCTGTGGACGGCGGGGGAGACCCTCGGTCTGGCGCTGGGTCCGGGCATCTACGGACTGGTGCTCCAGCTCTCCGGCTACGTGTCCTCCGACACCGGAACGGCCGCCACGCAGTCCGACGGTGCCCGCCTGGGCGTCCTGCTGGGCTTCACCGTCATCCCGGCCCTGTTGATCGCCCCTCCGATCCTCCTGCTCCGCCGCTACACCCTCACCCCGGCCGTGCTGGCCGACGTGACCCGTGACGACCGCGTCGATCATGGAGTTGTGGTGGGGACGAAAGCCGTTGACTGTCACGAGAAGGGCACCATGACTCCATGATCGACGAGAGCACTGTCGAGGACCGGGCCGCGTTGCCTGTCGGGGTCGCGGCGGAGGTCGCGTTGGCCGAGGTGCGGCAGTTGCGCGCCGGGGACCGGCCCACGCACGGCGGGCAGCTGTTCGCGTACGTCTACGACCCGGCGGTGCCGGGCCTGGACGAGTTGACCGCCGCCGCGCACCGAGAGAGCGCGCACGTCAACGGGCTCGACCCGACCGCGTTCCCGTCCCTGCTGGCGATGGAGAACGCCTTGGTGGGCGCCGCCGCCAGGGTCCTCGGAGCCGGCCCGGGCACAACCGCCCCGGACGTCGTCGGCAGTGTCACCAGCGGCGGCACCGAGTCGCTGATCCTCGCGGTCAAGACGGCGAGGGACGCGCACCCGGAGATCGCCGAGCCCCGGATCATGGTGCCGTCGAGTGCCCACGCCGCGTTCGCCAAGGCGGCGCACTACCTGCGGGTGGCGATGGACGTCGTGCCGGTCTCCCCGGACACGTTGCGTCCCGACCCGGCCGCGATGGCCGCCGCGATCCGCCCGGAGACGGTGCTCGTCGCCTGCTCCGCGCCGTCGTACGCGCACGGGGTGGTGGACCCGGTCGCGGAGATCGCGGCGGTGGCCGCCGAGGCCGGGGTGCGCTGTCATGTGGACGCCTGCTTCGGCGGCTGGACCCTGCCGTACCTGCGTCGCCTCGGTGAGCCGGTGCCGGCGTTCGACTTCGCGGTCCCCGGGGTCACCTCCATCTCGGTGGACCTGCACAAGTACGCGTACGCGCCGAAGGGTGTGTCGGTGCTGCTGCACCGCGACGCCGCGCTACGAGCGCCGCAGTACTTCGCGTACGCGGACTGGCCCGGCTACACGATGATCAACCCGGTGATCGCGTCCACCCGTTCGGGCGGGCCGATCGCCGCCGCGTACGCCACCGTGCGGCACCTGGGCGACGACGGTTACCTGCGACTCGCCACCGTCACCCGGGACGCGGTCGCCGGTCTGGCCGACGCGGTCCGCGCCGTCGACGGACTGCGGCTGATGGTCGAGCCGGAGTCCACAGTGGTCTGCTTCACCGCCACCGATGACGGCCCCGACCTGTTCGTCCTGGTCGACGAGCTGACCGCACGCGGGTGGCACACCCAGCCCCAACTGTCGTACGCGGGGCTGCCGGCGAGTGTGCACCTCACGGTGACCGCCTCGGTCGCGCCCCGGGTCGCCGAGTTCGGGCCGGACCTGGCCGACGCGGTGGCCGCCGCCCGGGCGGCCGGTCCGGTCGCCCTACCGCCGGAGCTGACGGCGCTGGCGACGTCACTGACCCCGGACGCGCTCACGCCCGAACTCGTCGCCGGGCTCGCCGCCGGTCTCGGACTCGGTGGCGGGGGCGCGTCGACGCCGGACCGTCTGGCGGTGGTGAACACGCTGCTCGACGCCGCCCCACCGGCGTTGCGCGAACGCCTGCTGGTCGAGTTCGTCGGCCTGCTGCAACGTCCCACCTGGTGACGCCGGGTCCGGTCCACCGTCGCGGGACGGCGGACCGGACCGGCAGGTTCAGCGGTAGGTGATCGAGACCGTGTTGTCCACCTCGTAGACCTCCTCCACGGGGTCGAGGTTCGCGTCCATCGGTCGGGCGTGCACGTCGGCCTTGCCGGTGCCCACGGTGCCCGCCGGAACCCGGAAGCCGAGGACGAGCTTGATCTCCTTGCCGGTGTCGAGCCGGTCCAGGTCGCACGTCACCGGCTCCCGGGTCGTCTCCGGATCGTTGCGGCACGCCGCCCAACCACTGCCGTCCGGGCGGAACTCCGGCGGCAGGCCCAGCCGCAGCGCCACGTGGGCGGCCGACCCGGCGGTGTTGCGGATGTGCACGGCGACCGTGCCGATCCTGGAGCCGTCCGCGTCCTCGGCGAGCACCAGGTTCGTGGCGGTGACGACGAGGTTGACGTCATGCCGGTTCGGGCCGAATGTCGTCGGCCCGGTGACCTGGGCGAAGGCGTCGCCCGTCCAGCGGTAGCCCCGCCACTGCCGCTGCGACCACTCGGCGGGCCAGCCGCCCCCGGGGGCGATGTCACCCACCTGCACGCGGACCGTGCCGTCGTCCACCACGTCGAGGGCGAACAGCCACTCCGGCTTGTCGATCGTCGTCACCACCACCCGGCCGAGTGCGATCACCTTCCCCTGCTCGTCCCGGTCGAAGGCGACGACCTGCATCGGCCCACGAGTGCCGAGCACACACTGCACGAGCGCCACCGTCTCCACCGCACCGTCCCCGTCGACGTCGCCGTGGTCGAGCGCCACCAGCCAGTTGACCCCCTCGCGGTTGTCGCCGCTGATCCGTACGCCCGACGTCGGGCAGCCGCGCCCGGCCCGCCAGGCCGGCAGGGTCACCGACGCGCCGAGCAACTGGGCCCGACTGAGCTGGCCGTCCGGCACGGCGGAGGCGGGGCCGCCGGTGGTCACGGAGGGGCCGGGAGTCGGGCTGGTCGAGCCGTCCGGGGTGGGCGACGCCGAGATGCTCGGTGTCGGGTCGACCGGACCCGGCTGGTGGTCCGGGCCGCTCATCGCCGCGTACCCGATGGCGGACCCGCCGAACAGCGCGAGCGCCGTCGTGGCGGTGGCTCCCCACCGGCGTCGGTTGCGACCTCGCACCGTCCGCCGGACGGCGGCGGGACCGGGCACCTCGATCTTCTCCAGCACGGTACGGCGGTAGGTGGCGAATTCCTCGGCGAGGCCGAGGGTCTCCTGCTCAGACATCCCGCACCTCCTCGTTGGTGTCCCGCAGATGCGTGGCGAGGGCGGTGCGGCCCCGATGCAGCCACGACTTGACGGTGCCCTCGGCGACCCGCTCCTCAGCGGCGATCTCGGCGACCGACAGATCGGCGAGGTAGTGCAGGACGACCGCCCGTCGCTGTTTCGGCGGCAACTTCGCCAGCGCGACGTCGAGGGCGACCCGGTCGGGGCTCGGCCCGGCGACGTGGGTCTCCCGCTGCCGCGACAGCCACGACTGGGCGGTCCGCAGCCGCCGCCAGCGGGTGTGGCCGAGGTTCCAGGCGACCTTGCGTACCCAGGCCAGCGGGTCCTCGTACCGGGCGAGCCGGTCCCAGCGGGCGAACGCCCGGCAGAACGCCTCCTGGACCAGGTCCTGCGCCTGCCCACGGTCACCCGTGTACGCGGTGAGCTGCACCACCAGTGACCGGAAGTGAGCGTGGTAGAAGTCGTCGAAGACCAGTTCGGTGACGGCCGGGGTGGAGTCGCCCAGCGGGTCCGGCGGTCGTCCGCCCACCTGTACTTCTCCTGTCACAAGCACTCGTCCTCCCCGTGGTGGCCGCGGGCGACGTGTTCGCCGGCACCGGTCACACACTCAGGTCCGTCAGAGGGTTGCGCGCCGATCAGTGTCGATTCCTTGTCGGCTCCGGGACAGCCGGCGGGGACTCCAGGCCACTCACCACCGGACCGGGGCGCCGCCGCCTGTGATTCACTGTCGATGACGAGAGGGGGCGGTCGTGCAGCTACCGGCAGTGCTCGGTGAGCCGATCCGGTTCGTGTTGAACTGGGGGCGTCGCTACTCGCTCTGGGTGTTCAACTTCGGCCTGGCCTGCTGCGCGATCGAGTTCATCGCCACCAGCATGGGTCGTCACGACTTCATCCGGCTCGGCGTGATCCCGTTCGCCCACGGCCCCCGGCAGGCAGACCTGATGGTGGTCTCCGGCACGGTGACGGACAAGATGGCTCCGGCGATCAAGCGGCTGTACGACCAGATGCCCGAGCCGAAGTACGTCATCTCGTTCGGTGCCTGCTCCAACTGCGGCGGCCCCTACTGGGATTCGTACTCGGTGACCAAGGGCGTCGACCAGCTCATCCCGGTCGACGTCTACGTGCCCGGCTGCCCGCCCCGGCCGGAGGCGCTGCTGCACGGCATCCTGCGCCTGCAGGAGAAGATCGCCGCCGAGCAGTCCGGCATCGGCGGCGTACCGCAACGTGACGTGTTGGCCGCACCGCTGGACGCGCCGCCCCGAGAGGCCGCCGCCCCGCGTTCCGTCGACTCCCTCACCGCGCCGCCGGTGCGCCCACCCGCCGCGAACTGACGGCGACCGACCGCCGCCCGGACGAGTCCGAGCGGCGGCCGGGCTCACAGGTCAGCCGTTCGCGCCGACAGCCAGCGCGGTCCGCACGACGTTGTCGCTCGGGTCGACGTCGGGAGTCTCCGGGTACCAGTCGGTCGTCACCTCGATGTCGATCAACTTGGTGGCGTCGGCCGGATCGGTCGGCGGGCTGATGACCAGGGCGAAGCTGAACTCCTCCCCGGGCATCAACTGAATCCCCGGCACCGGCACCAGGGCGCCGCCGCTACCCACCGGGCCGCTGCCCGGGTCGGTGTGCCGCAACACGGAGCCTGTCGGCAGGGAGCCGGCCTGCACCCAGAAACTGTTGTGCGGCGCGTCGCCGTCGTAGCGGATCGTCACCGGCACCCGCAGGTCGCCCGCACCGTCCGGGAACTCCGTCACCGGGCCGTTCAGCCTGATCGAGGCGTCCGGCTGAGCGTCCTGGACGTACGGTCGGGGACGGATCAGCGACCCGGTGGTGGACCGGAACAGGGCCTTGACCGACGTGCTCGCCACCAGGCCGCCGTTGGTGGAGTATGCCTCCACCCAGCCCCCACTCATGATCATCGGGTACTGCCGGGGATCGGTCAGCACGTGGAAGTCCAGCACGTTCTGGATGCTCTCGCCCGGGGCCAGGTCGACCCAGTCGTCGGTCAGGGCGCAGTTGAACACGCGGCGGTTCTGCTCCACCCTCATGTCGAACATGTCGCAGTTGAGGTCGTCGGACTGGAATGCGCCCGGCACCGGCTCGCGCAGCTTGTAGTGGAAGTAGTCGGTGGCACTGCCGGTGTTGGTGATGGTCAATGAGACGCTGCCCTGGTACCCCCGGTCGGTCGGGGTCAGGATCAGCCTGCCGATCGAGAGCGTGCCGTCACCGGCCGGCGCGGCGACCGCCGGGCCGGTCGTGGCGACCGTCGCGGTCAGGCCGAGCAGCACGGCGGTGAGTAGGGTCCCCGTTTTCCTGAACACGTGTGTCTGATCCTCCCGTGATGGCAGCCGGTGCCGATCGCGCCGGCCGCCTAGATAGACGTCAGCGAACCGGTGGTTTGGTTGCCGTCGCACAACCATCGATTCGCGTCGGTCCAGCATCGTCGACGAAGCCACCCAGAGCGGCCCCGTGTTGACCTTCCGGCCGAATCAGACAAGTCGGTCAGTTGGCGTTCGGGGTGGCCGCGCCCGGCTAGCGTGCGGGTCATGAGCAGCAGTTCAGTGGCCCAGCGGTCCGCCCACATCGTCGACGTGCTCATCGAGGAGTTCGGCGCGTCGATGGCGATCGACCCGGCCGCCTTCCGCCGCAAGTTCCGCAAGATGGCGGCGTCGCCGTTCGCCTTCTACCGGGGTAGCGCCGCGCTGTTCTACGCCGACCAGCGCGGCGACTTCGCCGACGACCGGTTCTCCGACGAGCGGACCAGCCGGGTGTGGATCCACGGTGACCTGCACGCGGAGAACTTCGGCACCTACATGAACGCCTCCGGGCAGCTGGTGTTCAACGTCAACGACTTCGACGAGGCGTACGTCGGGCCGTTCACCTGGGACCTACGGAGGCTCGCGGCCAGCGTGGCGCTGCTCGGCTACGGCAAGGCGCTCTCCGACACGGCGATCGGGGACCTGGTGGCCGGCTTCGCCCGGTCGTACCTGACCGAGCTGCGGGCCATCGCCGCCGGCGGTGACGACGCGATCGGCTCGATCACCCTGGACAACGCCGACGGCGTGCTGCGCCGGGTGCTCCAGCAGGCCCGCCTCAACACCCGCGTCGACCTGCTCGCCGCGCAGACCACGATCGACAACTACGAGCGGCGGTTCTCCCTCGGTGACGGCGTCTTCGAGATCGACGACGCCACCCGGGACCTGGTGAGCGCCGCCTTTCAGGACTACCTGGGCACCCTGCCGATCGGTCCGACGCAGCCACGGCCGGTGGCGGCGCGGATCAAGGACGTGGTGCTGCGCAAGGGGGTGGGCATCGGTTCGGCCGGGCTGCCGTCGTACAACCTGCTGTTGGAGGGGCACACCCAGGCGTTGGAGAACGACGTCGTCATCTACATGAAGCAGGCGCAGGTCCCGGCCGTCGCGCGGTACGTCACCGACGAGTCGGTTCGTGGCTACTTCCAGCACCAGGGGCACCGGACCGCCGAGTCGCAGCGCGCGTTGCAGGCGCACGCCGACCCGTGGCTGGGCTTCACCGAGTTGCACGGGGCCGGTCAGCTCGTCGCCGAGGTGTCCCCGTACGCCGCCGACCTGGACTGGTCCGACGTGAACGAGCCGGAGGAGCTGACCGGGGTGCTCGTCGACCTCGGTCGGGCGGTGGCCCGGATGCACTCGGTAGCCGACGACGAGTCCAGTCACGACCTGGTGGACTACTCCACCGAGGAGGCGATCGTCGCGGCGGTGGACGCCGACGAGCGGGGCTTCGTGGCTCACCTGGTGGAGTTCGCGCACGCGTACGGGGTGCGCGCCCGACAGGACCATCAGCTCTTCGTCGACCTGTTCCGCAACGGTCGGCTGCCGGGGATCTGACCGGATGGGCGTCCTTCAGGACGCGAACTCCAGCACCACCTTGATGTCGTCCGGCCCGGGGGTGTACGCGTCGGCGTACCGGTTCACCGGCACCCGCCGGGTGACGAGGGACTCGAGCCAGACCTGGTCGGCGCGGGCGAGCGCCTGTGCGGCCATGCTCCAGTGCCGCCGGTTGGCGTTCACCGAGCCGAACACCACGTTGTTCTCCAGCACCAGGGACCGGTTGAGCGCCCCGGCGTCGAAGTCGATGGTTCGGCCGCCGCTGGACACCCCGGCCAGGCAGACGATCCCGTTCGGCGCCGCCTTGCACATGACGTCGAGGACCACCGTGGGCGCACCGGTGCACTCGATCACCACGTCCGGCTCGAACGGCAGCTCGTTGACGGGCACCGCGTGATAGGCGGCGCCGAGCCCGGCGACCAGCTCCGGCTTCGGCCCCTCGGTGGCCCGGTCCAACACGTGCACGGCGAGCCCGCGCTGGGTGCCGAGCAACGCGGCCAGCAGCCCGATCGGACCGGCCCCGGTCACCAGGACGGTCTGGGGTTGCCACTCGGCCCGGTGCCCGATCCGCTCGATGTGGTCCCAGGCCTTCGCCACCACGCTGGTCGGCTCCAACAGCACGCCGACCTGGGCCAGCGCCGGGTCGAGCTTGACCGCGTACTGGTGCTCGATCCGCCAGCGGTCGCGGGCGAACCCGGGTAGCGCCTTGATGCCGTGCTCGGTGTACCGACCGTTGCGGCACATGTCCCACTCGTCGACGGCGCAGTTCGGGCACGGCACCGGGTCGGGGTGCCGGACGATCCCGGCCACCAGGTCGCCGGTCTGCAGGGTGCCGGTCGGGTCCTCGATCACCCGGCCCAGCGACTCGTGCCCGATGATCAGGCGGTCCGCGCCCGGGGGCGCCTCGCCGTAGTCCCCGGCGATGATCTCGTGGTCGGTGCCGCAGATGCCGACCGCCAGCGCCTCGACCAGGACCGAGCCCTCCTCGGCGGCAGGCTCCGGTTGGTCCTCGACGAGGCGCAACGAGTCGGCCACCCCTGGTGTCACAGTCACAGCGCGCACGCCCTCATCCTTCCCCGCCGAGGGCCGCGCCGCGCCCAAAGCCGGCAGATCGCCGGGCATCGGCGGCGACCAGGCGCGGGCGCGGGCGGCACTAGGATCAGCGGCATGACTCCCGAAGAGGTCGGCGCTCGGCTGGTCGCGCTGCTCGCGCCGGTCGAGGCGACCCCGTCGGTCTCCGGCGGGCAACGGTTCGCCCGTGCCACGGTCGACGTGCCGCCCGCGAGCTGGTTGACCGCTGTCCGCGCGGCCCGCGACGACACCGAGCTGGCCTGCGACTTCTTCGACTGGCTCTCCGCCGTGGACGAGCTGGCCGAGGGCTTCGACGTGGTGGCGCACCTGTGGTCGACGCGGCTGCACCACGGTGTGCTGCTGCGTACCCGGTTGCCGCGCGGTGAGCCCGCTGTCGCCTCGGTCGTCGACGTCTACCCGGGTGCCGCCTGGCACGAGCGGGAGACCCACGAGATGTTCGGCATCGACTTCGCCGGCCACGGGGAACTGCGTCCGCTGCTGCTGCCCCCCGAGTTCGAGGGTCACCCGCTGCGTAAGGAGTTCGTGCTCGCGTCCCGGGTGGCCAAGCCCTGGCCGGGCGCGAAGGAACCGGGCGAGTCGGAGGCCGGCGGCGGGCGTCGGCCGATCCGCCCACCGGGCGTTCCCGCTCCGGGCGAGTGGGGCACCACGCCCACCCCGGCCGGCGCGGGTGGGGTGGGGGAGGGCCCGCGCGGCGGCACCCCGGCCAGGCCCGCCGGGGAACGTCCGGCGCGGCCCGCCCCGGGGGGCCGTCCGGCGCGTACCCCCCGGCCTGCCGCCGGTGACGACGGCCCGACGCCGACCGACCGGCCCGCACCCGGCGCAGGCCCGGCCTCCACCGACGGACCCGGGTCCGACGGAGGCCCGGCGCCGAGCGACCCGGCCGCGCCCCGGCCGGCGGCGGGCGACGACCGGCCCGACCACGACGGGGGTACGACCTGATGCCGCTCTGGGTGGAGCTGGCGCTCCGGATCGGCGGGGTGGTGGTCGCGTTCCTCACCCTGCCGTTGCTGGTGGGCCAGGCCGAGCACAAGGTGATGGCGCACATGCAGGGCCGGCTCGGCCCGATGTACGCAGGCGGCTTCCACGGCTGGGCCCAGCTGGTCGCGGACGGGGTCAAGTTCGTGCAGAAGGAGGACGTGACTCCGCGGGAGGCGGACCGGGCGGTGTTCCGGCTGGCCCCGGCGGTGGCGCTGGTGCCCTACCTGCTGGTGCTGCTGGTCATCCCCCTCGGCCCGAACGACCTGGTCGGGCAACCTCTGGACATCGGCCTGTTCTTCGTGCTGGCCGTGGTCGGGGTCGGGGTCGTGGCGGTCCTGATGTCGGCGTGGGCGTCGGCCAACAAGTACAGCCTGCTCGGTGGGCTGCGCGGGGCCGCCCAGCTACTCGGTTACGAGCTGCCGTTGGTGCTGGCCGCCGCGTCGGTGGCGATGGCGGCAGGCACGCTCAGCCTCTCCGGCATCGTCGAGGCCTGGCGGCCGTGGTGGCTGCTCTGGCAGGCGCCCGCGATGATCATTTTCTTCGTCGCGGGGCTGGCCGAGATCCGGCGACCGCCGTTCGACATGCCGGTGGCCGACTCGGAGCTGGTCTTCGGCTACATGACCGAGTACACCGGGCTGCGGTTCGCGTTCTTCCTGCTCGCCGAGTACGTCGGCATCGTGGTGATCGCCGCGCTGACCACCGTGCTGTTCCTCGGCGGCTGGCAGGGTCCGTTCGCCGACGACCAGCTCGGCTGGCTCTGGACGCTACTCAAGATCTTCGCCGTGTCGTTCGTGATCATCTGGCTTCGGGTGTCCTACCCCCGGCTACGCGAGGACCAGTTGCAACGGCTCTGCTGGCTGGTGCTGGTGCCCGCGTCCCTCGCGCAACTGGTCCTCACCGCAGCAGTGCGTATCGCCCTCTGACAGCGCCACGGTGCCTGGACCTCGCGCCGGATCGCTCAGCGCGGGGCTTCGAGGTGGTCGGAGGGACGCTTGACCTCGCGCGACAGTGCCCGGACGTCGCGCCGGATCGCTCAGCGCGGGGCTTCGAGGTGGTCGGAGAGACGCTTGACCTCGCGCGACAGTGCCCGGACGTCGCGCCGGATCGCTCAGCGCGGGGCTTCGAGGTGGTCGGAGAGACGCTTGACCTCGCGCGACAGTGCCCGGACGTCGCGCCGGATCGCTCAGCGCGGGGCTTCGAGGTGGTTCCTAGAGACGCTTTCGAGCTGATGTCGTAGACGAATCGCTGTCGCTGTGCCGGTGCTGTCGCTGTGCCGCCGCTGCTGTCGCTGTGCCGGTGCCGCCGCCGCTGTCGTCGCCGTCGCTGTCGTCGTCGGCCTAGATGCCGCCCGATGTCACAAACGATTCAGCTCGAAAGCGTCCTTACGACCATCCCCGCGCCGGGCTCCCGGCCGGCGAGCCCGACCGGCGAGCCCGACCGGCGAGCCCGACCGGCGAGCCCGACCGGCCCCTCGTTCCACGCCCGACCGCCCGACCGCCCCAGATCCGCGCAACTTCCCGGATGTTGCTGCCTCCGACAGGCGGGAGACACCAACATCCCTGGGGTAGTTCCATCCTGAGTTGGCTGGTCAGGGGGTCTTGACGGTTGGTGGTGGTGGGTGGGAGGTCCAGGTTGGTGGTGAGGTGATCTTTGGGTTGATCGTTTGCCGGTTAGCGGGTGGTGTGGGTTTGGGTGAGGACGGTGAGTGCGCGGATCAGGGTGGTGGCGTGGTGGTGGTTGCCGCGTAGTCGGTCGAGGATTCGCCAGTTCTTGAGGTCGCTGAAGGCGTGTTCGTTGGTTGCTCGTTCGCGGCTGATGAGGGTGTTGACGATTGTTTGGTGGCGGGTGAGGGGTTTGCCGCGGGCGGCGCGGCGGCCGGTGATGATGGTGGGTTGGTCGTGGGGGTGGCCGGGGTGAGCGCGGGGGCGAGGTGTGTGGCTGATGCCGGGTTGGTCGTCGAGGCGGGTGAAGCCGAGGTCGCAGATGGCGGCGAGGTCGGCTGCGCGTAGGTGTGCGGGGATGCGGTTGCGGCGGGCGGCGGTGATTTCCGCGGTGCGTGCGGGTAGGGCTGCGGAGGTCCACAGCAGGTTGCCGTTGAGGTCGGTGATGGCGAGGACGAGCAGGCCGAAGGTTTTGTGTTTACCGCTGTAGTGGGTGCGGCGGCGGTGTCGGTCGTGGGGGCGTTGGACCGGGATGAGGGTGCCGTCGAGCAGGACTACCTCGCTGTGGTGGCGGGCGCGGCGCAGGACCCGTGACAGGCGGGGCATCTCAGCGGCCAGGACAGCGATGACTTGCGCGACCCATCGACGGACGGTGGAGGCGGATATGCCGTTGCCGGCGGCCAGGTCGTGAGGGCGTTGGTTATGGCGTAATACCGCCAGCACGATCATCGCCGCGCGGTGATCGGGCAGTTTGCGCCATCGGGAACGCACCCGTGAGCGGTGCTGACGGATCGCGTTGACGACCAGGGTCAGGGTCTTCGTGGACAGCGCAAGGCTGGACTGGTAGACAAGCGGCGAGCCCTCAGCCACCGGGTTTTTGTGTGTCACGACCGAACACCCTGGCCGAGGGCTCGTCTATCTTCTGCACGCCACACCGTCACCACCGGCAAACGATCACCGCGAAGATCACCAGCGGTTGACCTGCCCCATCCCCGCCACCCCCACGCCGTCAAGACCCCCTGACCAGCCAACTCAGGATGGAACTACCCCCCTGATGTTGCGCGGATCTTGGCGACGAGACGGCGCGAGGTGGCCCGCTCAGCGCAGCGGTGTGTGCGCGGGGTCGACCGGCTCGACCGGCGGCGGGGGCGGGGTGCCGTCGCCGAAGGGGCGACCGCCCAGCGCCTCCCGGCCGTGCGGAGTGAGCCAGTTGGACAGGTCGGGCCCGAGCGGCACAATCCCGGTCGGGTTGATGTCGCGGTGCACCTCGTAGTAGTGCCGCTTGATGTGGTCGAAGTCGATCGTGTCGCCGAAACCGGGGGTCTGGAACAGGTCCCGGGCGTACGCCCACAGCACCGGCATCTCGCTCAACTTCTGCCGGTTGCACTTGAAGTGACCGTGGTAGACCGGGTCGAAGCGGACCAGCGTGGTGAACAACCGCACGTCCGCCTCGGTGATGGTGTCGCCGACCAGGTAACGCTGGTCGGCTAGCCGCTCGGAGAGCCAGTCCAGGCGGTCGAAGAGCCGGTGGTACGCCTTGTCGTACGCCTCCTGGCTGCCGGCGAAACCACACCGGTAGACGCCGTTGTTGACGTCCCGGAACACCACGTCGTTGACCTCGTCGATCGGCGCCCGCAGGTGCTCGGGGTAGAGCTGCGGGGCGCCGTCGCGGTGGTACGCGTCCCACTGCGTCGACAGGTCCAGGCTCATCTGCGCGTAGTCGTTGGTCACCACCTGCCCGGTCGGCACGTCCACGATCGCCGGCACGGTGATGCCGCGCTCGTAGCCGGGGAAGCGCTTGAAGTACGCCTCCTGGATGCGTTCGATGCCGAGCACCGGGTCCCGGCCGTCCGGGTCGAGGTCGAACGTCCAACTCCGGGCGTCGTGGGTCGGACCGGCCACCCCCATCGAGAGGGCGTGCTCCAGGCCGAGCAGCCGCCGCACGATGATCAGCCGGTTGGCCCACGGGCAGGCCCGGCTCACCACCAGCCGGTACCGGCCCGGCTCCACCGGGTACCCGTCACGCCCGTCCTTGGTGATCCGAGTGGCGATGTACCGCTGGTCGCGGGTGAACTCGCCACCCGGCTCGACGTACTTGCCGCCTGTCTGCTCGCCCACGTCAGCCTCCCGGTCCTGTTGCTGCCCTGCTCCCCATCCTTACCGATCTCCGAGCTGTCGACGCGGTGAGCCCGGATACCCTCGCCGGCATGACGGATGTGGAGGCGGCGGCCCGAAGGTTCATCGCCGACGTGTGGAACGCGCGTCGGGAGGAGTCGGCGTACGAGTTGGTCGCCGAGGAGTGCCCGGGGCTGGGCGGCACCGGGCCGGAGGCGACGTTGGCCTGGCACCGCGAGCGACGGGCGGCCTTCCCGGACCTGCGCTACAAGATCGTGGACGTGGTGGCCGCCGACGAGCGGGTGGCGGTGCACTGGCGGGCGGCCGGCACGCACGTCGGGCAGTTCGGGCCGGTGCCGCCGACCGGTCAGGTGGTGAGCTACTCGGGCGCGACGTTCCTGCGCTTCGACGCGGCGGGCCGGATCGTGGAGGTGTGGAGCTGCAACGAGTTGTTCCAGTTGCTGCAACAACTCGGCGTCGAGATGCTGCCCCCGACCGTCGTCAACGGGCCCGGGGCGTGATCCGAGTGATCGGCAGTTCACCGCGCTCCTCGCGTACCCCGTAGGGCCGTCGACCCACGGGTGGTGGTCGCGCGCGCCGGGGCCACAGGGCAGGATGGTCGACATGAGCGACCCCAGCGAGCACGGTGGCGCCAGCGAACGCGGGGGCCTGCCCGGCGCGGGCCTGGTGAAGGGTTTGGCGGTCACCCTCAAGACGATGACCAGCCGGTCGACCACCCAGCAGTACCCGGACGTCGCCCCCGACCTGCCGCCCCGCTCGCGGGGTGTGATCGCGCTGTCGGAGGAGAACTGCACGGTCTGCATGCTCTGCGCGCGTGAATGTCCGGACTGGTGCATCTACATCGACTCGCACAAGGAGGAGGTGGCGGTGCCCGGCGCCGCTCGCCCCCGGCAGCGCAACGTGCTCGACAAGTTCGACATCGACTTCTCGCTCTGCATGTACTGCGGCATCTGCATCGAGGTCTGCCCGTTCGACGCGCTCTACTGGTCACCGGAGTTCGAGTACGCCGAGTACGACATCAAGGACCTGCTGCACGACAAGGGCCACCTCGGCCAGTGGATGGCCACCGTGCCGCCGCCGCCCGCGCACGACCCGAACGGCGAGCCGGCCAAGGAGGAGACCGCCGCCGCGCGCAAGGCAGCCGCGGCCCGTCCGGCTCCTCCTTCGGTACGCCCCGAAGCCGACGAGGATCCCGCGTCGTGACCGCCCGAGCCGCAGAGGTGCACCGGTGACCGGGGCGGACGTGCTGCTGCTCGCTCTCGGCGCGGTGGCGGTGGGTGCCGGTGTGCTGGTGGTGACCACGAAACACCTGGTCCGGGCCGGTCTCTACCTGGTGGTGTGCCTGGGCGCGTTGGCCGGTGACTTCCTGGTGCTCAGCGCCGAGTTGGTGGCCTGGGTGCAGGTGCTGATCTACGTGGGCGCGGTGGTGGTCCTGCTGTTGTTCGCGGTGATGCTGACCCGCGCTCCGATCGGGGCCTCCGACGACCTGGACCGACCCGGCTGGCCGGCCGCCCTGATCGGTGGCGGCGCGGGGCTGGGGTTGACCGCGCTGCTCGTCGACGCGTACCGGTGGAGCACTGTCACGTCGCCCGACACGGGCACCGCCGAGCGGCTGGGCGAGCAGATCTTCCAGTCCTGGGTGCTGCCGTTCGAGGTGCTCTCCGTGCTGCTGCTGTCCGCCCTGGTGGGCGCGATCGTGCTGTCCCGGCCGGACATCGGCCGTCAGCCCAGCGGCGCGGCGGCCCCCTCCGAGCCGGCCGACGTCGAGCCACGGGGGCGCCGGTGAGGCCGGTCATCCCGTACGTCACCGCCGCGCTGCTGTTCGGGCTCGGCGTCTACGGCGTACTGCGCCGACGTAACGCGGTACTGGTGCTGATGTCGGTCGAGTTGATGCTCAACGCGGTCAACCTGATCCTGGTCACCGCGGACACCACCGCCCGCGCGGTGCTCCCGCACTCGGGGCAGGTCTTCGCGCTGTTCGTGATCGTCCTCGCCGCCGCCGAGATCGGCGTGGGGTTGGCCATCGTCCTGCAGCTCTACCGGCTGCGGGCCACGGTGGCGGTCGACGACGTGCCGCTGACCGAGTCGGCGCAGATCGCCGACCGGCGTGAGCCGGCCGTCCTGGACACGGAGGTCGGCCGGTGACCGGGCTGCTCGGGGCGTTGCTGCCCGCCGTGCCGCTCGCCGCCGGACTGGCCGGTCTGTTGCTGCCCCCGGCTCCACGTCACGACGACAGGACCGGCGGCAGCCGGGCCCGCCGGGCCGCCGTCGCGCTCGGCGTCACCGGTGCGGCCGGTGCCCTGGCGCTGGCCGTCGCGCTGCTGCTGACCGTCGACGGGCCGACGGAGACCTCGACCACCTGGGTCGACCTCGGCGGGCTGGCGGTGACCCTCGGCGTACGCCTGGACGGCGCCGCCGCGCTGGTCGCGGTGGCGGTCACCGCCGTCGCCCTGGCGGTGCAGGTCTACTCGATCGGCTACCTGCGGCGCGGTCCACACGACGACATCGACGTCGACCACCGCTACCCGCCGTACGCCGCCCAGATCAGCCTCTTCACCGGCGCGATGCTGCTGGTGGTGGTCGCCGGGGACCTGCTCATGCTGCTGGTCGGTTGGGAGGTGATGGGCCTCTGCTCGTACCTGCTGATCGCCCACGACCGCCGACTGCCCGGCGCTCCGGCGGCGGCGATGAAGGCGTTCCTGGTGACCCGGGTCGGTGACGTCGGGTTCCTGCTCGGCATCGCGTTGCTGGGCGTGTCGACGGGCAGCTTCCGAATCGCCGACGTGCTCGCCCACGACCACTCCGGCGCGACACTGACCGCGGCGGGCCTGCTGCTGCTCGCCGGGGTCGCCGGTAAGAGCGCGCAGTTCCCGCTGCACACCTGGCTGCCGGATGCGATGGCCGGTCCGACGCCGATCTCCGCGCTGATCCACGCCGCGACGATGGTCGCCGCCGGGGTGTACGCGGTGGCCCGCCTCTACCCGCTGTTCACCGCCGCTCCGGTGACGCTGACGGTGCTCGGGGTGGTCGGCGCGATCACCCTGCTGCTCGGCGCGCTCGCCGCGACCGCGCAGGACGACATCAAGCGCGTGCTGGCCTGGTCGACGGTGTCCCAACTGGGCTACATGACCGGCGCGCTGGCGGTCGGCTCGCCGTCGGCGGCGCTGTTCCACCTGCTCACCCACGCCGCGTTCAAGGCGTTGCTGTTCCTCGCCGCGGGCGCGGTGATCCACGCGGTCGGCACCACGCTGATGTCGGAGATGGGCGGGCTGCGGCGCAGCATGCCGATCACGTTCTGGTGCACGGTGGTGGGTCTCGGAGCACTGGCCGGGGTGCCACCGTTCGCCGGCTTCTGGAGCAAGGACGGCGTGCTGACGGTGGCCGAGTCGGCGGCGCTGGAGGGCACCGGCCCGGCGCCGTCCTGGGTGGGGTGGATGGTCTGGATCGCCGGGTTGCTCGGCGTGGCGATCACCGCCTGGTATGCGGGTCGCCTGCTGCTGCGTGCCTTCTTCGGCGCGCCCCGCCTGCCGCTGGTCCGACCGCACGACCCACCGGCCGTGCTGCGCTGGCCGGTGCTGCTGCTGGCCGTGCCCGCCGCGCTGCTCGGTCTGGCCGGGTTCGTCGGGGCGTTCGCCGACCGCCTGCGTTTCCCCACCGTTCCGGTGGCCGGCTCCGAGGACGGCCTGGTCCACCTCGGGCCGGGGCTGCTGCTGCCGCTCGCGCTGCTGCTGGTCGGCGCGGGGCTGGTGGCGTTGCGCTGGCGGCGGGATCCGTCCGCCGACCCGGCGGACGCGCTGGGTCCGCTGGGGCCGGTCTTCGCCCGCGCGTTCCGGCTCGACGACGTCCAACACACGGTTGTCGTACGCCCCGTCCGGGCGCTGGCCCGCGCCGCTCGGGCGAGTGACGAGGTGGTGGTGGACGGCGCGGTCGAGGGCAGTGGTCGGGCCGCGTCCGCGCTGGGGGCGGGGTTGGCCGTGCTGCACCGGGCGGCGCTGCCCCGGGCCGCCGCCGGTGTGCTGGCCGGCGCGCTGCTGATCGGCCTGGCCGTGACCGTGATCGGAGTGACCCGATGAGCGCGAGGAGTGAAGCGGGTCTGCGAGCCCCGAAGCTCAGCATCCGGCTGGCCCCGGGTGACGACCCCAAGCGGGCGCAGTCGCGAACAGAGGTGGTCCCGTGACCCTCGGGCAGGTGTTGCTCGTCGCCCTGCTGGCGGTGCCGGCGCTCGGTGCGGTCGTGGTGGCGGCGACGCCCCGGGACCGGGCGGCCCGGCTGGTCGGCACTGTCGCGGCGGCGTTGACCCTGCTGGCCGCGCTGCCGCTGGTGTTCGGCCGGGCGGACTGGCTGGTCTGGTCGGGCGACGAGCCGGCGGTGCGGCCGTGGCACCAACTGGACCTGCGGTGGGTGCCCGGCCTGGAGTTGCGCTTCCACCTCGGCGTCGACGGCATCTCCTGGCCGCTCGTGGTGTTGACCGCGCTGCTCACGCTGCTGTGCTGCGCGTACACCATGTGGCGGGTGCCCGACGGCGGCAGTGGCCGGGCGCTCGTCGCGTTGCTGCTGGTGGTCGAGGTGGGCATCCTGGGCACGTTCCTCGCCCTGGACCTGGTGCTGTTCTTCCTCTTCTTCGAAGTCGTGCTCCTCCCGATGTACGCGATCATCGCCGGCTGGGGCGGCGCGGACCGTCGCCGGGCGGCCCGCAAGTTCGCCCTCTACACGCTGTTCGGCTCGGTGCTGCTGCTGGTCGGCGTGTACGTCGTGGTCACCGCCGCCGGCACCGCCGACCTGGTGGCGTTGACCGGTGGCGCGGGGATGTCCCGGGGCACCCAGTTGGCCGCGTTCACACTGCTCGCGCTGGCGTTCGCGGTGAAGAGCCCGCTGTGGCCGTTGCACTCCTGGCTGCCCGACGCGCACACGCAGGCCCCCACTGTGGGCAGTGTCGTGCTGGCCGGGGTGCTGCTCAAGATGGGCACGTACGGCCTGATCCGGGTGGCGGTGGGGGTGGCGCCGGAGGGTGCCCGTTGGGCGGCGCCGGTGCTCGGCGTACTCGCCGTCGCCGCGATCCTGATCGGCTCGCTGGTCTGCCTGGCCCAGGTCGACGTGAAGCGGCTCATCGCGTACTCCAGCGTGGGGCACATGGGCTTCGTTCTGCTGGGTGTCGCCACGCTGACCACCGTCGGCGTGCAGGCGGCGCTGATCGGCAACATCGCGCACGGGGTGATCACCGCCCTGCTTTTCTTCCTGGCCGGCGCGGTGAAGGACCGTACCGGCACGGGCACCCTCGCCGAGCTGTCCGGGCTGCGGGAGACCGCGCCCCGGCTGGCCGGTCTGCTCGCGTTCGCGGCGGTCGCGTCGCTCGGCCTGCCCGGGCTGGCCGGTTTCTGGGGTGAGGCGTTCGCGGTGATCGCCGCCGTCCAGGTGGGTGGCCCGCTCTGGACCACCCTCGGGGTGCTGGCGGCGGTCGGCGGTGCGCTCACCGCCGCGTACTTCCTGCGGCTGCTGCGTCAGGTCACCCACAACCGTCCGAGCCCCGCCGTCGGGCAGGTCGGCCCCGGCCTGGCCGGTGCGGAGCTGACCGCGTGGGTGCCGTTGGTGCTGCTCGCGTTGGCCATCGGGCTGGCCCCGGCGCTGGTCCTCGGCGTCGCCGAGGCCCCCGTCGACGCCCTGATCGGGGTGGTCTTCCCATGACTGGTGTGCAGAGCGTGGACAGCGTCGCGCTGTTGCCGGCCTACCTGGCCGCCGGCACCGCCGTGCTCGTGCTCCTCACCGACCTGCTCCTGGCCCGGCCACGGGCCACGGTCGTGGTGGCCGCGCTGGGCGCGCTCGGCACGGCAGTCGGCTCCGCGGTGGTCGGCGCGGGCGGGGAGCGGCGGACCTTCTGTGTCGGCGTCGACTGCTCCTGGATCTTCGGCGGCCGGGCCGCCCTGGTCGGCGTCGTGGTGGCACTGCTCACCGTGGGCGTGCTCGGGCTGTCCGTGCCCGCGCTGCGGGCCGGGCGGTCGCCGGTGGGGGAGTACGCATTCCTGCTGGCCTGCTCGATGACCGGCGGCGTGGTGCTCGGCGCGGCCGGTGACCTGATCACCCTGATCGTCGCCCTGGAGACGTTGACCCTGCCGCTGTACGTCCTGGTGGGCCTGCGTCGGGGCAGCCTCGCCAGCGCCGAGGCGGCGGTGACGTTCTTCGTGGTCAGCGTGGTGGCGACCACGCTGACCCTGCTCGGCGCGGCCCTGCTGTACGCGGTGACCGGTGGGCTGCACCTGGACCGGCTCGGCGCACTGCTGGCCGAGCGGCCGGAGCTGCGGGACCTTCCGCTGACCACCGCGGCGGTGGCGGTGCTGCTGGTCGGGCTGGCCTTCAAGGTGGCGGCGGTGCCGTTCCACGCGTGGGCACCGGCCACCTACGACGGCGCGCCGCTGCCGGTGGCCGCGTACCTGTCCACGGCGTCGAAACTGGGTGGCGTGGTCGCCCTGCTCGCCGTGGTGCAGCGGGCCCTTCCGGCGGACCAGACCGGCCCGGTGCTCGCCGTGCTCGCGGTGCTCACCATGACGGTCGGCAACCTGGTCGCGCTGCGCCAGCGGCGTACCGTCCGGTTGCTCGCGTGGTCGTCCGTCGCGCAGGCCGGCTACATCCTCGCCCCGCTGGGGGCGTTGGCGCTGGCCGCGGGCCGCACCGACGACGCCCGGTCCGCCGCGTACGCCGCCGCGGTGGCGTACGCCGTCTTCTTCGTGGTGTTGGAGCTGGCCGCGTTCGCCGGGGTGACCGCCCTGCGGCCGACCGGTGCCGACGGCGGCACGCTCGACGACCTGCGCGGGGCGGCCCGTCGGCACCCGTGGCGCGGCGCGGCGCTCGGTCTCGCGCTGGTGGGCCTGGCCGGTCTGCCGCCGGGGCTCGCCGGCCTGTTCGCGAAGGTGACTGTGGTGCGGGCGCTGCTGGACGGTGGGGCGGCCTGGTTGGCGCTGGTGGTGGCGCTGAACGCGGTGATCGGGCTCGCCTACTACCTGCGGGTGACCGCCGCGCTGTGGGCGCCGACATCCTCGGCCGCCCCGAGTGGCGGCGGTGTCGCGGCCGTACCCCTGGTGGGCGTGGTGGCCGTGGTGCTGGCGGTGGCGACGGTGGCCGCCGTGGTGCTCGGCGTCGCCCCGCAGTTGGTGCTCGACGTCGCCGGCCGCTGACCCGACCTGACCTGACCTGCGGCGCAGTCTCAGTCAACTCTCAGCGTTGTAACGGATGGTTGGCGGGTACCGGGTTGTTGCACCGGTCAGCGGATCCCGGCGATCCGTGCACCGAAGGAGAGATCGTGCACCACAACCGTCTGAAGACCGCAGCGCTGCTCGGCCTGCTCAGCGCCCTGATCCTGGCGGTGGGTTACTGGTTCGGTGGCAGCGGTGGCCTGGTCATCGCCGTCGTCGTGTCGCTGGTCATGAACGGCGTTTCCTACTTCTACTCCGACAAGATCGCACTGCGCTCGATGGGGGCGCAACCGGTCACCGAGGCACAGTTCCCCGAGCTGTACCGGATGGTGCGGGAGTTGGCGGCCGACGCCCGGCAGCCGATGCCCCGGCTCTACGTGAGCCCGACCGCTCAGCCCAACGCGTTCGCCACGGGTCGTAACCCGCAGCATGCGGCGGTCTGCGTGACCCAGGGCATCACCGAGATCCTCGACTACCGCGAGCTGCGCGGTGTGATCGGCCACGAGCTGTCCCACGTCTACAACCGGGACATCCTGATCTCCAGCGTGGCGGCGGGCCTGGCCAGCATCATCACCCTGCTCGCGAACCTCGCCTTCTTCATCCCGATCGGCGGTGGGGACGACGAGGACCGGCCGAACCCGGCCGTCCTGCTGCTGACCCTGATCCTGGGCCCGATCGCGGCGACCGTGATCCAGTTGGCGATCAGCCGGAGCCGTGAGTTCCAGGCGGACGCCTCGGGCGCCGAGTTGAGCCGCGACCCGCTGGCCCTGGCCAGCGCCCTCCGCAAGATCGATGCGGTGGCCCGACGTCGGCCGTTGCCGGCCGAGGGTCAGCTCACCAGCACCGCGCACCTCATGATCGCCAACCCGTTCCGGGGCGGCGGCGTGGCGGCGCTGTTCGCCACCCACCCGAAGATGGAGGACCGGGTCGCCCGGCTGGAGCAGATGGCCCGCAACTCCGGGCCGGTGCAGTTCCAGCGCTGACCCGCTGATCGACGCCTCCGCCCGTACCCGGTCGCCCGGGTACGGGCGGAGTGCTGTGTCGGTGCCGATAACCGCTGTCTACCGTCACACGGCGGCGTTAGGGTCGTAAACGGTCCACGCTCATTACATCCTCCAGGAGGTCCACCGTGGTCGCGCTGCGTCAGTACCTGGGAGTCTGGCGGATCCCGGGCGCGCCGATGCTGCTGGTCACCGGCATCATCGGGCGGCTCGGGATCGGCATGACCCCGCTGGCGCTGCTCCTGGTGGTCGAGCAGGTGACCGGGCGATACTCGTTGGCCGCCGTGGCGGGCGGAATCTACGCCGTCGCCGGTGCCGCGCTCAGCCCAGTGGCCGGGCGGATCGCCGACCGGGTCGGCCCCAGCCCCGTCCTCCTGGTCACCGCCGTGGCCCACCCCCTGGCGCTCACCGGGCTGCTGCTGGCCAGCCGCTCGGGTGACGACGCCCTGGCGGCCATCTACCTCGCCAGCGGCGTGGCCGGTGCCACCTACCCGCCGCTCACCGCCGCCATCCGAGGCGCCTGGAACGACCTGACCGGCCCCGCCTCCGGCCGGTACCCCCTGCGCAACACCGCACTGGCCGCCGAGACCACGCTCTTCGAGATCGTCTTCGTGCTCGGCCCACTGCTCGTCGCCGGCTTCGTCCTGGTCGCCGACGCGGCAGCCGCGCTGGTCGGCGCGGCAGTCGTCACCCTGGCCGGCACCACCGCCGTGGCCCTCGGCCGGGTGATGCGTGGCTGGCAGCCGCACCCCAAGGAGCACCACGCCCGCGGCCTCGGGCCACTGCGGGTCGCCGGCTTCCCGGCCCTCCTGGTCTGCGTCGCCGGGCTGGGCATCGCGTTCGGCGCCGCCGGGGTGATCGTCCCGGCCTACGCGAGCGGCCACACCACCGACGATCCGGAGAGTCTCGCCGGCCTTCTCCTCGCGGTCTGGGGGCTTGGCAGCGCCGCCGGCGGGGTCTGGTTCGGCGTCCGCAAGCCGGCACCGAACATGACCCGCCAGTTCGCCCTGCTCCTCGCCGCCCTCGCCGGCACCTTCGCGGTGTTCTCGGTGATGCCCACCCCGCTGGCCCTGGGTGTCGCGCTCGTCGTCGGCGGAGCCACCATCGCTCCCGCGCTGACCCTGGAGAACACCCTGGTCGGCCGGATCGCCCCCGCCGGCATGCTGAACGAGGCGTACACCTGGGTCGTCACCGTGGCGGTCGCGGCGAGCGCGGCCGGCGGCTCGGTCGCCGGCCTGATCGTGGACCACGCCGGTGGCGTCCGCTGGGCGTTCCTGTTCGCCGGAGCGGCGGTCGCCGTCGCGGCCGGGGTCGCCGCGCTCCCCGCCGGGCCCATCGCCCGTGCGGAAACCACTGCGGTACGCGCCGAACAGCCCGTGCCCGCCTGACCGCCCTTGCCGCGTCGCGCCGGTCCTTGATCCACTCGGTTTCCGTGATGTCGGGCTGTCCCGGCACCAGACATCGAGGAACGTGCGCCGTACCCTCGGCTGATGGCCAAGGTTCTGTATTCGGCGACCGCATCACTCGACGGCTACATCGCGGGCCCGGGCGGTGACATGTCGTGGCTGACGGACCATCTCGGGGGCGAGAACCCGACGGCGGAACGCCTGCTGCACAGTGTCGGCGCGATCCTGGCCGGCAACGGCACCTTCGGCGGCGACGACCCGAACCGCGGCACCGACAGCGAAGGCGCCTTCGGCGGCCAGTACCACGGGCCCGTCTTCATCCTCACCCACCGACCCCCGGCCGAACCATCCGCCGACGTCACGTTCGTGAGTGACCTGCACACCGCCGTCGCCCAGGCCAAGGAGGCCGCCGGGGACAAGTACGTCAACATCCTCGGCGCCAACGTGGCCAAACAGTGCATCGAGGCCGGGCTGCTCGACGAGGTCCTCATGTTCTTCGCCCCGGTGCTGCTCGGCGACGGGGTACGCATGTTCGACCACCCGGGCGGCACCACTGTGCGGTTGGTGCGCCTACCCGGCGAGACCGAACACTGGTACCGCGTCGCCTACTGAGCCCGCTCGCCTTCGGTCTCCCGCCCCGCGCGCCCCGTGCTCCGCGCTCCGCGCTCCGTGCTCCGTGCTCCGTGCTCCGCGCCCCGTGCTCCGTGCTCCGTGCTCCGCGCTCCGTGCTCCGCGCTCCGTGCTCCGCGCTCCGTGCTCCGCGCTCCGTGCTCCGCGCTCCGTGCTCCGTGCTCCGTGCTCCGTGCTCCGTGCTCCGCGCTCCGTGCTCCGCGCTCCGCGCCCCGCGCCCCGCGCCCCGCGCCCAAGATCCGCGCAACTTCCCGGATGTTGCTGCTTCCGACGTGCGGGAGACACCAACATCCCTGATGTTGCGCGGATCTTGAGCGACGAGCATCCGGCGCGGGTGGCCGCATCGGCGGCCCGCGCGCACTGCCGTTGCAGTATTGAGGCGTGCGACGGGATCTGGGTGATGGCTGGTCGATCGATCTCTACGGTGACTGGACGGCTGAGCGCGCCACAGACGGCGGCACAACCTGGTGTGCGCCCGGCCGCACGATCCTGGTCGTGCCCGGCGCTCCATGGCGGTGTGCCGATGGGGTCGACATCATCGCCTCGCTCGATGCCCAGCTACCGCCGGAACCCACGGTCAAGCTGGGTGAGGGGGGCCGAGGCGGGACCGGTCATCGCGCCGCCTGGGTCTACCACCACGACGGCGATGTCGAGTCCACCCTCCACGGCTACGCCTTCACCGATGAGACATACCTGGAGACGGTCTTCACCGACAGGCACTCGGGTGACCTCGGTTGGGCCTACGACGCTTGGCGGTCGGTGACCCGATCTGCCGCATAGTCGGTCGACGGGTCTCGAGCAGTGACCTGCTGGCATCAACGCAGGAACGTGAAGAGGGTTCCCGAAGGTTCCAGGGGCCGCGGAGCGCTTGCGAACCGGTGAACGCCGACAGAGAATCGAACGTCGTCCGGAGCGTGGAATGCCTGCTCCACGAAGCCGGCAGCCCGAAACCACTCCCGTACCGCCGGGGTCAGGTCCGGCTCGCGCCGCGTCCTGGTCCAGATCACGGTGGCGCCCTCGGCGCAGACCTGGGGTAGGGCGGCAAGGGTTCGCTCTACGTCGGCGTCCGAGATGTTGCCGAAGACCCCGACCATGAGCAGCAGGTCGGCCGGAACCATCCCCGCGTACGACGACAGCCGGCCCGCGTCTGCCTGCCTGATCACGATGGTGGAGAGCCCGGCCTGAGCGGCGGCGGCCTGAGCGGCCGCCACATTGCCCGCGTCGTTCTCAAGAAGGGTCGCGCGTACGCGTTGAGCATCAGACCTGGAGGCGAGGACGCCGATGAGGTCTCGGCCCTGCCCCGCGCACACGCTCACCACAGTCAGCCGCTCGTCGGAACGCTGCTCGAGCCACGACGCAATGTGCTGCTGCACCAGGCGCAGTCGACGCGACAGCGGGGATGTTTCATCGGCATAGGGCTCATGCCACGCCTGCCAGTGTGTCTGGGCGGTCATTCGGGCAACGGTGCCAGGCCGATGCTCACACCGAGGCTGCGCCGGGCCGTCGGAGGCCGATCGCGGCCGACCAACGACGACCAGGAGTGACGGTGTGCCCAGGGGATGATCGGTCTGCCAGCTCGCCGGTCCGCGCCCTACCGGTAGTTGGTGAACTGGAGGGCGACGCCGAAGTCCTCGCCCTTGAGCAGTGCGATGACCGCCTGGAGGTCGTCCCGCTTCTTGCCGGTTACCCGCAGCTGGTCGCCCTGGATCTGGGCCTGCACGCCCTTGGGGCCCTCGTCGCGGATCTTCTTGCTGATCGCCTTGGCCTTGTCCGTCTCGATGCCCTGGATCACCTTGCAGTCGATCTTGAAGGTCTTGCCCGACGGGCGCGGATCACCGGCGTCCAGCGACTTCAGCGAAATGTTCCGCTTGACCAACTTCTCCTTGAACACGTCCAGCGCCGCCCGCACCCGCTCCTCGGTCTCCGCCTGAAGGCCGATCGCCTCCTCGCCGGACCAGGAGATCTCAGCGCCGGTGCCGCGGAAGTCGAACCGCGTCGCGAGCTCCTTCTCCGCCTGCCGAAGGGCGTTGTCGACCTCCTGGCGGTCAACCTTGCTCACGATGTCGAACGACGGGTTCGCTGCCATGTTTCTGCTCCTGCTGTCCGGCGGTCTGGGCCTGCCGTCGGCCGCCGACCAGCGGCACGACCCCCTGACCGTACCCGGTTGCGTTGGTGCCGGGGGGAGCCGCTATCCTTGCTTCCGCCGCCGCGTTACGACGCGGTGGGGTGCCCTGGCGGGTTGCCCGAGCGGCCAATGGGAGCGGACTGTAAATCCGTCGCGAAAGCTTCAGAGGTTCGAATCCTCTACCCGCCACCAGGTGCAGACACGGCCCCTGAACAGCAGAGATGCTGATCGGGGGCCGTTGTCATGTCTCCGGCCGACCCCAGCCGAACTGCGGGAGGTGGTCCGGCGGCTGAGGGCGTCCTGAGGACGGAGTCGGCAGCGTCAGCTCGACGGAATTCGTCTGGTGCGGCGGACCGGCACAGCCCAGGTGGGGGCGTGCGTATCCGCACCGTCGATGCGGGGTAGGCGATCCGACTGACGCCGGCGCTGGTCACGTATGCGGCCGCACGGGGGTGCTCTCCGTCTGTAACGAATCCGCCGGGGGGCTGGCGCGATGGCGGTAAGACGGTATGGTTGTCGATGGCCGATACGGAGAGCGAGCATCGACATACCGCCTCCAGGTGTTACGTACGGTGACCGTCGCGCTGGAAGCAGTGAGCGTCGGACGGCTGGACCGAATTGTGGTGAAGGTCGTATTGAGCGTTCTGTGAAGCGGTGAGCTGCCCCGCAGGCGTGTGATCTGGCCCGGTGCGACGAGGGCGGTCGGCCGAACGGCGGGAAGTCACAGACGGTGGGGTCAGTCGGGGCGTCCACCACTTTTCTGGCTGCCAGCCCTATGGCACCATCGTGGAATCTTTATCCACGCTGCACATCTTCCGACAGGAGCGATAATGTCTGGTCGTAGGTTGGGCCGACTGAGCGGGTCGCTTCTCCTTCTTCTCGCTGCCGCCGCCATCGTCGGATTCAACGCCGGTCTCTACGACGGCATGGCCGATGCTTACCAGGCCACCGACATCATCTGGACCATCGGCACAGAGAGCGCTGTCGTCGACAGCGGCCGCTGAGCGGTTCCGCCGTCATCGCCACCGGACGGCGGGGGCCGAAGAAGCCGTAGGGAGCGACATGGCGCAGCGTGATCGCTCGCGACGATCAGCAGATCGGGCCTGGTTCATCACCGGGCCATTGGCGCTGTTCGCGGCTATTTGTTCCCTGGTCACGGGGCTGGTGTCTGATCCGCCGTTCGGTGACTGGCTGTTGGCGGCCGCGTTGCTGGTCGCGATGGTCGGCATCGGCATGCCGGTCCTCAACTTCGTCATCCGGCGGCAGTCGTTCGGCGTGACGCTGACCGAGATTCCGCTGGTCCTCGCACTCTTTCTGCTGCCACCGTTGACCGTCGTCGTGATCTACACGGTGGCGTCCATGCTCACGCAGACGCGCCACCGGTTCGCGCCCGTCAAGTTCTGGTTCAACGTGGCCAAGGCGGCCGCCGGCACGTCTCTCGCGGTCCTCGTCCTTGAGGCGCTGCCACCCCTCGAAAAGGTGGAACCGGGCACCTGGCTGGGGCTGTTCGCGGCCGTCACCGCGGTGATCCTCGTCAGTCTGGTGGCCGTGGTCGGCGTGCACACGCTGTTGCAGGGCTGGCAGGCGGGACGGGACGCCCTGCGCACCGCGCCCCCAGCGCTCCTCACCGCAGCGATCAACGCCTCACTCGGTCTGATCATCCTGATCGCCGTCACCACCACGTGGTGGTCTGTGCTGCTGCTGGCCTCGCTGGGTGCGGCCCTCGTGCTGGTCTACCGCTCCTACGCGGCGTTCTTCCGCCAGCACCGGACGCTGGCCGCGATGTACGAGCTGACCCGCGCGATCGCGGAGCAGGGCCAGGATGGTGCGCTCGTCGATGCTCTCCTGGGTCGGGTCCGAGCGCTGATGCAGGCCGAATACGCGACACTCTGGCTGCCCGCCCAGGGCCGTCATCCCGAGGTGCTGCTCACCGCCCGGGTCGACGATTCGGGCCTGCTGGACGTCGTGCCGACGCCGCCGTCCCTCCGGCAGCGAGCCGCGGACGAGGGACGGACCCTCGCGGTGGGGCGTGCCTTCGACGACGAGTCGCACGAGCGACAGGCACTGAGTCAGGGCAAGATCAAGGACGTCATCGTGGTGCCGCTCCGTTCCGGCCAAGCGGTCATCGGCACGCTGGAAGTCGCCAACCGGCTCAGCGACGTCGGTCATTTCACCCGTAGCGACATCCCCATCTTCGAGACCGTGGCGGCGCACGCGGCGGTGGCGTTGGAGAATTCCCGCCTGGTGGACCGGCTGCGGCACGACGCCTACCACGACGCGTTGACCCGGCTGCCCAACCGGCGGCGGATCACCGACGCGCTGGACGAGTCGGTCAAGATCCGGCTGCCCGGTGAGGTGGTGGCGCTGCTGCTCTTCGACGTCGACGGGTTGCGGCAGGTCAACGAGTCCCTCGGTCACGCGGCGGGGGACAAGGTCCTCGCCGAGGTCGCCAGCCGGTTGCGGGCCAGCGCGCCGTCGGCGGCGCTGGTCGGCCGGGCGGGTGGCGACGAGTTCCTGGTGACGTTGCGGTTGGAGAGCGCCGAGGCCGCGCTGGAGTTGGCCGCCCAACTGCGCGACCAGATCCGCGACGAGATGGTGTTCGACGCGCTCACCCTGGACGTGAACACCGCCGTCGGGGTGGCGGTACACCCGGATCATGGAAGCGATGCGGCGACCCTGCTCCTGCGGGTCGACCTGGCGGCCACGGCGGCGAAGTCGGTGCCGGGCAGCGTGCAGCTCTTCAACCCGGCTCTGGAGTCCCGGTCGCTGCGTCGGCTCGGTCTGGCCGGCGATCTGCGCCGAGCGTTGGACGACGACGAGCTGGAGGTCTACTTCCAGCCGAAGGTGACCCTGCGGGACCGGCGTCTGGTGGGTGTCGAGTGCCTGGCCCGGTGGGAGCATCCGACGCATGGCACTGTCGCCCCGGAGGACTTCGTGGCGGTGGCCGAGCACACCGGTCAGTTGAGCCGACTCACGGAGGTGGTGCTCCGGGAGGGGCTGCGCCGCAGCCGGGACTGGGCGCTGGCCGACCAACCGCTGCCCATCGCCGTCAACCTCGCGGCCCGCACGCTGACCGACCAGGACTTCCCGGAGCGGGTGCGGGAGCTGCTGAGCGAGTACCGGGTGCCGGCGCAGCGTCTCACCCTGGAGATCACCGAGTCGGGGGTGCTGGACGGCACGGACCGGCCCATCCCGACCCTGCAGCGGCTGCGCGACCTCGGCGTCCGGCTGTCGGTGGACGACTTCGGCACGGGCGACTCGTCCCTGGCGCACCTACGCCGGCTGCCGGTGCACGAGGTGAAGGTGGACCGCTCCTTCGTGCAGGGCATGGCGACCGACCCGGGGGACCTGGCCATCGTCAACGCGGTGGTGACTCTCTCGCAGCAGTTCGGCCTGGCCGTGGTCGCCGAGGGCGTGGAGAGTGAGCTGACGCTGGAGCTTCTCCAGGACATCGGCTGCGAGATCGGGCAGGGCTTCCTGTTCAGCAGGCCGCTGCCGTACGAGCGGTTGGCCGCCTGGTTCGGTGCTCAGGTCGAGCCGGAGACGACCGCCGAAGGGGAGCTTCCGCGCCTTCGAGTAGTGCCCTGAGCAGGGCGGGAACCATCACCGGGGATCCGATTTCACCTGTCGAGCCGGGCCGTGTACTCTTACTCCTGCGCGCCCCACGGGGAGATCGCGCAGGCCCCCTTAGCTCAGTCGGCAGAGCGTCTCCATGGTAAGGAGAAGGTCTACGGTTCGATTCCGTAAGGGGGCTCGAGGGTTCAGCTGGACCCATCGCAGCGGTGTAGCTCAGATGGTAGAGCAAGCGGCTCATAATCGCTGTGTCGCCGGTTCAAGTCCGGCCACCGCTACTCTCGTCTTCCGGGCTCGTTGCCGGTGGTCGTAAGAATGGGCGCTTCTGGCGCCCACTTTGCATGTCCGCGCTGTCAGCGTCTAGGCTGGCGCGTCGTAGTTGTTTCCGTTAGCGAGGAAGGCACTCCGCCGTGGCGAAGGCTACCGATGTCCGGCCGAAGATCACTTTGGCGTGTGTGGAGTGCAAGGAGCGCAACTACATCACGCGCAAGAACCGGCGCAACGACCCCGACCGCATCGAGCTGAAGAAGTTCTGCCCGCGTGACGGTCGGCACACGGTCCACCGCGAGACCCGCTGATCCGTGGCCGGCTTCGCGCCGGCCGTTGTCGAAGCTCTAGCAATCGCCGATCTGACCGGTTTGGCGCGGCTCCGCCGCCGCCTGCCGATCGGATCGGCGATTGCGCTTGCGTGTAGGTTCGCGGCATGTCTCTGGACCCTTCCTTCGTCGGCCGGACCTATCCGCCGACCGCCCCCTACCAGGTGGGCCGAGAAAAGATCCGTGAGTTCGCCAGCGCCATCGGGGCCACGGACCCGGCTCATCACGACCCGGAGGCTGCTCGGGCGCTGGGGCACGGCGACGTGGTGGCCCCGCCGACCTTCCCGGTGATCGTCACGATGGCCGCCACCCGTCAGATCATCGAGGATCCGGACCTGGGCGTCGACTACAGCCGCCTGGTGCACGGCGACCAGCGGTTCGCGTACACCCGGCCGGTCGTCGCGGGCGACGAGCTGGTCTGCACCAACACCATCGAGGACGTCAGCACCCGGGGTGGGCACGGCTTCCTGACCACGCGCACCGACGTGAGCACCGTCGGCGGGGAACCGGTGGTCGCCGTCTGGGCCAGGTACGTCATTCGCGGGGAGGGCTGAGATGGAGCTGCCGACCAAGACGTTCCGGGTGACCCGCGCCGACCTGGTGCAGTACGCGGGCGCCTCGGGTGACTTCAACCCGATCCACTGGAGTGACCGGGTCGCCACCAAGGTCGGTCTGCCCGGGGTGATCGCCCACGGCATGTTCACCATGGCGCTGGTCGGCCGGGCGGTCACCGAGTGGGCCGGAGCGCCCGACGCGGTGGTCGAGTACGGGGTCCGGTTCACCCGACCGGTTGTTGTTCCCGACGACGACCAGGGCACCGAGATCGAGGTCACCGCCAAGGTCCGTGAGGTCACCGAGGACGGCCTGACCCGACTCGACGTGACCGCGACCTGTCTGGGCGAGAAGGTGCTCTCGCAGGCCCGCGCGACGATCCGTGCGGCCCGCTGAACCCTCCCCGCCACGCGTGGCGGGGAGACCGGTTGGGAAAGTCGGGGGGCTACCCGTACACTGGTCCGCCGTGGGGCAAGTGACCCCTGCTCGGTCGTCTGTGACCGCGTGGGGCGAGTGTTGCCGCACAGGGGTGTAGCTCAATTGGCAGAGCAGCGGTCTCCAAAACCGCAGGCTGCAGGTTCAAGTCCTGTCACCCCTGCGCCTCAGGCCTGACCGTTCCCGTGGGTCGCGCCGCCAGCATGGCGGCGTCCGGCCCGTGGTGGTGGCATCGGCGGGGTGGTTCCGAGGCGATCGGGCCCCTCCGGATGATCCACCGGCCGCGGCCCGTCGCGGGACGGTTGGGCCCGGCTGGCGTGACCAGCGCCGCGTACGCCGCCCGGCGTGCGACCCGAGATTCCGCGACGGAGGGCGAAGTGGCCGACAACAAGCGGCACGGCGAGGACGCCGGCGACGATCGTCTGGATGACGAGATCGTCGACGACGTGGCCGACGACGACGCCACCGGCGCGGACGAGCCGGTTTCCCGGGGCGGCACCGCCACGCGGTCGCGCGCACGGGCGGAGTCGGCGGACAGCCGACCGACCACCCGGTCGGAAACGGGTCGGGTGGGCGTGTTCGGCCGCATCGCGCGGTTCTTCCGCGAGGTCGTAGCCGAACTGCGTAAGGTCATCTGGCCGACCCGCAAGGAGTTGCTGACCTACACCGCCGTGGTGGTGACGTTCGTCGCGGTGATGCTGACGATCGTCGGTGTGTTGGACTACGGCTTCGCCAAGGTCGTGCTGTTTGTCTTCGGCAACTCGGACTGACCGGCTGCCTCCAGCCGATAGTGACGGAAGTGAGCGAGCGTGCCTGAGTACGACGAGACCGCCGGACCGGTGGACGAGCAGTCCACGGTCGCGACGGCGGCTGGTGACGAGTCGGTTGAGGCCGCCAGCGAGCCGGAGTTCCCAACGACCGAGCCCGCACCGGACGAGGATTACGACGCGGTCGCCGAGCTGAGGCAGAAGCTGCGTTACGCGCCTGGCGACTGGTACGTGGTGCACTCGTACGCCGGCTACGAGAACAAGGTCAAGACCAACCTCGAGACCCGGATCACGAGCCTCGACATGGAGGACTTCATCTACCAGGTCGAGGTGCCGACCCGGGAAGAGGTCGAGGTCAAGAACGGCAAGCGTTCCCAGGTCCAGGCCAAGGTCTTCCCGGGTTACATCCTGGTCCGGATGGAGCTGACCGCCGAGTCCTACTCGTGTGTGCGCAACACCCCGGGTGTGACGGGCTTCGTCGGCGCGACCGACCGGGCCGACCGGCCCGCCCCGCTCTCCCTCGACGAGGTGTTGAAGTGGCTGGCACCGGCCGTCGAGACCGAGCAGAAGAAGGCGAAGCCGGAGGTCAAGGTCCTCGACTTCGAGGTGGGCGACTCCGTCACCGTCACCGACGGCGCCTTCGCGTCGCTGCCGGCCACGATCAGCGAGATCAACGCCGACCAGCAGAAGCTCAAGGTGCTGGTGTCGATCTTCGGTCGGGAGACCCCGGTGGAGCTCAACTTCAACCAGGTCGCCAAGATCTGACTGGTCGTCGGCGGCGGGCCCGACCCGTCGCCGACGTCGGCGTAGCCCTCCCGCTCGACCTCGGCGGACGAGCGGGCTGCGGCCTGCGCTACTCTTGAATGTCGCCGCTGTCGCACCGCGCTGACCGTGCGCGCTCCGAGGGCGGCGACAGCCGCATTTTCCCAGCTCCAAGCCCCAGGAAGTGACATGCCTCCGAAGAAGAAGCTCGTCAAGACGTTCACGCTTCAGCTGCCGGCGGGCCAGGCCACGCCGGCCCCGCCGGTCGGCCCCGCGCTCGGCCAGCACGGCGTGAACATCATGGAGTTCTGCAAGTCCTACAACTCGCAGACCGAGTCCCAGCGGGGCGACATCGTCCCCGCCGAGATCAGCGTCTACGAGGACCGGTCCTTCACCTTCGTGCTGAAGACCCCGCCCGCCGCCCGGCTGCTGCTCAAGGCCGCCGGTGTGCAGAAGGGCTCGGGTGTTCCGCAGTCCGACAAGGTCGGCTCGGTCAGCCGCGGCCAGCTCCGTGAGATCGCCGAGAAGAAGATGGCCGACCTCAACGCCAACGACATCGAGCAGGCCGAGAAGATCATCGCCGGCACCGCCCGGTCGATGGGCATCACCGTCAACGACTGACGTCGGCCCAGGCCGTCGACCCGACCGTGGGAGGGCCCGCGCCGAGCGGCCCGCCAGAGACCACAGGAGTAATCAGCAATGCAGCGCAGCAAGAGCTACCGCAAGGCCGCCGACGTCATCGACCGGTCGAAGCTCTACACCCCCGCCGAGGCCGTGAAGCTGGCCAAGGAGACCACCAACGTCAAGTTCGACGCCACGGTCGAGGTCGCCATGCGCCTCGGCGTCGACCCCCGCAAGGCGGACCAGATGGTCCGCGGCACGGTCAACCTGCCGCACGGCACCGGTAAGACCGCCCGCGTGATCGTGTTCGCCGGTGGCGCGAAGGCCGAAGAGGCCGCCGCGGCGGGTGCCGACGAGGTGGGCACCGACGAGCTGGTCGCCCGGATCCAGGGTGGTTGGCTCGACTTCGACGCGGCGATCGCCACGCCGGACCAGATGGCCAAGATCGGCCGGATCGCGCGGATCCTGGGCCCGCGCGGTCTCATGCCGAACCCGAAGACCGGCACGGTGACCATGGACGTCACCAAGGCGGTGCAGGACATCAAGGGCGGCAAGATCACCTTCCGGGTGGACAAGCACTCCAACCTGCACCTGATCATCGGCAAGGCATCCTTCACGGAGAACCAGCTGGTGGACAACTACGCCGCGGTGCTCGACGAGGTCCTGCGGGCCAAGCCGTCCGCGGCCAAGGGCAAGTACCTCCGCAAGGTCATCCTCACCACCACGATGGGCCCGGGCGTCCCGGTCGACCCGAACCTGGTGAAGAACCTCCGTGAGGACTCGGCCGAGGCCTGAGCCGACAGTTCGCTCCGCCGGGGCGCCGCCACGACTGTGGCGGCGCCCCGGCGCGTTCATGGTGTGGCAGGCTCGACGCCATGCGGCTGGAGAACGTCTGGTTGCGGTACCACCGGCGGGGGCCGTGGGTGCTGCACGGTGTCGACGTGCGGATCGGTCCGGGCGAGGTCGCGGTCGTGCTGGGCCGCAACGGGGTGGGCAAGTCCACACTGCTCCAGGTCGCGGCCGGAGTGCTGCGGCCGGGCCGGGGCCGGGTCACCGATCGGCCCGCGCGGGTGGGCTGGGTGCCGGAGCGCTTTCCGGCCGACCAGCCGTTCACCGTGGCTCGCTACCTGACCGGGATGGCTCGGGTGGCCGGGCTGGGCAGGGCGGCGGCCGACGAGGCGGTGGCCTCGTGGACCGACCGGCTCGGGCTCTCCGCCTTCCGCTCGGTCCGGCTGCCGGAGCTGTCCAAGGGCACCGCGCAGAAGGTGGGCCTGGCCCAGGCGATGCTGCGCCCTCCGGGGTTGCTGGTGCTCGACGAACCGTGGGAGGGGCTGGACGCCGCCACCCGCGAGCTGGTGCCCGAGCTGATCGACGAGGTGCTCGCCGCCGGGGGGTCCGTCCTGGTCAGCGACCACCGGGGGGAGACCGTCCGATTGCCGGCCGCGCGCCGCTGGCTGGTGGCCGACGGTTCGCTGACCGAGGAGAAGTCCGCCGCGGACGAGACGCTCGCGGTGGTCGAGGTCGCGGTTCCGGCCGCGCGGGCCGCCGGCACCGTCGCCCGGTTGCGCGCCGAGGGGCATCACATTCTGCGGGTACGCGTCGACGCCCCCACCGCCGCAGCTCCGGCGCGACCGGGCGAGCCGTCGCCGGAGGCCGGTGCCGCCCGACCCGGCGAGCCGCCGTCCTCGGTGGTCGGGGAACCGGCAGCGGGGCAACCCGCCGACGCGGTGGTCGAGCCGGCGGCGGGGGAGGCCCGGTGAACGCCCTGATCCGGATGCGGCTGGCGGGTTTCCTGCGGACCGGCCGCGCGGTCGCGCCGCTGCTCGCCGGCCTCGTGACGCTCGGCCTCCTCTACGGCGGCGGTCGTGCCCAGCCGGCGGAGGCGTACGGCGTCTCGGCAGTGGTCCTCTTCCCGGTCATCGCCTGGCAGACCAAGATCCTCCTGGACGTGGAGCCGGACGTGCAGCGCCGGCTGGCACAGGTGGCGGTCGGGGTGGCCCGGGAGCGGTCGGCGGGTCTCCTCGCCGCCGGTGTGGCAGCGCTGGTGACGGTGGGCGTCGGGCTGCTGTTCCCCTGGTTGGTCGGTGGGGTTTCCGGCCCGGTCGAGCCGGGGGACCGGTCGATCCCGGTCGGGCTCGCGCTGGGGCTGTGGGCGCACCTGGTGGCCGTACCCGCTGCGGTCGCCCTCGGCGCGCTGGCCAGCCGGGCGTCGGTGGGCGGGGCCGGGTACGGCGTCGCGGTGCTGGCCCTCGGCGGCGTCGGCGCGGTGGTGCTGGGCCTGAGCGGCTCGGTGGTTCCCTGGCTGGCACCGCCGATCATGGCCGCCGCCCGCGCCACCGGAGGGGGCGCCGCCGCGCTCACCCTGGTCGGGCTGAGCATGTGGGCGGTGGCCTGGAGCGCCGTGGTCGTCGGCGGCTATCTGTGGCGGCGGCGGGCCCGGGGCTGACCACCGACGTCGGCGTCGGTGACGTGGCTCACCAGGCGCGATTTGGTGCTGGTGGCCCGGGCGCGTACTCTTCAAACGTCATCCGTGTTCTCATGGATGGCGAACCACCCAGAGACCGCTGGTCACCGTGCTTCGGCACGGTCGAAGGTCCCGCGACAACGGGCGACCCGCGCAGGGCGGCAAGCGTAACTCGGCAGTGAGCATGGTCCGCCGACCGTGACGATCCGCCGGCCCTCGCCCCGTGCGCCCTGCGCCGGGGCTTTTTCGTTGTCGCGCTGCCTCCGCTCCCGTTCCGGCTTCGGCCGTGACGGGGCCAGCCTCGAGTAACGAGAGAGGAGGGACATGGCGGACAAGCCGATCCGGGCCGACAAGGCCACGGCCGTCGCTGAGCTGACCGAGAGCTTCCGCAGCTCGGGCGCCACCGTGCTGACCGAGTACCGCGGTCTGACGGTTTCCCAGCTCACCCAGCTTCGGCGCTCGCTCGGCGCCGACACCAGCTACATGGTCGCGAAGAACACGCTGGCCAAGCGTGCTGCGACGGACGCGGGCATCACCGGCCTCGACGAGCTGTTCACCGGTCCTACCGCGCTGACTTTCGTTTCGGGCGACGTCGTCGAGGCGGCGAAGGGGCTTCGCGACTTCGCGAAGGCCAACCCGAAGCTCGTCATCAAGGGCGGTGTCTTCGAGGGCAAGGCCATTTCCGCGGCCGAGGTCACGAAGCTCGCCGACCTGGAGTCCCGCGAGGTGCTGCTGGCCAAGCTGGCCGGCGCGATGAAGGGCAACCTGAGCAAGGCCGCGGCCCTGTTCCAGGCCCCGCTGTCGAAGACCGCCCGTCTGGCGGCTGCACTGCAGGACAAGCGCGAGAAGGAGGGCGCCGAGGCGGCCTGAGGGCTTCCACGGCGCACCAGTTCTTACTTATCAGCATTAGGAAAGGACGCCAGACATGGCGAAGCTCAGCACCGACGAGCTGCTCGACGCGTTCAAGGAGATGACGCTGATCGAGCTCTCTGAGTTCGTGAAGCAGTTCGAGACCACCTTCGAGGTCACCGCTGCCGCTCCGGTCGCGGTTGCCGCGGCCGGCGGTGCCACCGGTGGCGCTGCTGCCCCGGCCGAGGAGGAGAAGGACGAGTTCGACGTCATCCTCGACGCCGACGGTGGCAAGAAGATCCAGGTCATCAAGGTCGTGCGTGAGCTGACCGGCCTGGGCCTCAAGGAGGCCAAGGACGCGGTCGAGTCCGCGCCGAAGGCCATCCTGGAGAAGGTCAACAAGGAGACCGCCGAGAAGGCGAAGGCCAAGCTCGAGGGTGAGGGCGCCAAGGTCACCCTCAAGTGACCTGAGCTCCACCTGCGCGTACCCGGCTCGTGAGCCGGGACACGAATCGCGTCACGGCGGGCGGTGATCCGACACGGATCGCCGCCCGCCGTGTTGGTGGATGCGGCGCGGACCGGCCCTGAGCTGGGCTCCGACGACCGGCGTGCGGGACCCCGAGGAGCGCGGCGGGTCGCCCGCCAGCAGGAAAGAAGTGACGACCCGGATACCGGCCCTTGACGCGGCCCCGGGCTGCCAGGCACGCTGACACCAGCAAGACACCGCGCTTGCGACGGCCACGATGTGGGTATGACAGCGACGGCACCATCGGTCGCGGTCACCCGAGCGGCCCAGTGGGGAGTTGCGTTCTGAGCGGCCCGGCAGACCCCGGTTGAGGGGGGCCGAGGCGCGTTCCGCAAACGACCTGCGGGGTGGGCTGGACAGCGGTTAGCCTCTCGGCTACACTGCTAGTTTGCGCTGCCTTCCGACTTGACCCCTGCTCGGAAATGTCCGTTTACGGATAATTCTGGTGGGGTCATTGGAGTGCACGCGTACCAGCCGTTCTGCAGCACCGGTCCTCGGAAGGACGCATCTTGGCAGCTTCCCGCCCTGCGAAGACCAGTCGTACGTCGAGCGCATTCGCTCCCCGCCGAGTTTCATTCGGCAGGATCACCGAACACCTCGAGGTCCCCAACCTCCTTGCCATCCAGAACGAGTCCTTCGACTGGCTCGTCGGCAACGAGGCTTGGCAGGGCCGGTCGGCGGACGACCCGCACGCACGCTCGGGTCTCGCGGAGATCCTTGAAGAGATCAGTCCCATTGAGGACTTCTCCGGCACCATGTCACTCTCCTTCTCGGCGCCGCGCTTCGACGAGGTCAAGGCCTCGATCGAGGAGTGCAAGGAGAAGGACCTGACCTACTGCGCTCCGCTCTTCGTGACCGCGGAGTTCACCAACAACACCACTGGCGAGATCAAGAGCCAGACGGTGTTCATGGGTGACTTCCCGATGATGACGCCCAAGGGCACCTTCGTCATCAACGGCACCGAGCGCGTCGTGGTCAGCCAGCTCGTCCGGTCCCCGGGCGTCTACTTCGACAAGCAGCCGGACAAGACCTCCGACCGCGACCTCTCCAGCGTCAAGGTCATCCCGAGTCGGGGTGCCTGGCTGGAGTTCGACATCGACAAGCGCGACACGGTCGGCGTACGCATCGACCGCAAGCGTCGGCAGGCCGTCACGGTCCTGCTCAAGGCCATCGGATGGTCGGCCGAGCGGATCCGTGAGCGGTTCGGCTGGTCCGAGCTGATGATGACCACGCTCGAGAAGGACCACATCGCCGGCGCCGACGAGGCGCTGCTCGACATCTACCGCAAGCTGCGCCCTGGCGAGCCGCCGACGCGCGAGAACGCCCAGACCCTGCTCGACAACCTCTTCTTCAACCCGAAGAGGTACGACGTCGCCAAGGTCGGGCGCTACAAGTTCAACAAGAAGCTCGAAGTCGACGTGCCGATCACCACGGGCACGCTGACCGAGGACGACATCGTCGCCACCGTGGAATACCTCTGCCGGCTGCACGCCGGTGAGGAGGGCTACGAGGCCGACGACATCGACCACTTCGGCAACCGTCGTCTGCGCACCGTGGGCGAGCTGATCCAGAACCAGGTTCGGGTCGGCCTGTCCCGCATGGAGCGGGTCGTCCGCGAGCGGATGACCACGCAGGACGTCGAGGCGATCACCCCGCAGACCCTGATCAACATCCGCCCGGTGGTGGCGGCGATCAAGGAGTTCTTCGGGACGTCGCAGCTGTCCCAGTTCATGGACCAGACCAACCCGCTGGCGGGCCTGACCCACCGGCGGCGGCTGAGCGCGCTCGGCCCGGGTGGTCTGTCCCGGGAGCGGGCCGGCTTCGAGGTCCGCGACGTGCACCCGTCCCACTACGGCCGGATGTGCCCGATCGAGACGCCGGAAGGCCCGAACATCGGTCTGATCGGCGCGCTGTCCACCTTCGCCCGGGTCAACCCGTTCGGCTTCATCGAGACGCCGTACCGGAAGGTCGTCGAGGGTCGGGTCACCGACCAGATCGACTACCTGACCGCGGACGAGGAGGACCGTTTCGTCAAGGCCCAGGCCAACGCGCCGCTGCGGGCTGACGGGACGTTCGCCGAGGACCGGGTCCTCGTCCGTCGTAAGGGCGGCGAGACCGAGGACGTGGCGCCGGGCGCCGTGGACTACATGGACGTCTCGCCGCGGCAGATGACCTCGGTCGCGACCGCCATGATCCCGTTCCTCGAGCACGACGACGCCAACCGGGCACTGATGGGCGCGAACATGCAGCGCCAGGCGGTGCCGCTGGTCAAGGCCGAGGCGCCGCTGGTGGGCACGGGCATGGAGTACCGGGCCGCTGTCGACGCCGGCGACGTGGTCGTCGCCGAGGTCGGCGGTGTGATCGAGGATCTCTGCGCCGACTACGTCACCATCCACCAGGACGACGGCCACCGCCGGACGTACCTGCTGCACAAGTTCCGCCGCTCCAACGCCGGCTCCTGCGTCAACCAGAAGCCGGTGGTCTTCGAGGGCGACCGCGTCGAGGCCGGTCAGGTCATCGCCGACGGGCCGTGCACCGACGAGGGCGAGATGGCACTCGGGCGCAACCTGCTCGTGGCCTTCATGACCTGGGAGGGGCACAACTACGAGGACGCGATCATCCTGTCGCAGCGCCTCGTGCAGCAGGACGTGCTCACCTCGATCCACATCGAGGAGCACGAGGTCGACGCTCGGGACACCAAGCTCGGCCCGGAGGAGATCACCCGCGACATCCCGAACGTCAGCGAGGAGATGCTCGCCGACCTCGACGAGCGCGGCATCATCCGGATCGGTGCCGAGGTCGTCCCCGGTGACATCCTGGTCGGCAAGGTCACGCCCAAGGGTGAGACCGAGCTGACCCCGGAGGAGCGGCTGCTCCGCGCGATCTTCGGTGAGAAGGCGCGCGAGGTCCGCGACACCTCGCTGAAGGTGCCGCACGGCGAGACCGGCACGGTCATCGGTGTGCGTACCTTCTCCCGCGAGGACGGCGACGAGCTGCCGCCGGGTGTCAACGAGCTGGTGCGGGTCTACGTCGCCCAGAAGCGCAAGATCCAGGACGGCGACAAGCTCGCCGGCCGGCACGGCAACAAGGGCGTCATCTCGAAGATCCTGCCGATCGAGGACATGCCGTTCCTGGAGGACGGCACCCCGGTCGACATCGTGCTCAACCCGCTGGGTGTGCCGAGCCGGATGAACATCGGCCAGGTGCTGGAGACCCACCTCGGTTGGGTCGCCAAGACCGGTTGGAAGGTCGAGGGCGACGACACCGAGTGGAAGCGGCAGTTGCGCTCGATCGACGCGCACGAGTCCGAGGGGGACACGAACGTGGCCACCCCGGTCTTCGACGGTGCCCGCGAGGCCGAGATCTCCGGCCTGCTGGCGTCCACGCTGCCCAACCGTGACGGCAACCAGCTGATCGGTTCCAGCGGCAAGGCGCAGCTGTTCGACGGTCGTTCCGGTGAGCCACTGCCGGACCCGATCGCGGTCGGCTACATCTACATCCTGAAGCTCAACCACCTGGTCGACGACAAGATCCACGCTCGGTCGACCGGCCCGTACTCGATGATCACGCAGCAGCCGCTGGGTGGTAAGGCGCAGTTCGGTGGTCAGCGTTTCGGTGAGATGGAGTGCTGGGCGATGCAGGCGTACGGCGCCGCGTACGCCCTGCAGGAGCTGCTCACGATCAAGTCCGACGACGTGCTCGGCCGGGTGAAGGTCTACGAGGCCATCGTCAAGGGCGAGAACATCCCGGAGCCGGGCATCCCGGAGTCGTTCAAGGTGCTGCTCAAGGAGCTGCAGTCGCTGTGCCTCAACGTCGAGGTGCTCTCCAGCGACGGTGTGGCCCTGGAGATGCGCGAGACCGACGACGAGGTGTTCCGGGCCGCTGAGGAGCTGGGCATCGACCTGTCCCGGCGCGAGCCGAGCTCGGTCGAAGAGGTCTGAGGTGAGCGGTCGGGGGCCGGTCTGCCGGCCCCCGACCTCGCCCGAGAATTAGCAGTACAGACGACGACATAGGGGACATAGTGCTCGACGTCAACTTCTTCGACGAGCTGCGCATTGGTCTCGCCACCGCCGACGACATCCGTCAGTGGTCGCACGGCGAGGTCAAGAAGCCTGAAACGATCAACTACCGCACCCTGAAGCCGGAGAAGGACGGGCTCTTCTGCGAGAAGATCTTCGGTCCGCAGCGGGACTGGGAGTGCTACTGCGGTAAGTACAAGCGCGTCCGGTTCAAGGGCATCATCTGTGAGCGCTGCGGCGTCGAGGTGACTCGTTCCAAGGTCCGTCGTGAGCGGATGGGGCACATCGAGCTCGCCGCTCCGGTGACCCACATCTGGTACTTCAAGGGCGTTCCGAGCCGGCTGGGCTACCTGCTGGACCTCGCCCCCAAGGACCTCGAGAAGATCATCTACTTCGCCTCGTACGTCGTGACGAGCGTGGACGCGGAGTCGCGTCACCGTGACCTCTCGACGATCGAGAACGAGATCCTGGCCGAGAAGCGGCAGTCCGAGAACAGCCGCGACTCGGAGATCGAGAAGCGGGCCGCCAAGCTCGAGGCCGACCTGGCCGAGCTGGAGGCCGAGGGTGCCAAGGCGGACGTCCGGCGCAAGGTCAAGGAGGGCGGAGAGCGCGAGATGCGCCAGATCCGCGACCGGGCCCAGCGCGAGATCGACCGCCTGGACGAGGTGCTGGACACCTTCCGCAAGCTGGAGCCGAAGCAACTGGTCACCGACGAGCTGCTCTACCGCGAGCTGCGTGACCGGTTCGGTGAGTACTTCACCGGTTCCATGGGCGCCGAGGCGATCAAGGCGCTGGTCCAGAACATGGACCTCGACGCCGAGGCCGAGAGCCTGCGGGAGACCATCCGGTCCGGCAAGGGTCAGCGGAAGATCCGGGCGCTCAAGCGACTCAAGGTCGTCGCGGCGTTCCTGAACACCCGCAACTCGCCGCTCGGCATGGTGCTCGACTGCGTCCCGGTCATCCCGCCGGACCTGCGCCCGATGGTGCAGCTCGACGGTGGTCGCTTCGCGACCTCGGACCTGAACGACCTGTACCGCCGCGTGATCAACCGGAACAACCGCCTCAAGCGTCTGATCGACCTCGGTGCTCCCGAGATCATCGTGAACAACGAGAAGCGGATGCTCCAGGAGGCCGTCGACGCGCTGTTCGACAACGGCCGTCGTGGTCGGCCGGTCACCGGCCCGGGTAACCGCCCGCTCAAGTCGCTGTCCGACATGCTGAAGGGCAAGCAGGGCCGGTTCCGCCAGAACCTGCTGGGCAAGCGCGTCGACTACTCCGGCCGTTCGGTCATCGTGGTCGGCCCGAAGCTCAAGCTGCACCAGTGCGGTCTGCCCAAGCAGATGGCGTTGGAGCTGTTCAAGCCGTTCGTCATGAAGCGGCTGGTGGACCTCAACCACGCGCAGAACATCAAGTCCGCCAAGCGGATGGTCGAGCGTCAGCGCCCGGTCGTGTGGGACGTGCTGGAAGAGGTCATCGGCGAGCACCCGGTGCTGCTCAACCGGGCGCCGACCCTGCACCGCCTGGGCATCCAGGCCTTCGAGCCGCAGCTGGTCGAGGGCAAGGCGATCCAGATCCACCCGCTGGTCTGCACCGCGTTCAACGCCGACTTCGACGGTGACCAGATGGCGGTGCACGTGCCGCTGTCCGCCGAGGCCCAGGCCGAGGCTCGGATCCTGATGCTGTCGTCGAACAACATCCTCAAGCCGGCCGACGGCAAGCCGGTCACCATGCCCACCCAGGACATGGTCATCGGTCTCTACCACCTCACCCATCTCACCGCCGGTGAGAAGGGCGAGGGCCGGGCGTTCAGCTCGGACGCCGAGGCGCGGATGGCCTTCGACAACGGTGAGCTGCACCTGCAGGCACCGGTGCGGATCCGTCTGCACGGCGTGATCGGTGTCGACAACGGCGCCGGCGCCGAGCCGTGGACCGCCCCGGAGGGCTGGGTCGAGGGTGAGCCGCTGACCGTGGACACGACCCTGGGTCGGGTGCTGTTCAACGAGACGCTGCCGCAGGGCTACCGCTTCGTGAACTACGAGATCCGCAAGGGTCAGCTCTCCGCGATCGTCAACGACCTCGCCGAGCGCTTCCCGAAGGTGGCCCTGGCCGCCACCCTGGACGGGCTCAAGGAGGCCGGTTTCCACTGGGCCACCTGGTCCGGCGTGACGATCGGCATGGAGGACGTCATCGCTCCGCCGCGCAAGGCGGAGATCCTGGCGCGGTACGAGAAGGAAGCCGACCGGATCGACAAGCAGTACCAGCGTGGTCTGATGACCGCCGAGGAGCGTCGCGGCGAACTCATCGAGATCTGGACCAAGGCGACCAACGAGGTCGCCAAGGAGATGGACACCGCGCTGCCGCAGGAGAACCCACTGTGGAAGATGATCAACTCGGGTGCTCGCGGTAACCTGCTTCAGCTCCGGCAGATCGCGGCGATCCGTGGTCTGGTGGCCAACCCGAAGGGCGAGATCATCCCGCGGCCGATCAAGGCCAGCTACCGGGAGGGTCTGTCCGTGCTGGAGTACTTCATCTCCACGCACGGTGCCCGTAAGGGTCTCGCCGACACCGCGCTGCGTACCGCCGACTCGGGTTACCTGACCCGTCGTCTGGTGGACGTCTCGCAGGACGTCATCATCCGCGAGGAGGACTGCGGCACCGACCGGGCGATCCCGATGCAGATCGGCGAGCGGCTGGACGGCAAGCTCGTCGTCCACACCCACGCCGAGACCAGCGTGCACGCCCGGACGCTGGCCGACGACATCAAGGGTCCGGACGGCACCGTGGTGGCCGAGCGTGGCCAGGACATCAACTCCATCGGGGTCGACAAGATCGTCGCCGCCGGCGTGGAGACGGTCCGGGTGCGCAGCGTGCTCACCTGCGAGTCGAAGCTGGGCGTCTGCGCGGCCTGCTACGGCCGGTCGCTGCCGACCGGTAAGTCGGTCGACATCGGCGAGGCCGTCGGCATCATCGCCGCCCAGTCCATCGGTGAGCCCGGTACGCAGCTGACGATGCGTACCTTCCACACCGGTGGTGTCGCGGGTGAGGACATCACCCAGGGTCTGCCGCGTGTGCAGGAGATCTTCGAGGCCCGGGTCCCGAAGGGTAAGGCGCCCATCGCCGACACCCCCGGCCGGATCCGGATCGAGGACGGCGAGCGCTCGCGCAAGATCATCGTGGTGCCGGACGACGGCAGCGACGAGATCGTCTACGACAAGATCTCGAAGCGGGTCAAGCTCCGGACCCACGACGGCGGCCACGTCGCGGTCGGCGAGAAGCTGACCGAGGGCACCATCGACCCGCATGAGCTTCTGCGGATCATGGGTCCGCGGGCGGTCCAGGTCCACCTGACCAGTGAGGTCCAGGAGGTCTACCGTTCGCAGGGTGTGCTCATCCACGACAAGCACATCGAGATCATCATCCGCCAGATGCTCAAGCGGGTGACGGTCATCGACTCCGGCTCGACCGAGTTCCTGCCGGGTGTGCTCGTCGACCGGGCGCTGTTCGAGTCGGAGAACCGCCGACTCGTCTCGGAGGGCGGCGAGCCCGCCGCCGGTCGTCCGGTGCTGATGGGTATCACCAAGGCCTCGCTGGCCACCGACTCCTGGCTCTCGGCGGCCTCCTTCCAGGAGACCACCCGGGTGCTGACCGACGCTGCGATCAACTCGCGCAGCGACTCGCTGGTCGGCCTCAAGGAGAACGTGATCATCGGAAAGCTCATCCCGGCCGGTACGGGCATCAGCAAGTACCGCAACGTCCGGGTGGAGCCGACCGAGGAGGCCAAGGCCAAGGTCTACTCGATGACCGGGTACCCGGAGACCGACTACGGGTTCGGGCCGGCCGGCGGGCAGGCTGTGCCGCTGGACGACTTCGACTTCGGGTCGTACCGCTAAGCACCATCACACGACGAGGCCCCCGGTATCCGCCGGGGGCCTCGTCGTGTCCGGAGCCACCCACCCCGGCTGCGACTTCGGCATGATGGGGGGATGACGACCGCACCCGGGCAGGTGCCCGTCGCGCACCACGACCCACGTCACCCTCTCGACCCGGATCCGGCCCGTGCCACGAAGGCGCGGGCGGTCTTCGCGCTGGGGCTGCTCGGCATGCTGACCGGGCTCTTCATCGGGGGGGTGGTGCCCGCGACGGTGGCACTGCAGTTGGCCCGGCAGGCGCGCCGTGAGGCGTACACCTCGGGGGGTTTTCTGACCGGTGCCGTCTGGCTGCGGCGGGGGGAGCGGATGGCCTGGACCGGCCTGGTGCTGTTCGCGGTCACCGTGGTCACCGCGGTGGTGATCGGCGTGGTCCGGCTGGCCGGGGCGCCGTTCGGCCACGACTACCCGACGAACATGGACTGAGCCGGCCGGTGGCCGCGCCCCGGCCGCGGCGCCCTCGGCGGTAGCCTGGCCGGTGTCCACCGTGCGGCGGTGGTGCCCTTTCGACAGGAGGACCTCGTGACGGAACCGGCGCGGCCCCCTGCGGACGAATCGGCCGCCCCTCCGGACGCGCCGACCGCGCCCGAGCCGGCCCCTGCCGCGCCGACCGCGCCCGAGCCGGCCCCTGCCGCGCCGACCGCGCCCGAGCCGGCCCCTGCCGCGCCGACCGCGCCCGAGCCGGCCCCTGCCGCGCCGACCGCGCCCGAGCCGGCCCCTGCTGTGTCGAGCCCGCCCGAGCCGACCTCTTCCGCGCCCGCCTCTGCGGCGCCGGGCTCGCCTGCGCCGAGTGGCTGGGAGCGGCCTGGCCCGGGTGGCGCACCGCAGCCTGCGGGTTGGGCTCCAACGCCGTCCTCCGCACCACCCCCCGGCTGGGGCCCGCCCGCGTCGACCGGCTACCACCAGCCGTACCCGGTCTCCGGTGGGCCGACCCCGCCGCCCCCAGGCTGGGGTCCGCCGTCGTCTGGGCCTGGTGTGCCGCCGGGGTGGGGTCCGCCGTCGTCTGGGCCTGGTGTGCCGCCGGGGTGGGGTCCGCCGTCGTCTGGGCCTGGTGTCCCGCCCGGGTGGGGTCCGCCGCCGGGGCGTGGGCCGGGTTGGGGTGGCATGGTCGGGCATCCGGTTCCACCCCCCACGGATGACCAGCGCCGACCGCCGAAGCGGGTCGAGACGGTTCCGGGTACGCCGTTCGGTGTCGTGCACCTGGACGTGGCGCCCGTCACGTCCGGGCTGGCCATCGGGGCGCTGGTGGCCGGCATCGCGTCGGCAGTGGTCTCGCTTCTGGTGATCTGCTTCGGCGTGACCTTCGTGGACGAGGGCGGTGCGTGGGCCTCCGGGGCGTTCGCGGTGCTCGGGGTCCTGACGGGCGTGGCGGCGGTCGTCATCGGGCTGCTGGGCCAGCGGCAGATCCGCCGGCCGGTCACGCCTCCGGCCGTCCGCTTCACCGGCCGTGGTCTGGCGGTGGCCGGGATCAGCTGCGGCGTGGCGGGAGCGGTGCTCAGCCTCCTCGGCCTGGGCCTGGCGTTGCTCCTCGCGCTGGCCTGAGCGGGTTCGCTGCCGTCGCCCCCTTCCGTGTCCAAACCCGGTGCCGGTCCGGGGCCGACGGGTGGTCCCGCGGGGAAGCCGGTACACTTGTTTTCGTAGGTGCCCATCGCGGGCGACGGGGCAGGGCGAGATCCGGCCGGCGGAGTGAGACAGTCGCCGGGCCATTCCGTTTTGACCTGGGCGGTTGTGGTAGGTACTCTTTCCCCTTGTGCCCGGGCATGCCCGGGCAACTCGTGCGTGCGCTGTTTGGGGATTTCGAGCGGCGGCACGACAGGCCAAGGATCCGGGGCGGGGCGACCCGCGTACCGGTGACAAACTCCGGTCCGCACGCGAGAGCGTCGCAACGGAGCCGTGACGAGGGCGACACGCCCGACCGCGGGTGCCGGGGTCTCCGCAAGGCGACCCTGGTCGGAATGTAGGAGAGCCGGTCATCAGGCCGGCTAACGAGCAGACGGCGCGGCCGCGGATGCGGCCGAAGGGAGCGGAGAAACCCGGTGCCCACGATCCAGCAGCTGGTCCGAAAGGGCCGCCAGGCGAAGACGACCAAGACGAAGACCCCGGCGTTGAAGGGTTCCCCTCAGCGGCGCGGCGTGTGCACCCGCGTGTACACCACCACCCCGAAGAAGCCGAACTCGGCGCTGCGCAAGGTCGCTCGCGTGAAGCTCAGCAGCCAGATCGAGGTGACCGCCTACATCCCGGGCGTCGGTCACAACCTGCAGGAGCACTCGATCGTGCTCGTCCGCGGTGGCCGGGTGAAGGACCTCCCCGGCGTGCGTTACAAGATCGTTCGCGGCTCGCTGGACACCCAGGGTGTCCGCAACCGCAAGCAGGCGCGCAGCCGTTACGGCGCGAAGAAGGAGAAGAGCTGACATGCCGCGTAAGGGACCCGCTCCGCGGCGGCCACTGGTCGCTGACCCGGTGTACAACTCGCCGCTGGTCACCCAGCTGGTGAACAAGATCCTGCTCCGCGGCAAGCGTCAGCTCGCCGAGTCCATCGTGTACGCGGCCCTCGAGGGCTGCCGCGAGAAGTCCGGCACCGACCCGGTCGTCACCCTGAAGCGGGCGATGGACAACGTCAAGCCGACCCTCGAGGTGCGCAGCCGTCGTGTCGGTGGCGCCACCTACCAGGTTCCGGTCGAGGTCCGCCCGACCCGGGCGACCACCCTGGGCCTGCGTTGGCTGGTCACCTACTCCCGCGCCCGGCGCGAGAAGACCATGGTCGAGCGGCTGATGAACGAGCTGCTGGACGCGAGCAACGGCCTCGGTGCCGCCGTCAAGCGGCGCGAGGACACGCACAAGATGGCCGAGTCGAACAAGGCCTTCGCGCACTACCGCTGGTAACACCCTGGTTCCGGCGCTCACGGGCGCCGGAACCGCCACCAGTTGAGTCGAGACGACGATAAGTAGGGATTGAAGTGGCCGCCGCAGACGCGCTCGCCAACGTACGCAACATCGGCATCATGGCGCACATCGATGCCGGTAAGACCACGACCACCGAGCGAATCCTGTTCTACACCGGTATCACGTACAAGATCGGTGAGGTCCACGAGGGCGCTGCCGTCATGGACTGGATGGAGCAGGAGCAGGAGCGTGGTATCACCATCACCTCCGCTGCTACCAAGTGTGAGTGGAAGGGCCACACGATCCAGATCATCGACACGCCTGGCCACGTCGACTTCACGGTCGAGGTCGAGCGGTCGCTGCGGGTCCTGGATGGCGCGGTCGCGGTTTACGACGGTGTCGCCGGCGTGGAGCCCCAGACGGAGAACGTCTGGCGGCAGGCCGACAAGTACAACGTCCCGCGCATGTGCTTCGTCAACAAGCTCGACCGGACCGGCGCCGACTTCTTCCGCTGCGTGCAGATGATGATCGACCGGCTGAACGCCACCCCGCTGGTGCTCCAGATCCCGATCGGGCTCGAGGGCGACCACATCGGTGTCGTCGACCTGATCGGCATGCGCGCCCTCACCTGGCGCGGGGAGACCCAGAAGGGTGAGGACTACGCGATCGAGGAGATCCCGGCCGAGCTGGCCGACTCCGCGGCCGAGTGGCGCGAGAAGCTGATGGAGACCCTGGCCGACGTCGACGACTCGGTGATGGAGAAGTACCTGGAAGGCGAGGAGGTCTCCGTCGAGGAGATCAAGGCCGCCATCCGGCGTGCCACCATCGCCGGCAAGGCGAACCCGGTGCTCTGCGGCTCGGCGTTCAAGAACAAGGGCGTCCAGCCCATGCTCGACGCCGTCGTCGATTTCCTGCCGTCGCCGCTGGACGTTCCGGCGATCGAGGGCACGGCCCCCGACGGCGAGACCCCGCTGCTGCGGAAGCCGTCCAAGGCCGAGCCCTTCTCCGGCCTGGCGTTCAAGATCCAGACCGACAAGCACCTCGGCAAGCTCACCTACGTCCGGGTCTACTCCGGCGTGGTCGAGACCGGCACCCAGGTGGTCAACTCCACCAAGGACCGCAAGGAGCGGATCGGCAAGATCTACCAGATGCACGCCAACAAGCGGGAAGAGCGCAGCTCGGCCCAGGCTGGCGACATCATCGCGGTGCAGGGTCTCAAGCAGACCACCACCGGTGACACGCTGTGCGACCCGGCGAACCCGGTCATCCTGGAGTCGATGACCTTCCCGGAGCCGGTCATCGAGGTCGCGATCGAGCCGAAGACCAAGGCCGACCAGGAGAAGCTCAGCACCGCCATCCAGCGGCTGGCCGAGGAGGACCCGACCTTCCGCGTCAAGCTGGACGAGGAGACCGGCCAGACGGTCATCGCCGGCATGGGCGAGCTGCACCTGGACATCCTGGTCGACCGGATGCGCCGCGAGTTCAACGTCGAGGCGAACATCGGTAAGCCGCAGGTGGCGTACCGCGAGACGATCCGCCGCAAGGTGGAGAAGATCGAGTACACCCACAAGAAGCAGACCGGTGGTTCGGGTCAGTACGCCCGCGTCATCGTGAGCGTCGAGCCGCTGCCGTTGGACAACGACTCGCCGACCTACGAGTTCGCGAACGCCGTCACCGGTGGCCGTGTCCCCCGGGAGTTCATCCCGTCGGTGGACGCGGGCGCCCAGGACGCCATGCAGTACGGCATCCTGGCGGGCTTCCCGCTGGTCGGTGTGAAGCTGACGCTGCTGGACGGCCAGTACCACGAGGTCGACTCCTCGGAAATGGCATTCAAGATCGCCGGCTCGATGGTGATGAAGGAGGCGGCCCGCAAGGCCGACCCCGCACTGCTCGAGCCGATGATGGCTGTTGAGGTCACCACTCCTGAGGAGAACATGGGTGACGTCATCGGCGACCTCAACTCCCGCCGCGGCATCATCCAGGCGATGGAGGAGCGCAGCGGCGCCCGCATCGTCCGGGCTCTGGTGCCGTTGTCGGAGATGTTCGGCTACGTCGGCGACCTGCGGTCGAAGACCCAGGGCCGGGCTAGCTACAGCATGCAGTTCGACTCCTACGCCGAGGTTCCGCAGAGCGTCGCGAAGGAGATCATCGCGAAGGCGACGGGCGAGTAACTGCCCCGAGCAGGTGATTCGTGGTTGGTCGCGGGAGGTTCACCCGCCCGCGGCCACCACGATCGGATCGCGTGAGACCGGGCCTGTAGGCTTCATCGCCGCAGAACCCACAAAGGCTCTCCGGCCGTCTGGCCGGAAAGGCTGTCGACAGAGTCCTAAGCGCCGACCGGCGCGCCGGGCGTACGAACCAAGAAGTCCACAGGAGGACACCAGTGGCGAAGGCTAAGTTCGAGCGGACTAAGCCGCACGTCAACATCGGCACCATTGGTCACATCGACCACGGTAAGACGACGCTGACGGCGGCCATCACCAAGGTCCTGCACGACCAGTACCCGGACCTGAACCCCTACACGCCGTTCGACGAGATCGACAAGGCGCCGGAGGAGAAGGCCCGCGGCATCACGATCTCCATCGCGCACGTCGAGTACCAGACCGAGGCGCGGCACTACGCGCACGTTGACTGCCCCGGTCACGCTGACTACATCAAGAACATGATCACCGGTGCCGCGCAGATGGACGGCGCGATCCTGGTGGTGGCGGCGACCGACGGCCCGATGCCGCAGACCCGCGAGCACGTGCTGCTGGCCCGTCAGGTCGGTGTGCCGTACATCGTCGTGGCGCTCAACAAGAGCGACATGGTCGACGACGAGGAGCTCCTGGAGCTCGTCGAGCTCGAGGTGCGCGAGCTGCTCTCCTCGCAGGAGTACCCGGGTGACGACCTGCCGGTCGTCCAGGTCTCCGCGCTGAAGGCGCTCGAGGGCGACCCGGTCTGGACCGCGAAGCTGCTCGAGCTGATGAGCGCGGTCGACACCGCGATCCCGCAGCCGGAGCGCGAGACCGAGAAGCCGTTCCTCATGCCCGTCGAGGACGTGTTCACGATCACCGGTCGTGGCACCGTCGTCACCGGTCGTGTCGAGCGTGGCGTCCTGCTCCCGAACGAGGACGTCGAGGTCGTCGGCATCCGCGAGAAGGGCTTCAAGACCAAGGTCACCGCGATCGAGATGTTCCGGAAGACCCTGGACGACGCCCGCGCAGGTGAGAACGTCGGCCTGCTGCTGCGTGGCACCAAGCGCGAGGACGTCGAGCGCGGCATGGTCGTCATCAAGCCGGGCACGACCACCCCGCACACGGAGTTCGAGGCGACGGTCTACATCCTCTCCAAGGAGGAGGGTGGCCGCCACACCCCGTTCTTCCAGAACTACCGTCCGCAGTTCTACTTCCGGACCACGGACGTCACCGGTGTCGTCACCCTCCCCGAGGGCACCGAGATGGTCATGCCGGGTGACAACACCACCATGTCGGTGAAGCTGATCCAGCCCATCGCCATGGAGGAGAACCTCAAGTTCGCGATCCGCGAGGGTGGCCGCACCGTCGGCGCCGGGTTCGTCACCAAGATCGTCAAGTGAACTAGGTAACCCCGATTAGACCCGCCGCCGGTCGTGCGGCATACTAGTCAGGTTGCGTAACGACAGTTCGTCGCCTGTGTTCGGCTTTCGCTGAACCTCCGGGTGGCGAGACGGTCGAGCGTGGGGTGGTTGGCGGCCCAGTCGCCAACCACCCTCGCACGGCGTTCAGGTCGCGGTAAGCGATCGGCGCCTTGACCCACCGCGCGGTCAAGCACCACTCCGGAACCATGGGGCGGAGCTCGGCCCGAGGGCGCGACACGCCCGACCGCGGGGGTCGGCGAAGTGGGCCTGTGCCAGCCGGTACAGGCGCCCGCAACACAGCGGCATCGAGAGAAGGAACAGAAGCCACCATGGCGGGACAGAAGATCCGCATCCGGCTCAAGGCCTATGACCACGAGGTCGTCGACTCCTCGGCTCGGAAGATCGTCGAGACGGTGACGCGCACCGGGGCGCAGGTCGCGGGCCCGGTGCCGCTGCCCACGGAGATCAACCGTTTCTGCGTTATCCGCTCGCCGCACAAGTACAAGGACTCGCGCGAGCACTTCGAGATGCGCACGCACAAGCGGCTGATCGACATCATCGACCCGACCCCGAAGACGGTCGACTCGCTCATGCGCCTCGACCTGCCGGCTGGCGTCGACATCGAGATCAAGCTGTAGGGACCGGACAAATGGACAGGCAAGTCAAGGGGATCCTGGGCGCCAAGCTCGGCATGACCCAGGTCTGGGACAACAACCGCGTTGTTCCCGTGACCGTGGTCGAGGCCGGCCCGTGCGTCATCAGCCAGGTTCGTAGCGCCGAGAAGGACGGTTACTCCGCGGTCCAGCTGGCCTACGGCAACATCGACCCGCGCAAGGTCAAGAAGCCGGTCAGCGGGCACTACGCCAAGGCGGACGTGGCGCCGCGCCGGCACATCGTCGAGCTGCGCACCACGGACGCCGCGGAATACTCGCTCGGCCAGGAAGTCACCGTCGAGGAGTTCCCGGCCGGCGTCGTCATCGACGTCACCGGCAAGACCAAGGGCAAGGGCTACGCCGGCCCGATGAAGCGGCACGGCTTCCACGGTCTGGGCGCCGGCCACGGTGTCGAGCGCAAGCACCGCTCGCCCGGTTCCATCGGTGCCTGCGCCACGCCGGGTCGTGTCTTCAAGGGCACCCGGATGGCCGGCCGGATGGGTGGCGTGCGGTACACCGTGCAGAACCTCACCGTCCAGGCGGTCGACACCGAGAACAACCTGCTGCTCGTCCGGGGTGCCATCCCCGGTCCGAAGGGCGCGCTCGTTCTGGTCCGTACCGCGGCGAAGAGCAAGGTGAAGAAGGGCGGTGCGGCCAAGTGACCACCGTTGACGTGCGCACCGTCGAAGGCACCACCAGCAGCTCGGTCGAGCTGCCGGCGGACATCTTCGACGTGCAGGCCAACGTCGCGCTGATGCACCAGGTCGTGGTGGCCCAGCTCGCGGCGGCCCGACAGGGCACGCACAAGGCCAAGACCCGCGGCGAGGTCGCCGGTGGCGGCAAGAAGCCGTACAAGCAGAAGGGCACCGGTCGCGCCCGGCAGGGCTCGATCCGCGCGCCGCAGTTCGCCGGCGGTGGCGTCGTGCACGGTCCCGTGCCGCGTGACTACAGCCAGCGGACCCCGAAGAAGATGAAGGCCGCCGCTCTGCGGGGCGCCCTCTCCGACCGGGCCCGCGCCGGGCAGGTGCACGTCGTCGAGGCGTTCGTCTCGGGCGAGAAGCCGTCGACCAAGGCGGCCCTGGCCACGCTCGCGAAGCTCACCGAGGCCCGTCGGGTCCTGGTCGTGCTGAGCAGCACCGACGAGCTGAACTGGGTGTCGCTGCGCAACGAGCCGCGCGTGCACCTGATCGAGTCCGGCCAGCTGAACACGTACGACGTGCTCGTGGCCGACGACGTGGTCTTCACCAAGGACGCCCTGGACGAGTTCCTGGGCGTGCCCGCCGAGACCACCGAGGAGGGTGGCAAGTGAGCACGATCGCCGACCCGCGCGACATCATCGTGGCGCCGGTCGTCTCGGAGAAGAGCTACAGCGAGCTGAACCGGAACTGGTACACCTTCCTGGTGCACCCGGACGCGAACAAGACCGAGATCAAGATCGCTATCCAGCAGATCTTCAACGTCCGCGTCCTGACGGTCAACACGCTCAACCGCCAGGGTAAGCGCAAGCGCACCAAGACCGGCTTCGGTCAGCGCAAGGCGACCAAGCGGGCGATCGTGAAGCTGGCTGACGGTGACCGCATCGAGGCCTTCGGCGGCCCGGTCAGCTGAGGGGTGTAGACAATGGCTATCCGTAAGTACAAGCCGACGACGCCGGGCCGACGTGGCTCCAGTGTCGCTGACTTCGCCGAGATCACCCGGTCCACGCCGGAGAAGTCGCTGCTGGCTCCGCTGCCGAAGAAGGGCGGGCGTAACGCCCACGGCCGGATCACCACGCGGCACCACGGCGGCGGTCACAAGCGCCAGTACCGTCTGATCGACTTCAAGCGGGTCGACAAGGACGGCGTGCCGGCGAAGGTCGCTCACATCGAGTACGACCCCAACCGCACCGCGCGCATCGCGCTGCTGCACTACGCCGACGGCGAGAAGCGGTACATCATCGCGCCGAAGGACCTGAAGCAGGGCGACCGCGTCGAGTCCGGTCCGGGCGCCGACATCAAGCCCGGCAACAACCTGCCGCTGCGCAACATCCCGGTCGGTACCACGATCCACAACGTGGAGCTGCGTCCGGGCGGCGGGGCCAAGCTGGCCCGTTCCGCCGGGGTCGGCATCCAGCTGCTCGGTCGTGAGGGCGCGTACGCGACCCTGCGTATGCCGTCCGGCGAGATCCGGCGGGTGGACGTGCGCTGCCGCGCCAGCGTCGGCGAGATCGGCAACGCCGATCAGTCGAACATCAACTGGGGCAAGGCCGGCCGGATGCGGTGGAAGGGCAAGCGCCCGACCGTCCGTGGTGTCGCCATGAACCCGGTCGACCACCCGCACGGTGGTGGTGAGGGTAAGACCTCCGGTGGTCGCCACCCGGTCAACCCGCAGGGTAAGCCCGAGGGCCGTACCCGCCGTAAGGGCCAGCCGAGTGACCGGCTGATCGTCCGCCGTCGCTACGCCACGCGTAAGCGCGGCTGAGGGAGATAAGACATGCCTCGCAGCCTGAAGAAGGGCCCGTTCGTCGACGACCACCTGCTCAAGAAGGTGGAAGTTCAGAACGACAAGGGCTCCAAGAACGTGATCAAGACCTGGTCGCGGCGCTCGACGATCATCCCCGAGATGCTGGGGCACACGATCGCCGTGCACGACGGACGCAAGCACGTCCCGGTGTTCGTGACCGAGGCGATGGTCGGGCACAAGCTCGGCGAGTTCGCGCTGACCCGCACGTTCAAGGGTCACGAGAAGGACGACCGGAAGAGCCGTCGGCGCTGACGCCGCGGGCATACGGATAGAGGGAACAAGGGGTTACAGCGATGCCAGGAAAGGGCGACGCTCCGGTGCTTCCGGGCGCGCGGGCGGTTGCGCGGCACGTGCGCATCTCGCCGATGAAGGCGCGCCGGGTGGTCAACCTCGTCCGCGGCCTGCCCGCGAAGGAGGCGCTCACGGTGCTGCAGTTCGCGCCGCAGGCTGCGAGCGAGCAGGTGTACAAGGTGCTCGCTAGCGCGATCGCCAACGCGGAGAACAACGAGCGGCTGGACCCCGACGCGCTGCTCGTCAGCGAGGCCTTCGTGGACGAGGGCCCGACGATGAAGCGGTTCCAGCCGCGGGCCCAGGGTCGGGCCTACCGCATCCGCAAGCGCACGTGCCACATCACCGTGGCGGTCGAAGCGGTCGCGCCGGCAGCACCGAGGAAGGCTGCGGCTAAGAAGGCCGCCCCGGCCACGGAGGCCGCACCGGCCGAAGCGCAGAGCAAGACGGAGGACGCCGAGTAATGGGTCAGAAGGTTCACCCCACTGGGTTCCGGCTCGGCATCTCGACCGACTGGAAGTCCCGCTGGTTCGCGGACAAGCTCTACAAGGACTACATCGGCGAGGATGTCAAGATCCGCCGCATGATGTCCAAGGGCCTCGAGCGCGCCGGGATCTCCAAGGTCGACATCGAGCGCACCCGCGACCGGGTTCGGGTCGACATCCACACCGCCCGGCCGGGCATCGTCATCGGCCGTAAGGGTGCGGAGGCCGACCGGATCCGCGGCGAGCTGGAGAAGCTCACCGGCAAGCAGGTTCAGCTGAACATCATCGAGGTGAAGAACCCCGAGTCGGACGCTCAGCTCGTCGCGCAGGGCGTGGCCGAGCAGCTGTCCAGCCGGGTCAGCTTCCGTCGGGCGATGCGCAAGGCCATGCAGTCGGCGATGAAGAACCCGGTCTGCAAGGGCATCCGGGTTCAGGTCTCGGGTCGCCTCGGCGGCGCCGAGATGAGCCGGACCGAGTTCTACCGTGAGGGCCGGGTTCCGCTGCACACGCTGCGGGCCAACATCGAGTACGGCTTCTTCGAGGCCCGTACCACGTTCGGTCGGATCGGTGTGAAGGTCTGGATCTACAAGGGCGACGCCGTTCCGGGCCGGGAGGCTCCGGCCGAGGCCGGTCCGTCCCGCCCGCGTCGTGGTGAGCGTGGCGACCGTCCCGAGCGTCCGCGCCGTGGCCGGTCGGGTTCGTCCGGCACCACGGCTGGTGGCACCGAGGCCGGCCGGGCTGCTGCGACCACCATCGCGCAGCAGGCCGAGACGCCGAGCGGCGAGCCGGTCGACAGCTCCGCTGTCGCCGCCGCGGCTGCTCCGGCAGAAACGCAGCAGGAGGGCTGACAGATGCTGATGCCGCGCAAGCCCCCGAAGGGCTTCCGCAAGCCGCACCACCCGGACCGCAGTGGCGCGTCCAAGGGTGGTAACCGGGTGGTGTTCGGCGAGTTCGGGATCCAGGCTCTCGAGCCGGCGTACGTGACGAACCGGCAGATCGAGTCGGCACGTATCGCGATGACTCGCCACATCAAGCGTGGTGGCAAGGTCTGGATCACGATCTTCCCGGACCAGGCCCTCACCAAGAAGCCGGCCGAGACCCGGATGGGTTCCGGTAAGGGTTCGCCCGAGTGGTGGGTCGCCAACGTCAAGCCGGGGCGGGTTCTCTTCGAGATGTCCTTCCCCAACGAGCAGACCGCGCGAGAGGCCATGCGTCGCGCGATCCACAAGCTCCCGATGAAGTGCCGCATTGTTACGCGCGAAGTGGGTGAATCCTGATGGCAGCGGGCGTTAAGGCGACCGAGCTGCGTGAGCTCTCCGAGGAGGAGCTGGTCACGAAGCTGCGGGAGGCCAAGGCGGAGCTGTTCAACCTCCGCGTGCAGGCCGCAACCGGGCAGCTCGACAACAACCGGCGGCTGCAGGTCATCCGCCGGGAGATCGCCCGGATCTACACGATCATGCGCGAGCGCGAGCTGGGGCTCTCGGCCGCGCCGACTGAGGTGACTGCATCATGACCGAAGAGACCGCCACCACCGCGCGCTCGCGCCGCAAGGTCCGTGAGGGCCTGGTGGTCAGCGACAAGATGGACAAGACCGTCGTGGTCGAGGTCGAGGACCGGGTTCGGCACGCGCTGTACGGCAAGATCATGCGTCGTACGAGCAAGCTGAAGGTGCACGACGAGCAGAACGCCGCCGGCACCGGTGACCGGGTTCTCATCATGGAGACCCGGCCGCTGAGCGCCACCAAGCGTTGGCGGATCGTGGAGATCCTGGAAAAGGCCAAGTAGCGAAGGCTCGAGCTCGCCCGGCGTTGCGTCGGGCGTAGGTTCCGCCAGGCTCCGGCCGCCACGGCGGCCGGAGAACCGGCAGACATAGGAGATAGACGTGATTCAGCAGGAGTCGCGACTGCGCGTCGCCGACAACACGGGTGCTCGGGAGATCCTGTGCATCCGGGTTCTCGGTGGCTCGGGTCGGCGCTACGCGAGCATCGGCGACGTCATCGTGGCCACGGTCAAGGACGCCATCCCGGGTGCCGGTGTGAAGAAGGGCGACGTCGTCAAGGCGGTCGTCGTTCGCACGGCCAAGGAGAAGCGGCGGCCGGACGGCTCGTACATCCGCTTCGACGAGAACGCCGCCGTCATCATCAAGGACGGCGGGGACCCGCGTGGTACCCGCATCTTCGGCCCGGTGGGCCGGGAGCTGCGGGACAAGCGGTTCATGAAGATTATTTCCCTCGCGCCGGAGGTGTTGTGACCGTGAAGGTCAAGAAGGGCGACACGGTCGTCGTCATCGCCGGCAAGGACAAGGGTGCCAAGGGCAAGGTCATCGCGGCCTACCCGCGGCAGGACAAGGTCCTGGTCGAGGGCGTGAACCGGGTCAAGAAGCACACCCGCATCAGCACCACCCAGCGTGGCGCCAAGACCGGCGGCATCGTCACCCAGGAGGCCCCGATCCACGTCTCGAACGTGCAGGTCCTGGACTCCGACGGCAAGCCGACCCGCGTCGGTTACCGGATCGACGACAACGGCCAGAAGGTCCGCATCGCGCGTAGCACCGGTAAGGACCTGTGATGACCACGGCTACCGAAAAGACCATGCCGCGCCTCAAGGAGCGGTACCGCAACGAGATCGTGGCCCAGCTGCGCGAGCAGCACAGCTACGGCAACCCCATGCAGGTGCCGCGGCTGGTCAAGATCGTCGTCAACATGGGTGTCGGCGAGGCTGCTCGCGACGCCAAGCTGATCGACGGCGCGGTCCGTGACCTCGCCACGATCACCGGCCAGAAGCCGCAGGTGCGGCGGGCGACCAAGTCCATCGCGCAGTTCAAGCTGCGTGAGGGCATGCCGATCGGCGCGAAGGTCACCCTTCGCGGTGACCGGATGTGGGAGTTCCTGGACCGGCTGCTCTCCATCGCGCTGCCGCGTATCCGTGACTTCCGCGGTCTGGACGGGCGCAAGCTGGACGGGCACGGCAACTACACGTTCGGTCTGACCGAGCAGTCGGTGTTCCACGAGATCGATCAGGACAAGATCGATCGGCAGCGGGGCATGGACATCACGGTGGTCACGACCGCCACGACCGACGACGAGGGCCGGGCGCTGCTCAAGCTCCTGGGCTTCCCGTTCAAGGAGAACTGAGATGGCCAAGAAGGCGCTGATCATCAAGGCGGCCGCGAAGCCGAAGTTCTCGGTTCGCGCGTACACCCGCTGCCAGCGGTGCGGGCGTCCGAAGGCGGTCTACCGCAAGTTCGGGCTCTGCCGGGTCTGCATCCGGGAGATGGCTCACCGTGGTGAGCTGCCGGGCGTGTCCAAGGCTTCCTGGTAAGGGCGACCGCGTCCCGGCCGTCGGCCGGGAACTCCTGCACCGATTAGGTATTGCTCTTCGCCGTAGGCCCGGGGCTGATGCCCCGGGAACCCCGGCGAGAAAGGCTGACGAAATCCATGACGATGACCGACCCGATCGCAGACATGCTCACGCGTCTGCGTAACGCCAACCAGGCGTACCACGATCAGGTGAAGATGCCCTACTCCAAGATCAAGGCGAACATCGCCGAGGTCCTGAAGGCCGAGGGTTACATCGCCACCTGGTCGGTCGAGGAGCCCGAGGAGGGCGCCGTCGGCAAGCGACTGGTCGTCGAGCTGAAGTACGGCCAGAACCGCGAGCGGAGCCTGGCCGGCATCAAGCGAGTGTCCAAGCCCGGTCTCCGGGTGTACGCCAAGTCGGACGGGCTCCCGCGGGTGCTCGGCGGGCTCGGCGTGGCGATCATTTCGACGTCCCAGGGGCTGCTGACCGACCGGCAGGCCCGCAAGCGGAGCGTTGGCGGGGAAGTCCTCGCCTTCGTCTGGTAACGGGAGACAGGTAGAAATGTCGCGAATTGGACGTAAGTCGATCCCGGTGCCAGCCGGCGTCGACATCACGATTTCCGGGCAGACCGTCACGGTCAAGGGCCCCAAGGGCCAGCTTGAGCACACCCTCGCCGAGCCGATCACGATCGAGCGGGCCGAGGATGGGCAGCTGAGCGTCAACCGGCCGAACGACGAGCGCAAGGCCAAGGAACTCCACGGCCTCAGCCGTACGTTGATCGCCAACATGATCGTCGGTGTCACCGAGGGCTACCGCAAGAGCCTGGAGATCGCCGGCACCGGTTACCGGGTGACCGCTAAGGGTTCGGACCTCGAGTTCGCGCTCGGGTTCTCGCACCCGGTGGTCGTCTCCGCCCCGACGGGCATCACCTTCACGGTGGAGCGGCCGACCCTATTCCACGTTGCCGGCATCAACAAGCAGCAGGTCGGTGAGGTCGCCGCCAACATCCGGAAGATCCGCCCGCCGGAGCCCTACAAGGGCAAGGGCGTCAAGTACCAGGGCGAGGTCATCCGCCGCAAGGCTGGAAAGGCAGGTAAGAAGTGAGCGCCACGCTGCTCAAGCGCCGCCGCGGTGTCGCCGCCAAGCGCGCCGTCGGGCGTGCGCGTCGACACTTCCGCGTCCGCAAGAACGTCACCGGTACGGCCGAGCGTCCGCGCCTGGTCGTCACCCGTTCGCTGCGGCACATGGTCGCCCAGGTCGTCGACGACTCCAAGGGTCACACCCTGGCGTCGGCGTCGACCCTGGACGCCTCGCTGCGCGGTGCGGAGGGCGACAAGAGCGCCCTCGCCGGCAAGGTGGGCGCTCTGCTCGCCGAGCGGGCCAAGGCCGCTGGCGTCTCCAAGGTCGTCTTCGACCGCGGTGGCAACCGGTACGCGGGGCGGGTCGCCGCGCTTGCCGACGCCGCCCGCGAAGCCGGGCTCGAGTTCTAACAACCCCGTCACGAGAGATAAGGAAGGCTGCTGATGCCAGGTCAACAGCGCCGTGGCGGCGGGTCCGGTGGCAACGAGGGTGGTCGCCGCGACAACCGCCGTGAGGGCGGCCGCGGAAACGCGCCCGTCGAGAAGACCCCGCACCTCGAGCGGGTCGTCGCGATCAACCGCGTCGCCAAGGTCGTGAAGGGTGGTCGTCGCTTCAGCTTCACCGCCCTGGTGATCGTGGGCGACGGCGACGGCACGGTCGGCGTGGGCTACGGAAAGGCCAAGGAGGTGCCCGCGGCCATCGCCAAGGGTGTCGAGGAGGCCAAGAAGCACTTCTTCAAGGTTCCGCGTATCGGCCAGTCGATCCCGCACCCGGTGACGGGTGAGGACGCCGCTGGCGTGGTGCTGCTCAAGCCGGCCTCGGCCGGTACGGGTGTCATCGCCGGTGGTCCGGTGCGCGCCGTGCTGGAGTGCGCCGGTATCCACGACGTGCTCTCCAAGAGCCTCGGCTCGTCGAACCCGATCAACATCGTGCACGCCACCGTGGCGGCCCTGAAGGGGCTCGAGTCCCCCGAGCAGGTCGCGTCGCGTCGTGGTCTGCCGGTGGAGGACGTCGCGCCGGCCGCCATGCTGGCGTCGCGGGCGGGGGTGGCGTCCTGATGGCACGCCTGAAGGTCACCCAGCTCCGGTCCGGTATCGGGACCAAGCAGAACCAGCGTGACTCGCTGCGTTCGCTCGGTCTCAAGCGGATCAACGACGTGGTGGTCAAGGAGGACCGGCCCGAGATCCGCGGCATGATCTTCACGGTCAACCACCTCGTGAAGGTCGAGGAGGTCGAGTAATGACGATCAAGGTGCATCACCTGCGCCCGGCACCCGGATCCAAGACCGCGAAGACCCGTGTGGGTCGCGGTGAGGGGTCCAAGGGCAAGACCGCCGGTCGCGGTACCAAGGGTTCCAAGGCCCGCAAGAACATCTCGGCGGCGTTCGAGGGTGGGCAGATGCCCATCCACATGCGTCTGCCGAAGATGAAGGGCTTCAAGAACAAGTTCAAGGTGGTCTTCCAGGTTGTCAACCTGGACCGACTCGCTGAGCTGTTCCCGAACGGTGGCCAGGTCGGCCCGCTGGAGCTGGTCGAGGCCGGCGCGGTCCGCAAGGGTCACCCGGTCAAGGTCCTCGGCACCGGGGACCTCGGCGGTGTGGCGCTCCAGGTGTCCGCGCACGCGTTCAGTGCGTCGGCCAAGGAGAAGATCGCTGCCGCCGGTGGCTCCGTCACCGAGCTGTAAGGCGTAGGACAATGGCGCCCGTCCAGTTGTGACCAACTGGCGGGCGCCATGGTCTGCCTGGGGCCCTAGCGCCCGGTAATATCGGAATCGATTTATGTAGTCGGGCACATCTGCCCGGAGCGGGGTAGGGCTGTTAGAGTCCCATCCCAGTCATGGATTGCGGGCGCTCGCCCGTGATCCACCCCGACCCGCCAGGGATCACCGGCGGCCCGCCTCGCGCAGGAGGAAGAAGTTGCTGTCCGCCTTTCTCAGTGCGTTCCGTACGCCTGACCTGCGCAAGAAGCTGCTGTTCACAGTAGGCATCATCGCGGTCTACCGGCTGGGCGCGACGCTCCCCAGCCCAGGCGTCTCGTACGGCAACGTGCAGAAGTGCCTCGACACCATCCAGGGTGACACCACCGGGGTGGTGAACCTGCTCAACCTCTTCTCCGGCGGAGCGCTGCTGCAGCTCTCGGTCTTCGCGCTGGGCATCATGCCCTACATCACCGCGTCGATCATCCTGCAGCTGCTGACCGTCGTGATCCCGCGCCTCGAGCAGCTCCGCAAGGAGGGCCAGGCCGGCCAGGCGAAGATCACCCAGTACACCCGCTACCTGACCCTCGGTCTCGGTGTGCTGCAGGCGTCGGCGTTCGTGGCCCTGGCCCGCTCGGGCCAGCTCTTCCAGAACCGCTGCGACCAGTTCCCGATCATCCCCACCGGCACCGGCATCCCGGACTGGCTGACGCTGTCCATCCTGGTGATGACGATGACCGCCGGCACCGGCATGGTCATGTGGCTCGGCGAGCTGATCACCGACCGCGGCGTCGGCAACGGCATGTCCGTCCTGATCTTCACCTCGATCGCGGCCCGGCTGCCCAGCGAGGGTTGGAGCATCAAGACCAGTCAGGGTTGGGGTAAGTTCGCCCTGGTCATCGTGCTGGTTCTGGTGGTCATCACCGCTGTCACCTTCATCGAGCAGGCGCAGCGCCGGATCCCCGTGCAGTACGCCAAGCGGATGATCGGCCGGCGGATGTACGGCGGCACCTCGACCTACATCCCGCTCAAGGTCAACCAGGCGGGTGTCATCCCGGTCATCTTCGGCTCGTCGCTGCTCTACCTGCCGCAGCTGGCCCTGCAGTTCTTCGACCAGAACGACCCGGGCAAGACCCAGGCGTGGATCCAGAACAACCTGGTCAACCCGAGTAGCCCGATCTACATCGCGGTCTACTTCCTGCTGATCATCTTCTTCACGTACTTCTACGTCTCGATCACGTTCAACCCGACCGAGGTCGCGGACAACATGAAGAAGTACGGCGGGTTCGTGCCGGGTATCCGCCCGGGCAAGCCGACGGCCGACTACCTGGACTTCATCCTCAGCCGGATCACCCTGCCGGGCGCGCTCTACCTGGGCGTCATCTCGATCCTGCCGAACTTCTTCTTCATCTGGCTGGACAACCAGCAGTACCAGAACTTCCCGTTCGGCGGCACCGCTGTGCTCATCATGGTCGGCGTCGGTCTGGAGACCGTGAAGCAGATCGAGAGCCAACTCATGCAGCGGAACTACGAAGGGTTCCTGCGGTAGATGAGACTCGTTCTGGTTGGCCCGCCGGGGGCGGGCAAGGGCACACAGGCCGAGTTCATCGCCGCGCACCTCTCGGTGCCGAAGATCTCGACCGGAGACATCTTCCGGTCGAACGTCACCCAGGGCACTCCGCTGGGCGTCGAGGCGAAGCGGTACATGGACGCGGGCGAGCTGGTTCCGGACGAGGTCACCATCAACATGGTCCGGGACCGGCTGGCCGAGCCCGACGCCAGCGAGGGGTTCCTGCTCGACGGCTTCCCGCGGACCACTCCGCAGGCGGCCGCTCTGGACAAGCTCCTCGCCGATCTGGGGACGGCACTCGACCTGGTCCTGGAGCTGGTCGTCGACGACGACGAGGTGATCCGGCGGCTCTCCGGCCGGCGCACCTGCCGGGGCTGCGGCAAGATCTGGCACGTCGAGTTCGACGCCACCACCCGGCCGGGCATCTGTGACCGGTGCGGCGCCGAGCTGTTCCAGCGCGACGACGACAAGCCGGAGACGATCGCCACCCGGCTTCGGGAGTACGGCGAGAAGACCGCGCCCCTGGTCGACTACTACGGCGCCCAGGGCAAGCTGGTCGGGATCGACGCCACCGGGCCGGTGGAGGACGTCACCACCCGGGCCATCGACGCCCTGCGGTCGTACGGCGGCTGAGGTCCGGCCGGACCACGGCGGATAGAGTGCGAACAGCGGGGTACGCGAGACGTGCCCCGCTGTTCTGCAACGAAAGGTAATCGCTCCATGCGTCGTCCCCAGCTGGACATCCAGCTGAAGACCCCTGACCAGATCGAGAAGATGCGGGCCGCCGGGCTGGTGGTGGCCGAGGCGCTTCGCCGGATGCGGGAGGCTGTCGCCCCCGGTGTGAGCACCGCCGATCTGGACGCCATCGCCGAGTCGACCATCCGCGAGGCGGGTGGCGTCCCGTCGTTCAAGGGCTACCACGGCTTCCCGGCGTCGATCTGCTCCTCGGTCAACGAGCAGATCGTCCACGCGATCCCCTCGCCGAAGCAGGTGCTCGCCGACGGCGACCTCATCAGCATCGACTGCGGAGCCGTGCTGGACGGGTGGCACGGCGACTCCGCGATCACGGTCGGGGTCGGCGACGTCGACCCGGCACTGCTGAAGATGGCCGAGGTCGCCGAGGACGCCATGTGGGCCGGTATCGCCGCCGCCGCCCGTGGCGCGGCGAGCGGCAAGGGCCGGCTCACGGACATCTCCCACGCGGTGGAGACCGCCGTGCGTAAGGGCGGCCGGTACGGCATCGTCGACGGCTACGGCGGGCACGGCATCGGCACGGAGATGCACCAGGACCCGCACGTGCTCAACCACGGCCGACCGGGCAAGGGCCCGCGCCTGGTTCCCGGCATGGCGTTGGCCATCGAGCCGATGATCACGATGGCCTCCCCGCGTACCGTCGAGTTGTCCGACGGGTGGACGGTCGTCACCCGGGACGGCTCGGTGGCAGCGCACGTCGAGCACTCGATGGCGCTGCTGCCGGACGGGGTCTGGGTGCTGACCGCGTTCGACGGGGGCCGGGCCCGCCTCGGTGACCTGGTCACCGCCCGTCAGCCCGCCGCCTCGACGACCCCCTGATCAGCCGAGCCCGGCCGGTCATTCCCGAACAACCCGGCTGACCGGCTGCGTCGCCCCGACCCTGTCGTGACCGGCCAGCCCGCCCTACTGATCGACTCCGTATCGCCGGAATGGCGGTATCAGAGCGCTCGGATACCCCCAGGTCGGTCGGCGATACGGTGTGGATCAAGCGCGCCGGTTGGACCGGGGTGGGGCCGGATTGGCGTGGCGGTGGCATGCTTGCCGGCATGGACGGGCGCGACGGGATGCGAGCGGCGGACGCGGACCGGGAAGCGGTGGCCGAACGGTTGCGGATCGCCCTCAACGAGGGTCGGTTGGAACTGCACGAGTACGACGAGCGGTTGCAGCGGGCGTATGCGGCGCGTACGTACGCTGATCTTGAGGTGCTGCTGACCGATCTGCCGCCGGTGACGCCGCCGCAGCGGTCCGGACTGGCGGCGGCCTCGACCAGCGTGCCGGCGGTCGATCCTCCGGGTGCCCAGTCCGGCCCGGTCGCCACCCGCGGCGTCACCGCCCGTTGGCTGGCCGAGGTGTGGCTGCGGTACCTCAACGTGGTGGCCATCGTGGTGACGATCTGGGCGGTGACCTCGCTGCTCAGTCGGGACCTGCTCTACTTCTGGCCGGTGTGGGTGGCCGGGCCGTGGGGTGCGGTGCTGCTGGTCCGCACGGTCACCGGGCTGACCGGGGGAGAGCCGCAGCGCCAGGCCGTCGAGCGGGAGCGTCGCCGGCAGCGTAAACGGGACAAGCGGGAGCGGCGGCGCGAGTTGCGCGCCGCCGAGTCGGACGAACCGGACGACCCCACCGCACCGGCCTGACCTCGACGCACCTCGACGCGCCTCATCGTCGGCGGCTGGCGGCGGACCTCTAGATCGACTCGGGTTCCGGGAAATCGGGGTGTCGAGCGCGGTTCGTCACCGCAGGTTCCCTGAAGGCGAGTCGATCAACGGCCGTGGCCCGGGTCTCGGCGGCGGTGTCGATCGACGTGCGCCATCCGAGGCCCGTCAACGGTGTCGATCATGATGCGACGGTTGCCAACTGCATGATCAACGAGAGTGTGCGGGTCGGAGCGGGTGGCCGGTTTGGCGGGCGCCAGTCGGCGGGCGTACACTTTCAGATCGGCGCACAGCGTCCACTCCGGCATGCCCACCCTGCGCTTCGGTGGGAGCTGGAGCCGCGGCTGGCGCGGTCTTCTGATCATGGTCAGATTTCCGTGTAAGGCGTTGTGGGTCGCCCGGAGCAATCGACGTCAGGACAGCGGAGGACATGCCGAAAAAAGACGGAGCCATTGAGATCGAGGGTCGGGTCATCGAGCCCCTGCCGAACGCCATGTTCCGGGTGGAGCTCGCGAACGGTCACAAGGTGTTGGCTCACATCAGCGGGAAGATGCGACAGCACTACATCCGCATCCTTCCGGAGGACCGGGTCGTCGTCGAACTCTCGCCGTACGACCTGACCCGCGGGCGCATCGTCTACCGCTACAAGTAGTCCTGACGACGGCCGGGAAGTCCCGTGTCCGTCTTCGACGTCCGGCGTCGCGCAGAGCGCGTCCCCGGGCCAGATGGGAAGTAAGGCAACCGTGAAGGTCAAGCCGAGCGTCAAGAGGATCTGCAACAAGTGCCGGGTTATCCGCCGGCACGGCCGGGTCATGGTGATCTGCACCGACCCGCGCCACAAGCAGCGCCAGGGCTGAGTCAGCCCACACATCACACATGCTCGTCCCAGCCGCGAGCGGTACGCGAGACGTACTCCTTCGTGGCTGACCCCCGGTCGGAGGCCGGGGCCCGCTTGGGCAGCGACCGATCCCGGTCGCCGGCGCTTCTTGCGTCGGAAAGACGGGACGGCCGGTAGCGGGGTGGGACGGGTCCACACCTCCGCCACACATAACGAGGAGTACGCCCGCACATGGCACGTCTAGTCGGCGTGGATCTCCCCCGCGAAAAGCGGTTGGAGATCGCGCTCACCTACATCTTCGGGGTCGGTCGCACCCGCGCCCTGGAGACGCTCGCCGCCACCGGCATCTCGCCGGACAAGCGCGCTCGGGACCTCACGGACGAGGAGCTCGTGCAGCTCCGCGACCACATCGAGGGCAACTACAAGGTTGAAGGCGACCTGCGCCGCGAGGTCGCCGCTGACATCCGCCGCAAGGTTGAGATCGGCTGCTACGCCGGCATCCGGCACCGCCGGGGCCTGCCCGTGCGTGGCCAGCGGACCAAGACCAACGCCCGGACCCGCAAGGGCCCGAAGCGGACCGTCGCCGGCAAGAAGAAGCCCGGCAAGAAGTAAGACGTAGACCGGAATACGGGTCTAGGTCCGCCGAGCACGGCCAGGCCGCAACCTGTATCGGAAGTCAACTAGGAGCGCAGAAGACTTATGCCACCGAAGGCTCGTGCCGGAGCCGCTGTAAAGAAGGTCCGGCGCAAGGAACGCAAGAACGTCGCCCACGGGCAGGCGCACATCAAGAGCACGTTCAACAACACCATCGTGTCCATCACGGACCCGACCGGTGCGGTCATCTCCTGGGCCTCCGCCGGCCAGGTCGGCTTCAAGGGCTCTCGCAAGTCGACTCCGTTCGCCGCGCAGCTGGCCGCCGAGGCCGCCGCGCGTCGCGCCATGGAGCACGGCATGCGCAAGGTCGACGTGTTCGTCAAGGGCCCCGGCTCCGGCCGGGAGACCGCCATCCGTTCGCTGCAGGCCGTGGGCCTCGAGGTCGGTCAGATCTCCGACGTCACCCCGCAGCCGCACAACGGATGCCGTCCGCCGAAGCGTCGCCGGGTCTGAGAGGTAGAGAGAGATGGCTCGTTACACCGGTGCTGACTGCCGCCGTTGCCGGCGGGAGAAGATGAAGCTGTTCCTCAAGGGCAGCAAGTGCGATGGCCCGAAGTGCCCGTTCGAGTCCCGGCCGTTCCCGCCCGGGCAGCACGGCCGCGGCCGCACCAAGGAGACGGAGTACCTGCTCCAGCTCCGCGAGAAGCAGAAGGCCCGCCGCGTCTACGGCGTGCTGGAGAAGCAGTTCCGCGGCTACTACGAGGAAGCCGTCGGCAAGCAGGCCAAGACCGGTGAGGTCCTCCTGCAGATCCTCGAGTCGCGGCTGGACAACGTCGTTTACCGGGCCGGCTTCGCCCACTCGCGGGACATGGCCCGCCAGCTGGTCAAGCACGGTCACTTCACGGTGAACGGCAAGAAGGTCGACATCCCGTCGTACCGCGTCAAGGAGCACGACATCATCGAGGTTCGGGGCAAGAGCAAGGAGCTCACCCCGTTCGTCGTCGCGCAGGCCCAGGCCGGCTCGAAGACGGTTCCGGCGTGGCTCGAGGCCATCCCGAGCCAGATGAAGGTGCTCGTGCACTCCCTCCCGGCCCGGCAGGTCATCGACACGCAGGTCCAGGAGCAGCTGATCGTCGAGCTCTACTCCAAGTAGTCGGGCTCGTTGCGGTGGCCCGTCCCGCCAGGGGCGGGCCACCGGAACAGTTTGTGTCGTGGACGTCAAATAGCGGGCGTCCCGGAAGAGAAGAGAAAAGATGCTCATCAGCCAGCGACCCTCCCTGTCCGAGGAGTCGATCAACGAGACCCGGTCGCGGTTCGCCATCGAGCCGCTGGAGCCGGGCTTCGGCTACACCCTGGGTAACTCGCTGCGGCGTACGCTGCTGTCGTCGATCCCGGGCGCGGCCGTCACCTCGATCAAGATCGACGGCGTTCTGCACGAGTTCACCACGATCCCCGGTGTCAAGGAGGACGTGGTGGAGCTCGTCATGAACATCAAGGAGCTGTGCGTCAGCTCCGAGCACGACGAGCCGGTCAGCATGTACCTGCGCAAGCAGGGCCCGGGCGACGTGACGGCGGGCGACATCCAGCCCCCGGCCGGCGTCTCGGTGCACAACCCGGATCTCAAGCTCGCCACCCTCAACGGCAAGGGCCGGCTCGACATGGAGCTGACCGTCGAGCGGGGCCGGGGTTACGTGACGGCCGCGCAGAACAAGCAGTCCGGTGCGGAGATCGGCCGGATCCCGGTCGACTCGATCTACTCGCCGGTGCTGAAGGTGACCTACCGCGTCGAGGCGACCCGTGTGGAGCAGCGCACGGACTTCGACCGGCTGATCATCGACGTCGAGACCAAGCCGTCGATGGGCCCGCGTACCGCGCTGGCCTCCGCCGGTTCGACGCTGGTGGAGCTCTTCGGGCTGGCCCGGGAGCTGGACGAGACCGCCGAGGGCATCGACATCGGGCCGTCCCCGCAGGACGCCCAGCTGGCGGCGGACCTCGCTCTGCCGATCGAGGAGCTGGACCTCACCGTCCGCTCCTACAACTGCCTCAAGCGCGAGGGCATCAACTCCGTTGGTGAGCTCATCGGGCGTACCGAGGCCGACCTCCTCGACATTCGTAACTTCGGTCAGAAGTCGATCGACGAGGTCAAGATGAAGCTCGCCGGGATGGGTCTCGGGCTGAAGGACTCGGCTCCGAACTTCGACCCGGCGCACGTCGTGGACACCTTCGGCGAGGCCGACTACGACACCGACGACTACCGCGAGACCGAGCAGCTCTAGTCCGCGCTGCCGCCACAACTGAGGAGCACCAAAAATGCCCACGCCCACCAAGGGCCCCCGCCTCGGCGGCAGCCCCTCGCACGAGCGGCTGATGCTGGCCAACCTGGCCACTGCGCTGTTCCAGCACGGCAAGATCCAGACCACCGAGACGAAGGCTCGGCGGCTGCGTCCGCTGGCCGAGCAGCTCATCACCAAGGCCAAGCGCGGTGACCTCGCCTCGCGTCGGCGGGTGCTGGGTGTCGTCAAGGACAAGGACGTGGTCTACGCCCTGTTCGACCAGATCGCGCCCCGGTACGCCAACCGCCCCGGCGGTTACACCCGGATCGTGAAGACCGGCCCGCGCAAGGGTGACGCCGCTCCGATGGCGATCATCGAGCTGGTGGAGGAGCTTCAGGTCGCCGAGCCGAAGGCGAACAAGAAGACCGCCGCCCGCAAGGCCGCGCAGCAGGACAAGGTCGAGGCGCTCGCCCCGGCCGAGGAGGCCCCGAAGTCGGCCGACGCCGACCAGGACTCCGAGGCGCCGGTGTCGGCGTCCGGTGACACCGACGCCGCCCGCGAGGACAGCGACGAGGCCACCGAGAACAAGGCCTGATCAAGGGCATCGTCGGGCCCGGCACCCCATCGGGGTGTCGGGCCCGACCCGTTACAGGAGGTACGAGGTGGACGAGCTGATCCGGCTGCGGCTGGACGTCTCGTACGACGGCACGGACTTCTCCGGGTGGGCCCCGCAGCCGACCCGCCGCACCGTCGCCGGGGTGCTGATCGAGACCCTGGCCCTGGTCCTCGGTGCCGACACGGTCACCGGGCTGACGGTGGCCGGGCGGACCGACGCCGGGGTGCACGCCACCGGGCAGGTCTGCCACCTGGACCTACCCGCTGACGTGTGGCGGGAGCACGAGGGGCGGTTGCTGCGCCGCCTGGCCCGGCTGCTCCCCGGCGACGTGCGCGTACGCGCGATGACCGAGGTGCCGGCCGACTTCGACGCCCGGTTCTCGGCGACCTTCCGGCGCTACGAGTACCGGGTCACCGACGCGCCCTTCGGTGCCGAGCCGCTGCGTCGGCACGAGGTGTTGGCCTGGCCGAAGCCGCTGGACCTGGCCTCGTTGAACGCCGCGGCGGGCGGCCTGGTCGGTGAGCACGACTTCGCCGCGTACTGCCGGCGCAAGGAGAACGCGACCACGCTGCGCGAGGTGACCCGGCTGGACTGGCGGCGCGACCCGGACGGCATCCTGGTCGCCACCGTCCAGGCCGACGCGTTCTGCCAGGCGATGGTGCGCAGCCTGGTGGGGGCGATGCTGGTGGCGGGTGACGGCCGCCGGCCGGTCGAGTGGCCGGGCAGCCTGCTCACCAATCGGGAGCGTTCCAGCGAGGTGACGGTGGCACCGGCGCGCGGGTTGACGCTGGTGGCCGTGGGTTACCCGACCGATCCGGCGGAGTACGCCCGCCGTGCGGACCTCACCCGTCGGCTGCGGGTTCCGGTCGAGAGCTGACCTCCGGGTCAGTCGCCCGGCAGGTCGTCGCCGCTCTGCGTGCCGCTGTTGTCGGTCGGCGCTGCCGTCGGTTGTGCGGCGGTGCCACCGTCGGCGCGTTGTTGCAGCACTCCGCGGCTGAGGTGCAGCTCGATCATGTCGAACAGGATCTCGCCGACCTTGGCGTCGCCCGCCTTGATCGCAGTTCCGTCCTCGCGGACCACCAGGGCGTACGCCAGGTAGTGGCCGCGTACCTGCCAGCCGACCCGTGCCGGGGCGCTGGCGAGCACGTCGGTGCCGTCGCCCTCGTTGCCGGTGAGGCCACGGAACCGACCCTGCCGCTCGTCGAGCAGTTGTCGAACGCGGTCCCGGGCCCGTTCCGCACTGGCCTTGTCGGTGAGGTTGAACAGTCCGGCGGTGACCAGGTGATCGCCGCCGGGTGTCCGCAGTGTGGCCCGGACGACCTGGTTGCAGCCGAGTCGGACCAGCAGGTCGGCGACCTCGCCGGTGGCGGCGACGGCGCAACTGCCGCTGGACTGGGTCTTCAGGACCTGGTAACTCGGCTGGCCTTCGCCGAGCTTCAGCTCCTTGCCGGGGAAGAGTTCCTTGGCGGTGAGCGGGGACTGGTCGGTGTCTCGGGAGTCCAGGGTGAGCCGTTCCGCCGGGGCGGACGTCGGTGCGGCGTTCGGTTGGAACGTCGGGGTGGACTGCGGTTGCGGGCCGCGTTCGGAGAGCAGCGCGGCGGCACCCAGGCCGCAGAGGGCGAGCAGCACCAGGACGGCCGCACCCCCGATCAACACCTGCCACAGTCGGCCGCCGCCGCGCCGGGTGGGCGGCTCCGTCGGCGTGGCCGAGGTGTAGACCTGGCTGCGGGGCGCGGCGGGCGGGATCTCGGCACGGGCCGGCGGCGGTGGCGACGGCTGCGACGAAGACGGCTGCGACGAAGACGGCAGCGACGGCGACGGCCGCGAGGACGACGGCAGCGAGAGCTGGTTCGGCCGGGGCAGCGACGGCGCGGGGAAGCGTGACGGAGAGGGCCCGGCCGGCGGCGGACCGGCGCCGAGCGCCGAGCGGTCGGACCCGGGCTCCGGGTACTCCTCGAAAGCGTCCTCATCGGACTCGTACCGATACACCATGTCGCCCAGAGTAAGAGCTATTGTCCCTTTTGGTGATAATTTCAGGGAAATGCGTGCGCAGGCCGCGTCGGGGTCGGCCCCGACCGGTGCGAGAATTGCCGACGTGACCGGCGACCACTACTTCACCGCTCAGCCCGCCAGCGACGCCCCGGCGCGCGAGGTCGAGTTCTCCGTCGCCGACCGCGACTACCGGCTCGCCTCCGCCGGCGGGGTCTTCTCCGCCAGCCGACTCGACCCGGGCACCGCTGTGCTGCTGCGCAAGGCGGAGCTGCCCGCCGCCGACACCAGCGGTGACCTGCTCGACCTGGGCTGCGGATTCGGGCCGATCACCTGCGTCCTGGCCGACCTGGCACCGACCAGCACCGTCTGGGCCGTCGACGTCAACGCCCGCGCCCGCGAGCTGACCGCCGCCAACGCGGCCCGGGTCGACGCCGCCGACCGGGTCCGGGTCAGCGCGCCGGACGACGTGCCGCCGGACGTTCGGTTCGCCCAGATCTGGTCCAACCCTCCCATCCGGATCGGTAAGGACGGGCTGCACGAACTGCTGCTGCGGTGGCTGCCCCGACTCGCACCGGACGGCGTCGGCTGGCTGGTCGTCGCCCGGCACCTCGGCGGCGACTCGTTGCAGCGCTGGCTCACCGAGCAGAACTGGCAGGTAAAGCGGCACGCCAGCCAGAAAGGTTTCCGGGTGCTACGAGTCACCCGGTAATTGGATGTCCCCTCCGGCCCTCGCTGGGGCAGGATCCCCGCGTGGGATACGTGGACGTGGCAGGGGTCGGGCACATTCTGCCCGACGGTCGGGAACTCTTCGCCGACGTGTCGTTCCGGGTCGGGGAGGGCGCCAAGGTCGCCCTGGTCGGGCCGAACGGCGCGGGTAAGACGACACTGCTGAGGATGGTCGCCGGTGATCTGCCGGTGCGCACCGGCGTCGTCGCACGCGCCGGTGGGCTGGGCGTGATGCGCCAGTTCATCGGCATGATCGGCGATGAGTCGACGCTCGCCGACCTGGCGCTGTCGCTGGCCCCGCCCGCACTGCGCGACGCCGGCCGCCGGCTCGGCGAGACCGAGACGGCCATGCGGGCCGCCGAGGCCCGGGGCAAGTTCAGCAACGCCGCGAGCAAGGCTCAGTTGGCGTACGCGGACGCGCTCGGCGCCTGGGGCGAGGCCGGCGGGTACGACGCCGAGGTGCTCTTCGACACCGTCACGACGATCGTGCTGGGCCGACAGTGGGACGCGGTCCGGGACCGGCCGGTGCGCACCCTCTCCGGTGGTCAGCAGAAGCGCTTCGCCCTGGAGTTGCTGCTGCGTGGCCCGGACGAGGTGCTGCTGCTCGACGAGCCGGACAACTTCCTCGACGTGCCCGGCAAGCGTTGGCTGGAGGCGCGGCTGCGTGAGTCGACCAAGTCGGTGCTCTACGTCTCGCACGACCGTGAGCTGCTGGCCCAGAGCGCGGACCGGGTGGTCGCCGTCGAGGGTGGCAGCGCCTGGGTGCACCCGGGTGGCTTCGCCAGCTGGCACGACGCCCGCGTCGCCCGGCACGCCCGACTCGACGAACTGCGGCGGCGCTGGGACGAGGAGCACCAGAAGCTGCGCGAGCTGATGCTGATGTACAAGCAGAAGGCCGCGTACAACGACGGGTTGGCCTCGCGCTACCAGGCCGCGCAGACCCGGTTGCGCAAGTTCGAGGAGGCCGGGCCGCCGCCCGTACCCCCGAAGGACCAGGACATCCGGATGCGGCTGGCCGGCGGGCGCACCGGCAAGCGTGCGGTCGTCTGCGAGCAGCTTGAGCTGGACGGCCTGACGTTCCCCTTCGACCTGGAGATCTGGTACGGCGACCGGGTGGCGGTGCTCGGTGCCAACGGCACCGGCAAGTCCCACTTCCTGCGGTTGCTGGCGCGGGGCGGAACCGACCCCGACCCGGCCAACGGGCCGGTCGACGGGGCGGGAGCGCTCGCTCCGGTGGCGCACGACGGCACGGCCCGGCTCGGTGCCCGGGTCCGCCCCGGGCACTTCTCGCAGACCCACGACCGCCCGGAGCTGATGTCGAAGACCCTCGTCGAGATCCTCTGGCGGGGCGACGAGCACCGCACCGGGATGGACCGGCACGCGGCGATGGGGGTGCTCAGCCGGTACGAGTTGGCGGCGCAGGGCGACCAGCGCTTCGGCACGCTCTCCGGCGGGCAGCAGGCCCGTTTCCTGGTGCTGCTGCTGGAGTTGTCCGGGGCGACCCTGCTGCTGCTCGACGAACCCACCGACAACCTCGACCTGGCCAGCGCGGAGGCCCTCGAAGCGGGCCTGAACGCCTTCGAGGGGACGGTGATCGCGGTGACCCACGACCGCTGGTTCACCCGCTCCTTCGACCGGTTCGTGCTGTTCCGGGGCGACAACGAGGTGGTGGAGACTCCCGAACCGGTCTGGGACGTCGGGTGATCCCCGCCGACCTGCCCGACCGGCTGCGCGCCGTCGGAGCGCACTGCCCGGCGGGCTAGGACGGAACCAGGCGTTCGAGGCGGCGGCGGGCCTCCGCAATCGCGGGGTCGCCCACGTCCTCGTAGATCTGCACGGCCTGACGCCAGGCGACGGAGGCGGCGGTCAGGTCGCCCATCCCTTCCCGGGTGTCACCGAGTCGGATGAGGGTCTCCGCCTCGTGGTAGCGGTCGGCGGAGTCGCGAAAGAGTCGGATCGCCTGCTCGTAGCAGTCGGCCGCGCGGTCGCGTTCACCGAGGCGGTCGTAGGCGAAGCCGAGGCTGTCGAGCGTCGCGGCCTGGCCGTTGCGATCGTCGCTTCGTCGTTGTTGGTCGAGAGCTTCGGTGCAGCTCTCGATCGCCTGGGCGTAGTCGCCGGTGGTGGCCAGCAGCCAGCCGATCGCGTTGAGTGTCCGAGCTTCACCCGAGCGGTTGCCCGCCAGCCGGTAGAGCCGTAGCGCCTCGCGACCGTGTGCGAGGGCCTCGTCGAAACGGCCGTCCAGATAGCAGAGTTCACAGTAGTTGTGCAGCGTCTGCGCCTGGCCGGTCGGATCGCCGAGGCGTTCGTGCAGCTCGAGTGCGCGCTTCAGCCGGTGCTCGGCGGCATCGCGGTCGCCGAGTCGGGTCAGGGCACGGGAGAGTAGCCGGTTGGCGGCAGCCTGACCGGCCAGGTCGCCGATCTTCTCCGCGGCGGCCAGCGCGACCCGTTGGATGTCGAGCTGGTCCTGCCACAGGCCACGCGGCGCGACGAAGGTGTTCAACGCCCAGGCGATCTGCCAGGCGTACGCCTCGAACCCGCGCTCGGCGGCCTGCCGAACCACCCGAATCAACACCCGGTGCTCTGCCGTGAACCAGGCGAGCGCGCCGCCGTGGTCGGTCGCCGGCCGCCTGGTGGGTACAGGCAGCGGTGGCACCGGCTCGATCGGGGGCCACTGCGGCTGGAGCAGTAGCGCCGCCGGATAGGCGGCGTGCAGGTAGTGGTCGTACAGGCGCTGTCGGGCGGCGGTGTGGTCATCGGCGCGCTCCGACGACTCCGCCAGCTCGGCTGCATAGGCGCGGAGAAGATCGTGGAAGGCGTAGCGGCCGGGCGTGTGCTCGGTCAGCAGATTGAGCCGAGTCAACTCGCGCAGTCGCGGCGTGACGACTGCGGTCGGCTCACCGGCCAGTGCCGCGGCTGCGACGGTGGTCAGGTCCGGGCCCGGGTGCAGCCCCAACAGGGTGAACAACCGGGCCGCGTCCGGCCGCAACGCGAGGTACGACCAGGAGAAGACGCGCCGCACGTCGCCGTCGGCCAACACGTCGAGCCGCGCCTCGGTGGAGTGCAACTCGGCGGCGATGGCGCTGAGCGGAAAGGTGGGGTGGGTGGCGACGCGTGCCGCCACTATCGCCAGCGCCAGCGGTAGCCGGCCGGCGGCCTCGACGATGTCGGCCACCGCACGCGGCTCGGAGGCGAGACGGCCGACCCCGAGCCGGCCGGCGAGCAGGCTTGTCGACTCCTCCGCCGTGAGCACGCCCAGTGTCAACGGCTCCGCGCACTCGGCGGCGATCAGGCCACCGAGCCGGTCCCGGCTGGTGACCACGACCATGCAGCCACCGGCACCGGGTAGCAGGGCGCGAACCTGGGCGGAGTCGCGGGCGTTGTCGAGCATCACGAGCATCCGGCGGGAGGCCAGCAGGCTGCGGTAGAGACCCGTCCGGGCCTCCGTGCCGGCGGGTATCCGGGAGTGCGGCACACCGAGCGCTTCGAGGAATTCGGACAGCGCGTCGAGCGGGGACACCACCCCGGCTTCGTCGTAACCCCGAAGGTTGACATAGAGCTGGCCGTCGGGAAAGCGGTCGGCGACCCGGTGCGCCCAGTGCAGGGCCAGGGCGGTCTTGCCGACTCCAGCCATGCCGGACACCGCGGAGATGGCCACTGTGCCCGACCCCTGTGCACCGCCGTCCAGCAGCGCGTCGAGGCTCGCCAGTTCGGCGGCGCGACCGACGAACTCCGGTACCGCGCGCGGCAGCTGCTCGGGGCGCAGGACGTGCGGCACCGGCGCCGGCCCGTCCGACCCTGAGGGCGGGTGCGCTGCCAACCCCGGTCGGTGATGCAGGATGTCGTCGTACACCTTGACGAGCTCCGGTGCCGGATCGAGGCCGGTCTCCTCCGCCAGCGCCTGCCGAGCTTGTCGGAAGGCGTCCAGGGCGCCGGCCACGTCCCCGATGCGGTACAGGCCCACCATCAGCTGGCCCCAGGCACGCTGCCGCAGCGGATGCCGGTCGAGCAGGGACCGGAGCCGGCGCACCACGTCGGCCGGTGCGCCGAGCGCCAGCACCGCCTCCGCGTAGTCCTCCTCGACGAGCAGCCGACGTTCCTCGAACTGCGCCACCCGCCTGGCCAGCGACGAACGCAGGGGCAGGTCCGACAGTGGGGCCCCGCGCCAAAGCCCCAGCGCGGCGGAGAGCTCGGCCTCAGCGCGGTCCATGTCGGAGGCCGCGAGAGCGTCGCGCCCTCGGGCCGCAGCGGCGTCGAAGAGGTCCAGGTCCCGCTCGTCGGGGCCCACCCGGATCACGTAGCCGCCCGCCGCGGCGGTGATCCCGTTCCAGGACTCCCGGTCGCCCAGCGACTGCCGCAGCCCGCGCACGTAGGTGCGGAGGTTCGCCGCAGCCGACGCCGGCTCCTCGTCGCCCCACAGCATCGACGCCAACTCGTTGGTGCCGACGACCTCGTTCGGGCGCAACAGGAGGCCGGCCAGCAGGAGGCGTTGCTTCACCGAGCCCAGCGGAACCGGCCGGCCTTCGCGGTACACCCGGAACGGGCCGAGGATGTCGAAACGCAACCAGGCACCTCACATGTGGGCGCTGCAATCCGGACGCGCGCCGCACCCGGGATGACGGGGCGGGCGGGTGCCCTGTACGCCAGTTGTGCGGCGGATGTACCGGCCCCACCTTACCGTTCAACCGTTCCATCGCCCATCGAAGTATCCACCTCCGTCCAACCAGGGAGATGCATGTCTTCGCTCCACTCCATCCGCCGGGTGCTCGGTAAGGCTGCGGTCCCCGCGGTCGGCGCGGCGTTGGCCATCGGACTCAACGTCACGCTCGCCACGCCGGCCGCGGCCAGCGGCTCCTACACCGGCAGGGCGTACGTCCACGGCACCGGTGCGGTATCCGACGATTTCGATGACGAGGGCGTCGTCAACGTCGGGACGCACCGCAGCTCGAACGTCACCTGTCTGTGGCAGACCATTCTCTGGGCAAATGGTTACCTGCCCTCGTCCGGGATCGACGGCATCTTCGGCGACCAGACCGATGCCGCAACGAGGAACTTCCAGCGCGACAAGAGCCTCACCGCGGACGGTTCCGCCGGCCGGAACAGCTGGACGAAGGCCGGCGACAGGCTCGCGCAGACCGACGACCAGAACGGGTGGCGGTACGTGGTGTACCGGGGGGCACGGGGCTCCAGGAGCGCGTACAGCGCGCACGAGTTCGTCCTGCAGCGATCGCCCGACGGGAACCACCGGTTCTACCCGCCGCAGGGCGGCGGCCCCTACTGGGCCACCTACAACACCCGCTCCTGCTGATCTTCAGGATCGGCTGGCTTCTTCCGGGGGCCGCCGGGGCGATGACGTCGCCTCGGCGGGCCCTGGAGGGCCGGGCCGTCGGCCGCGGCCCCGCCGAGCCGGCGGCCACCATCGCCGCCGCCCGCGAGCTGGTCACCGAGGTGGTCGGCTGAGCCTCTGCGGGGGTGGCCGCCAGCTGACAGGCATAGGGTGGTTGTCGTGACAGAGATGACCTATCGCCGGCTGGGCGACTCCGGGCTCGTGGTGTCCGTGGTCGGCATCGGCTGCAACAACTTCGGCCGCAAGCTCGACCTCGATGGCACCCGTGCGGTGGTGGACGCGGCACTGGACGCCGGGATCAACCTGTTCGACACCGCCGACATCTACGGTGAACCGCAGGGCGGCTCCGAGGAGCTGCTCGGGCAGGCGCTCAAGGGCCGCCGGGACGACGTGGTGGTGGCCACCAAGTTCGGCATGGACATGCACGGCCTCAACGGGCCGGACTTCGGCGCCCGTGGCGCACGCCGCTACATCGCGCGAGCGGTGGAGGCGTCGCTGCGCCGGCTCGGCACCGACCACATCGACCTGTACCAGATGCACGAGCCCGACCCGGGCACCCCGATCGACGAGACCCTCGCCGCCCTGGACGACCTGGTGCGCGACGGCAAGGTGCGCTACCTGGGCAATTCCAACTTCGCCGGGTGGCAGATCGCCGACGCCGACTGGGTCGCCTCGTCCAACGGGCGGGCCCGCTTCATCAGCGCGCAGAACCACTACAGCCTGCTGGAGCGGTCCGTGGAGACCGAGGTGATCCCCGCGTGCGAGCGGTTCGGGCTGGGCATGCTTCCGTTCTTCCCACTCGCCAACGGCCTGCTCACCGGCAAGTACAAGCGCAGTGAGCAGCCCCCGGCCGGGAGCCGGCTCTCCGGCGGTGGCCGGTACGCGGAGCGGCTCGCCGCAGCCGACTGGGACGCCATCGAGGCGATCGAGGCGTACGCGGCCGAGCGGGGTCTGAGCATGCTCCAGGTGGCGATCGGTGGGCTGGCCGCCCAGCCGGCGGTCACCTCGGTGATCGCCGGCGCCACCACGCCGGAGCAGGTCCTCGCCAACGCCGCCGCCGGCACCTGGGAGCCCGGCGACGAGGACCTGGCCGCGCTGCGCGCCATCCTCTGAGCGGTCCGGCCTGGCGCGGTTCGGCGCGGCCGGCGCGGCTCCTTGATCCACTCGTGTTCCTGAAAGTCGGGGTGACTTGGGCCGGGGAATGCGCGGTTTCATGAAAGTCGAGTCGATCATGCCGGTCGCGGCGGCTAGATGACGCCAGCACGGGCTGGCGGTGACCGACCAACCCCGGGTCGGTGGGTGAGATGACGATGGGCCGGGCCGCTGGTTGCGGCCCGGCCCGTTTCGTCGTCAGTGTCGGTCGGTCGACCGCTCCGGCGAGATCGTCGTGGTGAGCCGGTGCGGCGGCGAGATCGTCTCCGTCAGTCGGTGCGGCGGCGGCCGAACAGCATGGCCACCCCCATCGCCAGGGCGACGAGGACCAGGCCGGCCGCCGCGTACGGCCACCAGCCGGCACCCGCCCCGCCGTCCGCCGGCTTGTTCACCGCGACCGGCTCGGGCGCGGGCGGAGTCTGCGCGGCCCGGGCCTGCACCGTCGCGGTGGCCTTGCCCGACAGTGGGGCGGGGGAGTTGACGGTCACCTTCCACGTGCCGGCGGTGAGCACCGCGCCGCTGCTGTAGAAGCCCTGCCCCTCGGGCTGCGGTTCCAACTGCACCGGCCCGACCTTCTGCCCGTCCGGGCCGGTGGCGGTGAGGACCAGTCGTACCACCTGGTCCAGCCGACGCCCGTCGGGGTAGGTGGCCTGGATGGTGACCCCCTCGGCGCCGTCGCCGGCCACCACGAGTTTGAGTTTGTCGGCCTGCGCCGCCCGGGCGACCTGAGCGGCCTGCGCGGGGGCAGCGGCGAACACCGTCAGAGCCAGTCCGACGAACACGGCGGCCAACGCCTTGCGGATACCCGTCACGGACATCTCCTCACTACGGATGAGGGAGGCCCCTCCCCGACGCCGTGGCGTCGGGGAGGGGCCTCGTCGGATCAGAGCTGGCGACCGGGCGCGAGCCGGGTGGCATCGCCACCGAGCCGTCCGGTGCCCTTGACCGATTCGCCGTCGTTCGCCTTGACCCCGGCCTTACTGGCCGCGCCACCGAGCCGAACGATCATGGCATCGGCGTCCCGGATCAGGACGTCCCGGACCTCCGCCTCGCCCACCAGAGCGGTGTCGGAGGCGAGCGTCCGGAACGCGGTCAGCTGCCGCACCGCCGCCTTGTCGTCGCCGGCCGCCTCGGACTTGCGGACGGCGTCGAGCTTGTTGGTCAGCTGCTTGTGCGCCTTGGCCGAGAGTCGACCCGTCGCCTTGAACCGGTCCAGCAGACCCTGCATGTCCCGGAACGAGGTGGTGACGAAGAACCGGACCGTCGAGGTGGTCTCGTTGCCCGCCTTGTCGGTCGCGGTCACGGTCAGCTCGTGCAGGCCGAGCGACAGCTCGTACATGGCCTGCAGGGTGCCGCTGGCGTACGCCTCGCCGTCCAGCTTGCCGACCACGGTCGCGATGCCCGAGGTCGGGTCGACAGCCTGCCAGGACACCCGAACGTCCTGGCTGTCACCGTAGAGCTGGCCGTCGGCGATACCGGAGACCAGCAACGTCGGCTTGGTGCCGTCGATCTTCAAGACCGCCGACTTGAGCGTCTCGGCGTTGCCCGCCTTGTCGGTCGAGCGGTACAGCAGCTCGTGCTGCCCGTCACCGGTCACCTCGACCGGCGTCGTGTACGGGGTCCACGCCCCACCGTCCAGCGACCACTCCACCGTCTTGACGCCCGAACCGGCGTCGGTGGAGGCCAGCACGACCGGGATCGTCCCGTTGTGCCAACCGGCGTCGTTCGCCGGAGCGAACGTCGCGGTGGTCACCGGCGCGGTGGCGTCGATCTTGACCGAGACGGTCTTCGTCGCCTCCACGTTGCCGGCCTTGTCCGTCGAGCGGAACCGCAGCTCGTGCTCGCCGTCACCGGTGACCTCCACCGGGGCGGTGTACGCCGTCCAGGTGGTGGCACCGTCCAGCTGGTACTCGGTGGTGGCGAGCCCGCTGCCGCCGGCCTCGTCGGCGGCGGTGAGGGTCACCGTCACCGCCCCGGTGTACCACCCCTCGGTCGGGGTGCCGGACACCGACGACGTGGTCACCGGAGCGGTCTCGTCGGCCACCTCCGTGCTCAACCGGAAGTAGTCGAACGCGGCGGTCTTCGAGGCCGTCTGGTTGGCGCCGAGGGTGAACAACCCGACCTTCGGGGTGGCACCCACCGCGGTGTTGGTCAGCGCCTCCAACGCGGTCCAGGTCGTCCCGTCGGCCGAGTACGACGCGGTGAACGTGTCACCGGTGCGGGCCAACCGGAGGTGCCACACGGCACTGGTCAGGCTGGCCGCCTCCGGCTGCGGGTTCTGGACCGCCCCGGCGATCTCGCTGCGGAACTCGATCCGCCGCGTCACCGCCGAGCCGGCCTGGTTGTCCGCGATGAAGTCGAACTTCAGGTAGTTGTCGTCGTCCGCCTGCACGAGCAGACCGGCCTGCTGGTACTGCTCGTTCAGCAGACTGCCGTCGACCTTCGTCTCCAGGGTCCAGTCGCCCGAGGGCGCGGTCTGGAGGATGAAGTTCTTCGGCCCGGTGTTGTCGGTGCCGTAGATGTCACCGTTGGGCACGTCGATGCGCAGCGCGCCACCGGTGACCCGGTAACCGGTCGGGTCCTCCCGAAGGATCGCGTCCCACCGGCACTTGTCCAAGGTGTCGCCGTTGAACTCGTCCGACGGGTCGACCGGACCGGCCGGGGCGTCCGGCGTGACCTGGAACGAATCGAAGGCCGCGTCGACGACCGGTGCCTCGGTGCCGCCGTTGAGGGCGAAGACCCCGATGCGCGGGTTGGTGATGCCGGCGAGCGCGGCCGAACGGCCGACCGGGGTGAAGGTCTGTCCGTCGGCCGAGACGGCCGCCGTCAGGTTCGTCCCGTCGCTGGTGACCCGCAGGTACACGGTGTCACCCGCCGGTGCGTTGGTGGCGTCGGCGGCCTCGTTGCGAGGCGTGCCGGCCGTCTCCCGGATGAACTCCACCCGACGGCTGCCGTTGTACAGCAGGTCCACCTTGGCGTAGTTGTCGTCGTCGCCGTACACCAGCAGACCGGCCTGCTGGTAGTTGGCCGTCACCGGAAGCGTGACCTTGGTGGTCATCTCCCAGGCGCCGGTCGGTGCCGCCTGGAGCACCAGGTTGGTGGCGTCGTTGCGAGCGCCGTAGAGGTCACCCACCGCGGTGGGCAGCCGCAGCGCGCCGCCACTGAGCGAGTAGAGCTGGTTCTCCCGGATGACGCTGGTCCAGCGCTCCTTGTCGAGGCTGTTGCCGTTGAAGTCGTCCGAACGCGCCCCGAAGCAGGACGTGTCCGGAGCGTCCACCCGCACCGGCACCGTGGCGTACGCCTTGGCGCCCTTGCTGTCGGTCACCGTGAGGGTGGCCGTGAACGTGCCCGCGGTGGTGTAGGTGTGGCTGGCGTCCAGAGTGGTCGCCGTGCCACCGTCACCGAAGTCCCAGGCGTACGTCAACGGGGTGTCGCCCTCGGCGTCGGTGGCCGTGCCGTCGAAGGCGACGGTGACCGGTGCGGTGCCGGTGGCCGGGTTGGCCGTGGCGCTGACCACCGGCGGCGCGTTCTCGGTGACACCGCGGCCGACGAAGTCCATCCAGTTGACGTTGAACAGCGAACCGGTGCCGCCGTTCGGGTCGCGGGCCAGGAAGTACAGCGAGCCGCTCGCGGCACCGGTGACCGGCGCGCTCACGTCCGTGTACGTCTGCCACCCGCCGGTGGCCGGCACGGTGGCCGTGGCGACCACCGGTCCGTCGACCGCACCCGCGCGGACCTCGATCCGACCACCCGCAGCGGCCGAGGCCGCCCGGAAGCGGATCTCGGTGATGTTGGTCAGGTTCGCCGGAGCGACCGACCACCAGTCACCGTCCTCGATGAACGCGATGCTCTGACCGCCGCCGGCGGGGTCGGTGGCGGCTTCCCGCTGCACGCCGGCGTCACCGCCGCCGGTGCTCACCGGAGCGCGCCCGGTGGCGGTGAAGAACTCGGCCTGCTTGCGCTTGGGCTGCAGGACCTCGATCACCCGACCGGTGAGCGGGCTGGCCCCGCCGGCGCCACCGTCATCGGTGTAGGTGGCCTCGAAGACCGCGAACACGTTCGCCTCGGCGCCGTGCCCGGAGGCGAGCGACGTCTGGACGGTGCCGGTGCAGCCGGTGTGCTGCTCCAGCGGGTGGGCGTGCTCGTCGTGGCCCAGCAGGACCTGGAGGTTCACCCGGTCACAGTCGATCTCCCCGTCCTCCGGGTCGGTCACCTTGATCGAGTAGCGGACCTGGTCACCCCACTCGAAGAACCCACCGTCCGGCGGGAACTCGATCGTCACAGTCGGGGACGTGTTGCCCACGGTGATCGGCACGTTGGCCACCGCGGTACGGCCCTTCGGGTTGGTGACGGTGAGCTGGGCGGTGTAGTTGCCCGCCGCGGCGTAGGTGTGCGTCGGGTTCGCCTCGGTGGAGGTCTGCCCGTCGCCGAAGGTCCAGGCGTAGGTGAGCGTGCCACCGTCCGGGTCCCGGGATCCGGCACTGGAGAAGGTGACCGTCAACGGTGCCGCACCCGAGGTCGGGGTGGCGGACGCCGCCGCGATCGGCGCGCGGTCACCGGCGGTGTAGTCGATCCGGTAGACGCCCGAGTTGTCGTTGTTGCCGCCGAAGCCGCTGCCCCACTCGATCAGGTACAGCGCGCCGTCGGGGCCGAACTCGAAGTCCATCGGCCGGATCATGCTCATGCCGGTGAGCAGCTGGTTGATGTCCACAAGAGACTTGCCGTCGGCAGTCACCTGCATCGTGTACATCTTGTTCTGGTTCCACTCGCCGAGCAGCGCCTTGCCGTCGTAGTACGCCGGCCACTTGCGGGTGGAGTCGAGGTCGGCGTCGTAGCGGTAGACCGGGCCACCCATCGGGGCGCCACCGCCGCCGATCTCCGGGTAGCGCGCGTCACCGGCGTACCCGTAGTCGACGGTCGCCGGGACGACCGGCGGGAGGTTGGTCAGACCGGTGTTGTTGGGCGAGTTGTTGACCGGTGCGGCGCAGTCGAACTTCGGGCCGCTCGGACCGGACGGGAACGTGTAGTCGTTGTACGCCTCGTTCGTGCCCGTGCAGTACGGCCAGCCGTAGTTGCCCGGGGTGACGATGTTCCACTCGACCAGACCGCGCGGGCCCCGGTTCGGGTTGTCCGAGTTGGCGTCCGGACCGTAGTCGCCGACGTACAGCGTGTTGGTCTTCGGGTCGGTGCCGATCCGGAACGGGTTGCGGAAGCCCATCGCGTAGATCTCGGGACGGGTCTTCTCGGTGCCCGCCGGGAAGAGGTTGCCGGCCGGAACGGTGTACGTTCCGTCGTCCTCCGGGTGGATCCGGATCACCTTGCCGCGCAGGTCGTTCGTGTTGGCCGAGGTGCGCTGCGCGTCGTAGTCCTGGCGGCCCGCCCGCTCGTCGATCGGCGTGTACGAGTTCGACTCGAACGGGTTGGTGTTGTCACCGGTGGCCAGGTAGAGGTTGCCCTCGCTGTCGAACGTCATGCTGCCGCCGGCGTGGCAGCAGGTGTTGCGCTGGGTGTCGACCCGCAGCACCTGCTTCTCACTGGCCGGGTTGATGGTGTCGCCGGTCACCGTGAACCGGGACAGCAGGTTGCGGGCGACCCCGTCGTTCGGGGCATAGTACAGGTACACCCAGTTGTTGGTGGCGAAGTCCGGGTCGAGCCGGATGCCGATCAGGCCGTCCTCGTTGCCGGTGAAGACGTCCAGGTCGACGGCGGTGACGGTGTTGCCGGTGTCCGGCTTGATGATCTGCACGCGACCGTCACGCTCGATGTAGAAGACCCGCCCGTCGGGGGCGATGTCCAACTCCATCGGGTTGCTGGTGTTGCTGTCCAGCGCCACCTTCTCGAAGTTCGAGGTCTTCGAGGCGCCGCAGTCGGCGTCCTGGACACCTGCCGCGGTGCGGATGCCGCCGAGCAGGTGGGAGAGGAAGCCGGGCTCGGCGTACGACTCCCGGGTGTGGCCGCCGCCGGTGTACCAGGAACGACCACCGTCGTAGTCCTGACACCAGGCGATCGGGTGGTCGGCGCCCATCGCGCCGGCACCGGCCGTGTAGCTCTTCTCGTCCAGGCTGGCCAGCACGTGCACGTCCGGCCGCGGGTTGGTCTGGTAGTTGTACCACTCGTCGAAGCGGGACCAGCGGTCCGGCAACTCGGCGGTGGACGGGTGCGCGTGGTCCTCCACCTTCACGGTGGCCTGCTGGTTCTGCGGGTGGTTGGCGAAGTACGCGCCGACCAGGTCGCCGTACCAGGGCCAGTTGTACTCGGTGTCCGACGCGGCGTGGATGCCGACGTAGCCGCCGCCGGCCTTCACGTAGCGCTCGAACGCCGCCTGCTGCTCGGCGTTGAGCACGTCACCGGTGGTGGAGAGCCAGATCACCGCCTTGTACTTCGCCAGGTTGGCGTCGTTGAATGCGGCGCCGTCCTCGGAGTTGTCAACGGTGAATCCGTTGGCGGCACCGAGCTGCTGGATCGCGGCGATGCCGGTGGGGATGGAGTCGTGCCGGAAGCCGGCGGTCTTGGAGAAGATCAGGACGGAGAAGGGATCGGCCGCTGCCTTTGGTGCCTTGGGCACCACCTGGCTGACCGGGGCGCCGGCCGGCGCCTCCCGTGGGGGGACCTGGGCGGCTGCCTGGGCAGGCGTGCCGAACAGGGTGGTCGAGGCCATGGCCAGGGAGATGAGTGTTGCGGTGATGGGTACGCGGGCACGACGAGAACGGGACACGCCGCCTCCTGTGTCGTAGTGACAGAGAGCTCGCGGGAGTCGGCTCGCCGAACGCCCTCCCTCGTGGAGCCGGTGGTGACGCCGTGCCAGGGTGCCCCACCGACATTTTGTCGAATCGCTGAACAAATTAATTCGGCTGGCTCGATGTCGGGCAAGATGCCGACGGGTAACGGTTCTGCAACGGCGGGCGACATTCCGAACAGGACCGTATGAAGTGCCCCATCGATCTTGTTCGTCGCGGCCCGCCCGGACGCCGCCGACCCCGCCTTGGCAGACCGGCGGATCTGTCGTACGGTGACACGCAAGTAACCCACGGGAGCCCGGTGTACCGGGCTGAGAGGGGGGCTGACAGCCCCCGACCGTCGAACCTGATCCGGGTAATGCCGGCGCAGGGAGGAGTGTTGCCGTGCCGTCCCTGGGGCGACTGCATCTGATCACCGACACCCGACCCGGGCGTGACCCGCTCACCGTGGTCCGGGCCGCCCTCACCGCGGCCCGCGCCGACCTGGTGGTGCAGGTCCGGGTCGAGGACTCCGCCACCGACCGCGAGGCGTACGACCTGGCCCGGCGGGTGCTGGCGCTGTGTGCCCCGTACGAGGCGACCTGCCTGGTCAACGACCGGCTGCACGTGGCGCTGGCGGTCGGCGCGGCCGGCGGGCACGTGGGGGCCGACGACCTGCCGGTCGCCGCCGCCCGCCGGGTGCTCGGCCCCGCCGGAGTGCTCGGTGCCACCGCCCGCGCGCCGGGTCCGGCCGCCGAGGCGGTCGCCGCCGGAGCCGGCTACCTGGGCGTCGGGCCGTGCCACACCACCAGCACCAAGTCCGGCCTGCCCGACCCCATCGGGCCCGCCGGGGTACGCGCCGTCGTCGACGCCGTCGACGTGCCGGTCATCGCCATCGGCGGAGTGACCGCCGCGCGGGTGCCGGCGCTGCGGGCCGCCGGGGCGTACGGGGTGGCCGTCGTCGGTGCCGTCTCCGCTGCCGCCGACCCGGCCCGGGCGACGGCCGAGCTGATCGAGGCGCTGACGTGCTGACCGGCCGGTTCCCGTCACCGCCGTCGAGCGACCGGGTCCGGCCGGATGTGGCGGTGGTGGGGGCGGGGCCGATCGGGCTGTCCATCGCCTGGCGCTGTGCCACCCGGGGGCTGCGGGTGGTGGTGCACGATCCGGCACCCGGATCGGGGGCCTCCGCGGTGGCCGCCGGCATGCTCTCCCCGGTCGCCGAGGCGTACTTCGGTGAGCGGCAGTTGACCGAACTGCTCCTGGCGTCCGCCGCCCGCTGGCCGGGGTTCGCCGCCGAGTTGACCGAGGTGACCGGCGTCGAGATCGGCTACCGGACCGAGGGCACCCTGATGGTCGGGCTCACCGGCGACGACCTGGCCGAGGCGCGCCGGCTCTGGGCGTACCAACAGGGGTTGGGACTTCCGGTGACCCCGCTGCGCCCCAGTGAGCTGCGCGACCACGAGCCGGCGCTCGCCCCGAGAGTGCGCGGCGGCGCGCTCGCGCCGACCGACCACCAGGTGGACCCCCGACTGCTGGTGCCGGCGCTGCGCGCGGCGGTGCAGCAGGCCGGCGCGGTCCTCGTGCCGCGACCCGTTCAGCGGCTGTCCGATGTGGACGCCCGGGTCACTGTGGTCGCCGCCGGCTGCGGGGCCGCGGCACTCACCGGTCTGCCGGTGCGGCCGGTCAAGGGCCAGATCCTCCGGCTCCGCGCGCCCGACGGCGTCGCGCCGGGCTTCCGGCACGTGATCCGGGGGTACGCCGACGGCGAACCCGTCTACCTCGTGCCCCGTGCCGACGGCGAGGTCGTGCTCGGCGCGACAGTCGAGGAGCGGTCGGACACCACCGTCACCGCCGGTGCCGTGCAGCGTCTGCTGCGCGCCGGAGTCGACCTGCTGCCCGAGCTGGCCGAGTACGACCTGGTCGAAGCGGTCGCCGGGCTGCGCCCAGGCACCCCGGACAACGCGCCGATCCTCGGACCGCTGCCCGACCGGCCGGACGTCCTGGCCGCCACCGGGCATCACCGGCACGGCATCGTGCTCGCCCCGATCACCGCCGACCTGATCGCGGATCTGGTGCTCGGCGGCGGACCCGAACCGCTGCTCACGCCGTTGCGCCCGGAGCGGTTCTCCGCCCGGACGCCCGGCGGCAGCCCTGATCGCAGCACGGAGGGGGACCAGTGGAGTTGACGGTGAACGGGGCCGGACGCAGCGTGCCGGATGGCACGTCGGTCGCCGACCTGGTGCGCGACATCGTGCCCGAACAGCGCGGGGTGGCGGTCGCCGTCAACGGCGAGGTCGTACCCCGGGCGGGTTGGCCGGCCACGGCGCTGCGCGACGGCGACCGGGTCGAGGTGCTCACCGCGGCGCAGGGCGGGTGAGCGGCATGCCGTTCGAACTGGGCGGGGAGACGTTCACCTCGCGGTTGATCCTCGGCACCGGCGGTGCCGCGAACCTGCACGTCCTGGAGCAGGCGATCCGGGCGTCCGGCACCGAGCTGGTCACGCTGGCGTTGCGTCGGGTGGGCACCGCTCCGGGCTCCACCGGCGGATTGCTGGACCTGCTGGACCGGTGCGGGGTACGCCTGCTGCCGAACACCGCCGGCTGTCACACCGCGACCGAGGCGGTCAAGGTGGCCCGGCTGGCCCGGGACGCGTTCGACACCGACTGGGTCAAACTGGAGGTGATCGGCGACGAGCGCACGCTGCTGCCCGACGGGGTGGAACTGCTCCGCGCCGCCGAGGAGCTGGTCTCCGACGGCTTCACCGTGCTGCCGTACACCAGCGACGACCCGGTGTTGGCCCGTCGCCTCGCCGACGTGGGCTGCGCGGCGGTGATGCCGGCCGGCTCACCGATCGGGTCGGGGCTCGGCATCGGCAACCCGCACCACATCCGGCTCATCCGGCAGGGTGTGGACGTTCCGGTGATCCTCGACGCGGGCATCGGCACCGCCTCCGACGCCGCCCTGGCCATGGAGTTGGGCTGCGACGGGGTGTTGCTGGCCAGCGCTGTCACCCGGGCAGCCGACCCGGTGGCGATGGCGACCGCGATGCGGTACGCGGTCGAGGCGGGACACCTGGCGGCCGGTGCCGGTCGGATCGCCCGACGCTTCCACGCGCTCGCCTCCACCCCCGACGAGGGAAGACCCGACCTGTGACCGGGCCGGACGGCGTCGTCGTGCTGACCGACCGGCTCGTGGCCCGGGACCGGCTCGACCGGGTCGTGGCGGGGGCCGTGGCCGGGGGAGTGCGCTGGGTGGTGCTGCGGGAGAAGGACCTGCCCCGAGCCGAACGCGCCGCCCTCGCCGCCGACCTGCGCGCGATCCTCGCCGACGTCGGCGGGACCCTCGTCGTCGCCGGTCCCGACCCGCTCGGAGGCGACGCGGTCCACCTACCGGCCGCCGGTCCGTACCCACCACCGACCCACACCGTCGTCGGCCGCTCCTGCCACGACAAGGCCGAGTTGGACCGCCTGACCACCGAGCACTACGCCACCATCTCCCCGGTCCACCTCACGAAGACGAAACCGGGCTACGGCCCACCCCTGGGGTCGGACGGCCTGCGACGGCTGATCGACATCAGCACCGTCCCCGTCCTGGCCCTCGGCGGAGTCGAAACCCCAGACCAGGTAACCGCCTGCGTCAAGGCGGGAGCAGCAGGCGTAGCCATCCTGGGCGCACTGATGCGAGCAGGAGACCCCGCCGAAACAGCCGCAACCCTGACCAACGCCTATGCAAAGGCGGTCACCCCTGTGCTGACCAAAACCCGCCGGGAAGGCACCCAGGTCTCGCAGCCCCCAACCGCAACCAAAGGGGAAAGAAGATGACCCCGAGAACACTGCTGACCATCGCCGGCTCGGACTCCGGCGGCGGCGCGGGCATCCAGGCCGACCTCAAGGTCTTCGCGGCGCTCGGCGCGTACGGCACCAGCGTCCTCACGGCGGTCACCGCGCAGAACACCACCGGTGTCGACGCCGTGCTGCCGATGCCTCCGCGCACCGTCACCGAGCAGTTGGACAGCGTGCTCGCGGATTTCACCGTCGCCGCCGTGAAGACGGGGATGCTCGGCACCCCGGCGGTCGCCGACGTGGTGGCCGAGGCCGCACGGGACGGTCGACTGCCCCACCTCGTCGTCGACCCGGTGCTGGTCGCCACGAGCGGTCACCGGCTCGGCGTGGTGGGTGCGGTGGAGCGACTGCTGCCGTACGCCACTGTGGCGACGCCGAACTGCGCGGAGGCCGCGGCCATCACCGGACGTCCGGTCGACGACGTGGCGGGGATGGTCGTCGCCGCCGAGGCGCTCGCGGACGGCGGACCGGAGTACGTGGTGGTCACCGGCGGCGACCTGGGCGGTGACGAGGCGGTCGACGTGCTGCACGGCGGCGGCGTCACCACAGTGCTGCGCGCGCCACGGGTGGACACGCGGCACACCCACGGCACCGGGTGCTCGTTCTCGGCGGCGATCGCGGTGCGGCTCGCGCTGGGCGATCCGGTGCCGGCGGCGGTGGGGGCCGCCAAGGAGTACGTGCTCCGCGCGCTGACCGGCGCGCGGAGTTGGGAGCTGGGCGCGGGGCGCGGACCGCTGAACCACTTCGGCTGGCCCGCTTGATCACCAGGGAGGCTGTCATGCAGGCACGAGGCAAGGTGTACGTCGAGGGTTCGCGGCCGGATGTCCGGGTGCCGTTCGCGGAGGTGGAGCTGACCGGTGACCATCCGCCGGTGCGGCTCTACGACACGTCCGGCCCGGGGTCGGACCCATCGGTGGGGCTGCCCGCGTTGCGGGGCCCGTGGATCGCCGAGCGGGGCGACGTGGCGCCGGTGCGGGGCGCGGGTACGCCACTGGCCGGTGTGGACGGACGCCGCCCGACGCAGCTCGCGTACGCGCGGGCCGGTGTGGTGACGCCGGAGATGGAGTTCGTGGCGATCCGGGAGAACGTCGACCCGGAGCTGGTCCGGGCCGAGATCGCCGCCGGCCGGGCGGTGCTGCCGCTCAACGTGAACCACCCCGAGTGTGAGCCGGCGATCATCGGTAAGGCGTTCCTGGTCAAGGTGAACGCCAACATCGGCACCTCGGCGGTCAGCTCGTCGGTCGCCGAGGAGGTGGAGAAGCTCACCTGGGCCACCCGGTGGGGTGCGGACACCGTGATGGACCTGTCCACCGGCAAGCGGATCCACGAGACCCGCGAGGCGATCGTGCGGAACTCGCCGGTGCCGATCGGGACCGTGCCGATCTACCAGGCGTTGGAGAAGGTCGGTGGTGACCCGGTGAAGCTGAGCTGGGAGGTGTTCCGGGACACCGTCATCGAGCAGGCCGAGCAGGGCGTGGACTACATGACCGTGCACGCCGGGGTGCTGCTGCCGTACGTGCCGCTGGCCGTGGACCGGGTCACCGGCATCGTCTCCCGGGGCGGCTCGATCATGGCGGCGTGGTGCCTGGCGCACCACGAGGAGAACTTCCTCTACACCAACTTCGCCGAGCTGTGCGCGATCCTCGCGAAGTACGACGTGACGTTCTCCCTCGGTGACGGGCTGCGCCCCGGTTCGATCGCGGACGCCAACGACGAGGCGCAGTTCGCCGAGCTGCGCACCCTCGGCGAACTGACGAAGATCGCCTGGGAGTACGACGTCCAGGTGATGATCGAAGGCCCGGGCCACGTGCCGATGCACAAGATCAAGGAGAACGTGGACCTCCAGCAGGAGTGGTGCTACGAGGCGCCCTTCTACACGCTCGGGCCGCTGACCACCGACATCGCGCCGGCGTACGACCACATCACCTCGGCGATCGGCGCCGCGATGATCGGCATGTTCGGCACCGCGATGCTCTGCTACGTCACCCCGAAGGAGCACCTCGGCCTGCCGGACCGCGACGACGTGAAGGCGGGCGTGATCGCGTACAAGATCGCCGCGCACGCGGCGGACCTGGCCAAGGGGCACCCGGGGGCGCAGGCGTGGGACGACGCGCTGTCCAAGGCGCGGTTCGAGTTCCGCTGGGAGGACCAGTTCAACCTCTCACTGGACCCGGAGACCGCCCGGTCGTACCACGACGCGACACTGCCCGCCGAGCCCGCGAAGACGGCGCACTTCTGCTCGATGTGCGGCCCGAAGTTCTGCTCGATGAAGATCACCCAGGAGCTGAAGGAGTACGCGGCCCGCGGCATGAAGGACAAGTCGGAGGAGTTCGTCTCCGGAGGTGGCCGGGTCTACCTGCCGCTGGCCTGACGGTGCCGGGCTCGGCGCGGCCCAGCCGCCTCGGCGCGGCCTGCCGACCGGTCCGGCCAGCGGACGCCGCAGGATGATCCACTCGGGTTCACCGATGTCGCGCTGTCCGGACGGGCGGGATGGCCCGACGTCGGGGAACCCGAGTGGATCAGCGGGACCTACTCGCGGTGGTGTCGGCCGGTGGAGCGCAGCGACCGGCGCGCCTTCCCCTGCTCCGGCTCGTTGTCCGACACCGGCTCGCTGAGCCCCGCGACCCAGTCGACGAACTCCTCGTCCTGGGCCGGCAGCGGTTCCGTCGCGCCGTCCGGCTGCTGGCTCTCGTCGCCTCGGGACCGGTTCCGGCGGAAGAGACCCCCGAGCCGTCCGCGCCGGGAAGGCTGTTCCGCCACCTTCTCCGGCGTCGGTGTCGTGTCGACGCTCGCCGGGTCTTCGGTGCCGGAGCCGGTGGCCGAGAGATCCGGTGCGCTCGCGCGCTCCGGCGGTGCTGCGGTCTCGCTGCTCGCTGCCGGACCCGGACGATCAGTCGACTCGGTCGGTCCGGTGCGTCGGGTCGTGTCGAAGGCGTTCCAGGTGCTGGCCCGACTCAGGTCCGGCAGCGGCGCCCGGTGCCGGGGCCTCGGTGTCGGTCCGGACGGCGCCGACCCGGCGGGCGCGTCCGAAGCCGTCGACTCCTGCCCAGGAGCCTGCGGCGGCACCGTCCACGCTGAGCTGACCGGCCAGGGCGATCGCGCGGGCGTCCAGCGGTCCGTGTCCGGGTCGCCGGTGGTCGTGGACCCGAACAACCCAGCGGCGGACGTGTCCTCGGTCGCCGCCCGCACCTCGGCGGCGTCGCCGGCCCGGTCGGCTGCGGACACACCGGCCACATCGGCCGGTGGCGCGGTGGAGTCGGCGGTTGCGCCGACCGGGGTACGCGGCGAGCCCGCCTTCGGGTCGGCCCTCTCGGACGCTGGGCTGGTCCCGGTGGCCGGTGCCGCCTTCGGGTCGGCCGTCCTGGCGTTGGCCGATTGCCTCTTCGCGCTGGGGGCCGGGGCGCGCGAGGGGTCGACCGTCTCGGCCTCCGGAGCGATCGGGGCATGTGCCGCGCCGGTTGGGACTTCCGTCGCGTCGGTCGCCGACGTCGAGGGCTTCGCTGGACCGGTTGCGGTGGTCGCGGTTCCTGCCGCGTCGGTGGCTGCGGTCGGGGCCTCTGCCGTCGCGCGGGCCTCGGAGGGCGTCTTGGTCGCCCGGTCGGACCCGGTGGCCGGACGCCCGGCGCTGGGCATCGGCGTGTCGGTCGGCGAGCCGGAACCGGTGCGGTCGTCGGACCTGCCGGGCCCGGTGACCTTCCGCGTGCGTCCGGTAGCCGTACCGTAGGTGCTCCTCGACTCGGTCGGCGACCGGTCGCCCGGGAGGTCGGAGGTGGCATCCGGGTCGCCCTTCGGCTTGCGCCCCCGCCGAGGCTTGAGCGGCGCAGCGGTATCGCCCGCAGCCGTGCTGCCCGCAGCCGTGCTGCCTGTGCCCGTGCTGCCCGTGCCGGTCGCAGCTGTGCCGGTCGCAGCTGTGCCGGTCGCAGTCGTGCTGCCCGTACCCGCACCCGTGCTGCCCGCGCGGGTTGCAGCCGTGCCGGTAGCGCCCGTGCCCGTGCTGGCCGCACCCGCACCGGTCGCAGTCGTGCTGCCCGTGACCGTGTTCGTCGTGCCCGTGCTGGCCGCAGCCGTGCTGGCCGTGCCGGTCGCTTCCGTCCCAGCCGTACCCGTGTTGGTCGCGTCCGTGTTGGTCGCGCCCGTGCTGCTCGTGCCGATGCTGCGCTCGCCGGTCGGTAGGCCGTTCGTGCGCGTTGTCGCGCTGTCGGTCGGATCGTCACCGGCCGGGCTGACCCCACCCGCACGACCGGCCTCGCTGCTGGTCGAGGCGGCGCTGGTCGTGCTGGTGACGTCGGCGGTGGGCGTGCGCTCGGGATCGGCCGAGGAGGTGCCCTCCTTCGGGCTGAGCCTGCGGGTCCGCGCTTCGGCGGTGAACTCGCCGGTCGGGTCGGTCAGCCAGGACGCCGGCTTCGTGGGCGTGTCAGGGGTGGTCGCAGCGGTCGGGGCCGGACCGTGTTGGCCGCTCGCGGTGGACGTCGGCCAGTCCCAGTGGGCGGGGACGGTGCGTACCCCATCGGAGCCCTCGGCGGCCCACGGACCTGGAGCGACGGTGGCCGGCTTCGGGTCGGCGGGCGGCTCGACGGCGGCGCGGTCGGCGGTGGCCGGCTCGTTCGACGAATCCGCCGACGTCGCGCCGGGCAGCTCCGGGCCTGCGGGCAGCGGGCGCAGGATGTCGGAGGGCTCGATCGCCTGCGGGTCCGCGCCACGGGCGCCGACGGGCCACCGCAGCAGCGCAGCGGCCGCCGCGCCGAGCGCACCGGCGAGGATCGCGATCAACGAACCGTAGTACGGGGTGGCCTGGTAGCGGTCCACCGCGTCACCCGGGCCGGCGGTCAGGTAGGCGAACGCGACCAGCACCGGACCGGCCACCCCGGTGGCTCCGCTGATCAGTGGTGGCTGACCCCGCCAACGGGCCAGACCGGCGGTCGCCCCGCCGGCCAGCAGGGCCACGATGGGCAGCAGGAGCAGCGCCAGCCGTTGCGCGGCGGCGTCGTCCAGCCAGCTCGGCTCCAGGACGCCGAGCCGGACCGTCGGCAGGGGGCCGGTCGTGCCGAGCGACGGCAGCACCGAGATCAGCGCCAGTAGCCAGACCGCACCGGCGACGGCTGCCATGTTCCAGCCCAACTCGGGCCGGAGCAGGACAGCGATCGCCGCACCCGCTCCGACCACCGCTCCGAGTACGGCGCAGATGCCCACCGCCCACACCGGGTCCACCGAGATCAACTCGGCGGCGCGGGCGGGCTGCATGCAGAGCGGAGCGATGACTGTGGCACCGAGCGCCGCCGCGGCACCGATCGCCAACTGACGACCGGTGGTGGGCGCGGGTGCGTCGCGGCGCGCGAGGCGTCCGGTCAGGACCGCGCCGACGACGGCGGCGTTCGCGGCGAACCAGCCGACCCAGACGAGCTGGGTCGGCCACTGATTGACGGTCGTACCGGTGAAGGCGCCGGTCAGCCGGACGATGCCGAAACCGTACGCGACGCCGAGCTGGCCGGCCCCGGCCAGCACGCTCACCCCGAGCGCCGTGAGCAGCAGTCTGCCCCAGGTCCGAAAGGCCATGTCGGGCACGTTACGCACCTGGTACACCCGATCGCCACCGGCGCGCCGCGCGGCGCGCCGGCCCGCGCTCGGCGGGTCTACTTGAGCTCGACCAGCCGGGCCAGGTAAGTCGTGTCTCCGACATTGGTGAGCATATGGACCGCGCCCGGGTCCCGGTAGACCACGCCACCGGTGGGCTCGTCGGCGTCGATCAGGGTGCCGTCGATCGTCTGTACGACGTTCTTCGCGCCCTCGATCGCCACCACCAGATACGGGTGGTCGTGCCGGTGCAGCGGCTGCCGCTCGCCGGGCTCGAGGCGGATGTGCCAGACCCGGACCCGGTCGTTCTCGAACACGATCTCCTGGCCCACCGGGCCGAGTTCGGTTCCGTCGATCACGTCGGTCATCGTTCTCCGTCCAGTTGGGGAAGCACCTCGGCGGCGATCAGTTCGAGGTGGTCGAGGTCGTCGAAGTCGATCAGACGCAGGTGTACCCGGGTGGCGCCGATCGCGGCGAACTCGCCGATCCGCTGGGCGAGCTGCGCGGGTGAGCCGACCACCGGGTCCTCCGGCGGAAGTGCGCTCTTCTCGTGCAGGGGTGCCGCCCGCCGCCGGGCCTCCTCGTCGGTCCGGCCGATGGCCACGACGATCCCGGCGGACAGCACCAGCGGCGCCCGCCCGGACTCCGTCCGCCCGGTGCGCTCGCTCGCCTCCCGTACCCGGTCGTACGCGGCGGCGGTCTCCGCGACGGACTTGAACGGCATGTTGAACTCGTCGGCGTACCGGGCGGCCAGCTCGGGGGTGCGTTTGGGGCCGCGACCGCCCACGATGATCGGGGGCCCGGGCACCTGCACCGGCTTGGGCAGGGCCGGCGCGTCCACCAACCGGTAGTGGTCGCCGGTGAAGCTGTAGGTCTCGCCGGACGGGGTTCCCCACAGCCCGGTGATCACCTCGAGCTGCTCGGCGAGCCGGTCGAAGCGTTCGCCGACCGCCGGGAACGGAATGCCGTACGACGTGTGCTCGCGCTCGTACCAGCCGGCGCCGATGCCCAGCTCGACGCGACCGCCGCTCATCTGGTCGACCTGCGCGACCATCACCGCGAGCGGGCCGGGCGGCCGGAAGGTGGCCGACGTCACCAGGGTGCCGAGTCGGATCCGTTCGGTCTCCCGGGCCAGCGCGGCGAGGGTCAGCCAGGCGTCCGTCGGGCCGGGCAGGCCCGGGTCGGCACCCATCGCCTGGTAGTGGTCGGCGCGGAGGAAACCCTCGTACCCGCAGGCCTCGACCGATCGGGCGAACCGGAGTTGGGTGTCGTAGGTGGCGCCCCGGTGGGGTTCGGTGAAGACCGACACCCGCATGTTCATCGTCCTTCCGCACCGGCCGCGGCCGGCTCGTCGCGTTCCATCAACAGCTCGTGGAGGTCGGCGCTGACGCGAGCGACGTCGGCCAGGTGGGCGTTGCGGCCCAGGGTGCGGGGCCGGGGGATGTCGACGTCGAGCACCTTGCGGATCCGGCCGGGGCGAGGGCTCAGCACGACCACCCGGTCGGCGAGCAGCACCGCCTCGTCGATCGAGTGGGTGACGAAGACGATCGTCGGCTTGTTCTCCATGTGCACCCGCTGGAGTTCGCCGGACAGTTCCTCGCGGGTGAGCGCGTCGAGCGCGGAGAACGGCTCGTCCATCAGCATCACCCGGGGTTCGCCGATCAACGACCGGCACAGCGAGACGCGCTGCTGCATACCGCCGGAGAGTTCGTGCGGCAGGCGCTTCTCGAAGCCCGCCAGACCGGCCACGTCGAGCAACTGCCGAGCCCGCTCGCGGTGCTTGGCGCGGCTCCAGCCGAAGATCTCCACCGGCAGCAGAACGTTGTCCAGCACGGTGCGCCAGGGCAGCAGCGCCGGCTTCTGGAACAGCATGGCGATGTCCTGGCGCGGGCGGGCGATCGGCGTACCGGCCACAGTGATCTCGCCGGCGGTCAGCGGGAGCAGCCCGGCGATGAGCCGCAGCAGCGTGGACTTTCCGCAGCCGGAGCGGCCGAGCACCGCCACGAACTCACCCTCGGCGACGTCGAGGTCGATGCCGCGCAGCGCTTCCACCCGGCCGGACCGGCCTTCGAAGGTACGGGACACTCCGGACAGTCGGATCATCTCCGGCGGCCTCCGCTGAGTGGACGGTCAGGAATCCGACAAAGGCTAGCCCGCCCTTCGGTGTATCGCACCGTCCGGGGTGGTCGTCAGGTTGTTTCCGTTCCGCAACCCGATGCACCTGGCGTCGCAAGTGTGGGTTTCTCGTACGCTGTGCCCGCGAAGAGTCCCCCCACGACGGCGGCGCCGGCTTCCGCCCCTCTTGCCGGCCCGTCATGACAACCCCTCCGGTGCCGGTCAGGCCCGGTCGGAAAGGACATGGTGCTTTGATGAGAAGGCTGACCCGTACGGTCGCTACGGCCGCGCTGGCCACCGCCCTCGCCTTTGTCTCCGCCTGCAGCAGCGGGTCGGACTCGGCCGACGACGCCAAGGGCGGCGACAGCAAGAGCCTGGAGAAGGTGACCTACCTCACCTCCTTCGGCAACTTCGGCCGTGACTCCTACGCCTGGGTGGCGAAGGAGAAGGGCTTCTTCAAGGAGGCCGGTTTCGACGTGGAGATCAAGCCCGGTCAGGGCACCGGCGGCGTGATCCAGACCATCGTGGGCGGCCAGGCCGACTTCGGCCCGGTCGACCTCACCGGCAGCCTGCTCCAGGTCGGCAACGGCCAGGCGAAGGACTTCACCGTGGTGGCCGCGATCCAGCAGCGCACCATGGCCGGCATCGCCTCGGTCGAGGGCAAGAACATCGCCTCCCCGAAGGACCTGGAGGGCAAGAAGCTCGCCGACACCCCCGGTTCCGTGGTCCGCAACCTGTTCCCGACGTACGCCCGGCTCGCCGGTGTGGACGTCAACAAGGTGACCTGGGTCAACGGTGAGGCGCAGGGCCTGATCGGCATGCTGGGCACCGGCTCGGTGGACGGCATCGGCCAGTTCGTCGTCGGTCAGCCGACCATCGAGGCGGTGGCCAAGAAGAAGGCCGTCATGCTGCCGTACAGCAACGTGATGCAGGACCTCTACGGCAACGTCCTGATCACCTCCTCGAAGATCGCCAAGGAGAAGCCCGAGATGGTGAAGCGGTTCACCGCGGCGCTGCTCAAGGGCCTGGAGTACAGCCTGGCCAACTCCAAGGAGGCCGGCGACATCCTGAAGAAGAACATCGACGCCACCAACCCGGTCGCCGCCGCCGCCGAACTCGAGCTGATGGCCGCGTACGTCCGTTCCGGCAACACCGGCACCGCGATCGGCACCCTGGACAGCGGCCGGGTCGCCAAGAGCATCGCCATCCTGCAGGGCGCGGGCGCGCTGAAGCAGACCATCACCCCCGAGCAGATCATCGACTTCAGCCTCGCGCCGAAGGCCTGATCGTCCGGTCGTCACCAGGGGGTACGTTCCGCCGATCCCGGCGGGGCGTACCCCCGTCGCTCGTCGGCCCCCAGGGCCGTGGGATTTTCTAGGAGGACAAGATGACCGACATCCGGTCAGCGGACCCGGCGGTGGCGGCGACCCCGGCCCCGGGTGCCGGCCCCGAGTCGGGGCGTGCGGGTCGAGGTGCCGGTCTCCGGGCCGGAGCCGGGGCGGCGCTGCCCGCGGTCGGCCTCCTGATCGCTCTGGCGGTGTGGTGGTTGACCGCCCGGCTGGAGCTGATCCACCCCGCGGCGCTGCCGCCGCCCGGCGAGGTACTCACCGCGTTCGTCGACAAGCCCGCTCAGATGCTGGGGCACACCTGGGACACGATGCTGGAGATCCTGTACGGCTTCGCCCTCTCGGTCGCCGCCGGTGTCCTGATCGGACTGTCACTGGCCGGCTCGCGCACGGTCGAACGGATGTTCACCCCGCTCCTGGTCGCGGTGAACGCGGTGCCGAAGATCACGCTGGGCCCGCTGCTGGTGGTGGCGTTCGGCTGGGGCCAGACGCCGATCCTCACCATGGTGTTCCTGCTCTGCTTCTTCCCGATCGTGCTGTCGACCGCCACCGGCCTCACCACCACCCCGGCGGACCTGGCCGAACTGGTGCGGTCCTGGAACGCGTCCCGCTGGCAGGCGTTCCGCAAGGTGCGCTTCCCGGCCGCGCTGCCGCAGATCTTCGTCGGGCTCAAGGTGGCCATGCCGTTGGCCGCGATCGGCGCGGTGATCGGTGAGTTCCAGGCCGGCGAGAGTGGCCTCGGCTTCGTCATCACGCAGTACGCCGGTGTCGGCGACACCGCCACCGCCTGGGCGGCGATCATGCTGGTGGCCCTGGTCAGCATCCTGCTCTACTCGGCGCTCCTGCTCACCGAGCGGATGGCCCTGCCCTGGGTCCGCGAAACCACCAGCAGCCGCTGACGACAAAGAACAAGCAAGATCAAGCCAGCGCCTGGATACCGACCAGATCCAACCCAAGAAACGCGAAGGGCCGGCCCCCCACTAGGAGGCCGGCCCTTCGGTCGAAGCCGCAGGCGAGTCAGGTGTGGCCGACCGTGCCCGGCGGAGGGATCAAGCCTGACCGCCCGGAGCCGGGCGCGGTAGGCCACACCTCCCACCCGGCACACCACGGGATCAAGCCTGACCGCCCGGAGCCGGGCGCGGTCGGCCACACCCCCACCCGGCGCCCGACGAACCAGACAGCCACGAGAGGTCCCACCGTTACCCCGCCAACCTCCAGCGCCCGTTGCGGGCGACCAGCGTGGTGAGCGCCTGGGGCATCAGGCCGCTGTGGTTGTCCGGCGTCATCCGGATCGGCCCGGACAGGCCGTCCATCTGCGACGTCTCAAGCACGTCCCGGAGGCCGTCGCGGTTGACCTTGCCGACCTCGCCACCGGCGCGCAGTTCCGCGTCGGCGATCAGTTGGATGGCGTCCGCGGCGAAGGACGACGCGCCGTTGTAGCCGCCGAAGCGTGCCGTGTAGTCCTGGAACCACTGCCGCCTAGCGGCCTTGGCCGGCGTGGTCGCGATCACGTCGTCGATCGCCATCGTCTGGGTGAAGATCAGCGTCGCGCGCTCGGTGGCCTTGGCCGCGCCGCCGAGGAAGAGGTCACCGGCCGCCCCGGCGTCGAAGAAGAGCGACCCACGGAAGGTGGTCTGCTGGGCGCTGGTCGCGGCCAGCATCGCCTGCTCCGGCGGGGTCCAGAAGACGAGCGCGTCCGGCTTGTTCGTCGTGAGCAGCCGGACCTGCTGGTTCACGTCCGTGTCGGTGATCTTGGCTTTCTGCTCGCGGAGCGCGATGTTGACCTTGTCCAACTCGCTCTTCAGTGCGGCCATGCCCTCCCGACCGTAGTCGTCGTCGCTGACGAGCGCCCCCACCTTGCGGACGTTGTTGCGGCGCAGTTCGGTGGTGAGTGCGGCGGCACTGTCGGCGGCGTTGGGGCCCAGCTTGAACACGTAGCGCCGTTCGGCGACCGGGCTGGCGACCGCGCCGGAAGCGGCGAGCGCAATGGTGGGAATGCGCTTCTCGTTGATGGTCCCCACGGCACCGACCGCACATTCGTTGCAGCCGCCCATGATGATGGCGCTCACCTGAGAATCGCTGCTGAAGTCCGCGATGTTGCGAAGCGACTCGGCGGCGTCGGAACGGTTGTCCTTGAACTTCAGTTCAATCTTCCGGCCGTTCAGCGCTCCGGAGGAGTTCAACTGATCGCGCTTGAGTTCGAGGGCTCGCTGGTATGTCCGGCCGACGGGGGCCGCGGCGCCGGACAGTTCGAGGTCGACGGCGATCACGATCGGACTCGTGTCCGTCTCCGCTTCACCGAACTGGCAGCCGGTGAGCGTGGTGGCCACAACGGCCGATGCGAGCGCCGCGATGGTCGCGGAGCGGATGGGGCTCAACTCAGTCCTCCAGGTGCGGGCGCGGGCGCTGCCCGGTCACCGCCGCTAATCCGTCCTCAGTGGAGGGCGGGATCTTCTCTGCCGTACGGTGTGCGCGAAGCCTGCAAAACCTTGCCAATGGCCGGCGCTGTGGTCAAGCGCGGACCCGGGCATCGCTTTCGGGACGGTCATCCCACATGCTGGGGTAACGCAATGTTTGCAAAACCTCACTTTGCACACACGCGTGACCACTCTGGAGTCACATGCCCTGTTCAGGGGCTTGCGGAAATGAAGGTATCAGTTGCCCGGATCATGGGATGCGCTCCGTCCGACCGTTTCCTACCTCACTGCGGCTTCCCAAATCCGATCTTCTCTGATGAAATCGCGGCCGTGCCGCGCGTGGTCCCCTCCGCTCACGGCATGGCTCGGCGGGTCAGGCGGGGAAGAAACGACGGAGGCGATGTCGTGAGCACCGGACCGACGACCCTGCCCGCGCTCGGCGACAGCGCTCGGCGTCCGAGCCGACGGATGCCCAGACTGCGGGACGCACGGATCCGGTCCAAGCTGGCGCTGATCCTGGTCGTCCCGGTGGCGGCGGTGATCGCGCTGGCCACGGTCCGGTTGATCACCGTCGGCGAGGGCGCTCTCGACGCCACCCGGGCCCGTTCGTTGACCGCGCTCGCCGTCGACGTCAGTGCCCTCACGCAGGATCTCCAGAGCGAGCGGATGGCCGCGGCGGCCTACCTGGCCACGCCGCAGCAGCCGGCCGACGCGTACAACCTGCGGGTCCGTCAGACGCAGCAGAAGGTGGACGAGTACCGCGCCGAGCGGGGCCGGGTCGGCGAGGTGCCGGCGGCTCTGCGCGAGCGACTCGCCGTCATCGACGAGCATCTGGCCACTCTGGACGGCACCCGTCAGGAGGTGCTGGACCGCCGGCAGATGGCGGTCGCCGAGGCGGTGCTCCGCTACGGCGTCATCCTCACCGACCTGGTCTCGTACGGCGACGGCCTGGCCCAGCTGCCCGGCTCCGAGAGCCTGGCGGACAGCCGCCGCGCGGTCGCCGCCTTCGCCCGCGCCAAGGCTTCCGTCGCCGAGGAGCAGGCGGTCGCCTTCACCGCGCTCACGGCGGGTCAGCTCGACTCGGAGCAGTTCTCCTCCTTCGTGGCGACGCTGACCAGCCAGCAGGAGTCCCTGGTCGCCTTCTCGCTGGCCGCCGACCCGGTGCAGCGGGCACTCGTCGACAGCACCGTCGCGGGTGACGCGGTCGGCCTGGCCGACCGGGTGGCCACCGACATCACCCGCTCGGTCGGGCAGCGTCCGCTGGTCAGCGCGCAGGACGCCACCGCCGCCATCGGCGCGGTGAACGACCTGATGCGCTGGGCCGAGATCCAACTTCAGGATCGGCTGCTCCAGCAGGCCGACGACGCCCGGTCGGACGTCATCCGGCAGGCCGTCGTCGAGTCGGTCCTGGTGCTGCTGACCCTGATCATCGCCGTGACGCTGGCCGTGGTGCTGGCCCGCTCGCTCAACCACTCGCTGCGCCGGCTGCGTGAGGGCGCCCTCTCGGTGGCGAACCACGACCTGCCGGACGCCGTGCAGCGGCTACAGACCATGGGCAGCGTGGGCGACGGCGGGGTGGACGAGATCGTCCGCCAGGTCCGGGACCCCATCCAGCTCAACAGCCGCGACGAGGTCGGTCAGGTGGCGGTGGCCTTCAACGTCGTCCACCGGGAGGCGGTACGTGTCGCGGCCGAGCAGGCGGCGCTGCGTACCAGCGTTTCGGCGATGTTCCTCAACCTGGCCCGTCGTAGTCAGACCCTGGTCGACCGGATGATCGGCGAGCTGGACGCGATCGAACGTGGCGAGGAGGACCCGAAGCGGCTCGCGCAGCTCTTCGAGCTGGACCACCTCGCCACCCGGATGCGCCGCAACGACGAGAACCTGCTGGTCCTGGCCGGTGCCGACTCCGCCGTACCGCGTCGCGACGACGCGCTCGTCGTCGACGTGCTGCGCGCCGCCCAGTCCGAGGTGGAGCTGTACAACCGCATCGAGTTCGGGACGGTGGACACCGACATCTCGGTGGCCGCGCACGCTGTCAACGACGTGGTACGCCTCGTCGCCGAGCTTCTCGACAACGCCACCCGGTTCTCGCCGCCGAACACCACTGTGGTCGCCGACGGACGGCGGATCCGCGACTACGTCCTGATCCAGATCGAGGACCGCGGGCTCGGCCTCACCGATGAGCAGCTCGACTCGCTCAACCGTCGGCTGGCCGCGCCGCCGAGCGTCGACGTCGCCGCGTTCCGGCTGATGGGCCTGGCCGTGGTCAGTCGGCTCGCCTCCCGCTACGGCATCCGGGTGGAGCTGCGCCGCAACGTGGAGGGCGGCACCGTCGCCCAGGTGACGTTGCCCGCCGCGACCGTGGTGCTGCCCACCAGCCGGGGTCGCGACCAGGTGCTCACCCGGCCGCGCCAGCCGATGGCCGTGGAGCAGTCGCCGCTCGCTCCGGCCGGTCACGCCGAGCAGTTCGCCGGTGCAGCTACCTCGGCGGCGACGCTGCCGGACCAGTGGCGGACCAACGCGGCACCCGCCCAGTGGCAGTCCCCGCTGGACTCGCGGGACACCACTGCCGCAGTGCAGGCGGGCGGCTACGCCGCCACGCGCTCGACAGTGCCGCCGGCACCGGCCGCCCCGGCACCGGCCGCCCCGCTGCCGCCGACGCGGCCGTCGTACGGCAACGGTGTGGGCGCCTCGACGGGCAGCCCGACCGTGGCGTACCCGACGATCGACCCACTGCCCCGGCGCGGCTCGACCCCGGACACCGACGGCGGACGCGACATCACCCCGGGTCTGCCGGTCGGGCCGGTCGCCGGCCCCGGCGCGGTGGCACCACCGGCCGCCCCGACGGTGCCCGCCGCGCCGGTGAGCAGCCGCCCGGACTTCCCCGCCGAAGCGCCGATCTTCCGGGAGATGGAGGCGGTCTGGTTCCGGTCACACGGCGACGACGCCACCGCGATCTTCACCCGGCCCAACTTCGACGAGCCGCCGACGACGGCAGCTCCGGCCGACGCCGGTCCGCGTCCGCGTGCCGACGCCCAGCCGAGTGCCGCCCCCGTGCCCGCCGCCGCGCCGGCCCGGCCGCCACTGCCGACGCGGACCCCGGGCACCTCCAGCACCGACGGTGCCACCGCGCCGAGCACCGGGGGTCTGGGCGGCGCGCCCACCGACGGCCGCCGTACGCCGCCTTCGGCCCCGCCGTCGTACTCTCCGCCCCCGGCTGCGCCGGCCGCACCCAGCGCGCCGTCGGCTGACCCGCATGCCTGGCGGACCGCTGCGGACGAGGGTTGGTCGCGGGCCAGTCGGGCCGCCGAGCCGGCTCCGGCCGGGACCACCCGGTCCGGGTTGCCCAAGCGGGTGCCACAGGCACAGCTCGTGCCGGGCGGCATCGAACCGAAGAGCGGCCGGGACCGCAGCCGGCGGACCCCTGATGAAGTACGTGGTCTGCTGTCGGCCTACCACCGCGGCGTACAGCGCGGTCGGACGGCCGGAACGGACCTGAACAGCACCTCGACCAAGGAGAGCCGATGAACAGGCCAGCTGCCATGCAGGACATGGGTTGGCTGCTCACCAACTTCGCCGACAGCGTGGCGGGTATCGCCCACGTGGTGGCGGTGTCCGCCGACGGGCTGCTGCTCGCGTCCTCCCGGGATCTCCCGGCGGACCGGGCCGATCAGCTCGCCGCGATCACCTCGGGCGTGGTGAGCCTGACCGAGGGCGCAGCCCGGATGTTCAGCGCGGGCGGGGTGCTGCAGACAGTCATCGAGATGGACAGCGGGTATCTCTTCCTGATGTCGATCAGCGACGGCTCGTCGATGGCCGTGCTGGCCGCGCGGAGCTGCGACGTGGGCCAGGTGGGCTACGAGATGGCTCTGCTGGTCGAGCGGGTGGGTGCCGCGCTGGTGCCGCTGCCGCGGGACGCGGTGCGTTCCTAGCGCCGGCAGGCGGTGCGCTACCGGCGCGCCTGAGCAGAGACCGGAGCCGGCATCCGCCGGCTCCACAGGGGACGAGGAGGTGATCGGGGATGGACCAACGCCGGATTGACCCACGCGGGGCGCTGGTGCGCCCGTACGCGGTCACCCGCGGTCGTACCGAGCCCCGGCAGGACATCGCCCTGGAGGCCGTCCTCACCTCGTCTCCGACCCAGGTCGCCGAGTCCCGCTTCGCCGGGCATGACAAGCACCGCATCGCCACGGTCTGCGAGGGCCGCGCACAGTCGCTGGCGGAGATCGCCGCGTACACCCGGATGCCGCTGGGCGTCGCCCGGGTGTTGGTCGCCGACATGGTGGCCGAGAGCCTGCTGACGTTACACACTGCTGCTCCCGCCGAGGGGTTCGAGGAGCGGATGGAACTGCTTGGAAGGGTGCTAAGTGGACTTCGCAGGCTATGACCCCGCTGGGGGGAGGCCGGGCCGGGGAATCGTCTCCGCGAAGATCGTCGTCGCGGGCGGCTTCGGCGTCGGCAAGACGACGCTGGTCGGGGCGATCTCCGAGATCACGCCGCTGACCACCGAGGCGTTGATGACCGCGGCGGGCGTCGGCATCGACGACCCGTCCAAGGTGCCGGGCAAGGAGACCACCACGGTCGCCATGGACTTCGGCCGTATCACCATGGCCCAGGATCTGATCCTGTACCTCTTCGGTACGCCCGGTCAGACCCGGTTCTGGTTCATGTGGGACGAGATCATCAGAGGTGCGGTGGGTGCCGCCGTGCTGGTGGACACGCGCCGGATCACCGACGCGTTCGCCCCGCTGGACTACTTCGAGAACCGGAACCTGCCGTACGTGGTGGCCCTGAACCGTTTCGACGGTGCTCCCCAGTACGAGTTGGAGGAGGTCCGCGAGGCGCTGGCCATCTCGCCGCAGGTGCCGCTGGTGATGACCGACGCCCGGCACCGGGAGTCGGTCAAGCAGGTGCTGGTGACTGTCGTCGAGCACGCCATGCTCCGCCTCGAAGCCGAGCACGGGCGGGGCTTCGCCACCCCGGTCGGCTGACCCGTCGTGTCCCGGCCGGCCGGTGTCCACCGGCTGGCCGCGACGCGTCAGTCGACCCGTAGGCGATAGCCGCGCTTCACGACGGTCTGTACCACGCGTGGCGCGTGCAGGCCGGCCCGTAGGCGGGCGACGGCCATCTCCACCGCGTGCTCGTCCGCGCCTCGCGGCAGCGTCCGCAGCAGCGCAGTGCGGGACAGCACCCGGCCGGGCGACTGGGCCAGGGCCCGGAGCACCGCCATCGGAGCGGGGGCGAGTGGCCGCAACTCGCCGTCGATCACGGCGGCGTGCCCGCGCAGCGTGAGCAGGTGCCCGCCGGCCTTGAAGGTGACGGTCCGGCGGGGCAACTCGTCGACGATGGTCCGCACCAGCGCCCCCAGCCGGGCCCGATTCGGCGCGCTCACCGGCACCCCGCGTCGCAGCAGCGGCTCGGCGGTCACCGCGCCGACGCAACTGGCGAGCACGTCGGTGCGGAACGCGGAGAGCAGCGCGTCGGTACGATCCCCGGCCGCCCGCAGCAGTGCCTCGGCGGCCGGTGCCGAGGTGAAGGTGACAGCGTCCACCAGCCGACCGGCGATCAGGTCGATCAACCGGTGCAGCGGCGCCGGATCGGTCGGCGGAGCCCAGCGGTAGACCGGCACCTCGATCACCGTCGCGCCGGCCGCTTCCAGCGCCATCGTGCAGTCGGGCTGCCGCTCGCCGTGCAACTGCATGGCGATCACCTGCCCGGCCACACCTCGCCGGCGCAGGTGGTCGACCACCTCGTCGCAGCTCTCCGAGGCCGGCGACCACTGGTCGTGCAGCCCGGCCGCACGGATCGCCCCGCGCGCCTTCGGGCCCCGGGCCACCACGTACGAGCTGGACAGCACCGAGCGCAGCGGCTCGCCCAGCCCCCACCCCTCGGCCGCCTCCAGCCACCCCCGCATGCCGATGCCGGTGTTGGCCATCAGGATGTCCGGCGGTTGGTCGAGGCAGGCACGGGTCGCCTCGCGCAGCTCGGTGTCGTCGGAGAGCGGCACGATCCGCAGCGCCGGGGCGAGCACCACCCGGGCACCTCGCCGTTCGAGCAACGCGGCCAACTCGTCGCGCCGCCGGTCGGCGGTCACCCCGATGGTGAAGCCCGCCAGTTCCTCCCGCATCAACCCTCCTGTCGCAGCCGCACCTCGACCAGACCGTCGCGGCACCGTGCGTCGTGCCGGGCCACGGCTACCCCGGGCAGGTCGAGGCAGTGCCCGCTGCGCAGGTCGTACACCTGCTTGTGCAGCGGCGAGGCGACCGTCGGCACACCGCCACGGCTGCCGACGATGCCCCGGGACAGCACGTACGCCCCGGAGACCGGATCGCGGTTGTCGATCGCGAACAACCCGTCCGCCGTCCGGAACAACGCGATCTGTGTCCCGTCGACCAGGGCGGCGACCCCCCGGTCCGGTTCGAGGCGGTCGAGGGCGCAGACAGCCGTCCAGCTCCGCGTGATGGTCTGGTTCATCGCCGTACCTCCGGTAGGCCGAGGGTGACCGGCCGACGACGGTGACCGTCGGCGGGGGTGTCGCCCCGTGCCGGCACCGGTTGGCCGCGCTCCAGAGCGAAGGTGATCGACGGGTCGGGCACGTCGGGGGCGTTGACGAAAGAGGTGTAGCGACGGAGCCGGTCCGGGTCGTCGAGCACGTCGCGCCACTCGTCGGAGTACGACGACACGTGCCGGGCCATCGCCGCGTCCAGTTCGGCGCAGAGGCCGAGCGAGTCGTCCACGATCACCGAGCGCAGGTGGTCCAGGCCCCCGTCCATCGCCTCGATCCAGCCGGCGGTGCGTTGCAGCCGGTCGGCGGTGCGGATGTAATACATTAAAAATCTATCGATTAGTCGAATCAGGGTTTCTGTTGACAAATCAGTGGCGAACAGGTCGGCGTGCCGGGGCCGGAAGCCGCCGTTGCCGCCGACGTAGAGATTCCAGCCGGTCTCGGTGGCGATGATGCCGAAGTCCTTGCTGCGCGCCTCGGCGCACTCCCGGGCGCAGCCGGAGACGGCGGACTTGAGCTTGTGCGGTGCGCGCAGCCCCCGGTAGCGCAGCTCCAACGCGACGGCCAACCCCACCGAGTCCTGTACGCCGTACCGGCACCAGGTCTCGCCCACGCAGGACTTCACCGTCCGCAGCGCCTTGCCGTACGCGTGGCCGGACTCGAAGCCGGCGTCCACCAGCCGCCGCCAGATCTGCGGCAACTGCTCCACCCGCGCCCCGAACAGGTCGATGCGCTGCCCGCCGGTGATCTTCGTGTAGAGCTGGAAATCCCTGGCCACCTCGCCGATCACGATCAGCTTCTCCGGGGTGATCTCGCCGCCCGGAATCCGCGGCACCACCGAGTAGCTGCCGTCGCGTTGCAGGTTGGCGAGGAAGTGGTCGTTGGTGTCCTGCAACGACGCCTGCTCACCGTCGAGCACGTGCCCGCTGCCCAGCGACGCGAGGATGGACGCCACCACCGGCTTGCAGATGTCGCAGCCGCGCCCCCGACCGTGCTCGGCGACCAGCCGGGAGAACGTCCGGATGCCGCGTACGCGGACGATCTCGAACAGCTCCCGGCGGCTGACGTCGAAGTGCTCGCAGAGCGCGCTGGACTGCGCCACCCCGGCCGCGTCCAGGAGCTGCTTCAGCATCGGCACGCAGGAACCGCAGCTCGTGCCGGCCCGGGTGCACGCCTTCAACGCCGGCACGTCCGCGCAGCCGTCGGCGATGGCGGCGTCCACGTCGCCCCGGGTCACCGCGTTGCAGGAGCAGACCTGGGCGGTGGCGGGCAGAGCGCCGGCGTCCGCCCCGCCACCGTCCGGGGCGAGCAACGCCAGCGGCGCCGCCGGCAACGGGCCGCCCACGCTGGCCCGCAACGTCGGGTACGCGCTGGCGTCGCCGACCAACACGCCGCCGAGCAGGGTTTGCGCGTCGTCGGAGAGGACCAGCTTCGCGTAGACCCGGGTGGCCGGGTCGGTGAAGGTGACGTCCAGGCAGCCGGAGGTCACGCCGTGGGCGTCGCCGAACGAGGCGACGTCGACACCGAGAAGCTTGAGCTTGGTGGCGGTGTCCGCACCCGGGAACGTCGCCGCGCCGCCAACCAGCCGGTCGGCCACCACCTCGGCCGTCGCGTACCCGGGGGCGACCAGACCGTGACAGGTGCCGTCGACGGCCGCGCACTCACCGATCGCCCAGATCCGCTCGTCGGCGGTGCGGCAGGTCTCGTCGACGAGCACCCCGCCGCGCGGGCCCAGTGGCAGGTCGGCGTCCCGGGCCAGCTGGTCCCGGGGCCGGATGCCGGCGGCCACCACCACCAGCTCGGCGTCGAGCACGCCGCCGTCGGACAACTCCAGCGCGGCGACCGCGCCGTCCGGACCCGGTCGGATCGCGCTCGTCGCGACCCCGAGATGGGTCCGTACGCCCAACTCCTCGACGTAGCGCCGCAGCATCGCGCCACCGGCCTGGTCCACCTGCACCGGCATCAGCCGGGGCGCGAACTCGACCACGTCGGTGCTCAGGCCGAGCAACCGCAACGCGTTCGCCGCCTCCAATCCCAGCAACCCGCCACCGATCACCGCGCCGACCCGTCGGCCGTCCGCGTACGCCCGGATCGCCGCCAGGTCGTCGAGCGTCCGATAGACGAACACCCCGGGCAGGTCCGCGCCGGGCACCGGCGGCACGAACGGGTACGACCCGGTGGCCAGCACCACCGCGTCGTACGGGTATTCGCCGCCGTCGGTGGTCACCACCTGCCGGGCCCGGTCGATGCCGGTGGCCGGTTCGCCCAGCCGTAGCCGCACTGCGTCGTGCGCTGTGTACAGGTTGAGTTCGCTCTCACTCACCCCGTCGAAGTACGCCGACAGCCGCACCCGGTCGTACGCCGGGCGTCGCTCCTCGGCCAGCACGGTCACCCGCCACCGACCCTCCGGGTCACGTGCGCGCAGCGCGTCGACGAAACGCTGCCCGACCATGCCGTTGCCGATGACGACCAGATCGCCGCCGTTCATCGCGTCACCTCCACCGATTCCGCCTGGCTCAGCCAGTCGACGATGCCGCCCACCGCGTCCCGGCATCCGCCGCAGCCGGTGCCGGCCCGGGTAGCCGCCACCACCGCGTCGACGGTCCGGGCTCCGGAGCGCCAACTGCGGACGAGCGCGCCCTTGCTCACCGTGTTGCACTGGCAGACCGTCGCCGCGTCCGGCATCAGTGCCGGTGACGCGGCCGGGGTCGCTCCGCTTGTGCCGAGTGCCCGACCCAGCAGGAGTGCCCGCCGGTCGGCCGGCACCGGGTGACCACGGTCGAAGAGCTGGATCACCGTCCCGACGGCCGGGTTGTCGCCGAGCAGGATCGCCCCGACCAGCCGCTCGTCGCGGATCCGCAACCGGGCGTACGTCCCCCGCGCCGGGTCGGCGAAGGTCAGCTCCTCGCCCGGCCCGCCGCCGACCGGGTCACCCATCGAGGCCAGGTCGATCCCGGCGGCCTTGAGTCGGGTCACCACCGGCTGGGGCCGGTACCGCGCCAACGGGTCCGTTCCGCTCAGCACGTCGGCGAGCACCCGTGCCTGGGCCCAGGCGGGCGCGACCAGCCCGGTGAGCATGCCGTCGTGCTCGGCGCAGTCGCCGATCGCCGAGATGGACCGGTCGTCGGTACGCAGCCGGTCGTCCACCACCACGCCACGTCGGACGGTCAGCCCGGCGGCCTGCGCGAGGGCGGTGTCGGGGCGTACCCCGCAGGAGAGCACCAGTAGGTCGGCGCGCAACGTCCGCCCGTCGGCCAGGTCGAGGCGAACGCCGTCGGCGTCGGCGACGACGCCGGTAGCCGGCACCGCGAGCTGCACTGTGACGCCGATCCCGGCGAGCGTGCCGGCGAGCACCGCACCGGCTACCGGGTCGAGCTGCCGTTCCATCAGGTGCTCGCTCGGGTGCACCACGGTGGTGGCCAACCCGCGGCTGGCCAGACCACGGGCGGCCTCCAGGCCGAGCAGACCGCCGCCCAGCACCAGGGCACTGCGCGCGCCGTCCGCTGCGGCGAGGATCCGCCGGCAGTCGTCCAGGGTCCGGAAGGGAACGACCCGCTCCGGCAGGTCGGCCGGATCCAGGCCGGGCAGGGGTGGTACCACCGCCCGCGCGCCCGTGGCCAGCACCAGGTGGTCGTAGGAGATGCGTTCGCCGTCGTCGGTGTGGACCTCCCGGGAGGACCTGTCGATCGAGGCCACCGATACGCCGGTGCGCAGGTCGATGCCGTGCCCCGCGGCCTCGGTCAGCTCCACGTCCGGCTCGCCGATGCGACCGGCCAGCAGTGTGGAGAGCAGGATCCGGTTGTACGCGCGGTGCGGCTCCGCCCCGAGCACGGTGACCTTTCGGTCACCCTCGCGGGCGTGCAGTTCCCCCGCGAGGCGGGCGCCCGCCATCCCGTTGCCGACGATCACCACCCGGGCGGTCATGCCTTCTCCACCCGGACCGCGCAGATCTTGAATTCGGGCATCCCGGAGATCGGGTCGACCGCGTCGCTGGTCACCGAGTTGGCCCGTTGCGCCCCCGGGTAGTGGAACGGGGCGAACACCGTGTCCGGTCGAATCCCCACGCTGAGTCGGGCCGGAGCGCACAACTCGCCCCGCCGCGAGGTGACCCGCACCGGGTCGCCGTCATCGACGCCCAACCGCGCGGCCAGATCGGGGTGTAGCTCGACGAACGCCTCCGGGGCGGCACGGCGCAGCGCGGGCACCCGGCGGGTCTGGGTGCCGGACTGGTACTGCGTCAGCACCCGGCCGGTCGTGAAGTGCAGCGGGTACGTCTCGCAGACCTCCTCGGCGGCCGGCCGATGGTCGACGGGGTGGAACCGGGCCCGGCCGTCCGGGGTCGCGAACTCCTCGGCGAACAACCGTGGGGTGTCCGGCCCGTCCTCGCTGCGGCAGGGCCAGTAGACGCCGTCCTGGTCGTCGATCCGGGCCCAGCTGATGCCGGCGTAGTCGGCTGCCCCGCCGGCGGAGGCGAGGCGTAGCTCGGCGAAGACGGCGGCCGGGTCGGCCGGGAACCGGGCAGCCGCGACGGCCTCCGGTCGCGCGCCGTCCGGTTCGGCGGCGGTTGGGGCTTCGGCGGCGGCGAGCCTCGCCGCGAGGTCGGAGATGATGTCCAGGTCGGTTCGGACGCCCGCCGGGGGTGGGCGCAGGGCGCGGCGACGCAGCACCCGACCCTCCAGGTTGGTCATGGTTCCGTCCTCCTCGGCCCACTGAGCGGTGGGCAGAACCACGTCGGCCAGCGCCGCTGTCTCGGAGAGCAGCAGGTCGGCGACGACCAGCAGGTCCAGGTCCCGCAACCGCCGTTCGATCCGGGTCGCCCGGGGCGCGGAGACCACCGGGTTGGAGCCGAACACCAGCAACGCCCGGGGGCCGTCCGGAGTGCCGAGCGAGTCGAGAAGTCGGTAGGCCGGCACACCCGGGCCGGGCAGTTCGTCGGCGGTCACCCCCCAGACCCGGGCGACGTGCTCCCGGGCCGCCGGGTCGTCGATCTTCCGATAGCCGGGGAGCTGGTCGGCCTTCTGCCCGTGCTCCCGCCCGCCCTGGCCGTTGCCCTGCCCGGTGAGGCAGCCGTACCCCGAACCGTCCCGCCCGGGAAGACCGAGGGCGAGAGCCAGATTGACGTACGCGGTGACCGTGTCGACGCCCTTCGCGTGCTGCTCGGCGCCGCGTGCGGTCAGGATGATCACGCGACCGCCGGTGCCCAGAGCGTGGGCGGTCGCCTCCAGGTCGGCCACCGGCACCCCGGAGAGCTGTTCCGCGCGGGCCGGCCACCAGGCGGCGACAGCCCGGCGGACCGCTTCGAAGCCGCTGGTGCGCTCGGCCACGTAGCTGCGGTCGACCCACCCTTCGGTGAGCGCGATGTGCAGCAGCGCGTTGGCCACCGCGAGATCTGTGCCGGGCAGCGGTTGCAGGTGCAGGTCGGCCTGACGGGCGGTGGCGGTGACCCGGGGGTCGACGACGATCAGCCGGCCGCCGTTGCGGCGCTGCTCGGTGAGCCAGCGCACCAGCGGCGGCATGGTCTCCGCCGGGTTGGCACCGACCAGCAGCAGCGTGTCGGCCCGACCCAGGTCGGCGAGCGGGAACGGCAGCCCCCGGTCGATGCCGAAGGCCCGCATCCCGGCGGCCGCCGCCGAGGACATGCAGAACCGTCCGTTGTAGTCGATGTTCCGGGTGCGCAGCCCGATCCGGGCGAACTTGCCCAACGCGTACGCCTTCTCGTTGGTCAGGCCGCCGCCACCGAAGACGGCGACCGCGTCCGGGCCGGCATCGTCCTGGATCGCGCGGATGCCGGTGACGATCCGGTCGAGCGCGGCGTCCCAGCTCGCCGGGCGCAGCTCGCCGGTGGCCGGGTCGCGCAGTAGTGGGGTGGTCAGCCGCTCCGGGTGGTCGAGCAGTTCGGCGGCGGTCCAACCCTTCTGGCAGAGCCCGCCCCGGTTGGTGGGGAACTGGCGGGGGTGGACCGTCACTCCGGCGTGGTCCTCGCGCAGCGTCATGCCGCACTGCAGGGCGCAGTACGGGCAGTGCGTCGCCACCTCCCGGGGTGTGAACCCCGGTCGAGTTGCCGACCGTGCACCGTCTGTCATGTCGGCAAAGCGTGCCGCCGGGCGGTTTCCGGTCCGGGTCCCTTCTGTTTCGGTCCTGTCAAGTGGGCCTCACACCACCCTGGGGCAGCGAGCGCGTCGGAGGGTGCGAGTCGGAGCCTGTGGAGCTGAATCGTTTACGACATCGACGGTTGATTCGTTTGCGACATCAGCTCCACAGCGGCAGCGCACGTCACCCCGCAGGCGGTCGACGCACGTCGTAGCGGTGTGGTCGGCGGGTCAGTGGCAGCCAGCCGAGGAACCGCGCGTGGAGTGCCCGCGGGTCAGGGTGAACGCCCAGTGAGTACAGGTCGTGGACCGCGTCCTGCATGTTCGCCGCCAGGTAGAACGCCAGCGCGATCGAGTGGCCGTAGAACTCGGTCGCCAGGTGAAGCTGAGCCGGTGGACACGGCCAGGGCGCCGCGCAGTTACGGCAGAGCCACCCCGGGCGCATCGGCTGGTGCGGGCGAGGTCGGCGGTTCATCGAACACTCACCGGACCTCGCCTGGCGGGAGTGCGGGTGGTCGATGGTCGGGCCGCCGGGGCGGGCGTGTCCGGCCACCCGGCCCCGTCGGCTGACCCGCGCAGCACCAACCGCCCCCGGTGTCCTGGAGGTCTCACGGAACCGGGGGCTTTTCCTGTGTCCAGGATGAGTCCGCTCACCGTGCTGCGCTTATGATGTGGGAAACTTGTCCCAACAAATGGGAGATCGCGATGAGTGTGGTGGACGTCTTCGACGCGGTGGCCGGCACTTACGACGAGGCGCGCCGGCGGTTGATTCCCTGCTTTGACAGCTTCTACGGCACCGCCGTCCAGGTCGCCGCGCCGCCGTTGCGGGCCGCGCTCGCCGCGGGGCGTACCCCGGAGGTGTTGGATCTGGGCGCGGGCACCGGCCTGCTCTCGTTGCTGCTCGCCGCGGCGGTGCCCGGAGTGCGGTTGACCCTGGTGGACGGAGCGCCGGCGATGCTCGCCCGCGCCACCGACCAGTTGGACGCGCGGTCCGTGCCATACCTGACGGTCCACGCCGACCTGGCCGACGAGCTGCCGCCGGGCCGGTACGACGCGGTGGTAAGCGCGCTGGCGATCCACCACCTGGACGACGCCGGCAAGCGCGCGCTCTACCGGCGGGTCGCCGCCGCGCTGGCACCGGGTGGGATGTTCGTCAACGCCGAGCAGGTCGCCGGCCCGACCCCGGAGCTGGACCGGCGCTACGACGAGGTGTGGATGAAGCAGATCACCGAGCTGGGCGCGTCCCCCGCCGAGATCGCGGCCTCCCGGGAGCGGATGCGGCACGACCGGCCGGCGACGGTGGCCGACCAGTGCCGGTGGCTTTCCGAGGCTGGCCTGGTCGACGTCGACTGCTACTTCAAGGAGTGGCGGTTCGCGGTGTTCGGCGGTCGCGCCGCCTGAAGGCCACCGTTTTGTGCGTTTCGCCGCCCGACGGTGAGCCGGTGAGCGCAGGGATGACTGTCGGTCATACCACTGGGTAATCTGCTCGGCATGACTGCCAAGGTGACTCTGTCGTTCACCGACGAGACGATCGAGGAGGCCCGGCGGTTCGCCAAGCGCGAGGGCCTGTCGCTCTCCGCGTGGATGGACCAGGCCGCCCGCGAGAAGGCGCTGCGCGAGGTCTTCACCGCGCACGCCGCCGCCGTGAGCCGGGCCGGTCTGGACTTGGAGTCCGCCGCTCTCGCCGACGCCCGCGAGGTGGGCATGGTCAACGACCTGCTCTCCGGCGGCCGGCCGCGTGCTGCGTAGGGGAGAGGTCTGGCGCATCGAGGGCGCCCGGGAGCGCCTCGGCCTCGTGGTCAGCTCGGATGTCTACAACTCCACCGACGTCCCCATCGTGATCGTGGTCGAGGTGGTCGAGGAGTCGCTGCTGCGCGACTCGCCGCTCGCCGTGTCCATGGGCCGGTACGTGGTGATGCCCGACCGCATCTCCTCGCCGATGAAGAAGTGGTTCACCGAATGCGTGGACGTCGCCGACACCGACACGATGCTCCGGGTGGGCCGCGCGCTGCGCATCCTCCAGCAGCTCTGATCGACACCTCACCATCGCCGCCGGCTCGTGGTGCGGTAGCCGTATCCGGGCCGACCCGCGACGGGCACTGCCAGGTAACCGGGTGTTCCTAGCGTTCCTCCTCGTCACATCGACCAGGAGGAGCCGCCGTGAGCACGCTCACCACCACCGCTGTCACCGTCGGGCCGCCGACCACCACCGGCCGTGGGCGCCGGCTCGACGACTGGCGCCCCGAGGACCCCGACTTCTGGCGGACGACGGGCGCACCGATCGCCCGGCGCAACCTCTGGGTCTCGATCTTCGCCGAGCACATCGGCTTCTCGGTGTGGAGCCTCTGGTCGGTCACCGTGCTCTTCCTCGGCCCGGCGTACGGCATCGACCCGGCCGGGAAGTTCCTGCTCACCGCCGTGCCCGCCGCCCTGGGCGCGGTGCTACGGCTGCCGTACACGCTGGCGGTGGCCCGCTTCGGCGGACGGCGCTGGACGATCATCAGCGCACTCATGCTGCTGGTGCCCACGGTGCCGATGACGGTGCTGCTGGAACCCGGGGTGTCCTACACCACCCTGATGGTGCTCGCCTGCCTGACCGGCGTGGGCGGAGGCAACTTCGCCTCCTCCATGGCGAACATCAACCTGTTCTACCCGGAGCGGCTCAAGGGCCGGGCCCTCGGGCTCAACGCCGGCGGCGGCAACCTGGGCGTCCCCGCCGTGCAACTGGTCGGGCTGGCGGTCCTCGCCACCGCCGGTGCCGCGTACCCCCGGTTGGTCCCGGCGGTCTACCTGCCGCTGATCGTGCTGGCCGCGCTGGCGGCGGCCCGCTGGTTGGACACGGTGCCCGGGGCGCGCAACGAGCCCGGCGCGCTGCGCGAGGCGGCCCGCGACCGGCACACCTGGGTCATGTCACTGCTCTACATCGGCACCTTCGGCTCGTTCATCGGCTTCGGCTTCGCCTTCGGCCAGGTGCTCCAGCTCCAGTTCGCCGAGCGGTTCCCCACCCCGGTCGACGCCGCCTGGCTGACCTTCCTCGGCCCGCTGGTCGGTTCGCTGATCCGCCCGCTGGGCGGGCACCTGGCCGACCGGCTGGGCGGGGCCCGGGTGACCTTCTGGAACTTCGTCGCGATGGCGGCCGGCGCGGGCACCGTGCTGTACGCGGCCCGGGAGCACTCGTTCTGGCTCTACCTGACCGGGTTCATCGCCCTCTTCGTCTTCTCCGGCATCGGCAACGGCTCCACGTACAAGATGATCCCGGCGATCTTCCGGGCCCGGGCGGCGGCCGCGGTCGCCACGGGTCGTCGTGACCCGGATTCGGCCGCCCGGTGGGCGCGGCGGATGACCGGCTCGTTGATCGGCATCGCCGGTGCCGTCGGCGCGTCCGGAGGGGTGCTGGTCAACATCTCGTTCCGCCAGTCGTTCCTCGGCTCCGGCGACGCCGACGCCGCCTACCTGGCCTTCATCGGCTGGTACGCGTTGTGCTTCGCGGTCACCTGGGCGGTCTACCTGCGGCCCCGGGCCGGTCGGCTCGCCGACGTGTGAGCCGGCGTGTGAGCTGGGCCACCGGCGGCGGGTCGGCGCGGGGGACCGTACCCCCGTTTTGACCTGCGTACCGGGCGCCGGGTATCGTTGCCTGCTGTTGTACGACATCCAGAGGCGTGCCCCATCAGGTACGCTTGGTCGTTCGTGCGCGCTGGTCCGGCCTGCAAGATCTGGTCACCTCGGCGCGCGACCCCAGACCGACGACGAGACAAGGTAGACCTGTGCGTACGTACAGCCCGAAGCCGGGTGAGATCGAGCGTCAGTGGCACGTCATCGACGCCTCTGATGTCGTGCTGGGCCGCCTGGCCACCCACGCCGCCACGTTGCTGCGTGGTAAGCACAAGCCGACTTTCGCGCCGCACGTCGACACGGGCGACTTCGTCGTCATCGTGAACGCGGGCAAGGTCGCGCTGACCGGCAACAAGCGCCACACCAAGGTCGCTTACCGCCACTCCGGTTACCCGGGTGGCCTGAAGCAGGTCGGCTACGACGAGCTGCTGACCAAGCGCCCCGAGCGGGCCATCGAGCTCGCGGTGAAGGGGATGCTCCCGCACAACAAGCTCGGCCGTCAGCTGATCAAGAAGCTGAAGGTCTACGCCGGTGCCGAGCACCCGCACCTCGCGCAGCAGCCGGTGCCGTTCGAGATCAAGCAGATCGCGCAGTGAGCGCGGGCGAAGGAATCAGCATGACCGACATCACCGAGACCGAGGTCGCCCCCGAGGTCACCGAGGCACCGGCGCCCGTCGCCCGCGCGCCGCGTGGTGACCGCCCGATCCAGACCGTGGGTCGGCGCAAGGAGGCCATCGTCCGGGTCCGTATCGTCCCGGGCACCGGCAAGATCACCTGCAACGGTCGTGACCTCGAGGCCTACTTCCCGAGCAAGGTGCACCAGCAGCTCATCAAGGACCCGCTGGTCACCGCCGAGAAGCCCGAGGCGTTCGACGTCATCGCCAACCTGCGTGGCGGCGGCACCACCGGCCAGGCCGGTGCGCTGCGGCTGGCCATCGCGCGTGCGCTGATCGTCAGCGAGCCGGACGACCGCCCGGCGCTGAAGAAGGCCGGCTTCCTCACCCGGGACGCCCGGGTCAAGGAGAGCAAGAAGTACGGCCTCAAGAAGGCCCGCAAGGCTCCTCAGTACTCGAAGCGCTGATCTTTCCCAGCGCGTTGTACTTCTGACGGACGGCCGGTCCGCCTCCCCACGACGGGGAGGTGGGTCGGCCGTTCCGCTTTCTCCTCACTTGTTGTGCTCAATCGGAGGTTGGCGGGTATGGGTCGGTTGTTCGGCACGGACGGCGTACGCGGGCGGGCGAACGCGGATCTCACCCCCGAGCTGGCGCTGGCGGTCGCCGTGGCCGCCGCGCACACACTGGCCGAGACAGACCGCAGCCACCCACCACTCGCCGTCGTCGGTCGGGACACCCGGGCCAGCGGCGAGATGCTGGAGGCCGCCGTGGTGGCCGGCCTGACCAGCGCCGGTGCCAACGTGGTGCGGGTCGGCGTGCTGCCCACCCCCGCGGTGGCGTTCCTCACCGCGGAAGCCAAGGCCGACCTCGGGGTGA